>CAVUOL010000065.1:0-26848 GCA_963742995.1 uncultured Ignavibacteriales bacterium
CAATTAGGGCAGCAAAGGCGAATCCAATTAAGTCATTGAAGTACGAATGATCGCTAATAAATGAATCGCATAACGCATATGCGAAACATTAAAAATTAGGGAGGTTTAATGTTAAGAAATTATTTCAAAGTGGCTGTAAGAAATTTAAGGAGAGAAAAGGTCTACTCCTTCATTAATATTTTCGGATTGGCAATTGGTATCGCCTGCTGTTTATTGATACTCCTTTACATTCAGAATGAATTAAGCTACGACAGCTTTCATAAAAATTCAAAACGGATTTTCCGGATAAACACCGATATAAAGTTCGGAGGGACAGAGCTTGCTATACCCGTTTGTTCGGATATGATGGGACCCTTACTAAAACAGGATTATCCGCAAGTAGAAGAGTATACTCGCATTTACAGTTTTGGCGGGAAGAAACTTGTGAAAAAAGATAATAATTATAATACTGAAGAGAGGATTGCATATGTAGATTCGACATTCTTTTAAAGTATTTACATTCCCGGCTGCGGCAGGAAAAACCGATAGAGTACTGAATGAACCTAATACTGTTGTAATAAATAAATCAACTGCAGAAAAATATTTTGGAGGAGTTAATGCAGTAGGTAGATTCATTGAAACAGATGATAACGACAGAACATTGTATAAAGTTTCTGCAATTATTGAGGATATGCCCGAAAATTCACACTTCAAATTTGATTTTCTTTTCCCGATGAAAAATCTAAATTATGATTGGGGTAATTTCGTTTCTTCAAATTTTCATACATACCTGCTGTTAAAAAAAGGTGTTGATTATAAAGAATTTGAAAAAAATTTTGAGGATTATGATGATAAATATGTTTTCCCTTATGCAAAGCAGCATATTCAGGTAAACAGCAAAGAAGAGTTTGAAAAGGCGGGAAACAAAATCCAGTCCTCACTTATTCCCTTAACAGATATCCATTTATATTCCAAACGCATACAGGAAATGAGTCCTACCGGGAATATTCAGTACGTTTACATTTTTTCAGCCGTTGCATTATTCATATTGTTTATTGCATGCATTAATTTTATGAACCTTACTACTGCACGATCGGCTAACCGTTCAAGAGAAGTGGGTATCCGTAAAGTCTTGGGCACTGAGAGGAAAAACCTTATTGCACAGTTTCTTACGGAATCCACTTTAACCTCTTTAATTGCAGTTATATTGGCAGTTATAATAGTTTATAATATTTTACCATTCTTTAACAATATTTCCGGGAAAGAACTTAAGATAAATAACCTTTTTTCAACTCAAATTTTTTTATTCCTTCTTTCCCTTCCTTTCATTATAGGATTATTAGCAGGAAGCTACCCTTCATTTTTTCTTTCCCGTTTCAATCCGGTTGAAATTATTAAGGGGAAACTATCCTCAGGCAGCAAAAGCGGAGGTCTTAGGAGTGTTCTAGTTGTATTTCAGTTTGCTACTTCTATTATTCTTATAACGGGGACAATCATTATATATAACCAGCTTAACTATATACAAAACAAAAATCTGGGTTATCAAAAAGACCAGATTTTAATTATAAAAGATGTATACACTCTTGGAAACAATATCAATGCTTTTAAAAGTGAGATGCTGAAAATCAATGGTATTTCCTCAGCAACTATATCAGGATTTCTTCCTATTCCCTCCGCTAGAAATTATAGTGCATTTTATAATAAAGCTGCCAATGTTTCCGGAAGCGGATTTACAATGCAAAGATGGATAATTGATTACGATTATATGAAGACATTAGGGATAAATTTAATCAAAGGAAGGAATTTTTCTGAGCGATTCGGCTCCGATTCATTATCAATTATTCTTAATGAAACAGCAGTTAAGCAGCTCGGCTATCAAAATCCCATTGATGAAAAATTATATACATGGATTGGAGGAGGAAGACTGGTTACCTACAATATAATCGGTGAAGTTAGGGATTTCCATTTTGAATCACTTCACCAGAATATCGGCCCTTTGTGTTTTGTATTCGGTAGGAATAGTGATCTTGCTTCGTTTAAAGTAAGTGCAGCCCGGATTCCAAGCATATTAAGAGAAGCAGGTATTAAATGGAAAAGTATGACATCGGGAATGCCCTTCAATTATCAATTTATGGATGATTCATTTAATGAAGTATACAAAGCAGAACGGCAAGTAGGAGTTATAGCTATTTCATTTTCTACCCTTGCAATTATTATTGCCTGCCTTGGATTATTCGGACTTGCAACATTCCTTGCTGAGCAGCGGACAAAAGAAATCGGAGTAAGGAAAGTTCTGGGAGCTTCAGTTCCATCAATTCTTTTGATGCTTTCTAAAGAATTTATTAAATGGATTATCATAGCCAATATAATTGCCTGGCCTGTTACTTATTATATTATGAATAAGTGGCTGCAGGAGTTTGCTTATAGAATAAATATCAGCTGGTGGCTTTTTATCTTTGCTGGATGTATAGCACTCATTATTGCGCTGGTAACTGTAAGTTTTCAGGCAGTTAAAGCAGCAATAGCTAACCCGGTAAAGAGCTTGAAGTATGAATAAGATAGGAGTCAATTATGATAGCAAGTTACCTTCGAGTCGCTCTTAGAAATCTGAGAAACTCTAAGATATATTCTTTAATCAATATTGCCGGACTTGCAGTAGGCATTACCTGCTGTATTGTGATTATGCTTTTTGTGAAGGATGAGTTGAGTTATGATAAATACAACAAATATGCTGAACAAATTTATAGACCAACTGTATTTGGGACCATAAATGGACATGATATCAAATCTGCATTAAGTCCTGCACCGATGGGAGCGGGAATCTACCATGCTTTACCCGAAGTAATAGCTTATGCAAGACTGCACTATGAAGGAACGCCTGTAATTAGATATAAGGATAAGACATTTAACGAAGATAGATTTTATTGGGGCGATTCAACTTTATTTAATGTTTTTACACTCCCCTTTCTTGCAGGAAACCCAAAGACCGCACTTATTCAACCGAATACTGTTGTAATTACTGAATCAACAGCCAAAAAATATTTTGGTAATGAAAATCCAATTGGAAAAATTTTAAACAAGGATAAAAAAAACGATTACATAGTAACTGGAGTTATTAAAGATGTTCCCCGCAATTCTCATTTTCATCCTGATTTTATCGCTTCGCTTACTACTGTAGATGATAGCAGAAATCCGAATTGGCTGAGCAATAATTATTATACATATTTTCTTTTGAGGAAAGGAACTAATCCGGCTGAATTTGAACGTAAACTAAACAAAATATTTATAGAACATGCCGGACCTCAATTGAAAGCTGTTACAGGTGTTTCATTGGAACAGTTTTTATCTAAGGGAAATAAATATGGTTATGCAATATACCCGCTGACTGCTATTCATCTTTATTCTCATCTCGATTATGAACTCGAATCCAACGGAAGCATTTCTTATGTCTATATTTTCTCGGCAATTGCCATTGCTATTCTGCTGATTGCTTGCATCAATTTTATCAACCTTGCAACTGCAAGGTCGGAAAAACGTGCAAAAGAAGTTGGAGTTAGAAAAACTCTAGGATCGCTGCGCTCCCATCTTATCTGGCAATTTATGGCAGAATCGATTTTGATGAGCGGGATCGCGGTTACTATTGCAGTCGTAATTGTGGAGATTCTGCTTCCTTTATTTAATGATCTCGCAAACAAGAATATGAGCCTTGATATAATTAAGAATCCGCTATCACTTTTTCTGCTTTTTAGCCTGGTTATTATCGTAGGAGTTGTCGCCGGAAGTTATCCCGCATTTTATTTATCCTCTTTCCGGCCTGTTGATGTTCTTAAATCGGATACGAAAAAGAAAGGAAGAAAATCATTTATTAGAAATACGCTTGTTGTCTTTCAGTTCACTATTTCGATAATCCTCTTCATCGGCACCCTGGTTATATATACACAATTGAAATATGTCCAGACAAAAGACCTCGGATTTGACAAAGAAGAGTTGCTTATAATTAATAAAGCAAATGATCTTTCAAGGCAGGCATATTCTTTTTTAGATGAGCTAAAAGCAAATAAAGATATCATTAGTATCGCCAATTCTACTGGTATACCGGGAAACCAGAGCGGTGATTCCGGTTATTGGCTGGAAGGAACAGGCGCTGAAAGGCTCGAAGATCTGCATGTAATGTATACTGATCTTAATTTTCTTAAAACATATAAATTAAATATGGCTGAAGGAAGATTTTTTTCTAAAGATCATCCTTTGGATACCGCCGCTGTCATTGTTAATCAGGCGGCAGAGAAAACTCTTGGAGTGAAAAATCTTTTAGGAAGATATATTGTTCTCCCCGGTGAGAAAAAAACCGATCAGAAGAGATTTGAAATTATTGGGATTGTCAAAAATTTTAATTACCAATCACTCCACCATCAGGTACGCCCGCTAATTATTCACCTTATACCCGAAAAGAAATTTGTCGGAGGTTTTATTACTCTTCGTTTGGCTCCTGGTAATCACTTAAGCACTTTGTCTTTTATTCAAAATGCATGGAAGAAATATGCCGGCGACCAGAGTTTCAGCTTCAACTTTTTAGATCAAAACCTGCAGAACCTTTATTCGGCAGACCAAAGAACGAGTGAAATAGCTGGTATATTTTCTATCATAGCAATTTTTATTGCATGTTTAGGATTACTGGGTCTTGCTGCCTTTGTAACCGAAAGAAGAACGAAGGAAATTGGAATTAGAAAAGTTCTAGGAGCTTCGGAAGCTGCGGTCATTGTTCTACTTTCTAAAGATTTTGCAAAGTGGGTCTTGATTGCAAATGTAATTGCCTGGCCTGTGTCTTATTTTATTATGGAAAAGTGGCTGCAGAACTTTGCGTATAAAATCAATATCGGTATAGGAATATTCATTATTTCCGGAATGCTGGCACTTATTATTGCAATGCTCACAGTATCCATTCATGCTATCAGAGCAGCAACGGCTAACCCGGTAAAGAGCTTGAAGTATGAATAAGTCGCAAAGCAATAGAGCAAAGCGCATAGCATAGAGGGCATGGCGCAAAGAGATACGGATATAGAGATAAAGGAAATAGGAAGGAGACAGGAAACTGGAAAGAGATGAAGTAGATAATTAGACCAGCAACAGCGAACCGATAAAGTTGCTGAGGTATGAATGAAAGACAAAAGGTACAAAAGGAAAAAATAGGAATAATTTAAAGGGAGTTGCACAATGCTAAAAAACTATTTTAAAATCTCTTTTAGGAATATCTTTCAAAACAAGATTTATTCATTCATTAATATTGCGGGACTAAGTGTTGGAATTGCCAGCTGCATATTAATCCTCTTATATGTACAAAATGAATTCAGCTACGATAAATTCAATAAAAATTACGAGAACATCTACCGGATTGGAACCAGTTCAAGTTGGTATGGGAAAACTTCAACAGTACCTATAACACCGGCTGTTCTTGGTCCTGCACTTAAAGAAAATTTTAAGGATGTACTCAATTATAACCGAGTTTACTATCTATCTTCTCTGAAACAGATATTTAAGTACAATAATAATAAATCTTTTTATGAAGACGGATTAGTCTATTCTGATTCAAATTTTTTTAATTTCTTCAGTTTTGTTTTGCTTGAAGGGAACAAAGACCATGTTTTATCTAATCCTTTTACTATTGTGCTTACAAAATCTATTGCAGAAAAATATTTTAGCCATCAAGATCCCATAGGTAAAGTTATTCAGCTTGTAAGATGGAATGGAAAAGCTTTTAATTTTACAGTTACCGGCGTTGCATCCAATCCCCCTTCTAATTCAAGTTTGCAATTTAAATTTATAGCTTCATTCAGCTCCCTATATACAAAGGAGTTCAATTACCAAGGTATTGATGGATGGAATCAAATGAGCTTTTTTACTTATATTTTATTGCCGGGAAAGAATACTGCTCAAAATCTCGAAGCAAAATTTCCGGCGTTTCTTAAGCAGCAACCGGAAAGCAAAGAGATATCTAATGCAAGGGGGCTTTCATTATTTCTTCAGCCAATTGAAGACATACATCTTTTTTCACATTTTGATTTCTTAATGACGACCGATATTGATGTAGAATCTCTCTATATCTTATCCGTGATTGCTGTTTTCCTTTTATTAATCGCGATTATAAACTTTGTAAATTTATCAACTGCCAGATACACTAAGCGAACAAAAGAGATTGGAGTTAGAAAAGTTATGGGAGCGGTACGTGCACAATTATTGAGACAATTTATAGCGGAATCAATTCTTATGAGTGTAATCGCTTCAATAATTGCAGTAATATTAGTTGAATTGACTATTCCGTTCACAAAAGACCTTATGGGCGCAGAATTAAAGTTTTATTTAATTAATGAAACCGCAACACCACTGGTAATATTTTTAGCTGCAGTTTTAATAGGGGTATTAGCAGGAATATATCCGGCATTGTTTCTCACATCATTCAAACTAAATTCTATTTTAAGGAATAAATTTAAATCAACAAAAACCGGCGGTTTAATTAGAAAAGGAATGGTTACCTTTCAATTTACAATTTCAATTGCTTTGATTGCATGTACAATTCTTGTACAACTGCAGATAAAGTATATGCAAAATAAAAACCTGGGTTTTAATAAAAACAATGTACTTTTAATTCCGTTGATAAATATTGAAACAGCTAAGAGTGCAAATGTATTTTGTACAGAAGTTCAAAATAATCCTAATGTTTTAATGACATCTGTCGCGTCCAGTTTCCCTAGCGAAATAAACATGAAATCAGCATTTAGGATTAATGGACCGGAATCAAAAAATATTCAGATGTGGAAGGCTTACATTGACCCTCAATATCTGAAACTTTTAGACTTGAAGATAAAAGAAGGTACAATTCATGAGTCATTAAATAACAACGGAGAAATCATAATAAATGAAGCTGCACAAGCTGAATTAGGATTAAAAAATGCAGTCGGCAAAGAACTGTTAAGAGGGAATGAGCGATTAAGAATTTCTGCTGTAATCAAAAACTATAATTTTCAATCTCTTCGTGATAAAATTAGCCCTTTGGTGCTGCAAATAACTCCAACCTCAACAGGAGTTATTCTTTGTAAAGTAAGACGCATAAATTATGTTTCAACTATAAGGTTTCTGAAAAAGAAATGGGGAGAAGTTAACAAGGATATTCCTTTCGAATATTCTTTCCTCGATAATAAATTAAATAAATTGTACATAAAAGAAACCAGGTTCGGGAGTATAGTAAATATTTTTTCCGGGTTGGCAGTAATAATTGCTTGTCTTGGATTATTAGGTCTGTCGATGTTCAGTATAGAACAGAGGATAAAAGAAATTGGAATAAGAAAAGTATTGGGAGCCTCTATGCCAGGGATAATTAAGCTGGTTACAAAAGAATTTATAATTATAGTGCTTCTTTCAAATTTAATTGCTTGGCCAATTGCTTATTATTTCATGAATAAATGGCTGAAAGACTTTGGTTATCATATAACTATAAGCTGGTGGGTGTTCGCACTTGCCGGCGGCATTGCTCTAATAATTGCCGTAGGTACTGTCAGCATTCAGGCCATAAAAGCAGCAATAGCAAACCCTGTGAAATCCTTAAAATATGAATGAAAAACGCTAAGCATAGAGGGCATAGCGTAAAAGGAAAATGTCTATGTTAAAAAATTATTTCAAAATCGCTCTAAGAAATATTTTAAATAATAAAGTATATTCTTCAATAAATATTATCGGATTAGCAGTTGGTTTGGCTGCCTGCATCCTCATTTCTCTATGGGTTAAAGATGAATTAAGTTTTGATACTTTTCATAAGAACTCAGATTCAATTTATAGAATAATAATGGAAACGAAATCACTGCTCGCTCCCGAGAGTCCTGCACCATTAGGCCCTAAGATAAAAGAGGAAATAACGGAAATATTAGAATATGCAAGAGTAGTAAAAGCACCCGCCCTGGTTTTCCAGTACAAACAAAAATCTTTTTCAGAGTATGAGGGTATAATTGCAGATTCTTCCATATTCAGTATGTTTACATTCCCCTTTATAGAAGGAGATGCAAGGAAAGCTTTAATAGATCCCTCAAGCATAGTAATTTCAGAATCAATGGCACATAAATATTTTGGGGATGAGAACCCGGTTAATAAATTTTTAACCATTAGTGGGGGTAAGCTATATAAGGTTACCGGTTTAATAGCCGACATTCCGCATAATTCAACTCTTCAATTTGATTTTATAATCCCCACTTCCATTCTTAAAGCTATAGGATTTAATATGGATTTGTGGGGCGATTTCACATTTGCAACATATTTACAGCTTTCTCCAAATACAAATGCATTAGAAATAACAAAAAAAATAAATGCTGTATATTATCGGAATATACAACAGTCCGCAAACATAAATTTTTCACTCCAGCATTTAAAGGAGATTCACTTCTCTTCAGGACTCCAGTATGATAACGCTGTAGTGGGTGATATAAAATATGTTTACATATTTTCTTTCGCTGCTTTCTTTATTCTTTTTATAGCCAGCATGAATTTTATAAATATTACAACAGCCCGTTCAACATTAAGGTGTAAAGAAATAGGTGTACGAAAATCAATAGGTGCAAGCAGGTTGCAGTTGATGATTCAGCTTTTTGTGGAATCTTTCCTAATAGTTATGTTTTCCTTTATCATTTCAATAACTCTGGTTGAGGCTGCACTGCCAGCCTTCAATCAGATTTCAGGTAAGTTCCTCACAATAAATTTTTTTGATTACAAAATAATTTTAGGTTTGATTTCAATTGTTATATTAACAGCCTTAATGGCTGAAACTTACCCCGCTATTTTTCTTTCGGCTTTAAAATCCTGCAAAAGGGTTTAAAGGAGCTCCTATCATCAACAATAAAGGACATTTATTAAGGAAGATTTTAATCGTTATACAATTTTCATTATCGATAGGATTAATTATAGCTACATCTATCATTTATCAGCAAATTTCATATATGAAAAACACAACTCCGGGTTTTAATGATGAAGGATTAATCTATCTTCCTCTAAGGGGTAATTTAGTCAAAGATTTTCATCCTTTTAAAGAATCACTGCTCCAATACCCGGATATCATCTCAATTGCTTATAAAGACTTTTTACCAACGACTGAAGGACATGCAGTCATGTCTACCCGGCAAGAAACTTCACCTTCGCTTGATTGGGAAGGCAGAGATAAAAAGGAGGTGAAACTCGAGTTTAATACAGTAGACTATGATTATTTTAAGACAATGGGAATGAAGATAATTGAAGGGCGAAACTTTTCAAAAGATTTTGAAAGCGATGAAAATGAAGCATTCATTTTAAATGAGGAAGCTGTCAATCAAATGCAGATGAAAAACCCAATTGGTAAATGGATCAAAATGAACAACCTAAAAGGGAAAGTTATCGGTATTGTTAAAAATGCACACTTCGGATCATTGCAATATAAAACTTCACCGCAAATATTCTTTCTTTTAACAAAACAAAAATTTACGGAGCTAAATGAAGCCGGGGTTATATTTATCAAGATAAAAGAGAATAGAATAACAAACGCACTTGCAAATATTAAGCAGCAATGGGAAAAAGTATATCCCGGGAACTCATTTGAACTTCACTTTCTTGATGAAACAATAGATAATCTTTATAGAGCAGAAATTAAAATCAATACAATCTTTAATTATTTTACTCTCTTTGCGATATTTATTTCCTGTCTTGGATTATTTGGTTTGTCTTCATTTATAATTGAACAGAAGAGAAAAGAAATCGGAATCCGGAAAGTGCTTGGAGCATCAATATCCGGTATAATATTTATGCTTACAAAAAGCTATGCAAAATGGATATTCATAGCTAATCTTATTGCATGGCCTATTGCATATTATGCAATGAGCCGATGGCTGCAAAATTATGCATACCATATAAGCATAAACTGGTGGGGATTTGCTTTTGCCGGCGGAACAGCCTTGTTTATTTCATTAATAACGATCAGTATTCAGGCAATAAAAGCTGCCGCCTCAAATCCTGTTAAATCATTAAGGAACGAATAAAAAGGGGAGAATATGCTTTTTGCTATTTAATAATTTCTACTTTTAACAAAGGGTTAAAAAGGAGGATATAATGAACTCAAAGTTTTTTATTTTCTTGTTGTTATCATTATTTGTTTCAATCAATATACTTTTTTCACAGACTCCTTCACAAAAGAAAATCTATATGGATATAGCCCATGGTCAGAAATTCTGGAATGATCCTTCAGACATGAAGGGGCAGGATGAGAATTGGGTTAATAGAGTTAAATATATGACTGATCAATTCTTAAAAACAGCTTCTTCAGTTAATGCAGAATTATTATACTTGAAAGATGAAATTAAACCGGAAAAATTATCTGATTGCAACTTATTATTCATCCATATACCTTCATCTAAATATACTCCCGATGAAGTTAAAGCTATAACAGAGTACTTAAAAAACGGCGGTTCACTTTTCCTTGTAATGGATGAAGATTATTGGTCAACTCTTAATGATGCTAATGTAAATGATATAATCAAGCCTTTCGAAATTCAATTCGGGAATCAAAGTGCTGATACAGCTTTGGGAGGGGTTACGAAGGACAACATAATAACTGAAAAAGCATTAAAGATTACATACTATGGAGGCAGAATAATTGATGGAGGTACTCCCTTCTGTTTCAGCAGTGCAAAAGAGAACTATCCTTTCGGCGTATATAAAAACTTAGAAAAGGGAGGAAAAATTATCGTTATGGGAGATGGGATGACATCATTATACATGACAAGCTGGAAAGGAATAAATGATTTTCAATGCTCTGAATTTATGCATGATGTTTTTAAATGGCTTTTAGAGTAGCGCAATAAATTATTACAATATTTTATTTGAATTGTCAGGTTAAGATCATTAATGTTAGCAACTGAACGTTCACTATTTAAATAATTTAGTTTAGAAATCTATTTTATATAGGCATAATCTTTGAGTTAAAACTTATAATCATTGTTATTTTATAGTTGATATCAATGGTGGAAAACCTAATTGAATTACATTATTTGAATTTAAAAAATCATCCCTTTTTAATTCATATGGACCAAATCCAAATTCTTCCAGAATTGAAACCATTTTATCGGCAATTTCTTCCGATATTTTTATCCATATATCTATATCCCCCGTATATCTTGGATATCCATGAATTCCAACTGCATATCCACCTACTACAAGATATTCAATTTGATTTTTGTTGAGTAACTCTATAAACTCTTTGAAGTCTTGGCTGAACATCTTTTATTGATACATTATTTTGTAATTGCAAATATTGAGATCTCAAAATTTCTATTGCATCAATCCTTTCTTGAATTGAACAACTCCTCCAATATTCTAAATCAGTTCTTGTATCTTTTATTGATCTTATTTGTAAGTGCTTTCGCATTATCTCATTGTTTTTGTTAGATAATATATGCCTTTATTTTATAAAATACCAACTTTCTATTATAGCGTAGGTTTCCGGCCATTTTTTTCGTTCTGAAGGCTTTTTATTCACTAAGCCGAATTTATACCGGCTAAGGAAAAAATCGCCTCTTAGAATTGATTTTCAGTTTCATTGATTTTCTTGTACTCATAATCTTTTTGGGAAGTCAGGGAGCTTCACGTTTTTTTGAAAAATTATTTTAATATGATAAACTTATCTTTAAATATTATTTTACCATTCTTAAAATAAATTCCATAAATTCCTCCTGTTTTTTTAGAATCTTTAACTTCTAATATATATTCTCCTTTATTAAAAAATTATATTTACCAAACAGAACAATTTATTGTGAGGGTTGGCCCCCGGCAAGTTTACCAACCGTAACTTTTATTATAGGTTGGCTTCGGCATGAATCCCTTACACTTTAGCTGCCTTTTAATATTACTGATTTTAAACCCAAATGCTTTTCCATTGGAAAGAAATCCTTATCATTATGTAATATCTCAAGGTCATTTTCAATACAAAATGTTCCAATTATTACATCAACTGTTTTTCGAACTGTTACTCCTTTTTTGCGTAATGTTCTATAATTATTTGCAGCCTTTACTGCTATTTCTTCTCCCCAAATATTAAAGCAAGGAAATGTATTAAGTACTTTTCTGGCAATAACATAATCTTTATCATCACGAAAACCTTGTAATACTTCCACTAAAATATAATCACCTATAACTACCATCTCTTTTCCTAACATTTCGTCAAGTTTTTCAACTTGCCAATTTTCAATTCCGTTAAAGTAGTCTATTAAAACTGAAGAATCGATAAAAGTCATTTATCTTTTCTCATTTCTTCCAGGTTTCCTTCCCACTTTAATTTGCCTCTCAATTTCTTAAGTTTTCTTTGATTTTTAATTTTTACTAATAATCTTAAACCTTCTTCAACAACTTCTTTCTTTGTTTTTAAACCGGAAGTCTTAAGAGCTGCTGACATGAGTCTATCATCAATTACAATATTTGTTCTCATTGTTTACTCCAAATGTATGTGTATTATTGTTCTTAATATACACACATTTATATAAATAGTCTATACCTATATAAGCAGCGTTGTGGAGCGCTCATGATTAGTTAAGATAAAACAGGAACATGATATGGTAGGTTTTCTCCCCACCATCCTTTCCAATTAACATTAGGTAAGCCGCGATATGGACTAAACATATTACGCCCTAAAATCCAGGCGCCAATATTTTTAAAGCCTTTTTCGGCAAATTCATTATCAACTCCTGATGTACCATCACTCTTTCCTAATACGTTCTGTTGAAAAGTTTTTGTGGGAATAAACCATTGGTGAAGCTCTTCACCCCCAACTCCTAAAGGATTTTCCAGGTTTTGATTTGGTCCTGCGCCAAATCCATCCATTGATATAGAAAAACTTTCAACACGTAATTTTTGCATTTATAATTCCTTTCAAAAACTTGAGTTAATACCTAACGTTGTTGCTTACCCGCAGGTAGGCACTATTATTTTTTATACGGTTATTTATTTCAGAACAAATATTTATAAATAAATCTATAGCAAATTTTATCATCACTCTTCTTAATCCATGTTTCAGAGATAAGAAATCCATTTAAATCATATTTAAAATCTATTCCTCCGGAACTATCGTGTCTTTTTTTATTGATTACATATTTAGATCGTCCATTTTTATAATGACATACCGAAATGCCGAATTTATTAAACATTTTTTATAATTTGAAAAATCTTTCATAGCAGAACTACCTTGAACAAGAAACATAAAACGGAATGAATAATCCTACTAAGTTTGGAGGTGTCTGATTTCCCATAAAATAAATTGGGTCAGTACAACCTATAAATAAAAATAAGAGTACTATAAATTTTTCTTTAATAAGTTTTTCCATAATATCTCTTTATACTTGCAACGACCTGCATTTAAGCCGCAGCCCAAAACAAGGAACTTATTTTATTTACTAATACTGAAGATTAAGTCCCGGCAAATTGCAAAATATATAAATTTTCTTGTCTTTGTATTTTGCAATTTGCGGGACAAGAAATTTATTAGAGCACTTCAGTTGAACAAGATACTTTATGCGAATCATCTTATTTAGAAATCTCTAAAATGCCGATTGCGTAAAATGCTGTCAACTTAAATTGCTTTGCGTTAGCTACTTTTCTGGTTTCATTTTTTATTTAACAATATTTAAAATATTTATACTAATGCCCGCGATTCCTGTATAAAGTAATGATGGGACCTTAAGTGAATTTTCACTCATGAAGTGATTTGATACTGAAATATGAGTTTTGTTATTTACAGTTAATCTTCCACCTATTGATAATTCGAAAATAGTATTGATAGGAACATATACATTAAAACCACTATGGAAAACTGACATACCATTAGTTATTGAATATTTTTCATCCTGACTTTTTGTTAATTCATAATTATCCCATGAATATCCATAACCTCCCAATAATTCAATTTCTATTTTAGAAATGGGTTTGCGCCAAATTATACCTGCCGTCAATATATTACTCCGATATGAAACAGGAGAAACATTTGAGAATCTATTATTTGATTCTATATACAATCCAAATTCTTTTTCATAAATAGGATAAGAAATGTTAATTCCCCACAAATAATATCCTCGTATGCTATAATTTTCTGTTGTTGTACCCAAAAATACAAAACCATACGTTGCAGAATAGCTATATGATTTATTTGATGCCCCACCACCACCATAAATATTTAATTTTAATGACTGACTTATTATAGGTTCAACTAGTATAAGTGATAAAAACAAAGTTAAATATAGCTTTTTCATTTTTTCCTTTTGTCTTTTATTAAAAATTTTTGAATACAATTTCTATAATTTATATTCGATTTTTTTCAGGTGATTTTTATAGTTATTATAAATATTTATTATTTGTTATCATTTAGCAGCTAACATATTTATTGAGTTGTTTTACTATCCTTTTATTAATGCCTATATTTAGACATTAATGTCTACATATATACATCTTTTTCCTATGTGTCTATATATAGCCATATTTAAATGCATATATCTATCCATTTTTTGGATGTTTCGATTATTGGATATGGAATAAAATTGAATCCCCATATTCCTTGTGAATATTTACTTTAACTTCAAAATAGTTCAAATCGATGTCTAACGCAAGAGAATTATTTATATAGGAGACAGAATTATTTCCCTCTGGTGTTCTCGAAACCGGAAAATAATATTGAAAGGTGAATTGCTATATGTTGCATTGTTAAATTGCTTATTACTAGGATATCTTATCCTGGTATGCTTTTCCCTAAACATTATAATTGTTCATAGTTTCATTGTCAGGGGCCAAAAGTATTCCCCAGTATTTTTGAATTAGGGCCATAAGCATTCCCCACTCAGGGTCAAAAGGATTCCCCAGCCAGGGTCAAAAGCATTCCCCACCCATATAACTATTCTTTAGCTAAATAGTAAAGCAATTATTTTAAGTCCATTTTTCCTCTTTCATTAAATAACAAACCGGAGAAAAAGTGGCTTATCAAAGGATATTTAATATGGAGATAGTCGAAGTTATCAGACGTTATTTTGATTCTCAGAGTATCAGTCAAATATCAAAGCTCTCAGGAATAGACCGTAAGACAATAAGAAAATACATCAAAGAGGTTACCGCTCTTGGGATAACCGGGTATGATAAAGAAAAGATCTTGTCCATTCTACCGGGTATTATTCCTAAACTTTCCGGTAGACCAACTAAAGCCCAATGTATACTTCAAGATTATAAGGAAGAGATCAGTAAACTTATAACCGGTACAGATAACAAGATAAACCCCAAAACAGTATTCGAAGTAATACAAGAGAAACATGAATTAGACGGAAAGGTAAGTTACAGCAGTTTCAAGAGATTTATCCGTGAGAATAAATATGTACTGTATAATGACAAAACAACATGCCGTTTGGAGTATCAACCGGGAGAGCAAGTGCAGATCGATTATGCAAAAATGGGTATGCTCCATGACCCTCTGTCAAAGAGAAACCGGGCAGTCTATGCTTTCATAGGTACACTCTCATACAGCCGCTTTAAGTTTGTAGAGCTTGTCTATAGCCAAGATCAACAGAGCTTTGTACAGTCCCATGTAAGGATGTTCAATTTCTTTGGCGGCGTACCGAAAGTAATTTATCTTGATAATCTTAAAACCGGAGTAATTAAACCAAACCTTTATAATCCTATTATAAATAAAGCATATGCCGAACTTGCCGAGTATTATGAATGCTTCCTTAACCCTTGCCGTATAGCTACACCCAAGGATAAGCCCATTGTAGAAAGGGATGTACAAACCGTAAGACAGCAGTTCGGAAAGATTAAAGCTCTTAATAATAACATAGCAATTTTTGAGGCAAACAAATCAATGCTTAACTGGCTTATCCAGAACATATGGACAAAAAGCTCATGGTACAACCGGCTTAAAGCCATATGAAGAATTTATAAGTACGGAAAAACCTGCTCTTCTGCCTCTGGCACTGGAAGCATTTGAGGCAGCATATTGGAAAGAAGCAGCAGTTCATCCGGATCATTATATACAAGTCAAGAAAAAATCTTACTCAATACCGCACCGCTACGTGGGAAAGAAAGTATGGGTTAAGGTAGGGCACAATCTTGTTTCTGTATATTATGAAGATAAGCTCATCAAGGAACATACAATCCCAAACGGTTATAGACAAACTGACTTAAATGACTTCCCGGAAAATATGCAGTCAGCTTTGAATAGTGGTCTACCATACGCAGTAAGAAAGAATGCAGAGGCAATCTGCCCGGAATTTGGAGAACTTGTAAATAAGATACTCTCACCACATGCATATATAAATATGCGGAAAGCACAAGGCATATTATATATTGCAAATAAATATCCTAAAGATATTGTGGCTGCGGCAAGCCAGGTAGCTATTGATAATTACCGCCATCTATCTCCCAAAATATTTAAGGGAATAATTGAAAAACTAATTGAACCTAAGGAGGATCAGCAGATGAATATCTCTGATGAAACATCCACCTTTATAAGGGGAATAGATTACTTTATTAACAATAACTAATTAACAACTTAATATCAGAAAGGAAACTCTTTTATGTCAAATATTGCTCAATTAAAACAACAACTTAAAGCTCTAAAGCTTTCCGGCACACTGGAGAGTCTTGAGCTAAGGCTAATGGAAGCCGCCCAGAATCAGTTATCATTTAACGATATGCTCTCGATGGTTTTAGCTGATGAACTGGAAACACGTCAGCAAAGAAGACTCCAGAGACTTCTGAGCGCTGCACATCTGCAGTTCGGTAAAACTCTTGAAAGCTTTGACTTTAGTTTTAACCCTTCAATCAACCCCTCTCAGATCAAACAGCTATCTACATGCCGGTTTATCGAAAAAGGGGAAAATGTATTTTTTATCGGTCCAACCGGAACCGGAAAAACTTATCTGGCTAAAGCCATAGGACATGCTGCTTGCAGACAGTATTTGTCTGTTGGCTTCTACAACTTCCATGAACTGTTTACTGCTTTATCACAAGCTGATTTAGTTGGGAAACTATCTAAGCAGTTAAATGCTATTATAAAGTATGATCTGATAATTATTGATGACTTTGCCTTTAAGAAAATTAACCAGAGCTCGGCAGAACATCTTTATGCCATTACTGATGCAAGATATTCAAAGAAATCTATTATCTTGACAAGTAACCGTTCAATGAGTGACTGGGGAAATATCTTTCCGGATCCCATAATGGCAAATGCACTGATGGATAGATTATGTCATAATGCTCATCAGATAATTATAAAAGGTGAATCTTATAGAAAAAAAATGAAACCGAAATTATAGTAAGTTTTTATTAATTTTTACTTAAATTTCAAAACGCTAAATATAGTTTTGGGGTGGGGAATCCTTTTGGCCCTACCTGGGGAATATGATGGCCCTCGACATTTCATCAATACAGCTGCAAAATAACATACGAAATAGCGTAGGTTTCCGGCCATTTTTTTCGTTCTGAAGGCTTTTTATTCATTAAGCCAATATTTATACCGGCTAAGGAAGAAATCGTCTCTTAGAATTGATTTTCAGTTTTATTGGTTTTCTTATACTCATAATTTTTTTGGGAAGCCAGGGGAAGTGATCGTGCTGCCTTTTTCTATATTATCTTAATAATCTTTCTTGTAATAATTTTTGGATATCTCTTCTTCCATCAATTATACAATGAATGAATACTTCGCTTCTAACCATTCTATAGATTATTCGGTATGGTTTATAATGAATCTCTAAGAAACCATCAATATCTAATAAATTTAATTCTGGTGGGATGTGTCCCCTATCTGGAAATTCTTGAAGTAATAAACATTTCTCATAAAGTTTTGAATATAACTTCTCTGCTTGTTCTTCAGAATCATTTAGATAAACATATTTATATATTTGAAACAAGTCTTCCTCTGCTTCAGAGACAAAATTAACTTTGTATTTCATTTTGTTCTTTTTTGAATTCACCTATTCTTTTTCGAACATCCTTGAATGTTTTATCTAATGTTTTATAATTACCCTTTTTAAGTTCCTTTCCACTTATAGCAAGTATTTTTAATAAAGATATAGCCTCCTGTGTTTGTTCATATACTTTCACATCCTGAAGAACAACTTTTGCTTCTCCATTGTGTGTTATTACCATTGTTTTTTGATTTTCCGAAATATCTCTAATTACTTCCGATGCATGAGTTTTTAAATAGCTTATTGACTTTATTGCTTCGCTAAATTTCATACTATCAACCTCAATTTTATAATGACTAAAATATAGCCTTTTATCTAGTCTAATTCAATAAATATATGAATACGATTATTTGCCACAGTCGTGGTAGGAATGCATGTCACCAAACATCCCCGCACAGATCCCGGCGTGCAGTATTTCAACACCGGCTCTTCATTAATATTCACTTCCGAATTCAGCAGTTTCGCTCCAAATAATTCAAACTGGTTGTTTCTTCTCTCAGTTATTCTTGGTTCTAGTAATGGATATTGCTTTAGCATTTCCCTAAATAAGAAGCTGCGAGGATAACTATGAGTACTATGGGTTGTTAACTCAATCCCGGTTGGTAATGGATGCCATGCTATGAAATATCTGGCTCAGTATGTCTCCCGGGTTGCTATTTCTAATAACAGGATTATTAAACATCAAGGAGGTTTTGTTATCTTCAAATACAAAGACTCCAAAACTAAGGTTTACAAGATTATGAAATACTACTGAAGAATTTATCAGGCGCTTTCTTCAACATGTACTCCCTAAAGGATTTGTTAAAGTTAGATACTTCGGGTTGTTCGCCATAAAAAACCGGAATCTTCTTAGCATTGTTAGGCAACTATTCGATTCAACTACTACAATCAATACAAAACCTAATGATAAAACCGCTGCAACAAAAAAGTCCTCGATAATTTTATGTCCGGTATGCGGAAATCACATGAATTTAGTCCTTACACTACAGCGCCTTAATTATTATGATAAATCTCCACCTTTAAATAATTATTCCTATATTATAAATGAAAAACATATAACTTTAAATTAAATCTTAAAGTTCTCAAATTTAATAGGCTTTAGACTATTAATTATTTCAAGTATGCAAAAACTTCTCAATACTAATGAATTTATAATTACGCTTAAGCTGGTTATCGAAAAAAAATCAAATTTTATCCCTTCAATATCTCTCTTCCGGACATATTCGGCTTTATCACTTCTATAAAACATTTTATTTATAAACCAGAATTGGTTTATTGAAATTACAGGTAGTCGAGTTAGTCGCTTGCGGCTTAGTCCAACAAAGGATTATACCTCGGCAAGCTTCGGCATGAATCCCTTATAACGTTATATGCTTTTTATTTTAACTTAATTTTCTTTAATGTTTCAATTCTGTTATCTTCATAACTAACAATCTCTAAATTCTCGATTATTCCAGTAATTTCCATACTTAAATTATTTATTTCATCTACATTTTTTTTACAAATCAGTGGATCTTCTGAATTTCCGATGCCAATATGTGGTATAAAATCTAAATCTAACCTTAATTCCGAAAATAATTTTTCACTATAGATTTTATCATGTAATTTTATTATTTCAGAATGTCCTTCATCTGGTACAAGAAATTCATGATAAGTGTTTATAAAAGAATCCTTGTTTATTACGGCACTCCTAATTATAAATTCTATTGAGTTTTGGTTTTTACATTTGGCAATTACTTCTTCTATAAAATTTCCTTCGGTTACATTAAATGTTGGAAATACAATTGTAAAATGAGGATTCACAATGGAATAATATAATTTATCATAATTCTTTCTATGGTTCTGTATCCAATCAAAATCCGAATCACTAAACTTTGGAAAACCTAGAACTAATAATGACATTTTATTTCCTTTACATATAACGGCGTTGCTGATAAGCCGCAGCCCATAACAACAATACCGATTTTATTAAATATATTTTAAGTTTAGAAAATATTTTCATAGCAAGACTACCTTTCACAAGACTGCCGAAACGGAACGACCAACATTATAACTTGTAAATTGCCGAATGCGAAAAAAGCTGTCGGCTTGAGCAGCTTGTTGAACTAAGCCGCAAGCGGCGGGGAGTTATTCGGCATTCTACCTATTTCATTGCATCCCGCTTTTACATAGTATACCCCATCTAAATAATTTTTTCTACCATCAATAATTTAGCGAGGTATACTATGAACGAACTAATTCAAAGACTTAAAGAAAATATGCAACTTTTCGGTCTTTCTCAACGAACTCAAGAAACTTATTCTTACCGTGTTGTAAAATTTATTGAGTATTTTAATAAACCTCTTGATTCCATTTCTGAAGAAGATATTCGTCAATATTTCCTGTTTCTCAAGAATACCAAGAACTACTCACGTGCTGCTATGACTATTGCTCTATGTGCAATTAAATTCTTTTATGAGATAACCCTAAATGAAAAATTCAATGTTTTTAACATCATCCGTCCCAAACGTGTCTTCAAACTTACGGTTATACTTAGCAGGGAAGAAGTAAGAAAGATACTTAAAAACATCCGTGTACTCAGACACCGGGCTTGCAACAAAGGATTATGCCTCGGCAGGCTTAGGCATGAATCCCTTATAACGTTAGCTGGCTTCTTTTAGTAAATCTATTATCCAGTTATTTATACTTTTCCCCTTTTTTCTTGCATTAAGGTATATCTTATGATGTAATTCTGAAGATATTCTTAATACAAATTTTCCCGAGAATGGTTTATCTGGTTCTTCCCCTCTTTCTTTGCAAAATTCAAGATAATCATCAATTGATTCTTTGAATGACTTTTCAATTTCCGAAACACTTTTTCCCTGAAATGTAATTACATCTTTTGTATCCAATACTTCTCCATGGAATATCTTAGCTTCACTATCATATTCAACCTCACCAGAGTATCCTTTATATTTTAACATTTTTCACTCCTGCTTCTATTAAAAATCTTCTCATTGATTTTAACGCACCTTTATCTGTTTGTTTCCTCGGATGTGGTCTGTGAAATACTGCTCGCACTCCATTTAAATAAATTCTGATTCTTGAACCACTTCCTTCACTAATTTCCGCTCCCAACTCATCATATCTTTCCAAAGAACATCGGATTTTATTGGCTCCTTAAAAATATTGTCTAAAATCTTTTTTTGCTTGGAATTTAATTTATTCACAGTACTAATTTTATGATACTACATGTTAAATTTCAACTATTATTTTTGTTTACTAGCTAACGCCCCACATTAAGCTGCAGCCCATAACAAGAAACTTATATTTATTTCTTCTGCCGATGATTAAGTCCCGCGAAGCGGGATGCTTAATTTTCCGTTTATGAAAAGCACAGTTTGCAAAACTATTGATTAATTTGACTACGTTGAACAAGATACTTTAAGCGGATCATCTACAACAGAAATCTCAAAAAAGCCGAGTTTGTAAAATGCTGTCAACTTAAATTGCATTTTAGGCAATATTTAGTTTATTTAAGTCTGCTGCCACAATTTGTACAAAAGATGCAATCTACTGGATTAGTCGAAGAACATTTGGGACAGATTTTTTCTTCAATAAATATTTTACTTTTGGTTTTATCTCTTGAGCGCAACCAATATGAATAGTATAAAAGTATGGGTACTATTGTATATACGAGAAACTCAGTATAATCATAGGTACTAAAGTCAAGAAATTGGCGAGCAAATGGGAAAAAATCAGAATCATAATTGATTTGTATTCCAGAAAATCCATTTGTAAATATTCCTCCTTGTGACATTTATATTATAAAATTAAGAGTAATCCATAATATGTACGATGATTTAAGTTTATTGGAAATTGATTTTAAAAATAGCTTCATATTAAAATCCTATTCTTATTTTAGGTAGAAGCGATAACAGTAATAAAGCGGTACTTATAATTAAATAATTTATATAAGTCGCTTTTGTAGGTCTTTTATTTTTTAATTTACGAAATAAGGCAATAATAGAAATTATCAAACCAAAACCTAATCCTGAACCAATTGAAGATGGAACAAAGTCGATTATAAAACTTTTAGATGAAAATTGATATGGATAATTAATCATTTGAAAAATTATTCCTAAAATAAGAAGGTATAAAATTAAAAAAACTCTTGCTAAGATTAATAAGTTCCCGTTTATATCTAAAATTTGTTGTTCATTTGGTCGGATATTATCAGAATTTTCTTCGATTCTTTTTGTTTCGAATATTTGAACATTATGGTTTCCTAATTTGATATTATTAGTTCCCAAATCAGCACCACAATTTTTACAATATTTATCAGTTTTGCCAACAAATTTTTTACATTCCTTACAAACTGGGAATCCCCCTAACGCTCTGGTTGCTGATTCTTTAATTGGTAAGTCCTTATCTTTTTGCAAACTTAATAGAAAAGGAATGGAAACTGAATCTCCAATTCTTGCCAAAGCCTTTATAATACTTATTCGTAAAAATAAATCTTTAGTATTTAATAAATTTAACAGACTTTGAACATCTTTATTAGATTCAAGTTCTTCTATTCTTTTCATAAAGAACCTCACTTTTATTGTGTAAAGTTCAGCGTATAAAAATTACTTTTAAGTAATAAGAGATTTTAATCTTTGAACATTGGCATCAATAATTTCTTCTATATACTTATAACGAACTGCCGATCGTACATTTCCTGATTCAATTATCAACTTTTTAGTAAGCGTTAAAGAAATAATAGCAGCTTTCCCTAGATCAGATATTAGAGCAGTGTATAATTTTGGTTTAAAATGCTCATATTCATTTCGAACATTTTCGTGAAGCCACTCTATTACTTTCATTTCATCATCAGGAATGAAAATATATTTACTTAAGAATGATTTTTTCATAAAACATTCTGTTTGTATCATTGCTAAAGCATCGTAAAAGGAAATTAAAAAATCATCACCTTTATATAATTTGGGAAAATCTTTAGGTGGTTTACATTCAACAGGTGAAGAGAACCTCCAAGCTTTGTAACAGCCAGATAATTTTTCTTTATGTATTTCTTTCCATGGAGGATTACTTATGTAATATTTGTGTTGACGACTTTTGCTCGGATGACCCGTAACTTCAATATTTGCAGAACCTTTTAATACTTCGATCATTCCTCTGTATAGAATTAAGTGAGATTCGCGGGTAATGCGAAAAAAACTAGATTCATTTCGTTCTAGTTCAAATTTTATGTGTGTTAAACCATTTTCAATAAGTTTTATATTATTTATTGATTCTGATTGATCCATAATTATCTTTATTGCACAACATATTTATTGAGCTGTTTTATCAGCTTTCTTTTAATGCCTATATTTAGACATTAATGTCTACATATATACATCTTTTTTCCTATGTGTCTATATATAGCCATATTTAAATGTATATATCTATCCATTTTTTGGATGTTTCGATTATTGGATATGGAATAAAATTGTATCCCCATATTCCTTATGTATATTTACTTTAACTTCAAAATAGTTCAAATCGTTGTCTAACGCAAGAGAATTATCTATATGAGCGACAGAAATTAAATCACTCTGCGTTCTTCTAACCGGTTATATTATTGAATGGTGAATTGCTGCATTGTTCAATTGTTAAATTGCTTATTACCGGTACATCTTTCCTTGCATACTATGTTTTAAATTTTATAATTGTTCATTGTTTCATCAATGCAGCAGTAAAAATAACATACGAAATAGCGTAGGTTTCAGGACATTTTTTTCGTTCTGAAGGCTTTTTATTCATTAAGCCGATAATTTATACCGGCTAAGGGAAAAATCGTCTCTAAGAATTGATTTTCAACTTTATTGGTTAAGAATTTAAAAGAGAGTTTGTAACCAAATCGAGAAACATTTCGTCTTAAATGTATAAAACAAATAGAGGAAAATCTTGGTAAAGAATTATTTAAAGATAGCTTTTAGGAATTTATTAAAATATAAAGCCTATTCACTGATAAATATATTTGGATTGGCAGTAGGAATAGCTGCATGCATAATGATCCTATTGTATGTAACAGATGAATTGAGTTATGATAAATATAATTTGAAAGCCGAACAAATTTACAGGATTCGAGGCAGAGCCTTACTGCAAGGAAGAGAATTTAACATGGCAGTCTCCCCTTCCCCTGCAGGAGCTACATTTGTTAAAGATTTTCCGGAAGTAATTCAATATGCAAGATTTTTACCTTCAGCTAATATGCTGATAAGATATAAAGAGAACGTTTTTAACGAGAACCGGTTTTTTTGGGCTGACTCAACTATATTCAATGTTTTTACTATTCCCTTTGTTAAAGGAAACCCGGAGACAGCACTTAATCAACCCCATACTATAGTACTTACCGAATCATTGGCAAATAAATATTTCGGGAATGAAAATCCCATAGATAAAATTATGAATTTCGAAGATGGAACTCCTTATACGGTAAGAGGAGTGATTAAAGACTGCCCTTCTAATTCGCATTTTCATTACGATATATTTGCTTCAATGGCAAGTATTGATGCAGGTAAAAGTAATCAGTGGGTTAACAATAATTTTTATACATATATTGTACTTAAAAAAGGAGCTTCTGCTTCTTCTCTTCAGAAAAAAATCCCAGCGCTGATTAAAAAATATGCAGGACCACAATTTTATCAGGCACTAGGGATTACTTTTGAAGATTGGGAAAAAAAAGGTAATGCATATGAATTCTTTCTGCAGCCTTTAACTTCAATACACCTTCATTCCCATTTAAATAATGAATTAGAGGCAAACAGCGATATAAGATATATTTATATATTCTCAATCACAGCAATTTTTATTCTGCTTATTGCATGCATCAATTTTATGAACCTTGCTACTGCACGTTCCGCAACCCGGTCAAAAGAAGTTGGAGTCAGGAAAGTACTAGGTTCAAATAAAATTCAACTAATTAAACAATTTTTAATAGAATCGTTTTTATTAACATTTGTTTCAATTATTATTGCCGTATTCCTTGTTGAAGCATTCCTCCCTTCTTTCGGTAATCTTGCAGGGAAGCATCTACACACAAGTTACTTTAACAATTTAATTGCAATACCCGCATTATTTATTACTGTTTTATTGGTAGGATTAATTTCAGGGAGTTACCCTGCTTTTTTCCTTTCATCGTTTAAACCTTCAAAAGTATTAAAAGGGAAAGCAGTAGGAAAAAAAGGAAGCTGGTTAAGAAGCGGGCTTGTCGTATTCCAATTTTCAATATCGATTATTTTATTTATCGGTACATTTATAATTTACAACCAGATGAGATTCATTCAAGAAACCAATTTAGGATTTAATAAGGAAAATGTGCTTGTACTGCAGCGGGCGTGGGCTCTGGAAAGTCATACAAAAGCGTTTAAGGATGAATTACTAAAGAATGCAAATATAATTAGTGCTTCGAATACCAATGATCTTCCGGGAAGAACATCAAGTGAATCAGTTTTTAAACTCGAGAATGCACCGGCATCTCAAAATTTTTTAATGTGCTTTATTTCAACTGATGCCGAGTTTGCCAGGACAATGGGAATAGAACTGGTAAAAGGAAGATACTTTTCAAAAAATAGCGTATCCGACAGTTCTGCTGTTGTTATAAACGAGAGTGCCGCTAAAACTTTTAATCTGAATGATCCGTTAGGCAAGAGAATTATTTTTGCAGGGGATAATAAAATAGGTACTATCATAGGAGTTGTAAAAGATTTTCATATTTAATTCTTTACATCAAAAGATAGAACCTCTGGTGATAAGTTTAAGAAGAGGACTTACTGCCTATCTTCCTTTAAGGATTTCTTCTAATAATATTCCGGCAGCTATTTCTCTTATTAAGGATGAATGGAAAAAGTTTGTACCTAATAAACCATTCGAATACTTTTTCCTTGATGAGGACTTAAACAGGCTTTACCAATCGGAACAAAAAACCGGAGAAATACTTACATCATTTTCAATACTTGCAATTTTTATAGCTTGTTTAGGATTATTCGGCCTTGCAACATTTACAGCCGAGAGAAGGACAAAAGAGATTGGAATACGAAAAGCTCTCGGAGCATCAACACCGGGTATTATTTTCCTTCTTTCAAAAGAATTTGCCAAATGGGTATTAATATCAAATATAATTGCATGGCCTATTGCATATTTTTTTATGAATAAATGGCTTCAAGACTTTGCCTATAGAATAAATATGGATTTTACGATCTTTCTTCTTGCAGGCTCAGCAGCTTTAATAATTGCTTTAATAACAATTAGTATCCAGGCAATTAAGGCTGCAGTTGCAAGCCCCATAGTTTCGCTGCGCTATGAGTGAAACACAGTTTTTTACCACAGAGCAAACAGAGAAAACACAGAGAGAACCGGGTTATATTCTAAAAACATAAGAAACTTTACAACATTTAAATTATCCGGTGGTGTCCAAAATAATTTATAATTTTAAACAGCTTATTAAGATTCTTTGTCCCGGTAGGGACAAAATATTTATAGAAAGAAAATCACAAAAAAAAATAGAGTCCCTTTAGGGACGAAATAAAAAAAACATTTTCAACAGAAAATAATCAAAACCCCCTATTTAATTTTTACCTGTCTTTTTATATTTTTCATTTACAATTGAAAATTATATTGAATAAACCCTATGAACAATTCATTCTTAGATATTCAAAGCAAACTGATGCAATTTACCATCCGGTATTTTATATTTTTAACTATCTAACAGCCATCTAACAGCCGTCAACTCCGGTTCAACTCCTAGAAAACTGTTTGTTATTTTGAATTTCCTCTTTTGGTGCTTATTTGTTTTTTTTTATTTGTCCTTTGTAATTTACTTTGTGCAACTTAGTGCCCTTGTGGTTTTC
>CAVUOL010000066.1:0-28401 GCA_963742995.1 uncultured Ignavibacteriales bacterium
GCAATAGATTCGCTATTGAATCAGATTTAAAGTGAACTGCAATAGATGGGATTTATTAAAATACGGTTAGTTTATCCCCTGAGCTTATCCAGATATGTATTTAAAAGTTTGATTTCACCTTCATTAAGGTTTGCCATAGACTTTTCCATCTCTTTTTCTTTTGGATCAAGTTCGGAAAGCAATTCCAGTCCTTTTTCGGTTATATAAACATCCACATTTCTCCTGTCACTTTTACAAATATGTCTGTTCACTAATTTTTTTAACCTTAATTTTTCAACTAATCTAGAGACATCAGACATTTTATCAAGCATACGTTTTTTAATCATTTTGACGGTTGCCGGATTGGGGTGCTGTCCTCTTAGAATCCTTAAAATATTATATTGTTGAATGGTTATATCATAAGGTTTGAGTTGTTTTATTTGCTTTTCCACTATCCAGTTATATGTAAAAACAATATTAACTACTGCTTTATGGTATTCATTCTGAAATTCTCGTTGTACTATTTCTTCTTCAAGTTTCATTATTATCTCATTTATTATAAGTTTCTATCACATCAAATAGCGATTATTCATCAAATCTACATATAATGGAAAACAGTGAGTTCTAAAATTCTTATTTGTACTGGAAATGCTGTAAAAATAAGTTAATATTTCCATTTAACATAAACAAATAACTTAAGTTACGCAAGAATCAGTATTTGAAAAGATGACATCTTTATTTTTGAAAAATAAGGTTTAATGAACTTATATTTTAATAAAAAATTGAAAATAATTGTTGTACCTTGCTGGACATTGGTTTCTTTGGGTTGTAAATTTTCTATAGATATTTAACCCCTAAAGGGATTATAACCATAAAATGATTTTGTCCGAATAGAGAGATAAGGGTGACTTTACAAAAAATATCTTTCAGCCACCCTCTTTTTATTAAAATCTATTCTTCTTCTTCCTGTTTTATTACTTCAATATCACAAATTATATTTATATTCTTTCCAACTACTGCTCCGCCGGTTTCAAGGAGATTATTCCATTTTAATCCATAATCAAATCGATTTAAGCTGCCTTTTACATTAAAGCCGGCTCTTGTATTTCCCCACGGATCCTTAATTTGTCCGCCATACGTAACATCCAATTCAATAGGTTTGGTTATACCTTTAATGGTTAAATTTCCTGACAGCTTATATTTTTCATTATTAAGTTTTTTCACGGAAGCGCTTTCAAATCTTATTTCCGGAAAGTTTTCCGCATCAAAGAAGTCAGCAGATCTTAAATGATTATCTCTGTCCTTATTTCTTGTGTCGATACTTCTAGTATCTATTGTCAGTTCAATATCACTTGTGGTTAAGTCATCCTCCTCATTTTTCAGCTTGAAATCAAATTTATTAAATTGACCTTCAACTTCAGTAATTACCATATGCCGTGCCGAAAACCGGATTTTTGAATGAACCTCATCTATTATCCATGATTGAGATTTAATTACCTCTTCAGCTATATTTTTATTTGCGTCCATTACCTTGCTCCTTTATTTATTGAATTATTACCAATGCAATATAAGTGACAACAATATAAGTTACAACATTTATTGTTATACCATTGATATAGAGCATACTAAAAAAACTGGTTTTAGAATAAAATTAAGCTGGAGGGAGTTTATCCCAAGTAAACTTTCAAACTCTGGCTCCTTGAAGAATGCCTTAATCTCCTTAATGCTTTTTCCTTAATTTGTCTCACCCTCTCCCTTGTTAGATTAAACATTTCCCCAATTTCTTCAAGTGTGGCGGAATTCTCGGAATTGATGCCAAAATATAATTTAATTACTTTAGCTTCTCTTTCACTTAGAGTTGAAAGGACTGTTTCAATTTCATTTTTTAAGGATTCCCGCATCAAATTATTATCCGGATCCGGTTGTATTGTATTGGCTATGACATCAAGCAGGCTGTTTTTTTTATCTTCACCCTGAGAAAATGGCGCATCCATGGATACATGACGGCCTGCCATTTGTAATGTATAAGCAATTTCATCTGCATCCATTTCCAATTCCTTTGCCAGTTCTGCAAGGTTGGGGGTTCTATCATATTCCTGTTCTAAATGATTATAGGCTTTTCTTACTTTATTTAAAGCACCAACCCTATTTAAAGGTAGCCTCACTATTCTTGACTGTTCGGCAATAGCCTGCATAATTGATTGGCGTATCCACCATACTGCATAAGAAATAAACTTAAATCCGCGAGTCTCATCAAACCTATTAGCTGCTTTTATAAGACCAAGATTGCCCTCATTTATTAAATCACCTAAAGACAGCCCCTGGTTCTGAAACTGTTTGGCCACACTTACTACAAACCTTAAATTTGCTTTAGTAAGAACTTCAAGTGCACTGTGGTCTCCGCTTTTAATCCTTATTGCCAATTCTATCTCCTGCTCAGGTGTAATTAAATCGACTTTCCCGATTTCCTGGAGATACTGATTTAAAGACTTACTCTCTCTGTTCGTAAATTGTTTGGTAATTTTCACAACTTCTCCTCATTCTTAACGATTAAGCGGCATAATTAATCTTAATGTAAAATTATTTATAAAGAATTTCAACTTCTCAAGAAAATATTTTTATAAACTTTTACTTAAGGTTTATCAATAAACTAAGATTAAAAATTTAATACCTAAAAATCAAATATTTTTTTCATTATAATTGATCATTAATTATAATTTATTTTCCGGCTGAAATATGAAAAATGTTTTCTTCCTTAGTTTGATTTTGTTTTACTCAATATACTATTTCTATGGATGTTCTTCAAAGGAAATAGTTAAAGGAAATACAACGCCGGAAACGAAGATTGATACTTTAGTAAAAATAGACTCTTTAGTTAAAATCGATTCCGAAAAGGTCGAGTCCATAAAAAAAGAAATAAAAGGGAAGAACATTTCACCCGCTTTTTCATTTATATCTCTGCTGGACGCAATTATAACTAATGATATAAATAAAGTAGTTACGGTAAAGCTAAAGAAGGAATATTCATATAATCCTATTAGAGAAGAGGATGTAAAAAGTCTTTATACTTTCTTTAAAGCTTATTTAGGCGATAGATTTAAAATTATACATTCCATATAAAAACTGCTGGTTATGATATCGAAGAATTAATTCCCAATTTCTACCGTTCCGGTTATACTAAGTATGATTATAACAGAATTCCGCGCAAAAAAAAGTTACCCGAAGAAGTTATCAGAAATATCAGCAAAAAATATTATCCGGATAAAGGATTATTAAATAGAAATATAGCATTATGGCCAAGCCACGGATGGTATTATGAAAATAAAGAAGATAGATGGAAATGGCAGAGGGCAAGATTGTTTCAAACGGTTGAAGATTTATTACCCTTTTCCTTTGTCACTAAATATTTAACTCCTATGCTCGAAAATGCCGGAGCAAATGTCTTTATGCCAAGGGAAAGGGATGTTCAAAAGAATGAAGTCGTTGTGGATAATGATTACCATACAATTGATTCTTTTATTGAACAGTCAAATGATAAAAACCATATATGGAAGGATGGATTAGGGAAAGGATTCTCTTATGGAAATCCTCCATATCCTAGCGGATTAAATCCGTTTGAACAGGGCAGCTACAGAATGATTCAAGCAGATTCTATCCATTCGGCAGAAGTTGATTGGATCCCTGTTATTCCTGAAACAGGGTATTATTCGGTTTATATTTCTTATGTTTCTTCAACTATCGGTATTACAGATGCCCGTTATACGGTATATCATATGGGAGGAAAAACTGATTTTCTGATAAATCAGCAAATCGGCGGAAAGACGTGGGAATATTTAGGTGAATTCAAATTCTTAAAAGGATATCATCCCGAAAGCGGAAAAGTAGTGCTGACTAATGAAAGCAGTGATTTCAAAAAGTCAATCGTAACGGCAGATGCCGTTAGATTTGGAGGAGGAATGGGAGTAATTTCAAGAGAAGGGAGCACAAGCGGAAGACCCAAATTTACAGAAGGTGCAAGATACTGGCTTCAATACAGCGGGATGCCTGCAGAATCGGTTTATGATCTTAATGATAATCAAAATGATTATAATGATGATTATCAGAGCAGAGGTGAATATGTAAATTATCTTTATGGAATACCTTTTGGACCAAATAAAAATAGAAACGTTAAAGGTTTAGGAATTCCGATTGATCTTTCTTTAGCATTTCATACCAATGCAGGAATAACAAACAATGATACTTCTTACGGAACCATGGCAATTTACAGTATTGAAGATTTCGGTACTTCAAAAAATTTTCCGGATGGCGTATCCAGGCTGGCAAACAGGGATCTTGCAGATATAATTCAAACACAATTTGTAGATGATATCAGGCTGAAATATGATACAACGTGGAATAGAAGAATGCTATTTAACTCAAAATACAGTGAGGCCGCACGGCCGAATGTACCTTCTGTATTACTGGAACTTTTATCACATCAAAATTTTCTTGATATGAAGTTTGCCCTTGATCCCGGTTTCCAGTTTGATGTATCAAGAGCATTATACAAAGGAATTCTAAAATTCTTATCTGTCCAGTATAGCTATAACTATGTGGTTCAGCCTTTGCCGGTTAGCCATTTTACCTCGAGTTTGAATAATGATACGGTTACATTGCGATGGAGACCGGAATATGATCAACTAGAAACCACTGCATCGCCAAATAAATATATTGTTTATACTAGAATAAATGATAGTGATTTTGATAACGGGCAGATAGTGTTGACACCGGAAACAAAACTTGCCGTTGATACCGGAAAAATATATAGCTTTAAAGTAACTGCAGTGAATGATGGGGGAGAAAGTTTTCCTTCTGAGATTCTTTCCGTATGTAAAATGCAAAACAGTAAACAGCCTGTATTAATTATTAATGGTTTTGATAGAGTTGCAGCTCCTGCCTCAGTTGATTCGTCAGGCTTTTCAGGTTTTCTGAATTTTATTGACGCAGGGATCCCTTATAAGAAAGATGTCAGCTTTACCGGAACGCAATACAATTTTGACAGTTCTTCGAAATTTATTTCCAATGATGCTCCGGGATATGGAGCAAGTTTTGGTGATTATGAAACTCAGATTATTGCCGGGAACAGTTTTGATTTCCCTTATATCCATGGCAAATCGTTAAAAGCGAATGGATTTTCTTTTGTCTCCTCAAGCAAAGCTGCAGCAGCAGATGCAATGGTTGATTTGAAGCAATATAAATTTATTGATCTTATTCTTGGAGAGGAAAAATCAACTCACCGGGAAAGAAATTATTTTGATTCTGCTAAAGGATTGAGATTTCAAACATTTCCTGATAGGTTAATCCAAAAAATTAAAGATTATTGTTTATCGGGAGGAAACTTATTTATATCAGGCGCCTATGTCGGAAGCGATTTATTTTACAGCAAAGATCCGGCTAAAATAAATTTTGCAAATTCTTATTTGAAGTTTAACCGGGATACGGATCATGCTTCAAAAACAGGGGAGTTCGAATCTTCAAGCAGCCGGTTTTTACCGGGAGACGAATTTGCATTTAATGTTGAGTTAAATGATTCTATTTATGCTGTTGAAGCTCCCGATGCAATTATTCCTACTGATGAAAGTGAAACCATATTCCGTTATTCGGAAAATAAATTCAGCGCAGCAGTTGCTTTCAAAAAAAATTATGGGGTTGTAACATTTGGTTTTCCTTTTGAGACTATATTAGGAGAAAAAAATAGGGAGCAGATAATGAAGGCAGTACTTCAATATTTTGGGTTATTATAAAAGAGTTTTATGTCACTCCTTCGGAGTTTGGTTTAATCTGCTTTTATTTTTTCTACAATAATGTCACACCTGTTATTGATATCATAAAAAAATAAACCCCCTTTTATTCCCCCTTTGGTAAAGGGGGAAAATTGAATATAAGCCTGATCATTATTTCATATTTTTTAATAAAATAGTATAGCCTTATCATAATAAACTTTATATTTTAAGAAAGTAAATAGCCGTATATTTTAAAGGAAGATTGGAATGAAATTTTATAGGTTCATAATCTTGCTGCTCCCCTTATTCTATCTTAGTTGCTCAACATCTTACAAGAATGTATTTCCTACTTTGAACGATGGAAAATATGATTCTGAATTTCCATATAAAGGAGCTTCAAAACAACTTGAAGAAATAAGCAATACTATTCAAAGAGTAAATTGCATTGCATTTTATAATTCCTTTCTGTTAAAAGAAAATAGTAATGTTAGAAAATCAGATTTAAATGAAAACAGCATCGGGGAGAACTTAAAACAAAAGATTTTATATGAAAAAACCAGTTCGGGTACAGCTACAATATTATCAAATAAAGGCGGTTATGTAGCTTTATTAACTGCTGCTCACGTAGTCAATTTCCCTGACACCATCATTACATATTTTTCCGATGCCAATGGAATATTTACTGATTACATAGAGAGTGTTTCAATTAAGGAAAGTCAAAAAAATTACATTGCAGGATTTCCGGACGGAAGCCAGGTTAACATAGTAGTTATTGATAATTCTGCTGATGTTGCTATATTAGGGAATCAATATGCCCCTACCTTTTCAATTAAATTACCGGTTTTTAATTATCCAAATGGTTCAGCAAAAGAATTAGAATGGGGGAGTTTCGTTTACTTTTTTGGCTTCCCCTTAAATTATAAAATGATATCCAAAGGAATTGTTAGCAACCCTTCTTTTAATAAAGATGGGAGTTTCCTAATTGACGGCGTTGTTAATAGAGGATTTAGCGGCGGAATCGTACTAGCTATCAGGGATGGAATTCCTAATTTTGAATTGGTTGGAATAATTCAATGGATGCCCGAAGAAACTGTCTCTATATTATCTCCTCCCAAAACTCTAAAAAATTATAACGAGTTAATACCATATAATGGAAACGAATATATTAACCAGATAAAATTGTATAATTACGGAATTACTAAAGTTATACCGATAGAGGTTATTAAAGATTTCATTAAAAAGAATCAAAATTATTTATCTAGTAGAGGATATGAATTGACGAATTTTTTCAAACAGCCAAATCAATAAATTGGATAAATTGTCAAATTGTTCCCGGTGTTATAATTTTTTTGCATGATTCATGCATAAAAACAGGTAAAATTTTTTTATATCTGAAACCCTATTCCGAAAGCGGCAATAGTTTGTTTATAGGCTTCACCTGAGAGTAGATGGCTGTCTGCTAAGGCAAGATTGACATCAAAATAATTAAAATTAAATTTTATACCTGCTGAAAGAAAGAAGGCATGCAGTTCATTATTGATTCCAAAATAATCCTGTTTAAATTTTCTTCCTGTTGTATAAATACCTGCTGATGCAGATATCCTTTTATTTGGTGAAAAAATAATGTTTTCGGCAAATTCAAACTGGTTGTTAAAATTATCAGTTATGCTGTTCCAGAATATATAATTAACGCTTGTGCAAAAGTTTAAAGTTGAAACCGGGTTAATATTAAAATCGAATTTCAATTCACCCGGAATATTACCTTTTAATAAATAATTGGGGTTGATTATTGCATAATACGTTGTATTTCTATTATTTGAATCGAGCGGAACTAAATTCAACTGGGAATTTCCATATGTAAAATATTTACTAAATTCAACACTGCTTTCGTATGAAAGCCCAAGCTTAAGGGCCTTTTTATCTTCTTTGCCTATTTTATATATAAAACCTGCTGACCAGCCGAAGCTGTTAGCAACTATATCGTTTGACATTCTCCATATTTCCTCATATTCATGTAGTCTATTATAATCAAGCTTAAAGCCTAAAGAAAATTCATTTCCCTGACTTAAAAAGTTATCAAATAAATAAGATAAGATAAAAGAATAGCTATGAACATTTGTTCTATATATTGGGAGGAAATATTCTCCGGTACCATCAGGCCGTTCCATCGTCGTTATTTGAATCTGTCCCAAATCAAGTTCCGAATTATATCTTTGTCTCATCCCGATCCCGATTTTAAGTTCATTGAAGGGGAAAAGAATTCCAAATGATTGAGGCGTAAAATTTTGAATTCGGTTATGCGCGATACCTGCTATGTAGGCTTCATCAATTTTGGACTGGAATAGATAAGAAATCCCGCACGAAATTTTGTTAAATTCATTAATTGAAGCCGGATTGATTGAACTGATATTCGAAATATCATTAATAATATTAGATGTACCCAGACTGCTTAAAGTTTGTAAAGCAAATCCTTGAGGAAGAAATGCAACCTGGTGTTCATTTGCGATTTGTGAATAGATATTTGTAGTAAAGCTTGTAAATAGAAATAGTAATATTATTTTTTTCATATGGAAAATACTCAAGTTGACAGTCTTTTAATAAACCGTTGAAACGGTTATTAATATTTATTTATTTCATGAATCCCCGGGATTAATCCCGGGGTTAATGTTTAGCTTACCTAAAGATGACATCTTTTGGATACGATACTCCCGGAATGTTTAAACTTCTACAGTAATATTAAAATAATATTTAAGGAATAAATTGAATAGAACCCCTTTACTAAATGGAAAGAATAGCTTCTACCAGGGTGAAGAATTATCGAAGCTCGATTCTATTCCATCTAAAGCCTGCGAATGAGCATGCAATTCATTCAGCTTATGAATTATCAGCAGAATTGCTTTCCTCTTCTCATCAATTAATTCGGAAATAAAAGAGGATACTTCAGGCAGGTTGCATTCGGAAACTACCCCTTCGTAAAAACGTACCATTGCTGCTTCTTTTCTTAATGCGTCGCTTAACATTGCACATGAATTTCTGCATGTATGCATACATTTAATTTCGTCTTCGTTCATATTTACCTCAACTGCAAGGTTATTTATTTTAATGATTTATACTTGAATAGATTCTGTAATTAATTTTTTTCCTATTTCCAGAGCTTGTTCATTCAATGGTATTAAATGATGATGTCTCTCCGGAAGAACTTTCTTTAATGCCTGTATAATGTTTTCAATCTTCACTATGGGGCGTTTTTCCAAAAATGCTCCAACCATTATCATATTTGCGACCTGCTTCTTCCCTAACTTTTGCGCTTCTGCATTAGAAGGAATCCCGATTACTTCAATGTCTGAACGCGTTGGCGGGTTTATTATTGTCGATTCTTCATACATTAAAAGTCCCCCTTCTTTCACACTATATTCAAATTTTTCCATTGAAGGCTGGTTAAGAATAATTGCAGAGTCAAATTTAGAAATAATAGGAGAACTAATTCTATGCGAAGAAACAATTGTAATACAATTTGCAGTTCCTCCTCTCATTTCAGGTCCATACGAAGGCATCCAGCTTACTTCTTTATTTTCGATCATTGCCGAATAAGCAATAATTTGTCCCATTGAAAGGACCCCCTGTCCTCCAAATCCTGCAAAAATTATTTCATGTTCCATATTAAAACCTTAGACTTTTTAAATCTTTTTTATTTATTCGGGACTTTAATATCACCCAGCGGATAAAGAGGAAACATATTCTCCACAAGCCATTTGTTAGATTCAAACGGAGTCATTTTCCATCCCGATGGACAATTGGAAACTACTTCAATGAACGAAGTCCCTTTTTTCAAATCTTGATTTTCAAACCCCTTTATAATTGCTTTTTTTAACTTCCTTACTGAATTTGCAGTATGAACTGCCTGCCTTGTTACATAATATGCGCCGGGCAGATTAGCAATTAAATCAGTAATTTTTAACGGATAACCTATTGTGGAAGCATCTCTGCCGTACGGAGAGGTTGAAGTTACCTGGCCTAATAAGGTTGTTGGCGCCATCTGTCCGCCTGTCATTCCATAGATAGCATTATTTATAAAAATAATTAGTATATTCTCTCCGCGATTAACCGTATGAATCGTTTCCGCTGTTCCGATTGCCGCAAGGTCTCCGTCACCCTGGTAGGAAAATACATATTTATCGGGCAGAACTCTTTTAATACCTGTAGCAACTGCACTTGCTCTTCCATGAGCAGCTTGCTGCATGTCAATGTCCATATAGTTATAGGCAAATACCGAGCAGCCGACCGGAGCAACTCCTACAGTCTTTTCCTGTATTCCCATTTCCTCAACTACTTCCATCAAAATTCTGTGGACAACACTGTGCCCGCAGCCCGGGCAATAATGATATGCAGTTTCTGTTAAAGTTGAAGGTTTTTTATAAACTACTTCAAGTTCTTCTAATTTTAATTCACTTTCCATAAATTTTACCTTTTTAATAGGCTCGAACTATTAAACTTCACTTAAATGTTTTTCAAGAAGGATTTCAATTTCTTCAACTACCTCTTCCGGTGAAGGAATCATTCCTCCCATTCTTCCTTTATAATGAACCGGGCACCTCCCGTTAGCGGCTAAAGCAACGTCTTCAACCATTTGACCAGCATTCATTTCTATTGTAAGCATAAATTCAACTTTTAATGCTAACTCTGAAATTATCTTTTTAGGGAATGGGTAGAGTGTAATAGGTCTGAGTAAACCTACCCTTAAACCTTTTTCTCTTGCCTGATCTACAGCCTTCTGGCATATTCGTGATGAAAGACCATAAGCAACCAGGAGAATCTCTGCATCAGAAGTTTGAATTTCTTCATACCTGACTTCATCCTGAATTTTTTTATATTTTTCCTGTAATTGAATATTGATCTGTTCCATTCTTTCAGGCTCAATGAACAAGGAAGTGATAATATTTCTTTCCCTGTCTTTTGTTTTGCCTGTAGTTGCCCATGGACTTTCACTATACGGCAGAGATCCTTCGGGCGGTAATGCAACTTTTTCCATCATTTGACCTAAAGCCCCATCGGCTAATATCATTGCAGGGTTCCGGTATTTTTCAGCAAGTTTAATTGCATCAAAAACAAAATCTGCCATTTCCTGAACTGAGGCAGGAGCCAATACAATTAAATGATAATCACCGTGTCCTCCTCCTTTTACTGCCTGCCAGTAATCACCCTGCGAAGGCTGTATAGTTCCGAGTCCCGGACCTCCACGGTTAACATTAACAATTAAACAGGGAAGCTGTGCGGAGGCAATATATGATATACCTTCCTGCATTAAACTTATGCCGGGAGAAGAAGATGATGTCATCACTCTGGCACCGGCGCCGGCTGCGCCATAGATCATATTTATTGATGCCACTTCACTTTCAGCCTGTACGACAATCCCTTTACGTTTCGGCATCTCTAATGTAAAATATTCGAGTATTTCAGACTGTGGTGTAATCGGATAACCAAAGTAGGCATGAATTCCAGCTCTTATTGCAGCCTCTGCAAGAGCTTCATTCCCTTTCATTAATCGAATATCTTCGTTTTTATTTAAAACTTTTTCCATGTTTATATCCCACTTTTTAGGAGAAAATTATACGACTTTTTTCAAAACAGATTTAGGCTGCCTGTACACAGTTATTGCAACATCGGGACATACCAATGCACAATTTATACATCCGGTACAATTATCCCGGATTAATTCTGCAAACCGGTAACCTTTAATATTGATCTGTGAGGATAAGCCGAGACTATCTTGAGGACACGCAGCGATGCATAATTCACATCCTTTGCAAATATCCCTTTCTATTACTACGGTTCCCCTTATCATGGTAAACTCTTTTTTATTAATTGATATTTTAATAATATCGTTCGGACGCAATATATATGCCATCTTAACAGTCTTTAGTATTCCCTATAATTTTCCAAAATTATTACATATTTATACTACCCAATTACCACAACTAAGAAATGATTGAAGCTCCATTCTCTTATTTTAGAGATTGTTAAATAATTCTACAGTCAAAATCAAGCTCGTAACTGTATAGAAAATCAACAATTTAGGGTATAGGGAATATGGTATAAGGTATATGGTATAAGGTATAGGGCATTGCCGAGGATAAACTACTTTACGCACAGGTATATATAAGGATTAACAGTTTGATTCCGGTTTATCAGTTTAGTATTTTGAGCAGAGCTATGAAGGAGTTAGAGCGGAGTTAACGGCTGTTAGATGGCTGTTAGATGGTAATGATTTATATCTTCTATTTGAAGCTTATTGAAATTATAATCAGAAGAAAATGAGCAATATGATTTAATATAAATTTTCATTTCGTGGTGAATATAAAAAATAATAGATTATTATCAAAAATTTTTTTCACTGAATCATTTATAACAATAAAACAATATAGCAATTAAACAATTAAACACTCTTCCCTGAATACCTTTTAATTTTTAATAATATTTATTCCTTCTATATTATTTTTTCATTATTTCAATGAAAATCACAGTATTTTTATTGAAAAGGTCTCTATATTAAACTAAATTGCATAGACAAATGGAAAAAATTTATTTTACAAAGATGAGCGGTGCCGGAAATGATTTCATTGTAATCGATGAAAGAGAGTATCCCGGTATATCATTAACTCCGGAATTTATATCAAAGCTATGTGATAGAAGAAATGGAATTGGTGCTGATGGTATTATTAATATTGCTGATCTTTCGAATTATGATTTCAGGATGGATTATTATAATGCAGACGGCACATCAAAAACCTTATGTGGAAATGGTGCAAGGTGTGCAATTAAATATGCACAGTTTAGCAATAGATTAAGGAACGGAAAAGCATCTTTTGTAGCAAATGATGATATTTATTCGGGTGAAATGCTTGAAGCTGAAAAAGTAAAATTCAACTTAAATGAACCTAAAAATATAAAGAGAAATATGAAAGTGGATGCTGCCGGACAAAATATAAATTATCATTTTGCTGATACCGGTTCGCCGCATGTAATCATTAAAATTGAAGATATACTTAAAGAACCGGCAAATGAAGATACTTTTTATACTAATATTAATGAAGTCCCGGTTTTTGATATCGGAAAAGAAATTAGGTACCACCGCAATTTCTTTCCTGCCGGAACAAATGTTAATTTTATTAAAATAAATAATGGTGCCATTGAAATCCGCACTTATGAGAGAGGTGTAGAAGATGAAACTCTTGCATGCGGGACCGGTTCCGCAGCTTCCGCTGTTGTTGCCTCTTTATTCGATAATGTAAAGCCTCCTGTCCTCTTATTAACAAGAGGTGGCGATGAACTAATAGTGGATTTCAATTTGAAAAATAACCATATTGAGAATTTATCACTTACCGGACCGGCTAAAATAATATATACCGGAAATTTTTTAATAAACACTTTTTCTTAAACATTGGAGAACAAATGCCTAAAGTTATTTTTAATATTCAATATGAAGTAAGTCAAGCTAAAAGAGATGAGTATCTGGGGGTGGTAAAAGAATTAAAGAATCTTTTAAAAGCTGAAGGTTTGGAGAGCTATTCTGTTTATGAAGTTAAAGGAAAACAGAATCATTTTCAGGAAGTTTATACTTTTTCTTCTCCTGAAGCTTATGAACAATTTGAAGATGATCAGAATGAAAGAACCAATATACTGATTAATAAACTGAATGACCTCACTAAAGATAATTCTACAAAGTATACTACTCTCTATGAAATAGTTGAAAATTAAACAGGGCGGCGTTTTGCCGCTTTTTTTTAATTTTAACCGGACTATAAATATCTAAATCACATGTCATTTAATGAATAAAAAGATTCACGCATTATATATCTGGTCTTTTTTTATCATAGGTATTATTGTCACTATTATGCTCGGTATTAACGGCTATCAATATTATTCAAGTTCCGTGGGGGAAAGAGTTTTTCTTGCACAGCATGCTGCATTAAAACCCAGCGGCTTTATCGGGCATGGGGTTGGAATCTTAGGTTCTTTTATGATGATAATCGGTGTCGCCGTTTATATGGTTAGAAAAAGAATCAGAACCTTTTTGAAATTCGGATATTTAAAAAATTGGCTTGAGTTTCATATCTTTTTATGCAGTTTAGGGCCTGTGCTGGTTTTATACCATACGGCATTTAAGTTCGGCGGAATTGTTGCCGTAAGTTTTTGGAGTATGGTTGCTGTTGTTTTAAGCGGGATAGTCGGAAGATTCTTATATGTACAGATTCCGCATACTATTCAAGGTCAGGAAATAAGTCTGAAAGAATTAAACCAGATGAACGAAAATCTAACTGTACATTTAAGAAATGATCTGAAGGTTAGTGAAAAGTTATTGATGAGATTTAATGAATTTTCATCTTCCGAAAAATATAAACGGATTAAATTAACCGACAGCTTTCTTTTTTTAGTTAAAGATTATCTCAGGATTAGAATTCTTTTAAAGGAGCTTAGGAGCGAACTTAAAAAATCCGGACTTAGCAGGAAACAATATTCGGAGATTCTAAAAACTTCAAAATCGAAATTGATTATTTCAAAGAGAATCGGAATGCTTCGCACTATGCAGAAATTTTTTAAATATTGGCACATTGTTCATTTACCTTTTGCGATTACTATGTTTATTATTATGTTTATACATGTTGGTATTACCATAGCCTTTCGGATATAAATGGATTTTTTAATAGGAGATTGAGATGAAGTTTAAACCGTTATATGCCTATTTAGGTTTAGTTGTTACCCTAATTGTTTTATTAGTGGTATTTACCCAAAAAAATAACAGCAATTCAACGGCTGATGTATCAAACCAGGAGCTCCCGAACGATGATATTCACAAAGGATTAAAAAATGGTGGATCTCCAAATAGAAGCAATGTTTCTGCAGACATAATCCGCAAAATGGAAGAATTGAAAAAATCTGTTGAGGAAAATCCTAACGATACATTAAAACTAAAAGAATATGCAGATTTTCTAACTGAAGCACATAAACCTGATGAAGCGGTAAAATATTATCAAAAGATATTGAAAGTAAATCCTAAAAGAACCGATATCCTTTTTTCACTGGCATTTATATATTATAATAAACAGGATTACGATAAGTCCGGGGAATTAACCAACCAAATATTATCCTATGACAAAAACAATGTATTAGCTCTTTACAATTTAGGAGCTATTGCTGCTACAAAGGGAGACAACGAAAAAGCAAGGGAAGTATGGAATGAACTAATAGAGAAATATCCGAATTCAGAGGCAGCCAAAGCAGCTCAGCAGTCTTTAAATAGTTTGAATAAATAAATTTTTATTGTATATTCTTTACGTAAAATTTTCGGGATCATTACCAAATGGTTAACAATTAAAGGGAATCAGCATTTCATTTATATTGATACTGCGTTAAAAAGTGAGGATAAGCATTAGCATAAAAATTGTGTTAATGTAATTCAATTTCCTAACAAATTAAATTTTCATACCCTCATGGAAGTAATACTGGAAAATACAGTTACCTACCTGGTAGTTTTTTTAATGGCTGCATTTATTCTTTTATTTTATCTCAAAAATAAAAGAACCCGATCTTTGTCTACCTATGAAAAAATAGAAAAAGCAAAGGAACTTGGATTTTACGAACCTGTTTCGCTTCATCCGGTAATTGATACAGAAACATGCATTGGTAGTGGTGCCTGCGTTTCAGCATGCCCGGAAAGAGATATACTTGGACTTGTGGATGGACATGCTAAAGTTATCAACGCTTCAAGATGTATAGGACACGGAGCTTGTTTTCATGCTTGTCCCGTTCAAGCTATAAGTTTGTATATCGGAACAGAAAAAAGAGGAGTTGAACTACCTCACGTTTCTCCAACTTTTGAAACAAACATTTCAGGTCTTTATATAGCAGGTGAACTCGGAGGAATGGGTTTAATTAAAAATGCGGTAGAACAAGGGAAGCAAGCCGTCGCAAATATCATTAAAAAAATTGATCGTTCATCGGGAACCGGATATGATTTAATAATTGTTGGTGCCGGACCAGCAGGCATTTCAGCTTCTCTCGCCGCTAAAAAATCTAATCTAAATTATTTGACAATAGAACAGGACAACCTTGGCGGAACTGTATTTAATTTCCCTCGTGCTAAAATTGTAATGACCTCTCCAATGGATCTTCCTTTATTTGGTAAAATCAAATTATCGGAAACATCAAAATCCGAATTATTAAGAATATGGGAAAAAGTTTTAAGTCAAAACAAAATTGTAATTAATGAACAGGAAAAAGTGGAGTCTATAAAAAAGAAAAACAATGTTTTCGAAGTTAAAACAAACAAAGAGACCTACACATCAAATTTTGTTTTGCTTTCTATCGGAAGGAGAGGCTCACCTAAAAAATTAGGAGTACCGGGAGAACAGAAAGAAAAAGTTTTCTACCGGTTAATTGAACCTGAACTGATTAAAAATACTAAAGTACTTGTTGTCGGGGGAGGGGATTCAGCTGTGGAATCAGCTTTATTATTAATAGAAGAAAAGAATGAAGTTACCATATCCTATCGCAGCAGCTCTTTTTCCCGCCTTAAGCCTAAAAACCTTGAAAGGATAAACAAAGCCGTATCTCAATCTGAAATAAAAATAATTTTCAATTCTAAAGTTAAAGAAATAAAAGACAAATCCGTTTTAATATCAATTAGTGAGAATGAAGAATTAAAGGAAATTGATAATGACCTCGTTTATATTTTTGCAGGCGGAGTTCTTCCTACGATGTTTCTTGAGGATATAGGTGTTAAAATTACCAAAAAATTTGGCGAAGCAATTTTATCACATAAAAGCTAAATACATGTATTCAATAAAATACTAAGTTCAAAAATATTCTTTAAATAGGAGCTTATAGTATTTGTCCTTAATAAATCGATTTTTAGTTAAAGCCTTTTTTGTAAATATCTTAATTGTTTTTGCCGGATTTATTTTTACGGTATCCGGTCAGATTTCTCCCGGTGATTTAACAACAGCCCATGCGAAGCTGGAAGGTATGAGTAATTGCACTAAATGCCATGTCTTAGGTGAAAAAGTCGTTAACTCCAAATGTCTTGACTGCCATAGTGAAATAAGAGATTTAATTGAAAAAGGGAAAGGCTACCATTCAAGTATCGATGTCAGGGAGAAAGACTGCTTCAAATGCCACAGTGAACACAATGGACGGGATTTTAGAATAATTAATTTCAATCCTAAAAACTTTAATCATGATAAAACCGGGTACATATTAGCCGGAAAGCATTCTAAAATTAAGTGCGATGAATGTCATCAGCCAAAATTCATATCAAATCAAAATATTAAAAGAGTAAAGAATTCTTATCTCGGTCTAACAGAAAATTGTTTTACATGTCATGAAGACTATCATCAAAATACTCTTGGAAATGAGTGCGGTTCATGCCACAGCACAGATACCTTTAAACCCGCTTCCAGCTTTAATCATTCGTTAACAGCCTTTCGATTAACAGGGGCTCATGAAAAAGTAGAATGCAGTAAATGTCATATAAAAGAAAAGAAAAACGGTAAGGATTTCCAGGTTTTTAAAGGAGTATTATTTGAAAGCTGTGAATCATGCCATGAAGATATTCATAAAGGAAAATTCGGGAAAGACTGCAAAAGCTGTCATTCCACTGATTCTTTTAAAGATATAGACAGAAAAGAATTTGATCATAATAAAACTAATTTTGCACTTGTAGGTAAACACATTACCGTAACCTGTAGTAAATGCCACAAAGAAGGATTAATTATAAAAATAAAATATCAAAAATGTTTCGATTGCCATTCCGATTATCACAATGGAGACTTTATTAAAAATGGTATAATGACAGATTGTTCGGGCTGTCATACTGTCTTTGGATTTCAACCTTCCACATTTACAATTGAAAAGCATGATAGTACCTCCTTTAAATTAACCGGAGGACATCTGGCTGCACCCTGTCAAAGCTGTCATCATAAAGATAAAGATTGGCATTTCAGAAATATTGGAAATAGATGTATCGATTGTCATAAAAATGTTCATGGAAATGAAATTACCGAAAAATTTATGCCCGGAGATAATTGTTTGGTTTGTCATTCAACTGAAAACTGGAAAAGAATATCTTTTGATCATAGCTCCACAAAATTTACACTTGAAGGAAAACATAAAATAACCGCATGTTCACAGTGCCATTATAAAACGGAAGAGAGCGGGGAAAAGGTTTTCCGGTTCGCCTCATTAAAATCTGACTGCGAAACATGCCATAAAGATATCCATTTCGGGCAGTTTGAAGTAAATGGAATTTCCGATTGCGGGCGCTGTCATAATTTTGACAACTGGTCTCCTGCCAAATTTGATCACAATAAAACTAATTTTTCACTAACAGGTGCTCATAAAAATCTGGACTGTTCAAAATGCCATAAGAAGAATGAAGAAAATGGAAATATTTTTATTAAATATAAACTGGAAGATTATAAATGCGCAGCCTGTCATTCATAATACTAATTCTTCTCTTTTTTACGGCTTTCAATAGCACCGGATTATCACAGTCTCCGCATGGAAAGAATTTCAATATTGATTGTTCAAAATGTCATGATGCACAAAGCTGGAAGATAATTCCTTCAAAAATATTATTCAATCATGATACTACCGGATTTAAATTAACCGGGCAGCATAAATCAGTCGATTGTAAATCGTGCCATTCAAATTTAGTTTTTTCAGAAGTTAAAAAAGATTGTTTCTCCTGTCATAAAGATATTCATCAGAATAGTGTTGGATTCGATTGCGAAAGATGCCATAACACAAATTCATGGGTTATTCCCCATATTAATGAGATTCATAGAATGAGCCGGTTCCCGTTAATTGGTGCACATCAGACTGCAGATTGCGCTCAATGCCATAACGGGTATTCAAATTTGAACTTTAATCCCATAGGAGTTTTGTGTATTGACTGCCACCGGCCTGATTTTAATAATACTACTTCTCCAAATCATATCTCTGCAGGTTTTTCAACCGAATGCCGGGAATGCCATAATATTTCAAGCATAACCTGGTCAACAATAAAAATAAATCATGACTTTTTTCCTTTAACCGGCGGTCATAAAATTGATAATTGTTTTGCCTGCCATTCAAGGAATACCTATAAAGGATTATCACCTGACTGCATTTCATGTCATACAAGTAACTATACTAATGCTGTTCCAAATCATACCGCTGCAGGAATTTCAACGGAATGCAGGACATGCCATAATATCAATGCATGGAATCCATCAGATTTTAAACATATAGCTACCGGTTTTGAACTAACAGGCCAGCATGCAGCTTTGGAGTGCTCTGCCTGCCATAAAGGTTCTACTTCAGGATTAAATGTAAATTGTTTAAGCTGTCATCAGGCTGATTATAATAATGCACCTAACCATCAGGTGCAAAAATATCCGGTAACCTGCGAAATGTGTCATACAACTACTGCATGGATACCTTCAAACTTTAATCACCAGACAACTAATTTCCCGTTGAACGGGGCGCATACAACGGTACAATGCTCCTCGTGCCATACAAATGGATTTACAGGAACTCCAACAACTTGTATTTCCTGCCATCAAAATGATTATAATAATACAACAGATCCAAATCATCAGCAGGCTGGATTTTCCACCGAATGTCAGACATGCCATAATACAACATCATGGGGTGATGCAGCATTTGATCATTCAGCCACAGGATTTCAGCTTTTGGGTAAGCATGCTTCTGCTACCTGTCAGTCTTGTCATACAACGGGATATACGAATACTTCCACGCAATGCTATGCATGTCATGCAGGCAGTTTTAATAGTGCAATCCCGAGCCATACAGCAGCCGGAATATCAACTGAATGCCAAACATGTCATAATCCTAATGGCTGGAAGCCTTCTGATTTTAAGCATTTAACTACCGGGTTTGATTTAACAGGCCAGCATGCAGCTTTGGAATGTTCTGCATGCCATAAAGGTTCAACTTCAGGATTAAATGTTAATTGTGTAAGCTGTCATCAGGCTGATTATAATAATGCACCTAACCATCAGGCGCAAAATTATCCGGTAGCCTGCGAAATGTGTCATACAAGTTCTGCATGGATACCTTCAAACTTTAATCACCAGACAACCAGTTTCCCGCTGACCGGTGCACATACAACAGTACAATGCTCATCATGTCATACAAATGGATTCACAGGAACTCCATCAGCTTGTGTTTCCTGCCATCAAAATGATTATAATAATACAACGGATCCAAATCATCAGCAGGCGGGATTTTCAACAGAATGCCAGACATGTCATAGTACTACATCATGGGGTGATGCAGTATTTGATCATTCAACGACAGGATTCCAGCTGCTGGGAAAACATGCAACAACTACATGTCAATCATGTCATACAAATGGTTATACTAATACTCCAACGGATTGCTATAGCTGTCATAAAACAAATTATGATAACACCAGCAACCCTAATCATAGTGCCGCCGGGTTCCCTGTATCTTGTGAACAATGCCATAATACTAATAACTGGGATGATGCAACATTTGATCATGACGGGCAGTTTTTCCCCATTTATTCCGGAAGTCATAACGGAAGGTGGAATACATGCGCAGATTGTCACACCAATTCAAATAATTATATGATATTTGAGTGCATAAACTGTCATGAACATAATAAAACTGATACGGATCGTCATCATACAGAGGTAAGAAATTATGTTTATTCCAGTGATGCTTGTTATAGCTGTCATCCCAAAGGCAGAGGAGGAGATTAAATAAGATATGATATGCCGGGTAAATAAATATTACATACTCTTATTCTATATATCTTTGGTTTATAGTCTATCCTATGCCCAAAATCTTATAGAAAAAAGAGGATATGTAACATATATATCTTCACAAAATATTTATGTAAAATTTGATAATACTAATGGAATTTTACAGAATGATACCCTGTATTCGGAAATAGGTAAAAAGGTTGTTCCTGCTGTTTTAGTAAAATATATTTCATCTGCATCTGTAGCGGGTGAAAGGATTGTAAAGCAGGATTTTTCTTTAAATGATATACTAATTGCTTTTGTAAAAAGTGAAAATTCAAATAGTGAGTTAAAAAAGGATTCCGCAGAAAATGGTAATTTGAGTTTCACCAAAAAGAATACTGAGAGCAAAACAAATTCTTCAGATGAAATTAGAAAAAATTATAGAGCTTCCAATCCGCCGGTAAGCGGAAGGTTCTCAATTCAGTCTTATACAGGGGCGAGCAATTATATAACTGCCGGGAATTACCAGAGGTGGAGATACAACTTTTCTCTTTATGCAAATAATATTTCAGATTCAAAATTGTCTTTTTCAAATTATATGTCATTTTCTTATAGAACAAATGAGTGGCAGGATATAAAAAATAATTTTGCAGGAAATCTAAGAATCTATGATTTTGCCCTTAATTATCGATTCAATAAAAATACTAATATCTGGGTCGGCAGACACCTCAATTCAAAAATTACTAATATAAGCTCAATTGACGGAGCACAATTTGAATTCAGTCCTGCAGGAACAAACTACTCATTTGGATTTGTAACAGGTTCAAGACCTGATTTCGCAAATATGGGTTTTAATATTAAGTTATTTGAATTTGGCGGCTATATTAGCCGAATAGATACTGCTTCTTCGGGCGTTATAGAAAATTCTTTTGCGCTTATGCAGCAGACTAACGCTTTAAAAATCGATAGGAGATTTGTCTATTTTCAGCATAGTAATAATATTATTACTAATCTCAGCCTCTTTTTATCCTCAGAAATCGATCTCTATAAAATAGAAAACGGAAAAAATAAAAATGATTTCTCTTTAACAGGTATGTATTTATCGGCAAGGTATTCTCCAGTTAAAATAATTTCCTTTATCCTCTCATACGATGCAAGAAAAAATGTTATATATTATGAAACTTTTAAGAATTATATTCAGACTTTAATTGATAATGCAGTACGACAGGGAATAAGGGGGGGAATAAGCCTGCATCCGTTTAATAAAATGTTTATTAATCTTAATACAGGTTATAGGTTTTCACAGGGGGATGTAAAGCCCTCCCGGAACTATAATGCATACTTATCTTATTCTCAGATTCCATTTCTGGAGCTTGCACCATCTTTCTCTTTTACTAAATTAATTACAAGCTATGTTAATGGAACAACCGCTGAAATAAGGATTTCAAAAGATATAAATCTTTTGAATTCGGATTTATCAATCGGATATGAAAGAGTCGACTATACCTTCTCATATAATACCGAAAAATTAACCCAGAATATATTCTTTGCCGATCTTTATTTCAGGCTGGTAAACAAACTATACCTTAACTTAAATTATGAGGGGACTTTCCAAAAAAAGTTAACTGATAACCGTATTCTTATTGGTTTAATACAAAGGTTTTAGGTAATTTTCAATTACAACAAAAAGAAATCTTGGCATAAGGAGGCTTTATGAATAAAAAAGTATTCTTCATTCTCTTGTCTATTTTATTTGTCTCTTATAATATTCATTCGCAGGAAATAAAAAGAACCGGCGGGTATGCCCGTATAGTTAGTTTGGGAAACAATCCTTATGTAATTGATCCTGAAGCGATCAAAGTAAATCCAGCATGGGGGCATTATTACTACGATTTCTTATGGGGGGATATAGGTTCAAATGCCGGTCCTGATTTTGGTAATGCCAGCTCAGGCCAATTTGCCGGGGTAAATTTTAGTCTAAAAAGCAATTTAACAATAGGGATAATGCTCACAAGGAATGATTTTAATACTTTTTCTATCGGGAAGCTTGATCCGATAGCCGGATATGGACCCGGTTTTAGTGTGATTCAGGAGGTTCCTGGTGCAGTTCCATTAAATAATAATGTTGAAATTTTTTCTTCTCTGCAGTTCCGGAATTTAATCTTCGGTTTGGGAATTGCGCTTGCTGCTTCTAAAAATAATACGAAGACTCCGAATACTGGAGAAACCGATATAAGTGCAAGTCAGTTTGGAATTAATGGAGGAATTATTGCTAACTTTTCAAGAGACTTAATGCTTGACGGAGGGATCAGTTTTATATTCCCGGGTGCAAGTGCCGAACCACCCGCTCCTGCAACAAAAGTAACTGCTTCTCAAACCATCATTGGTATTAATGCAAGGTTATTCTGGCGATATTCTGAAAAATTAAGATTTGTTCCTGTTCTTAATTTTATTACTGCCTCCGGCAGTCAGGAAGCAAACGGACAGTCAGGCGATCTTAATTCGTTGACTTCGATCGGTGCCGGTTTCGGTGTTGAATATACTATTGGCGATTTCCTTTTAGTCGGCGGACTTGGAATGAATAGTAACTCCTGGACAATACCTTCAATTCCTTTAATCCAGCCCGAACTTTCAAATTCATCATTTATTTTCCCGGTCTGGAATTTGGGAGCTGAATGGACATTACTTGATTGGCTAACTGCCCGTTTAGGTTATACGGCAAGTACCAATAACAATACAACACAAACCGGACTTGGACCTACATTAGTAAGAGAAAATACAGTCACTCAATATACCCCTGGAATGGCAACCCTGGGAATAGGGTTAAAGTTTGGTGATTTTTCTCTTGACGGTACAATTAACCATGATGTTTTACGCCAGGGATTAGGAAACATCGGAGGAGGAAGAGACATTCGCTTACATTTCAACAAGCTATGCGTTTTAAAATAAGGTGAAAACCTCACCCCCTAACCCCCTCTCCTTATAAAGGCGAGGGGGGAGTTTTAATCTCACCTCCAAATATTTATTAATTTCACCGCTGTCGGCACCACCGACCACCAACAACCAACCGCCAGGTATTTGTGAGTCAATTGAGACTAAAACCCCTTTACATTATATTAGTAATTCAAAGTTAAGCAAAAAACAGTATTTGAAAGATGACATCTTTTTTTTTAAAAATGAGGCTTAATATGAATTTACACTTTAATAAAAAGATGAAAATGATTTTCTTATTAAAGATGTCATCTTTACATCTGTGTAACCTTCACTCAATAAATAAGGAATAATTTGAAAATATTAGTCTGTAATGATGACGGAATAGATTCTCAGGGAATTTGGATTCTAGCAGAAGCTTTAAAAGAAATTTCAGATGTTACCGTAGTTGCACCGCGTAAAGAGCAAAGTGCCGTAGGGCATGGAATAACTATGCAGATACCTTTAAGAGTCATAGATTATAATAAGAACGGAAAATTCTTCGGCTATGCTGTAGAAGGAACTCCGGCTGATTGTGTGAAAATGGGGATCAGAAACATAATGAAAGAGCCCCCCGATCTTGTAATATCAGGAATAAATCACGGCTCTAACACTGCAATAAATATAATTTACTCAGGTACAGTCTCGGCTGCCAGGGAAGCAGCAATTATGGATATTCCCTCTATCGCTATATCCGTTACAAATCATGCTGCTACAGAATTTTCATTAGCTGCAAAGGTTGCAAAAAAACTCGCTTTGGAAATTGTTGATAAGGATTTACCGGTAGGTACTTTGTTGAACGTAAATGTTCCCGATGTATCAGAAGATCAGATTGCAGGTGTTCATCTAACCAGGCAGGGGAAATCGAAGTGGGATGATATTTATGAAAAACGTACTGATCCATACGGAAAGAGTTATTACTGGCTAACCGGAAATCTGCTTGAAGTCGATACCGAAATGGAAACCGACCAGGCTGCTATTAGAAAAAATTATATTTCTATTACCCCAATCCACTTTGATTTAACAGATTACGATACATTCGAAAGAATGAAAAAATGGAAAATAGAAAGGCTTTTAAATGGGAAAACAGATTGAGATTTATCAAATAGATGCTTTTACTAATAAACCTTTTAAAGGAAACCCCGCCGGGGTTGCTTTCGGAGATAATTTAACCGAAACGGAAATGCAGGAAATTGCCAAAGAAATGAATGTGGCTGAAACTGCTTTCCTTTCTAAACCTAATCCTTCGGCAGTTGAATCTGATAAAGCAGATTACAATTTAAGGTGGTTTACTCCTGCTACAGAAGTAGAGCTTTGCGGTCATGCTACAATTGCCTCACTTCATTTTTTAAAAGAAAAAAATTTACTGAAAAATAATATCTCCGTGAAAATGAAAACCCGTTCAGGTATTTTAAATTGTAAAGCTGAAGACGGCTATTATTTTATGCAGATACCTATTTATTCTCTAAAAGAATTTGAGGGAGATAAAGAAGAAATAATTAAGGCTTTAAATATTGACAGCAGCTCTCTTGATAAAGATGTTCCTTTCATAATTCTTGAAAACGGGTATCTTTATATCTATGTCAAAGATTTATCATCTCTCCACAGTCTCCAGCCTGATTTTAAGGCCTTAAAGAATATTACAAAAACAAAGAATGAGTTTACAGCCGTAGTTGTCTTTACATTAGAGACAGTTGATAAAGAAAGTTTTGCTCACAGCCGCTTTTTTGCTCCGTATTATGGGATAGATGAAGACCCGGTAACAGGTTCGGCAAACGGTCCTTTTCTTCTTGTATTAAAGAAATTAAACTTTATCAAAGATACCGGAAATGAAATTACTCTAAAATTTGAACAGGGAGATGTTCTAAACAGGCAGGGGAGAGTGCAGGTCAGATATAATCAGAACAATAAAGAATTATATATATCGGGAGAGGCGGTAACGGTACTGAAGGGAGCTTTAAACTTTTAATGTTTAATTTTGAAAAGATTAGCCTTACCCTATCTTTTAATCCTATATTCTTTATTGCAGCTTTAATTCTTCTTGGTGCTTATGCTGTCTATGTATACAGGTATACTGTACCAATTGTAAACAAATCAAAGAAAATTTTACTCGTTTCTCTCAGGACACTTGCTCTTATTATACTATTATTTGCTATCTTCGAACCAATAGTCACTTTAGCTAAAAAAGTTATTCTTGAACCGGTTAATCTCTTTTTTGTTGATAATTCAAGATCAATTCAAATTAAGGATGGAACACATAGGGAAGAAACTACGGAGGCTTTTTTAAAAGATGCCGGAGGAAATAATTTATTGTCCGGTTCGAATTTGTATTCGTTTGGAAACCAGGTAAATAAGGTAAGTAATGACAGTTTATCCAAAATAAATTTTTCGGAAGGAAGTACAAATTTTTCAAAAATATTTAAAGATGATAAAAGAAGATAAGAGTAATATCTCTTCGGTTGTAATTATAAGTGACGGGGTAATTACGGATGGAACCAATCCCTTATACACGGCAGAAAAATTAAATATTCCTGTTTTTACTATAGGAGTAGGAGATACTACAAAACATAAGGATATTGAATTAAAAAATATTTTATACAATGAATATATTTATGCTCAAACCCCGACAAAAATAGAGGGTACAATCTTAAATAACGGATTTGGAAATCAAAATACTGTACCGTTTCCTTTTATGAAAATGATCAGCTAGTTGAGCAGAAAAATATAAAATTAAGTGAAGATGGTGTTCAGAATATTAATTTCGATTATACTCCTAAGAGCGGGGGAGAAAAAAAACTGGCGATAAATGTTTCAAATTTAAAGGGTGAGTTTACCGATGCAAATAATAAAAAGGTATTTTATATAAACGTACTGAGCAATAAAATTAAAGTCTTCTTATCAGCGGTGCTCCTTCTCCGGATCTTTCTTTTATTAAAAATACTTTGATGGAGGATAAAAATCTTTCGGTAAACTCTATTACCCAGATTGGTCAAAATAGTTATCTGGAAAAGAATAATAGAGAGGCTTTAATTGACAGCTCACAGATACTGTTTCTGATAGGGTTTCCAACCGCAGAAACATCAAACGAATTTCTTAAATAGAATTTCTGAAGCAGTTAATAATAAAAATAAACCTTTCTTTATTACATTGTCGGGAAGCACCGATTTTTCAAAATTAAATCAGTTTCAAAAGGTGCTTCCTTTTGTTGCATAATAAGGCTGCTCAGCTCCTCTCCGGTTTTACCGAAGTACAGCCTAATATAACCCCAGATGAATCCAATAATCCTTTAATACAAAATAATGCACAAAATAATATAGAAGCGTGGAATAATTTACCGCCGGTTTTTCAGCCGAACGGAAATTATAAATCAAAACCTGAAGATGAAGTTATTTCAACTGTAAGAATCAATAATGTTCCGATTAATTTACCTCTAATTGTAACAAGGAGATTGGGAAGCAAAAGATCGATTGCCGTACTTGCGAAAGATATCTGGAAATGGAAGCTTCAAACAGCAGATGAGAATCTTAACCTATTTGATAATTTTATATTGAATAGCGTTAAATGGTTAAACACTTCGGAAAAACAAAAACAGGTGACAATAAAAACTTCCAAAAAACTTTACTCATCAGGAGAGGATATTGATTTTACCGGACAGGTATATGATGAAACTTTTAATCCTGTTTCGGATGCTGAAGTAAAAGTAAAAATTAATGGTGAAAAAGATAATTACGATCTAACCTTAAATGCTGCAGGCAACGGATTATACGAAGGAACTTTACAAATAAATAAACCGGGAAATTACACATATTCGGGGGAAGCATTTCTGGATGAGAAAAGCATTGGAACAGATGCCGGAAAATTTAATATCGGTGAAGTAGATATTGAAATGATAAATCCCCAAATGAATTATGAATTCTTAAATACACTAGCAAATGAAACCGGAGGAAAATTCTATAATTCATCAAATTATAATCAGTTATTTAGTCTGTTAAAAAATATAAATAAAAAGGCATCCAAAGAGAAAACAAATGTAAGTGAGATCAGGCTCTGGTCGAATGAATGGCTCATGATAATAGCTATACTGTTATTTGGTTTAGAATGGTTTATCAGGAAAAGATCAGGGATGCTTTAATGATTATTATTTAAAGTTGATTAAAAATTGTTAAATTGTTAAATTGCTTTATTGCTATTCAAGTGAGTCGCACTTACCAGGGAGTGAAATGAACAAAATTTCTGTTTCGGGGGTAATGACAACAGAAATACTCGATTTTTTTCTGCCCCGTTTTTGTCCATCTTGTAAAATTAAGTTAGCACCTTCCGAAAAATTTATATGCTATTCCTGTTTAAACAGAATAAAAAAACTGATGAAGCCAGACTTCAGTTTGAGTTTAGAAGAAAATTTGAAAAGAAGAAGATAATTTCCGGATTTAACATGCTATATATATTTTTGAGAAAGATAAAGAACTGCAAAATATAATTCATTCATTGAAATACAGTGGGAGATTTTTAATTGGAATTTTTCTCGGGCGGCAATTAGGGGAAAAGATTAACAAGGAAATTCAGAACTGGAATATAGATTTAATTTTACCTGTCCCTTTGCATCAATTGAAGAAGGCAGAAAGAGGTTATAATCAATCATTCTATATTGCGAAAGGATTGAGCAGGAAAATTAATATCCCCGTTGGTGCAGGAATTATTAGAAGGAAAAAATTTACAAGATCTCAGACAAAAATGAATTTAATAGAAAGACAGGAGAACATTAAAGATGCTTTTAGAATAAAAAATGCTAAAAGAATCGAGGGGAAAAATATTTTGCTGGTTGATGACGTTATAACAACAGGAGCAACAATATCAGAATGTGGAAAGGAATTGTTGAATTCCGGAGCAAAAAAAATTTATGCCGCTTCAGCAGCAATTGC
>CAVUOL010000067.1:0-31328 GCA_963742995.1 uncultured Ignavibacteriales bacterium
GTAAGCTAAACATTAACTGCCGGATTAATGCCAATACGTCAAATAAATAAATCTTAATAACCGTTTCAACGGTTTATTAAAAGACTGTCAACTTGAGTATTTTCCATATGAAAAAAATAATATTACTATTTCTATTTACAAGCTTTACTACAAATATCTATTCACAAATCGCAAATGAACACCAAGTTGCATTTCTTCCTCAAGGATTTGCTTTACAAACTTTAAGCAGTCTGGGTACATCTAATATTATTAATGAATTTCGAATATCAGTTCAATCAATCCGGCTTCAATTAATGAATTTAACAAAATTTCGTGCGGGATTTCTTATCTATTCCAGTCCAAAATTGATGAAGCCTACATAGCAGGTATCGCGCATAACCGAATTCAAAATTTTACGCCTCAATCATTTGGAATTCTTTTCCCCTTCAATGAACTTAAAATCGGGATCGGGATGAGACAAAGATATAATTCGGAACTTGATTTGGGACAGATTCAAATAACGACGATGGAACAGCCTGATGGTACGGAGAATATTTCCTCCCAATATATAGAACAAATGTTCATAGCTATTCTTTTATCTTATCTTATTTATTTGATAACTTTTTAAGTCAGGGAAATGAATTTTCTTTAGGCTTTAAGCTTGATTATAATAGACTACATGAATATGAGGAAATATGGAGAATGTCAAACGATATAGTTGCTAACAGCTTCGGCTGGTCAGCAGGTTTTATATATAAAATAGGCAAAGAAGATAAAAAGGCCCTTAAGCTTGGGCTTTCATACGAAAGCAGTGTTGAATTTAGTAAATATTTTACATATGGAAATTCCCAGTTGAATTTAGTTCCGCTCGATTCAAATAATAGAAATACAACGTATTATGCAATAATCAACCCCAATTATTTATTAAAAGGTAATATTCCGGGTGAATTGAAATTCGATTTTAATATTAACCCGGTTTCAACTTAAACTTTTGCACAAGCGTTAATTATATATTCTGGAACAGCATAACTGATAATTTTAACAACCAGTTTGAATTTGCCGAAAACATTATTTTTTCACCAAATAAAAGGATATCTGCATCAGCAGGTATTTATACAACAGGAAGAAAATTTAAACAGGATTATTTTGGAATCAATAATGAACTGCATGCCTTCTTTCTTTCAGCAGGTATAAAATTTAATTTTAATTATTTTGATGTCAATCTTGCCTTAGCAGACAGCCATCTACTCTCAGGTGAAGCCTATAAACAAACTATTGCCGCTTTCGGAATAGGGTTTCAGATATAAAAAAATTTTACCTGTTTTTATGCATGAATCATGCAAAAAAATTATAACACCGGGAACAATTTGACAATTTATCCAATTTATTGATTTGGCTGTTTGAAAAAATTCGTCAATTCATATCCTCTACTAGATAAATAATTTTGATTCTTTTTAATGAAATCTTTAATAACCTCTATCGGTATAACTTTAGTAATTCCGTAATTATACAATTTTATCTGGTTAATATATTCGTTTCCATTATATGGTATTAACTCGTTATAATTTTTTAGAGTTTTGGGAGGAGATAATATAGAGACAGTTTCTTCGGGCATCCATTGAATTATTCCAACCAATTCAAAATTAGGAATTCCATCCCTGATAGCTAGTACGATTCCGCCGCTAAATCCTCTATTAACAACGCCGTCAATTAGGAAACTCCCATCTTTATTAAAAGAAGGGTTGCTAACAATTCCTTTGGATATCATTTTATAATTTAAGGGGAAGCCAAAAAAGTAAACGAAACTCCCCCATTCTAATTCTTTTGCTGAACCATTTGGATAATTAAAAACCGGTAATTTAATTGAAAAGGTAGGGGCATATTGATTCCCTAATATAGCAACATCAGCAGAATTATCAATAACTACTATGTTAACCTGGCTTCCGTCCGGAAATCCTGCAATGTAATTTTTTTGACTTTCCTTAATTGAAACACTCTCTATGTAATCAGTAAATATTCCATTGGCATCGGAAAAATATGTAATGATGGTGTCAGGGAAATTGACTACGTGAGCAGCAGTTAATAAAGCTACATAACCGCCTTTATTTGATAATATTGTAGCTGTACCCGAACTGGTTTTTTCATATAAAATCTTTTGTTTTAAGTTCTCCCCGATGCTGTTTTCATTTAAATCTGATTTTCTAACATTACTATTTTCTTTTAACAGAAAGGAATTATAAAATGCAATGCAATTTACTCTTTGAATAGTATTGCTTATTTCTTCAAGTTGTTTTGAAGCTCCTTTATATGGAAATTCAGAATCATATTTTCCATCGTTCAAAGTAGGAAATACATTCTTGTAAGATGTTGAGCAACTAAGATAGAATAAGGGGAGCAGCAAGATTATGAACCTATAAAATTTCATTCCAATCTTCCTTTAAAATCTACGGCTATTTACTTTCTTAAAATATAAAGTTTATTATGATAAGGCTATACTATTTTATTAAAAAATATGAAATAATGATCAGGCTTATATTCAATTTTCCCCCTTTACCAAAGGGGGAATAAAAGGGGGTTTATTTTTTTATGATATCAATAACAGGTGTGACATTATTGTAGAAAAAATAAAAGCAGATTAAACCAAACTCCGAAGGAGTGACATAAAACTCTTTTATAATAACCCAAAATATTGAAGTACTGCCTTCATTATCTGCTCCCTATTTTTTTCTCCTAATATAGTCTCAAAAGGAAAACCAAATGTTACAACCCCATAATTTTTTTTGAAAGCAACTGCTGCGCTGAATTTATTTTCCGAATAACGGAATATGGTTTCACTTTCATCAGTAGGAATAATTGCATCGGGAGCTTCAACAGCATAAATAGAATCATTTAACTCAACATTAAATGCAAATTCGTCTCCCGGTAAAAACCGACTGCTTGAAGATTCGAACTCCCCTGTTTTTGAAGCATGATCCGTATCCCGGTTAAACTTCAAATAAGAATTTGCAAAATTTATTTTAGCCGGATCTTTGCTGTAAAATAAATCGCTTCCGACATAGGCGCCTGATATAAATAAGTTTCCTCCCGATAAACAATAATCTTTAATTTTTTGGATTAACCTATCAGGAAATGTTTGAAATCTCAATCCTTTAGCAGAATCAAAATAATTTCTTTCCCGGTGAGTTGATTTTTCCTCTCCAAGAATAAGATCAATAAATTTATATTTCTTCAAATCAATCATTGCATCTGCTGCTGCAGCTTTGCTTGAGGAGACAAAAGAAAATCCATTCGCTTTTAACGATTTGCCATGGATATAAGGGAAATCAAAACTGTTCCCGGCAATAATCTGAGTTTCATAATCACCAAAACTTGCTCCATATCCCGGAGCATCATTGGAAATAAATTTCGAAGAACTGTCAAAATTGTATTGCGTTCCGGTAAAGCTGACATCTTTCTTATAAGGGATCCCTGCGTCAATAAAATTCAGAAAACCTGAAAAGCCTGACGAATCAACTGAGGCAGGAGCTGCAACTCTATCAAAACCATTAATAATTAATACAGGCTGTTTACTGTTTTGCATTTTACATACGGAAAGAATCTCAGAAGGAAAACTTTCTCCCCCATCATTCACTGCAGTTACTTTAAAGCTATATATTTTTCCGGTATCAACGGCAAGTTTTGTTTCCGGTGTCAACACTATCTGCCCGTTATCAAAATCACTATCATTTATTCTAGTATAAACAATATATTTATTTGGCGATGCAGTGGTTTCTAGTTGATCATATTCCGGTCTCCATCGCAATGTAACCGTATCATTATTCAAACTCGAGGTAAAATGGCTAACCGGCAAAGGCTGAACCACATAGTTATAGCTATACTGGACAGATAAGAATTTTAGAATTCCTTTGTATAATGCTCTTGATACATCAAACTGGAAACCGGGATCAAGGGCAAACTTCATATCAAGAAAATTTTGATGTGATAAAAGTTCCAGTAATACAGAAGGTACATTCGGCCGTGCGGCCTCACTGTATTTTGAGTTAAATAGCATTCTTCTATTCCACGTTGTATCATATTTCAGCCTGATATCATCTACAAATTGTGTTTGAATTATATCTGCAAGATCCCTGTTTGCCAGCCTGGATACGCCATCCGGAAAATTTTTTGAAGTACCGAAATCTTCAATACTGTAAATTGCCATGGTTCCGTAAGAAGTATCATTGTTTGTTATTCCTGCATTGGTATGAAATGCTAAAGAAAGATCAATCGGAATTCCTAAACCTTTAACGTTTCTATTTTTATTTGGTCCAAAAGGTATTCCATAAAGATAATTTACATATTCACCTCTGCTCTGATAATCATCATTATAATCATTTTGATTATCATTAAGATCATAAACCGATTCTGCAGGCATCCCGCTGTATTGAAGCCAGTATCTTGCACCTTCTGTAAATTTGGGTCTTCCGCTTGTGCTCCCTTCTCTTGAAATTACTCCCATTCCTCCTCCAAATCTAACGGCATCTGCCGTTACGATTGACTTTTTGAAATCACTGCTTTCATTAGTCAGCACTACTTTTCCGCTTTCGGGATGATATCCTTTTAAGAATTTGAATTCACCTAAATATTCCCACGTCTTTCCGCCGATTTGCTGATTTATCAGAAAATCAGTTTTTCCTCCCATATGATATACCGTATAACGGGCATCTGTAATACCGATAGTTGAAGAAACATAAGAAATATAAACCGAATAATACCCTGTTTCAGGAATAACAGGGATCCAATCAACTTCTGCCGAATGGATAGAATCTGCTTGAATCATTCTGTAGCTGCCCTGTTCAAACGGATTTAATCCGCTAGGATATGGAGGATTTCCATAAGAGAATCCTTTCCCTAATCCATCCTTCCATATATGGTTTTTATCATTTGACTGTTCAATAAAAGAATCAATTGTATGGTAATCATTATCCACAACGACTTCATTCTTTTGAACATCCCTTTCCCTTGGCATAAAGACATTTGCTCCGGCATTTTCGAGCATAGGAGTTAAATATTTAGTGACAAAGGAAAAGGGTAATAAATCTTCAACCGTTTGAAACAATCTTGCCCTCTGCCATTTCCATCTATCTTCTTTATTTTCATAATACCATCCGTGGCTTGGCCATAATGCTATATTTCTATTTAATAATCCTTTATCCGGATAATATTTTTTGCTGATATTTCTGATAACTTCTTCGGGTAACTTTTTTTTGCGCGGAATTCTGTTATAATCATACTTAGTATAACCGGAACGGTAGAAATTGGGAATTAATTCTTCGATATCATAACCAGCAGTTTTTATATGGAATGTATAATTTTTAAATCTATCGCCTAAATAAGCTTTAAAGAAAGTATAAAGACTTTTTACATCCTCTTCTCTAATAGGATTATATGAATATTCCTTCTTTAGCTTTACCGTAACTACTTTATTTATATCATTAGTTATAATTGCGTCCAGCAGAGATATAAATGAAAAAGCGGGTGAAATGTTCTTCCCTTTTATTTCTTTTTTTATGGACTCGACCTTTTCGGAATCGATTTTAACTAAAGAGTCTATTTTTACTAAAGTATCAATCTTCGTTTCCGGCGTTGTATTTCCTTTAACTATTTCCTTTGAAGAACATCCATAGAAATAGTATATTGAGTAAAACAAAATCAAACTAAGGAAGAAAACATTTTTCATATTTCAGCCGGAAAATAAATTATAATTAATGATCAATTATAATGAAAAAAATATTTGATTTTTAGGTATTAAATTTTTAATCTTAGTTTATTGATAAACCTTAAGTAAAAGTTTATAAAAATATTTTCTTGAGAAGTTGAAATTCTTTATAAATAATTTTACATTAAGATTAATTATGCCGCTTAATCGTTAAGAATGAGGAGAAGTTGTGAAAATTACCAAACAATTTACGAACAGAGAGAGTAAGTCTTTAGATCAGTATCTCCAGGAAATCGGGAAAGTCGATTTAATTACACCTGAGCAGGAGATAGAATTGGCAATAAGGATTAAAAGCGGAGACCACAGTGCACTTGAAGTTCTTACTAAAGCAAATTTAAGGTTTGTAGTAAGTGTGGCCAAACAGTTTCAGAACCAGGGGCTGTCTTTAGGTGATTTAATAAATGAGGGCAATCTTGGTCTTATAAAAGCAGCTAATAGGTTTGATGAGACTCGCGGATTTAAGTTTATTTCTTATGCAGTATGGTGGATACGCCAATCAATTATGCAGGCTATTGCCGAACAGTCAAGAATAGTGAGGCTACCTTTAAATAGGGTTGGTGCTTTAAATAAAGTAAGAAAAGCCTATAATCATTTAGAACAGGAATATGATAGAACCCCCAACCTTGCAGAACTGGCAAAGGAATTGGAAATGGATGCAGATGAAATTGCTTATACATTACAAATGGCAGGCCGTCATGTATCCATGGATGCGCCATTTTCTCAGGGTGAAGATAAAAAAAACAGCCTGCTTGATGTCATAGCCAATACAATACAACCGGATCCGGATAATAATTTGATGCGGGAATCCTTAAAAAATGAAATTGAAACAGTCCTTTCAACTCTAAGTGAAAGAGAAGCTAAAGTAATTAAATTATATTTTGGCATCAATTCCGAGAATTCCGCCACACTTGAAGAAATTGGGGAAATGTTTAATCTAACAAGGGAGAGGGTGAGACAAATTAAGGAAAAAGCATTAAGGAGATTAAGGCATTCTTCAAGGAGCCAGAGTTTGAAAGTTTACTTGGGATAAACTCCCTCCAGCTTAATTTTATTCTAAAACCAGTTTTTTTAGTATGCTCTATATCAATGGTATAACAATAAATGTTGTAACTTATATTGTTGTCACTTATATTGCATTGGTAATAATTCAATAAATAAAGGAGCAAGGTAATGGACGCAAATAAAAATATAGCTGAAGAGGTAATTAAATCTCAATCATGGATAATAGATGAGGTTCATTCAAAAATCCGGTTTTCGGCACGGCATATGGTAATTACTGAAGTTGAAGGTCAATTTAATAAATTTGATTTCAAGCTGAAAAATGAGGAGGATGACTTAACCACAAGTGATATTGAACTGACAATAGATACTAGAAGTATCGACACAAGAAATAAGGACAGAGATAATCATTTAAGATCTGCTGACTTCTTTGATGCGGAAAACTTTCCGGAAATAAGATTTGAAAGCGCTTCCGTGAAAAAACTTAATAATGAAAAATATAAGCTGTCAGGAAATTTAACCATTAAAGGTATAACCAAACCTATTGAATTGGATGTTACGTATGGCGGACAAATTAAGGATCCGTGGGGAAATACAAGAGCCGGCTTTAATGTAAAAGGCAGCTTAAATCGATTTGATTATGGATTAAAATGGAATAATCTCCTTGAAACCGGCGGAGCAGTTGTTGGAAAGAATATAAATATAATTTGTGATATTGAAGTAATAAAACAGGAAGAAGAAGAATAGATTTTAATAAAAAGAGGGTGGCTGAAAGATATTTTTTGTAAAGTCACCCTTATCTCTCTATTCGGACAAAATCATTTTATGGTTATAATCCCTTTAGGGATTAAATATCTATAGAAAATTTACAACCCAAAGAAACCAATGTCCAGCAAGGGACAACAATCATTTTCAATTTTTTATTAAAATATAAGTTTTGAAGAAATAAAGATGTCATCTTTTCAAATACTGATTCTTGTGTAACTTAAGTTATTTGTTTATGTTAAATGGAAATATTAACTTATATTTATTGCATTTCCAGTACAAATAAGAATTTCATAACTCACTTTTTTCCATTATATGTAGATTTGATGAATAATCGCTATTTGATGTGATAGAAACTTATAATAAATGAGATAATAATGAAACTTGAAGAAGAAATAGTACAACGAGAATTTCAGAATGAATACCATAAAGCAGTAGTTAATATTGTTTTTACATATAATTGGATAGTGGAAAAGCAAATAAAACAACTCAAACCTCATGATATAACCATTCAACAATATAATATTTTAAGGATTCTAAGAGGACAGCACCCCAATCCGGCAACCGTCAAAATGATTAAAAAACGTATGCTTGATAAAATGTCTGATGTCTCGAGATTAGTTGAAAAATTAAGGTTAAAAAAATTAGTGAACAGACATATTTGTAAAAGTGACAGGAGAAATGTGGATGTTTATATAACCGAAAAAGGACTGGAATTGCTTTCCGAACTTGATCCAAAAGAAAAAGAGATGGAAAAGTCTATGGCAAACCTTAATAAAGGTGAAATCAAACTGTTAAATACATATCTGGATAAGCTCAGGGGATAAACTAACCATATTTTAATAAATCCCATCTATTGCAGTTCACTTTAAATCTGATTCAATAGCGAATCTATTGCAGTTCACTTTAGTGAACTGATTTTTGACTTTATGAATAGAATTGGGGCTTTAGCCCCTATCTTTTTCTATCCGTTGGATAAATGAACCTGCTTGAAAAGTGTAGAACGAAACTCTGTTTCGTTTAACTTATTATAAATTCAATCAAAATTCGCATTAGCGATTCGGAGAATCGCCCTACAATTTATATTTTCTCACAGCCTTTAACAGCATAAATATATTTATTTCGTCGTAAACAGACTGATTTATATAGTGTAAATATTATGAGGTTTTTATAAATTTATGGTTTAAAAAAATTTATAGTCTGAAGTTATTAAAAGGAAAAACATGAGAAATGACTCTCTCCGCAGGATAATTGGAGCTTTAGTCTTTTTGACATCATTGATTGTTTTGCTATTAACAGTTCAATGTTCAGTATCCTTCTGGGATCCGGGAGAGATATCCGCAGCATCTTATTCTTTAATGGTTCCCCATCCACCCGGAGGACCCTTCTGGTTAATAATCGGAAGGATTTTTTCAATGATTCCTTTTGCAAATGATATTGGTTTCAGAATTAATTTAGTTTCAGTATTTTCCGCTGCATTCACAGTTTTGCTGCTCTATTTAATAGTAATAAGAATAATTGAACATTATAAAAAAGAAAAATACGCAGATTTTTCCGATAAACTTATAACTTATTTATCAGCAGCGATAGGTGCATTAGCTTTATCCTTCTGTGATACTTTCTGGTTTAATGCTACGGAATCAAATTATTTTTCATTGAGTACATTATTATTTGCACTGGTCGTTTGGCTGATGATGTTATGGCTAGAAAAATCCGGGACACCAGGAAATGAAAAGTACATAGTCTTAATGGCTTATATAATCGGCATTGCTGCAGGTGTACATCTTATGAGTGTTCTCGCAATTTTAACATTCATCGGTGTAGTGGTAATGAAGAGATATGTCATCGATGATGAAATGTATAAGAAGTCAGGATATATTTTCCTTTTTCATTTAGGAATTATCGCACTTATCTCAGTTATTTTATGGGCTTCACAGACTAGCTCACAACCCCCCTCGCCTACTCAATATCAAGCTTTTGATTCGAAATTTAAATGGATAATGGTTGGAATAACTGTCGTATACATAGCAATTTTTAGAAAGCAGGTGTTTAATAAAAATTCGTTTTATTTCCCTATAGCGGTTGGAGGTGTGGTATTAGCTATAGCATATCCGGGGGTTGTTAAATTATTTCCCTCACTTCTCTTATGGATTGGCGGACCTGAATTAACTACCAATTTACTAATTTTTCTAGTTATCCTGGCCGGTCTGCTTTATCTTGTACATTGGACCATGAAAAACAAGAAATCTGTCCTCAATCTGGCAGCTCTATGTTTCCTGTTTACTTTGATAGGATTTACTACGTATTCCATGATAATAATTAGGTCCAATGAAAATACTCCTATGGATGAAAACTCACCCAATAATTTTAAAGATCTTGTCTATTATTTAAACCGTGAACAATATGGAGATTTTCCAATCTTTAAGAGAAGATTTTCAGATGATCCTATGCACCAGCAGACTTATGCAGATTATTCCAGCGATCTGGATTTCTTTTGGAATTATCAGGTGAGCCATATGTTTACACGATATCTGCTCTGGAATTATGCCGGAAGAGAATCAACAGTTCAGGATGCAGGAGTTAAATGGAATGAATTCTGGGGAATTCCTTTCATTATTGGATTGCTGGGGATCTATTTCCATTTCAAGAAGGACTGGAAACTTGCATCATGGTTCTTAATACTATTTCTATTTATGGGGTATCTTACAGCATTCTATCAAAATCAACAGCAGCCCCAGCCAAGGGAAAGAGACTATTTTTATGCGGGGGCCTATTTTGTTTTTGCTATATGGATTGCCATCGGTACTAAGGAATTAATTGAATTAATTACCGGAAAGATTAAAGATATTAAATACCAAAAATTAGCCGGGTATTCTATTGCTGCATTGTTAATTGTGCTGATACCAATCCATATGCTTCGAGCAAATTACTTCACTCATGACCGTTCTAAAAATTGGCTGCCATGGGATTTATCATATAATCTGCTTCAAAGCTGCAAACCAAACTCAATTATTTTTACAGGCGGAGATAACGATACATTTCCACTCTGGTATTTGCAATATGTTGAAGGAGTACGAAGGGATGTAAGGGTAGTATGTTTAAGCCTGGCAAATACAAATTGGTACTTAAAGCAACTAAAAGATACAGAACCATATGGTGCTGAAAAAGTAAAGTTCCAGATGAGCGATGCGGAATTAGAGAATATACAGCCCCAGCAATGGGATCCTCATGTTGTTTCAGTACCTATTTCAAAAGGTGATATTCAAAAATATGATGTAACCGATTCCTCTGTCATAAAAACCGGAAGAATTTCTTTCAGAGTGCCAAATACTATACAATTTGGAGATGTAAAAGGGCTGCGTGTCCAGGACCTTGCCGTGCTTGATATTATAAGATCAAACAGCTGGGACAGACCAATATATTTTGCTTCTACCTGTTCCAGAGATTCTTATATAGGATTGGATGATTATTTAAAGCTTGACGGATTAACTTATAGAGTGGTACCGCAGAAGAGCCCCGAAAGGAGCGACTATATCGATGTTCCATTGCTGCAAAAAGAATTTCTAAGACCTGACAGCAGTATAACTGTTTCTAAAGGATACAGTCCCGGATTCTTATTCAGAGGATTAAATAATAAAAATATATTCTTTACGGATATGGAAGACGGACTTATACAAAATTATAGAAATGTTTTCGTACGGCTGGCTTCATATTATCAATCAGAACTCCAGGATAATAAAATGGCTTTAAAGACACTGGATGTAATGGAAACAAAAATTCCGCGTGAAAATATAAGTATGGATTACAGGTTATTATATAATGTTGGAATTATATATTACAATGCAGGTAATTTTGATAAATTTAAACAAATAGCCTCTGAAGTTGAGCCGACAGCTATAGCAAACCTGAGGACAAGCGTTAACCAGATAAATTCTCCATATAATTCTTTTAGCATGCTGACGGATATCTACATAAAACTAAAAGAATATGGTAAAGCAGTAGATATTTTGAATCAATTAAAGAGTTATTATCCTAATGATCAGGGTATTGAGCAGGAAATAGAAAGAATAAAACAGATGGGTAAATGAGCAATCAATTAAGTATTTCTTTTAAGAACAAATAATATGCAATACCTGGAAAAGATTTTTAATGTAGAGAATAAAGTTGCTGTAATAACCGGGGGCAGCGGTATAATAGGAAGTGAATTAGCCAAGGGTTTGGTTAATTCGGGAGCAAAAGTAGTGCTGCTCGCCCGTAATGAAGATACTCTCCAGGAAAAAGTAGAAAGTTTGACTAAAGAGAATAGCGAAGTTATTGGTTTAAAATGCAATGTCCTCGATGAAGATAATATTAAAAATGTGAATGATGAAATCCTTAACAAATTCTCACAAATAGATATTTTGATCAATGCCGCAGGAGGAAATATTCCGGGAGCAACAATTGGAGTTGATCAGAGTGTATTCGATATTGAGATTAAACAATTTGAAAAAGTAACAGATTTAAATTTAAAAGGTACTGTAATGCCAACTATAGTATTCGGGAAATCCATGGCAAAACAGAAAAAAGGTTCAATTATAAATATTTCTTCAATGGCTGCATATAGGGCTATAACCCGTGTTGTCGGCTATTCTGCAGCAAAGGCTGCAATTGATAATTTTACCCGGTGGATGGCTGTAGAGATGGCCTTAAAATTCGGCAACGGAATCAGAGTAAATGCAATTGCTCCGGGATTTCTTCTAACAACTCAAAATAAACATCTTTTAACCAATGAAGATGGTTCATTAACAGAAAGAGCCAAGACGATAATTGGTATTACGCCATTTAAAAGATTTGGTCTTCCTGATGAAATTATTGGAACCGCACTGTGGCTTGCTAGCGATGCTTCCAAATTTGTAACCGGTACTATAATCCCCGTAGACGGCGGATTCAGTGCATTCAGCGGAGTCTAGATTATTTTAGAATCTATTTATACTAAATTTTACCTAATTGCCGTTAGCAGATGTCATCTTTCATCTGAATTTAATAATAAACCTTAATTGTCTTAACAGAATTCTTATTGGTTTTTATTTTAACAACCTTCCCATCGAAAGAGACAGGCTTTCCATCAACTTCCAGAAAATTCGATTCGACGACTTTCTTTGGGACTTTAGGTAATGTTAGAACTGCTTCCGTTTCACTCCCCTTTGAATCATACCATTGATAAATCCATGCATCGGAATCTTCAGCCTTTTTAACAGTTGTTAATACCAGGTTATCATCTTTTAGGCTTATAAAAGAATCACTGTCGGGCAAATCGCCCGTATGAATTTCATTTAAAATAGGAATCAGATGGTTCATTATATTCCCAGCCTTTTTGTACTACACCTGCTTCCTTCCAGCTTCCTGTATGGGGATATAGAGCATAATCAATTTTATGTTTCCCCATATCCTGTGTCGGATCAGGCGATTTGGGTGACCTTAATAAAGACAATCTCATAACATTATCTTTAATATCATACCCGTATTTTGAATTATTTAGCAGGCTTACACCATAATTTCCTGAAGTCATATCAGCCCATTTTTCAGCAGGAACCTCGAATCGTGCTTTTTGCCAGTTAGTAATCCTTTGTGTTGATCTTTGAATACTTCCGTATGGAATCTCATAAGTTGCTGAGGTATCACTGAATGAAAGCGGGAAAGCAACTTTCAGCATTGTATGTTCTTCCCACCAATCAACATCTGTTTGAAAATCAATTCTATCAAGCCCATTATAAAGAATTATATCCTGAGTAAAAAATGAAGAGGGAAAATTGGGAGTCGGGTAATCTTTTACAACACCGGGTTTCAGATAATCCCTGTATAATCTAACAATTATTCTCACAGGTCCGTTCTCTACTACTTCAGCTTTTGTAAAATGAGAAGGATATTCTACACCTGTAAGTCCGATATTCCATGCATCATATTGTTTTGGCTTATCCTCAAGAAGCTGTAGCTTATTTCCTTCACTGCTAAATAAATCTTTTCTGTTTCTTTTATCCAGAACGTTTTTAATCCAGCCGGTAGATGTATCTATAGTAACTTTGAAGAATTGATTTTCCAGATTATCAACTGAAGCAATTAAAGCAGGAGCCTGCAATGCCGATTTCCCTTTTTTTAATACGTAGGTTTTATAACCCAGTGAAGGAATTCCGGTGGCGATAAATAAAACCTGATTTGTATAATAATCCTTTTTTATTATTTGAGAAGGGACTTCATTCCCGTTGATATCATAAATCGAATAGTCATTTTTATCACCTTCAGGTAAATTAAATTTAACTATATCTGTTCTAATCCAGGAAAGGGGATTAAATACTTCAATTGGCTGTCCTTCTTTTATTTTAGAAGTATTAATATTTTTAGTTATGATATTGAGTGCATTACTCAAAGAAAAGTTACCAATCTTTTCAGCTTCCTGATATTTTTCAGCAGCATCAATATAATTTTCTCTAATACCGGAACCGGGTAAAATATCATGAAATTGATTGAACATGACTTTTTCCCATGCATCTTTTAGATCTGATTGCGGGTATTTATTGCCGAACATGGCAGATATTGAAGAAAATTTTTCTGATACTGAAAGAAGGTTTTCTAATTCCCTATTATATTTTTTTGTTTTGCCATGAGAAGTAAAAGTACCGCGATGATATTCAAGATAAAGTTCATCGTTCCAAATAGGAAGAGTTGAAAGATCCTGACTTTTCAGCCATTTGATATAATCCCCAGCCGTTCCATATTCAATATTAGGATAAATAAAAACATTTTTAAGATGTTCAATTCTATTAATCATATCGATAGTGGGTCCGCCTCCATGATCTCCTACTCCAAAAAGAATCATAAATTTTCTGAAACCTGTATTAGCCTCAAATTGTCTTAACCAATCAACCAAACCGTAAGATTGAGTTATTGTATTTACATAATCGAAAGGGAAATATGAAAGGATTCTTGAACCGTCAGGAGATTCCCACCAAAAGACCCTATAAGGGAAAACATTTGTATCATTCCATCCTATTTTTTGAGTTATAAAGGCATCGATTCCGGCATTTTGATAAAACATAGGCATATTCCAGTTATATCCGAAAGAATCCAGATTCCAGCCAATTTTTACATCAACACCAAGACTATCCTTAAAATATTTTTTTGCATAAAGCAGTTGTCTATCCCATGAGACACCACTGGGAAGATTGCAATCGGGCTCAATCCACATACCTCCAACTACTTCCCATCTTCCGTCTTTTATCCTTGCTTTTATTTCGTTATAAACGTCCGGATATAAATCCTGCATCCATTTGTAATATTGAGCTGCGCTTTGAGTATAAGTAAACTTTGGTTTTTCATTCATTATATGGAGCACGGAAGAAAAAGTATTTCTGCAGATAAGCTTTGTTTCAAGGTCACGCCATAACCATGCAGCGTCAATATGGGCATTTGAGTCAAAAAAGAGAGTAAACTTTTTTGCAAAATCGGCAACTGGTTTAAGAGTCTTTTCTACCGATGCAGCAGATTGACGATATTTCAAAATATCTCCTTTCGCCAGTGCATTAGTATTAATTTTTAATGCTTCCTGCTGCAGCAATTTGTTTAATTTAGTCTTTTCATTTTTATCTTCGGCAGACTTATCAATTCCGGGATCATAAGTAACTCTTGCATTAGTTTGGTAAGTATCAAAACTTAAAAGTTTCTGTCCTGTTTTCAAACTCAATGCAAAATCTTGAATTTCTTCTCTAAGAGGAGTTACAATACCCATATCGAGTTCAGCTCTTAATAGTCTCAATGGACCGCCGGTATTAATAGCTTTTATTACAACGAGAAATTTTTCTTTAGGTTTAGCATCCTCAGTTAAAACAAATTCTCCGTCCCATGGAAAATAGCCTTTACTTTCCCCGTTTATCCACAGATAGCCATAATCATCAACAGAAAGGAGTAATTTTATTTTGCCTTTTACGGGATGACCTAACATTTGATCGGGAAGTATAATCTCTTTTCTGAGCCAGCATGAATCATCTGTAATACTTTGATTGATGCTGAGTGTTTCCCACTTAGAATCATCAAAATTTATTGAAACCGGATCTCCTTCAATTATAGTTCCTCCGGAAAGATTGGGGCTCTTCTTCCAGTCATCGTAAGAGAAAGTACTTAAAAAAGTTAATTTCTTAGCAGCTTTATCGACATTTGTTATCATATTATTCTGTTGAGGATATAAAAAAAAAGGTATTAGCAAAAGAAAAAAGAAATATCTTACCGCTTTCATTTTTTACCTGATTTATATATATAAAATATTATTTTTGTCTCAATTGATCAAGAAGAACAGCGAGAAGAATTACCACACCAACAACTATTTGCTGTACATAAGAACCAACATTCATCAAGTTCAATCCGTTTCTTAAAACAGCAATCAGCATAGCTCCGATAAAGGTCCCGATTATAGTTCCTCTTCCGCCAAATAAACTGGTACCCCCAACAACAACAGCAGCAATTACATCAAGTTCGTACATTAACCCGGCATTCGGCTGTCCGGAATTAACGCGGGAAGCAAGTAAAATCCCGCTTACTGCAGAAAGGACACCGGAAATTATGTATACAGTAATGAGAACAAAATTAGTATTTATTCCTGCCAGTCTTGCAGCCTCAAGATTTCCCCCTACTGCATAAACATATCGTCCGAATTTAGTTTTGGTTAAAACAATATGAGAGATAACAAACACGATTATCATAATTATAGTAGGGAAAGGTATTCCTAAGATTCTACCTTCTCCTAAATAACTAAATATATCCGGTAGTTCCCAAACCGGTCTGCCCTGAGTATAAACAAACGCAGCACCTCGCCAGATTGTCATTAACGCAAGTGTGACTATAAATGGAGTGATGTTAAATTTGGTAACAAAAATTCCGGCAATCCAGCCGGATAGAACACCGAATATAAGCCCGCCCAGTATTGCAATAGGAAATACCAGATAAAGAGGGAGATCAATTTTTAAGAGACTTGCGGTTAAAACACCGGAAAAAGCTACCAGAGAACCAACGGATAAATCAATACCTGCTGTTAATATTACAAACGTCATTCCGGCAGCTATTATAGCGGTTATTGATGCCTGGAGAGTTATATTAAGTAAATTTCCAGCTGAAAAGAAGTAAGGGGAGGACTGTGAAAAAATAATTACTTCAATAACAAATACAATAGTCAGACTAAAGTCTGTCATTTTTTGCATGTATTTACTGTCTTTAACCCGAGCAAACATATTTTATTCCGGATTTTTTTTACAGTTTATTATAACTACTTATTAAGTGAAGTTTCGCAGACCTAAAGATGACATCTTTAAAATGTAAAATCATATTCTACTTTTTATTAAAATGTAAATTCAATTAAAACTTAACTATCGTAAATTAAAGATGTCATCTTTCAAATACCGATTTTTGCGTAACTATTTTATAACCTACACGGATTTTGTTGCAAGATCTAATATCTTTTCCTGCATAAATTCTTTTTTATAAAGGATCCCTGTAATTCTTCCTTCACACATAACCACAATCCTATCCGATATCCCGATCAACTCCGGAAGTTCAGAAGAAATTACAATAACGCCGATTCCATTTTCGACAAGATTGCTGATTAAATTATAAATTTCATATTTTACTCCAACATCAATACCTGCAGTAGGTTCATCAAAAATTATTACTCTAGAATTTGTATGAAGCCATCTAGCCAGTACAACTTTTTGCCTATTGCCACCGCTTAAATTTTCCACCTTTGTTTCCTGTGAAGGAGCCTTTATTTTTAGCTGTTTAAAATAGTTTCCAACGATATCTTTCTCTTTAGCTTTATCTATAAAAAGACCTCTCATTAAAGGAGAAAGATTAGAAATAGAAATATTTTCTCTTATATTTCTATCCATAAAAAGACCATAGAGGTTTCTGTCTTCTGTTAATAGGGCAATACCGGCATTAATGGCTTCTTTTGGGGATTTGAAATTCTGTTTAATACCTTCCAAATATATTTCTCCCGTTTCAGTTTTATCGGCACCAAAAATTACTCTGGCTAATTCACTTCTACCGGCTCCGACTAATCCTGCAATACCTAATACTTCCCCTTTATACAGGGTTAAGTTTACATCCTGAAGCTTGCCTAACTGGATGTTCTTCAATTTCAAAATTTCATTACCAGGTTTATAAGAGTGCTGAGGGAATTCTCCGGCTAATTCACGTCCCACCATAAGCTGGATTAATTCTTTAATATTTGTATCCTTAACATTTATGGAGGCAATTTTCTTTCCATCTCTTAACACAGTCGCCCTATCACCAATTTCAAACACTTCTTCAAGTCTGTGAGATATATAAATTATTCCTACCCCCTGTAATTTCAGCTTTTGAATAACCTTAAAGAGGTTTTTAATTTCCGAAGCAGTAAGAGAAGCAGTCGGTTCATCCATTGCAAGAATTTTAATTTTACGATTTAATGCTTTTGCAATTTCTACCATTTGTCTTTGTGCAACACTAAGTCTGAAAACCGGAAGATTCAGAGGGACATTTTCTCCAAGCTCACTAAATGCTTTCTCTGCCAGTTCCATCATCCTCTTTTTATCTAGAAATGAAAAAGAATTTTTTATGATTTCACTGCCGAGAAAAATATTATCAGCAGCGGTTAATTCAGGAATAAGTTTAAAATCCTGGTATATTATTCCTATCCCTAAACGCTGTGCCTCAGAAGGTGAATTATATGCTACTTCCTTATTTTCGATTAAAATATCACCGGAATCTTTTTTAAGAGCACCGGAAAGAATTTTCATTAACGTCGATTTGCCCGCCCCGTTTTCTCCTAAAAGACAATGAATTTCATTTCTATTTAGGTCAAATGAAACATTATCCAGTGCTAACACACCTGGATATTGTTTTGAAATATTCCTCATTTCAAGAAGCGAGCTCATTTTAATTGGACCTTTTAGTTGGATGAAGACTGAGATTTCAGAAATTCCTGATCAACAATACCTACATCAACAGGAACAAGCCGCGGGACTTGTTTTCCTTCAAAATAGTTTTTTATCTCTTTTATTGTAGTTATACCTATTTTGACGGGATATTGTACCACATCAGCTTTTAGTGCAGAACCTTCAAGAATTGCCTTTCTAGCAGGCGGAGTAGCGTCATATCCCACAATAGATATATTTTTTCCATTAAATTGTTTAACTGCATCAAGCGCCCCCAGAGCGGAATCATCATTTATCCCGAAGATTCCAGCTAGATTAGGATGTGCCTGCAGTACATCCGTGGCAGCCTGCAGAGAGCGATCTCTTACTCCCATTCCATTAACATCGGAAACAATTGTTAAGTTAGGAAATTTAGCTATAGCCTCTTTAAATCCCTTTACCCGATCCAGCACAGAGGTAATTGCAGGTTGATCAATAATTGCAAGTTCCCCTTTTCCATTCAATAACTTAGCAAGGTATTCGCCAGCTAATCTGCCTCCTGCAACATTATCCGAAGCGATATGAGAAACTACTTTACCTTCCTCAGCAGCAATATCAGCAGTAAAAACCGGAATGTTAGCTCTATTTGCTTCTTCAATGGCAGGCCCTATCCCTTTTGAATCAACAGGGCAGACAATAATTGCATCTACATTTCTTGATATGAAATCTTCAATCTGTGATATTTGTTTGCCGAGATCAAAATCAGCAGAACTAATGATTAACTGGTACCCATTAGAATCTGCCTGAGAGTTTAAACCATCTTCAAGATCTCTATAAAAAATATGGGCTCTTGCTAATAGTGTGACACCAATCTTCTTTGAACTTTTTTCTTCTTTCTTATCGCAAGAAATAAATGATACTACAAATAATACTAATAAAAAAATTATAAGGATTTTATTTTTCATATTTTCACCTGTTATTACTATATAATAATAAGAATTATAATTTTATTACTTTAGTTCATAAATTATTCGCAAAGTGGGAAGAAAATTGTTTAATTGCTTAATTGTTACATGGTCAATTGCATAGCAATATAGCAATAAATACAGCATAACAATTTGGCTTTGCTGGTTTAGTAAAAAAAATGATTATTTAATTAATAGCATCTTTAATAACTTTCTTTGATAGCTCTGCCCGTCTACACTATTGGCAGTTATCAGACAGAAATAAGCTCCAGAAGCCAAAACTTCCGGTTTCCAAAATAATTTATAATCTCCTGCAGACTTAACTCCTTCATCGAAACTAATAACCTTTTGTCCAAGGATATTTGTAATTAATATATTTATCCGGCTTTCTTTTGATATGGAATAGCTGATTGTTGTAGATGGGTTAAAAGGATTAGGATAATTCCGGCATAATAGAAAAATATCCGGAGATTCTACTTCAGAAATATTGTTTCTGACTGATACTAAATTTTGAGACGGCAATGTATATGATGCAAATTCTTTACCCGTTTCATCTACTAAAGCAAGCTTGACGGAATCATTTCCGTAAACAGTTACCATTCCGAAAGAATTATTAAAATTCTGAGTTGTTATCCCCTGTCCCCCTTTATCCCAGATGTGAATACCAAGCGCTTCAAAAAAAGCAACTTCCTTTGAATTAGGGATATCCAGACCTCCTGCCATTATCTCAGGTAAACCGGCATTTAGACCATCATCGATAGCAGCATTATGTGAATCACCGCTTAAAATTATAACATTCTTAATATTATTAATATTTATAAAATGAAGAACTGTATCGATATCGGAAGGGAAACCCACCCATTTATCACATAATTCAAGGGCTGCATAAAAACCTGTTATTCCTTGAGGGTAATTTCCAAATGGTATATTTAAGGGAACATTTTGCAGAGCCATTCCAAGCTCTATGCCTTTGCTCTGAGATCTGTTAAATGGAACAGAACTCATTATAAATTTCCATTCGGCAGTTGAATTCTTGAGACTATTCAAAAACCAATCCAGCTGACTTTCGCCATTACCGGGAGAGGTATCCCTTCCCAAAATATAATGAGTTTGCAGCGGATTAAATTCCCACAGTCCTTTTATAGTATCTTTTATAAATGCTTCTAAATTGGGACTTCTTTGAGAACGTAAATCTAATGCAAAAACTTCAGTATTTCCGTAAGTAAATTTATGATATATACCTCTAGATTCGTTTGGCAAATCATATCCGGGCATATTTTCTTTATATCCTTTGATGCTGTTTGTACGAGCATTTTCGGGATTAGGAACTTCTTCTAAAAAAAAATCTGAGCTGAATTGATTTGGTTTGTAAGGGATAAAAAAACTCGATGTTGCAGCCGAACTGTTATCATTCATAAAATCATGGTCATCATATACATAATCAACAGGAGCAATCTTAAACAAAGAGTCCATCGGGTAAGAGGTACTGAACCTGTTTAAGTAAGTTTGCTGGACAGTTGAATAATTTTCAGAAAAGAAATTATTATCCAATGGAATATTATCGGTTGAATCAGGATAGCCCCAATCACCTAATTGTAAAAAGAAATCGGGATGATGTTTTACTATTTCTTTATAGACATTTCCTAAAGCCGGTCCTGATCCTGACTGCTGACACGAACCAAAAGCAAATTGAAATTTACCGGTTTCACCGGGTTCCGGAAAAGTTGTAAAGGATCTTTCTGCGTTATCGACCATCTGGTTATTCACAAGAGCATGATAAAAATATTTAGTTTTAGATTGTAATCCCTGAAACATTAACAATTCCCGCAAAATCAGATTCTTTTGTTGTATTAACCGGAATTCCCAAAATTGAAGAATTAAACGAACTGGTAGTAGAAAGTTCAATATTTATTTCTGCCGGCTCCGAAACTCTAACCCAGAACCTTGCTGAATTAGGAGTCACACCACCTACAACAATACTATTTGTTATTGCCTGGCTAAATAATTTTCCTGAAATGATAAAAAATATGCTTAGGAAAAGGATTAAAAACTTTGACAATCTCATCGATATTAAAAGAAATAGAAAATAACTATCAAAATAGCTGAATAACTAACGTTATACAAGAATCCATATTTGAAAGATGACATCTTTACTTTTTAAAAATAGGGCTTTTACAGAATTTACATTTTTATAAAAGAGTAAAATGATTTTTCTTATAAAGATGTCATCTTTAGATAATCTAATTGATTGAATTAAATACAGAAAAGCTTATTTATTCAGAGCTTTTGATACCAAATCCAATAATTCAGATCTTTCAAATGGCTTAATTAAAAAATAATTACATCCGGCTGAAAGAGCATTATCTTTATAGTATTTTCCAAAAGCAGTAACAGCAATTATCGGAATATTTTTAAATTCTTCCTTACCTCTAAGGTATCTGGTTAAAGCTAATCCATCCATCTCACCTCTAAGATTAATATCCATGAGTATAAGATCATAGGAATTATTATTTATTAGGTTAACAGCGATTTCACCATCAACGGCAACTTCAATTAACCCAATATCCCTCAAATAATGTTCAAATAAAACAATGGCAGGTTTGTCGTCTTCCACGACTAAAATTTTCGGTAGCAAATCAGGCTCCCCTTTTAATAATTAAAAAAAGCTCTTTTACAATTTAATATAAAACCTACAAATATTTCAATAATTCAGATATATTTTTATTAATATCTTTGAAAAATTAAAAAATAATTTTGAAGTACCTTAAATTATTAGATCAGATTAAAGAACTCACCCATGATCATTAGCACAAAAACTCAATATATTTGAAAAACTAGTCCCTAAAACTCAATTAAATATTACTATTAAATGATAAAAATTTTATTCCATGGATATTTATTCTCTTGAAAATATTAAAGAAGCTTTTTCCCGTCAATCATTGATTTATGATGATTACGAAAAAGAACACCCTGTATTAAGTTTTATGAGGCAGGAAGTCAGGCTTCATGTAATGAATTTCTTAAAAAAAGGGGATAAAATTTTAGAACTAAATTCAGGAACCGGTACTGATGCTGTTTTCTTTGCCGAAAATGGATTCAAAGTTCATGCAACAGACATATCAGAGGGAATGATTTTTCAATTAAAAAATAAAGCTGTAAAGCATCAATTAACTGACAACATCTCAATTCAACGATGTTCATTTTTCGAACTGGATAAGTTAAACAGCGGTTCTTTTGACTATATATTTTCGAACTTTGGAGGATTAAACTGTTCTCCAGATTTGATGGAGATAACCAAACATTTTCCTAATCTGTTAAATAAAAACGGAAGGGTAACTTTAGTTTTAATGCCTCCGGTTTGTCCATGGGAATTAGCGTTGGTTTTCCGACTCCATTTTAAAACAGCATTTCGAAGGCTAAAGAAGAATGGAACGAAATCTCATATTGAAGGAAAATATTTCAATACTTTTTACTACACTCCAGGTCAAGTATTAAAGGCATTGGGGAAAAACTTCAGAAAAATAAAGCTGCAGGGTCTGGCTTCATTTACACCTCCTCCTTATATGGAAAATTTTCCACGTAAGCATCCTGTACTTTTCAGAAGTCTGAATCAATTTGACAGGTATTTTTCATGTTATTTTCCTTTTAACAGAATGGCTGATCATTTTATACTATCGGCTCAATATGATGACTGAGCAAAAACTTTATATTAAAAAAGGTGTCTATTATTTGTCGGATTGTGTGAAAAGCGAATTTGAAAGTTTATATCTAAAATCAAGGAACAAAGAGAATAGAATTTATGAAGATAAAGTTGTAAAAAATCTACCGGCAATAAATAAAAATCATCCTTTGTTTAAGGAATGGAAAATAAGAGAAAAATCAATCCGGAAACTGGAAGAATATATAAAAAATAAAGAAAAGCCGTTAAATATTATGGAATTAGGGTGCGGTAACGGCTGGCTGACTCATAATATAGGGATGATTCAGGACTGTTATGTGATTGGAGTTGATGTAAATAAATTTGAACTGGAACAGGCAGCGAGAGTATTTTGCTATCAGAATAATCATAAATTTTTCTATGCCGATATATTTGCAGATTATTTCGAACTTGGAGATTTTGATATTGTTATTCTCGCAAGTTCAATCCAGTATTTTAGAAATATTAATCATCTCTTTGAGCGCCTACTTTATTTAACAAAACATAATGGTGAAATACATATCATAGATTCACCTTTTTACAGCTCTTCTGAAATTTCAAAAGCACACAAAAGGACGAATAATTACTATAAAAGAATTGGTTTTCCGAAAATGTCTAATTTTTACTTTCATCATTCATATGAGGAGTTGGGAAAATATAGACCTCATTTCCTTTACACTCCGGGAAAACAAAATATTTTTTCAAGGTTTACTACAAAATATAATTCTCCATTTCCCTGGATTGTATTTAAAAATAGTTATTAAAAACGGTTTACAATTTCCCGATAAATTTAATCTAGCAGGCTGGAATTTATATGAAATTGTCAGATAGTATAGTTTTCTTAGTTCCCGGATTTCCCAGGGATGAAGAAGATACACCTTCTTTATATGAGTCTCAGGGATTAGATTTTCTTGAAGCTTTATATTACGGTCTTTTCGTAGTTTCGTTTAACGTAGGTTTCTTACCCGACTCTAAAACAGTCTTTATATGTATTAGTAATCAGGATATGCTAAATAAGATAAGAAGCCTGCTTTGCGAAAAAAACAATTATAACCAGGAAATTCATGTTACCATGGAAGATACTGCCCAAAAATTCAATGAAATATATTCCAGACTTGGAATTGCATAATTAAATAAATGAATATGGTAAAAGAAAACAAAATAATTTTTTTTAATCCGAGAAGCGGAAGGTATAATCACCGTGTACCAATCTCCATTCTTCAGATAGCCGCATCAATCCAGGATAAATATGAATATGTAATTGTTGACAGTAATTTAGAAACAGATCCATGGAATAGAATTAAAGATTATATTTCAACAGGGGAATTTAAATACTTTGCTGCTACAGTAATGCCAGGTCCCCAGATTAAACAAGCTATTCCAATAACGAAAAAAATAAAACTTGAATATCCGCAAATGACAATAGTATGGGGCGGATATTTTGCTTCAAACCAATATGTATCCTCTATTAATTCAGGTTATATTGACTATATAGTTAGTGGCCCGGGTGATAATGCTTTTCCGGATTTAATAGATGCGCTTGAACTAAATAAATCATTAGAGGGTATAGAAAATTTAATTTACCGGAAAGAGAATAAAATTATAAAAAATAAAAAAGGAGAGATACCTGATCAGAATTTATTAAAACCATTACCTTACGATACATTAAATAAATTTTACCCAATTAAGAATTATATTGGAAGGACATTTCTGGGGAGTAAAACTTTCGCATATCATTCAAGTATGGGATGCCCGTTTACATGTTCCTTTTGCGGAATAGTACCTATTTTTAACGCCAGATGGAAAGCAAAATCAGCTGAGGGTATTTATAGTGATATTGTATCTTTAAAAAATAAATATGGAATAAATGGAATAGAATTCTTTGATAATAATTTTTTTGTATCGGAAAAACGGGTAACCGAATTTTCACGTTTAATAATGCATGAAAATATAAGCTGGTGGGGTGAAAGCAGAATAGATACAATGGATAAATATCAGGACGAAACCTTTGAATTAATGAGGGATGCAGGATGTAAAATGATTTTCTTTGGTGCGGAAAGCGGTAATGATGAAATGCTTGCAGCAATGAATAAAGGGGGTACACAAACAGGTAATCAAATTAAATATTTTGCATCAAGGATAAAAAAATTCGATATAATTCCGGAATATTCATTCATACTTGGATTCCCGGCTGAAACTGCAGAAGAAGTCGAGAAACAAATCAATGATGATCTTAATTTCATTAAAGAAATAAAAGATATAAATCCTTTAACTGAAATTATAATTTACATTTTTAGTCCGGTACCAACTGAAGAATCGGTTTTATTAAATAAATCAAAAGAACTTGGGTTTAAGTATCCGCAAACATTGGAAGATTGGTTAAGCCCCTCATGGGAAAATTTTGATACACACCGAAATCCTTTGACTCCCTGGCTTACGAAGAAGATGGTAGATAAAATTCATAATTTTGAAACAGTTCTTAATGGTTATTCACCGACAATTTCTGATTATAAACTTACCAGTATGCAGAGAAGAATCATGAAATTGGTTTCCGCTTTAAGGTATAACAAAAACATCTTTTTATTTCCATATGAGATAAAGATCCTTCAAAAGTATTGGTTAAAGTACAGACAGCCTGAATTTGAAGGATTTTACATGGAATAAAAGTGAGGTTTATCTTAAAGATGTTTTTGGCTAAAGCCGTGGTTTCTTTTTATTTCTTATATCTCCCCCGACATAAATGTCGGTGCAATTCACTTTTAACACAGCCTCTCTATTTATTCTAGAGAGAGAATCTCTCACCCCTATATCAAATTTTTTTTGCTCTCCTAATTTTTCTGCTTAATTTTGCATTTATTTTTAACTATTAAAAGTTATAATCAGGTTGATATTATTTTCTAAATGAAAAATGGCACCTTTGAAAAACAGGTAGATAAGATTGCTGATATCAGCAAAAAGACTGCTTTGCCTATTCTTTTTGCCATAAGCTTTTCTCATTTACTTAATGATGCTATGCAGTCTCTTATTCCGGCTATTTATCCGCTATTAAAAGATTCATTTAAGCTGGATTTTGTTCATATAGGATATATTACTTTAACATTTCAACTAACTGCCTCGATATTTCAGCCTGTAATAGGGCATTACACAGATAAAAAACCTAAACCGTATTCTCTTGCAGGCGGAATGGGATTTACGCTTATCGGATTAATACTTTTATCTTTTTCCCAGAGTTATGGGATGGTACTAATTGCAGTAGGACTTATTGGTGTCGGATCATCTATTTTTCATCCGGAAGCTGCACGTGTTGCTTACCTGGTTTCTGAAGAGAACCGGGGAACCGCGCAATCAATTTTCCAGATTGGTGGAAGAGCAGGAGCATCAATTGGTCCGTTGTTAGCTGCACTAGTAATTACAGGGTCAGGAATATCCAATATTATCTGGTTTTCGATATTAGCACTGGTTGCAATGGTGGTTCTAACCAAAGTAGGAGGCTGGTACAAAAAAATTGTTTCCCATATAAAATTAGAACTTCCATCAAAGAGAACTGAAATCCATACTCTCCTTCCAAGACAAAAGGTATTTTTTTCAATTTTTATCTTATTAGTATTAATATTTTCAAAATATTTTTATATTGCGAGCATATCGAGCTACTTGACTTTTTATTTAATATCAAAATTTAATGTTTCTGTTCAGAACTCGCAGCTTTATCTGTTTATATTTTCGGTTGCAATAGTTGTGGGCACGATGATAGGCGGTCCTTTAAGTGATAGATTTGGAAGGAAATATATAATATGGTTTTCTATATTGGGTTCTGCCCCTTTTACATTATTATTACCGCATTCAAATTTATTCTGGACGACAATACTATTAATATGTATTGGGGTAATACTTGCTTCTGCTTTTCCAGCAATTTTAGTATATGCTCAGGAATTATTACCGGCTAAAGTTGGAATGATATCCGGTTTATTTTACGGTTTTGCTTTTGGAATGGGGGGGATTGGTTCAGCTGTATTAGGTGAACTTGCAGATCAGACCAGTATATTTTACGTTTATCAGGTCTGCGCATTTTTACCTTTGCTTGGTTTATTTACCGGTTTACTGCCGAATATTAACGGCAGAAAACTGAAAAAAGTTTAATATATTTGCTTCTGAATCTGCTTTGAATATAATAAATATTCAACTCTCACAAGTACTTTTTGAGAAATCTTAAATTCAGGACATGAAAAATATAGAAAAATTCTTAAAGAATATTTTGCTCCGTTTTTTATTACTTATTTCGAAATTCAACCGGAATAAGAAAGCTGATTCTCCAGGCAAATTCAATAAAATCTTATTTATTAGATTAAATAGGATCGGGGATGCACTGGTAACAACGCCTGTTTTACACTTACTAAAGAAAAAATTAAATCCTAAGATCTATTTACTGGCGGATAAAAAGAACTATTTTGTCTATAATAATAATCCTGATGTAGATGAAATAATTATATTCAAAAAAGGACTAAAGGGAATAAATGAAATCTTAGATTTTATAAAAAAAGAAAATATTGATACCGTCGTTGATTTACATGATGATATTTCAACTACAGTCAGCTATATAATAGCTTTGAGTAATGCCGGAAATAAATTCGGAATAGAAAAAGAGAATAAAATCATTTATACAAAGACAGTTCCGCAGCTGGATTCTAAAAGCACACATATAGTCATCAGGCTGCTTGAGATTGCCAAATTATTTAATATAAAAGTGGATAATTCAAAGAATTGGATAGGATATTATCCTGATTATATTTCATTAAGAAAGGCAGATGATTTTTTGAAAAAGACCTTTAGAAACCAAAATTTCTTGATAGGTATAAATATTTCTGCCGGAAGTGAAGCACGCTTCTGGGGTGTAGAAAGATTTAAATCTTTAATTGATTTTTTATTAACTTATAAAGTACAAGCCGGGATAAATTTAAATATTCTGATTATATCGGCTCCAAAAGATTTACATTATGCCGAAAATATCACGCAGGATAAAACGAATCAAGCTGCAATATTTTCTTCTGAGAATTTTGATGAGTTCGCTGCAGTAATATCAAATTTAAATATTCTTTTTACGCCCGATACTGCAGCAGTTCATATAGCGGCTGCATTCCATATCCCGGTATTCGGCATTTATGTTCATGATACAGATGATATGATCTGGTCACCTTATGGGGTTGACTTTGAGTATGTATCAACCCGAAATTCTAATCTGAAAAATATTGATTTTGAAGACGTAAAAAATAAGCTTAAACCGTTTCTAGATAAAAGACTGATGGAGATTTCCGCAGGATGATTAAACCAGTTCCCTCGTGCAAAAGATTTACCGGTTATAAACCATGTTATCCTGATCATAACTGCTGGCTGGATGGCTGCAAGGATAATATTCCAATAGGTATTAAGATTTTAATCATTAATCTTGATGCAATGGGTGATGTATTGATGACTACTGCTCAGCTGCCCGCATTAAAAAGGAAGTTTCCCGAATCAACTATTTACTGGTTAACCTTGAAAATATCGGCTCCCTTACTTTTATATAACCAATATATTGACCGGATATATTCCTATGATGCCGAATCATTGGTTATTCTGAATGAAATTGAATTTGATTATGTTATGAATGTTGACAAATCTCAAAATGCTTGTGCTTTAACGAATTCTGTTAAGGCAAAAGAAAAACTTGGTTTCGGATTAAATCAAGACGGCAAGATTATTCCGTTAAATGAGGGAGCATTTTACAATTATAATCTCGGAATGGATGATCATCTTAAATTTAGAGTAAATCAAAGAACCGGTCAGGATTATCTTGCAGAGACATTCGAACTGGAATACAGAAGGGATGAATATACTTTCAATTTTTCCGAAGAAGAAAATGAATTTATTAAAAATTATAAAGAAGAAACTGGGATAATGAAGGGTGATCCGGTTATCGGATTTAATACAGGCTGTTCAAATCTTTACCCTAATAAAAAAATGACTATTGAACAGCATGTTTATTTAATCGATAAACTATTAAAAACCGGAGAATATAAAATTCTTCTTCTGGGAGGGCCGGAAGATACTGAAAGGAATAGAGAAATATATTCACATTTTGAAGGGAAGATAATTAATACTCCCACGAATTTGGGTTTAAGGCGGGGCGCCTGCTTTGAGAATATACCGGATTTAATAATTACAGGAGATTCTTTCGGTATGCATCTGGGAATAGCACTAAAAAAATACATTATAGTGTGGTTTGGGTTAAGCTGCTGGTCAGAAATTGATCTGTATGATCGGGGAGTTAAGCTTTTTCAGGAAAATCTTTTCTGTTCTCCCTGCTGGAAAAAGGTATGCCCATACAATCTTGAATGCATTCAAATGATTGATTTAAATAAAATTATAGATGAAGTTGAATTCTATTTTAAAAATCGAAAGTTAAATGTTTCTAAACAGTAAAATTAACCCTTTTTCATTTGCCCGAAGAATCGGAAGACCATTAATTCTTGATGGTGCAATGGGAAGTTTGCTTCAGCAGAAAGCCGAAAGAAAAGATGATAATCTATGGATGTCTAAAGTATGTATAGAGCATCCTGAAGTTATTCGTGAGATTCATAGAGAATATATAGAAGCCGGAGCTGATATAATTACAACTAATACTTTTAGGACTAATCCCGCTGCAACGAAGAATTCAGGTTTTTCGTCTGAAGAACTTGTAAAGAAGAATGTTGAAATTGCCAAAGATGCCGTTAATGATTACCCGGTATTTATTGCCGGTTCTAATGCTCCTGCAGAAGACTGTTATCAGAAAAATAGAACGTTGTCGATAAAGGAGCTGGAATACAATCACCATCAACATATTGATTTATTACTGGATAATGGTGTAGATTTTATTCTTAACGAAACCCACAGTCACTTTGATGAAATCAAAATAATTTGTGAATACTGCAGTAAAAATGACCTCCCCTTTGTTCTAAGTTTATTTTCAATTAATGGGAACAGCTTATTAGATGGTTTTAAATTAATAGATGCGGTTAATATTATAATAAGCTTCAAACCTTTGGCTATCAGCTTTAACTGTATCAATTCAGATGTTTTTTTTACAATTTTGAATGATGTGGAGTTTAATTATAACTGGGGAGTTTACATGAATTTGGGTTCCGGAGATTATACGGATGATATTATAATAAATTCGGTTTCTCCGCGACATTATCAAAAAATCCTAAAATCAGTTTTTGTTAAAAGACCCTCTTTCATTGGAGCATGCTGCGGTTCAAATCCTTCACATATAAGTGAATTAAGAGACTTATTCAATGAATGAACATCTTTAATGGATATAATTACACTCAAGTCTTTTGCAAAAATTAATTTCGGATTAAATATTATATCTAAACGCCCGGATGGATTTCATGATATTGAAACAATATTTTATCCAATTCAGTTACATGATGAAATATTAATACAAAAATCAAATTCATCATACTTTGAGAGTAATATTGAAATCCTAAACTCAAATGCCGATAATCTAATTATAAAAGCAAAACAAAAGCTCGAAGAATATTTAAATAAAACCTTTTCAATTAAGATTAACCTGAAGAAATTCATCCCTCTTGGTGCCGGTTTAGGGGGCGGGAGCTCTAATGCTGCATCAATCTTACTGGGACTAAATCAATTATTTAATTTAAACTTATCCGGAGAAGAATTATTTAATATTGCAGTACAACTGGGATCGGATGTCCCCTTTTTCTTAGACCCGGAACCTAGCTTTGCATATGGAAAAGGGGAAATACTTAAAAAAATAAATTTTGAAATTCCTTATCCTATCTTGGTTATAAATCCAGGCATTCATGTTTCAACACCCTGGGCTTATTCAAAGGTTATTCCTAAAAAACCTGAACTTAATCTTTATACTATTGTAGAAAATGGAATTACTAATTTTTCAAAATTAAAGGGTATTATCAATAATGATTTTGAAGAAATTGTATTTAGAAAATATCAGGAAATTAAAGAATTGAAACAAGGTTTATATAATTTGGGAGCTGAATTTGCACTTATGACCGGGAGCGGTTCAACTTTATTCGGAATATTCCCTAATTTAGATGAAGCTAAGAAGGCAGCGGACATTTTAACTGATAAATACTTTACTTTTGTTCATTTTGAAAAATGATAAGCTTAAATATCTTTAATTTGAAAATTAAGTAATTATTGGGATCTGTCTTTCACGTTTAAGATATTAGATATGAACTTTCCGG
>CAVUOL010000068.1:0-17266 GCA_963742995.1 uncultured Ignavibacteriales bacterium
ACAAAATAAAGAAGCCTTAATTTGGTTAAAATTAAGGCTTTTTAAGTGGGCGCTCACGGATTCGAACCGCGGACCCTCTGCTTGTAAGGCAGATGCTCTGAACCAGCTGAGCTAAGCGCCCTTCATATCAGTATGTGGTTTGTAGTATGTTGTTTGTTGTTTTCTATAACAGTATTAAAAATTAAAGAACAAATCTAAAGAAAAATATATAGATTGCAAACTACCGACCATCAACCTTCTACCACCAACTCTTGGAGCGAGCGACGGGGCTCGAACCCGCGACATTCAGCTTGGGAAGCTGACACTCTACCAACTGAGTTACGCTCGCATTTCTTCTGATCAAACATAATTTTTTATTCTATATTTGTCAATAATTTCCCGAAGGTACTTTTTACTATAAAAGGTGTAATATTTACACCGTCGTCATTTTTTCTGCAACAATTATTAAAATCAATATATATTATAGTCCATTCCCATGGCATAAAAAATGTTTTGATTACCAGGCCATTACATTAAAGTTCAACAAAACATTAAAAGGATATGGATGGATAACGACAAAAAAAGAATTTTAATTGTAGAGGATGAATTTATTGTTGCTGCCGATATTAGAATGACACTCCAGAGGCTAAATTATAATGTTACTTCAAGCATTGATAATGGTGCAGATGCAATTAGGATAACAGAACTTGAAAAACCTGATTTAGTTTTAATGGATATAACTTTAAAAGGAAACCTTGATGGGATTGAAACGGCTAAAATAATTATGAGTAGATTTAAAATACCTATAATTTATTTATCGGCTTTAAATGATGAACAGACTATTTATAAAGCACTTTCGACTAAGCCTTTCGGATATTTAATCAAACCTTTTGCCCCTATCGAACTTCATGCCGCTATTGAATCAGTATTTGTAAAATTACAAGTATTTTAGGTTTAGATAAAGCCTTTATCTTTAATAAAAAAGATTTAGTCTTTCAAAATTATTTATTTCACCCCTTCGGGGTTTTGGGATTTACTGCAATTTATAATATCTACAATAATATCACACCTTCGGTGTTCAAAGTTCAGATTTATGCAAGTATAAAGACGGCATCTTTAAGATGAGAATTTTTTTTGTTAACACAGTAAGTATAGGTTAAAGCTTTATTTTTATAAAAAAGATATCATTTTTCCAAATTATTTATTTCATTCTTTGGGGTTTTGGGAATTACTGCAATTTATAATATCTACTACAATAATGTCACACTTTCAATGTTCTGAATCTGAGTTTTCTACACTAATATTAAATCTTCGGTGTTAAAAGTTCGATTTATGCAGGTATAAAGATGACATCTTTAATATGGGAAGTAGTTTTAATTTTTTATAAAAGTAGTTACAGATATAGCATTATTTTTAAATGATAAAGGTGTCATCTTTCAACTTTGTTAGTTTTATACTTGTGTTATACCGGATGTAACGGCTGTTAGATGGCTGTTAGATATTCAATAATTAAAGCTTAAATGCTTTTTCAACCAGGTCTTTCTGCTGCTGCATAGATATTTTAGCAGAACCGACGGCAGGACTTGCGCTTTCTGGTCTGCCTGCATAGTATAATCTCTGACCTTTGAAGAGGTCTTCTGATAGTCTCGGTACTAGAAAATTCCAGGATCCCATATTCATTGGTTCTTCTTGAACCCATACGACCTTTTTAGTGTTTGAATAAGATGCAAGTATATCTTTAATCTGTTCATTTTTATAGGGATAAAGTTGTTCTATTCTTATAATTACAGCTTTTTCATCAAGGTTGTTATCTTTTCTATATTTTTTAAGATTGTAATATACTTTCCCGGTGGTTAATATAACTCTTTCAACTGCCTGCTTATTTTCGACCGGTTCGTCAATAATTTCCTTAAAAATGCCGGTAATGAAATCCTCTTTAGGTGATTTTGCTTCGGGATGTCTGAGAAGACTTTTTGGTGTCATGATAATCAAAGGACGTCTTTCAACTCTTTTTATCTGCCTTCTTAATAGATGGAAATACTGTGCGGGAGTAGTCGGATTACAGACCTGCATATTATCTTCTGCACATAGGATTAAAAATCTCTCAAGCCTTGCACTGGAGTGTTCCGAGCCCTGCCCTTCATAACCATGAGGGAGGAGCATTACAACACTATTAGGCATCTGCCACTTTTCAAAGGAGGCTACAATAAAATTATCAATAATTACCTGAGCACCATTGGCAAAATCGCCAAACTGAGCTTCCCAGATAACTAAAGCCAGGGGGTCAGCCGTACTGTAGCCGTATTCAAATCCAAGTACAGCGGCTTCAGAAAGAAGACTGTCGAGCGGTTCAATTTTAGCTTGATTACCAAACATATGGTTGAGAGGAATATATTCTTCACCTGTCTGTATATTAGATAAAGCGAGATGCCGCTGACTGAAAGTTCCTCTTACACTGTCCTGACCGCTTAACCTAACAGGTGTTCCTTCATAAAGTAAACTACCAAAAGCAATTGATTCGGCGAATGCCCATTCAGCTTCTGTTTCTCCATTTATAAAAGTTTTTCTTAAATCAAGAGATTTTTTTAACTTCGGATGTATAGCGAAATCATCAGGGAGTTTTGTTATACCCATAACAACTTTGTTTAATATCTCTTCACTTATAGCAGTATCCTTAACAGGAACTGCAGATTCTATCTTTTCTTTAGATACAGCAAGCGGAACATCTGTATTGAAGGAAGTAACTTTCTTTTTAATTCTGTCGAATGCCTGGCTCAGTGAATCAGTAATTTTATTCTGCATTTCTTCTATCTCTTCAGAAGAAAGCACTTTATTTTTTAATAATGTACCGGCATAAATTTCCCGAACTGAAGGCTGGTTTTTAATTTTTTCATATAAAAGAGGCTGTGTAAATCCCGGTTCATCCCCTTCATTATGACCGTGCCTTCTATATCCGAATAGATCAATGACCACATCTTTTTTGAATTCCTGTTTAAATTCCAGGGCAAGTTTAGTAACCCAGAGAGCAGCCTCGGGGTCATCCCCGTTAACATGAAATATCGGCGCCTGAATCATTTTTGCTACATCTGTTGCATATACAGATGACCTTGCGTCTTCAGGTCCGGTTGTAAATCCGATCTGATTATTAATAATAATGTGAACAGTTCCACCAGTTCGATAACCGCTTAATTGTGAAAGGTTCAAAGTTTCGGCAACTATTCCCTGACCAGCAAAAGCTGCATCACCATGAATTAAGACAGACATAATTTTCCTATGACTTTTGCTATCGCCGAGCCTTGTTTGTTTTGCCCTGGTAATACCTTCAACTACAGGGTTTACCCATTCAAGATGACTTGGGTTAGATGCAACAGAAACAGTAATTATCTTCCCATTTTTTGTTTTAAATTCGCCGGCAGCACCCAAATGATATTTTACATCACCGGAACCTTGAATTGATTCAGTGTCTATTATATCTTCAAATTCAGAGAATATTGAATCATAAGTTTTACCGATAATATTCGCTAGAACATTTAACCTTCCTCTATGGGCCATACCCAGCACAGCTTCTTTTATATTATGCTCAGCAGCTAAATTCAAAAGGAAATCCAAAACCGGAATTAAAGTTTCCGACCCTTCAAGTGAGAACCTTTTATGCCCTATGAATCTATTGTGAATAAAGTGTTCAAAAGTTTCAGCGGTAATTAGTTTGTTTAATATGGTTTTTTTTGATTCAGCGGAGAAATTCGGAATATTCTTTAACGGTTCCATTTTGTGTTGAAGCCATCTTTTTTCTTCCGGGTGTTGAATATGCATATATTCAATGCCAATATTTTCACAATATGTTTTCTGAAGTATATCTAAAATCTCTCTTAGAGTAGCCGTTTTCCCTTCAACCAGTCCGCCGGTAATAAATTCTCTATCGTAATCCCAGAATGTAAGTTTATAGGTGGCAGGGTCAAGCTCATCATGATAAACACATTGTTCATTCAGAGGATCGAGATTTGCAATTAAGTGCCCGCGAACCCGGTACATATTTATTAGTTGCAGAACCCTTGCCTGTTTTTCTATCTCTTCAGTATTAGAGGATTGACTAAAGGCTCCGGGCTGGTAATCTGTTTTCCATGTTAAAGGCTGAGCCGGAATTTTTAATGAATTGAAGATCCCTTCATAAAAATCATTATTTCCGAGAAGCAGATCATTTACTTCTTTTAAGAATAAACCTGATTCGGCTCCCTGTATTATCCTATGGTCATAAGTGCTGGTAATGTTCATAACTTTACTGACTCCCAGCTTTGAAATAGTTGCAGGAGACATAGCCATATATTCAGCGGGGTACTGAATTGCACCGGTGGCTATAATGGTTCCCTGTCCAACCATTAATCTAGGAACAGAAGCCACTGTTCCCAATGTACCCGGATTAGTTAATGTAATTGTAGTGCCTAAAAATTCATTAGGATCTATTTTCCCTTTTCTAGTACGTTTTACCAGGTCTTCATAAGCTTCCACAAATTCGGTGAACTTCATTCTATCAATATTTTTTATATTAGGAACTATTAAAGAGTGAGAGCCATCTTTTTTCTGGATATCAATGGCCAGCCCGAGATTAATGGATTTCCTTTTGATGATAATCGGTTTTCCATCTACAATTGAAAAAGCATAATTTAGGACAGGGATTTTCGGAACAGCTTTTATAATTGCCCAGCAAATTATATGTGTAAAAGAAATCTTTCTGCTTTGTCTCTTGAGCATATACCGATTTATTATCATTCTATTTTCTTCAAGGAGCTTAACCGGGATTGACCTCTGAGATGTTGCTACAGGAACAGAAAGGCTTGAAGTCATATTTTCAAGAATTCTTTCCGAACTGCCGGCAATTATTTGAGTTTCATCATTTTCACCGGGCACGGGGAATTCTACTTTATCTTTATCTATGGCAGGAGTTAAAACAGCATTATTATTTTTTTTGCCGTTCCCGTTTTTATTTCCGTTTACATTATTGAAAAAATTTTTCCACTGATCCGGGACCTCAGATGGGTTTTCCTGGTATTGTTTATAAAGATATTCTACAAACCAGGTGTTTGCTCCAAACTTTTCCAGTTCTTCTTTTTGCTCTTTGGTTAGCTCTGTCATTTTAATTCTTTTATTTTTATTATTACGTGGTTATAAAATAAGTTTCAAAAACATTATAAAAGATAAAAAAATCATTTCTAAAATAATATTCGATGTATCATAACATTTTTATAATTTTTATCAACTGTTTATATATTAACTAAAAATAAGCAATAATGGTAGACAATAATAAGTTATCAAATTTAAGGGGGAGATATTCCGAAGAAGGGTTGAGTAAAAAAAATATTGAAAAGGATCCAATAAATCAATTTTCATTATGGATGGATGATGTTTTAAAATCCGATATAATTGAGCCTAATGCAATGGTGCTTGCTACTTCGGATGAAAACAACCAGCCATCGGCAAGGGTTGTTCTATTAAAAGATTTTAAGGAAGGCAAATTTATCTTTTATACAAATTACGAAAGTAAAAAAGCACATGATCTTTCCGTTAACCCTAAAGCTTCGCTGTTATTTTTCTGGAGAGAACTAGGAAGGCAAATAAGAATTACCGGAACTGTTTCGAAAATATCCAGGGAAGAATCCGAGGAATACTTCGATATGAGACCTTATGAGAGTCAAATAGGAGCATGGGCATCGAAACAGAGCAGTGCAATACCTGATCGTACATTTTTAGAAAAGAAATTTGAGAAAATGAAAGAAAAATATCCTAGTGAAGTTCCTCTGCCCCCATTCTGGGGAGGATATAAATTACTGCCGGATAAATTTGAATTCTGGCAGGGAAGAGAGAGCCGCCTTCATGATAGGATCTCGTATATTAAAAATGATAATAAATGGGATATTATTAGGCTTTCTCCTTAAAGGCAAGATGTTAAACATTCACACTCTGCCATATTAAACCTCCCTTATTTTTTTCGGCTTAATGATTTTAATTATTGAGATCTAATGCTTTAACACCGGTAAGTTCAACCCTTAACAAATAGACGTCTCAAATTTAAGCAAATTTTAATATGAAATGAAAAAGAGCAAGAGTAAGAGCAAGTGATTAATATATTTTGGAGACTTTTTTTCTTAAAAAATATAAAGTTTGATAAATAGTTGAAAATATGGAGATAAAAAAAATAAAAAATACAAAAAAACTATAGCTAATAAATTTTAATTCGAAATTCAGATTTCCGGTTCCATTTGATATATCTTTAAAAAAAATAAAGTCTAAAACTAAAAAAAGAAGAGCAATTACACCTAGACTTAGTGAGGTGAATAAATTAATTCTTAGTTTTTTCATGGCATTGCTAAATTCGTTTGAAAAATAATCAAAAATTGTGGATTAAACTTAATGAGAATTGGAGAAAATTGAATTGAAGAAAAAGATCCCCTAAAGATTTTAGGACACAAATCACACACTTTTTGCTGAATTTATATTCAACATTTTATATAACCATTCATATAATTCTATCGCCGTTGTTAATAAAATTCCATATCAAAGAGAAACAATCTTTTATTTTTGTTCAATTGTTTATTGTAACAAGTTACTATTTTTATTAAAAAATATAATATGAGGTTTAAAATGAAGATTGTAAATCTAATACTTGGTTTGACGATGTTAACGATATTTTCAACATATGCAATGAAACAAAATAATCCTGCAGATGTGGAAGCTGTAAAACAGGTTATTCAAGATTATATTCAAGGTACAGATACCCGGAATGTTGATGCATTAGAAAATATATTATATCCGACCGGTAATTATTTTAATTACAATTCAGTAACAAATAAAGTATCCCAGATGACTAATGACCAATTTTTGGAAAAAGTTAAAAAAGGACAAACAGGAGGCTGGGAGAGACAGCTTAATATAAATTCCGTAGATGTTAATGATAATACTGCCATGGCGAAAATTGAGATAAATGATGCAAGGATGAAACAACATGGTTATTTGACTCTTGTAAAAGAAGAGGGTAAATGGAAAATAATGAGCGGTGCTTATACTCTTGAATCTGCCAAGTAAGTCAATCCTTTAGATATTGTCTCATAATTCTATAATTATGAGACAATATCATTTCTTCTTGAACAAAAACTACGTTATAATAATATTATATCAAGTATAAATTCAATTTCCTATTCTTGAAGCACGCATATATTGGAAAAAATCGGGACTAAGTAAAGTAGTTAAGCTGAAAATAAAATTGATAAAATATCGGAAATTTTAGTTTTTAATAGAGCAATTATTGTTATTTTAGTCTATACTTTTTTCTAATCTGTTAAAATTACTTGAAGAATATTTTCTGTTTGATACCGCTCATACTTTTCCTTTCACAAGAAATATTTTCACAAGGACAATACTTTTATAAGGGAAGGGATTTTGGGAGTGAAGCAAATTATAATCCTATAAATGTTATTTTAAACGGCAGTTTTGATATTATACAACTTCAGAACCACAGCAGAGAGATGGAAAAGTTTCATTACGGGGAAGGAGCGAAAAACGTTCTTAAAAATCTAGGTGATCCGTTTGCTGTAATAAACAGGTATGGATGGAGTAAATTTATAACCGATGAGTTGTTTCCAATTCATTTAACAAAAAAAGGAGCACAGTGGTGGCCAAATTACCAGCTTCATTTAATCGGCGGCGGAATGACTTTTACGGCAATGAAAGAATGGTATGAATATCATAATTTCCCATCCCCAGTTGTTATGTCAATTTCAACGATGGCTATTTATCATTTACTTAATGAAATAATAGAGAATGATTCATATAAAGGTGATAATGTAGATCCCATAGCTGATATATATTTTTTTGATGCTGGAGGCATTATACTTTTTAGCTTTGATTCAATAAATAAATTTTTTAGCGAAAAACTTAATTTAGCAGATTGGTCACTTCAATCTTCTTTTTTAGTAAATGATTTATCTCTTCAGAATAACGGTCAATATTTTTCGATAAAATGGAAGCTGCCTTTTTCGGATCGCTGGCATTTTTTCTATTATTTCGGGATGAATGGATTACTTGGATTATCATATAAATTTGAAAATGGGGGGGCGTTATCACTTGGAGGTGGTTTGCGGAACAAAGAGCTTATTCTACTTGATGAAAAAACCAATAAAAAAACGGCAGAGCTAACATGGAATTTCGGACTATTCTATGATTTCCAAAATTCTCTATTATCATCTATATCAATCAGTGGATTGACAGACTACAAAATTAATTTAAATATTTATCCCGGCTTATTAAAAATAGGTTCTTTTTCTCCGGGGTTGTGGTGTATTATTAATGATAGGGGGAAAATATTGCTCGGAATCTCAACAATCTGGAGTCCGGGATTGGGATATAAATTTTAAACTGCATTTAATTTCTGATACATCAATTGTTATTATTTTTTTTTATAATAAGTCTTAGAACAATATTTTAAATATTGCATTAAAATTTAAGAGGTTTTATGGGAAAAAATATAGTCCAAAAACTAATTGAATCCCATTTATTGGAAGGTAAAATGAAACAGGGAGAGGAGATTGGGTTGAAGATAGACCAGACATTAACTCAAGATGCTACAGGGACGCTGGTGATGCTTGAACTAGAAGCAATGGGACTAGATAGAGCTAGAACTGAATTATCTGCACAATATATTGACCATAACCTAATTCAAGAAGATTATAAAAATGCAGATGATCATTTATTTTTAAGGAGTGCATGTCAAAAGTTTGGAATATGGTACAGCAGACCGGGAAACGGAGTAAGCCATCCTGTTCATATGGAAAGGTTTGGGATTCCGGGTAAAACATTATTAGGATCAGACAGCCATACACCAGCAGCCGGTTCTTTGGGGATGCTGGCTATCGGTGCGGGTGGTTTGGAAGTAGCTCTTGCAATTGCAGGAGAGCCATTATATATAAGGATGCCAAAAGTATTGGGGGTCAAAATAACTGGTAAATTTCCTGAGTGGGTAAGTGCAAAAGATATAATTCTGGAAATGCTGCGGAGGTACGGTGTTGATGGGGGGATAGGAAAAATTGTGGAATATTATGGTCCCGGATTAAAAAATTTATCGGCAATGGACAGACATGTAATAGCAAATATGGGAGCGGAATTAGGAGCTACTACAACGGTATTTCCTTCTGATGAAGTTATTAAGAATTTTTTACGGAAGCAGGGAAGAGAAGCTGATTGGCAGGAGGTTACGGCAGATGAAGATGCTGAATATGACGAATATGATGAAATTAATCTTTCTGAACTCGAACCATTAATAGCAAAACCAAGCAGTCCCGGTAATGTTGTATCTGTAAGGGAGGTTGAGGGGCGCCCGATTTATCAGTCATATATAGGATCATCTGCAAATCCTGGTTTAAGAGATTTTGCAATTGCAGCTTTAATAGTTGAAAATAAGCAAATTCATGATAAGGTTTCATTTGACATAAATCCCAGTTCGAGGCAGATTCTTGAAAATCTAATATCTTTAGGGCTGCTGCAAAAACTCGTACATTCCGGGGCTAGAATTCATCAAGCAGGTTGTAATGGGTGCATCGGGATGGGGCAAGCTCCAGCATCGGGCAAAATAAGTTTGAGAACCGTTCCGAGAAACTTTCCTGGAAGATCCGGTACAAAAGAGGATCAAGTATATTTATGCAGTCCTGAGACTGCATCAGCCTCAGCTCTTCAAGGAGTCATTACTGATCCACGTACTTTAGGCTGGACTTATCCAAAATTTGAGGAGCCGGAAAAAATTATACTTAATACAGAAATGCTGATTAAACCTCCTGAGGATGGTAAAAATGTTGAACTGGTCAAAGGACCGAATATTGCGGCATTACCAGCTTTAAACCCTTTACCGGAAAGAATAAAAGCTCCTATTATTTTAAAAGTTGATGATGATATTTCAACGGATGAAATTATGCCCGCAGGTTCAAAAGTTTTGCCGTTCAGGAGTAATATTCCGGAAATCAGCAAATTTGTTTTCAATCAGGTAGACGAAGAATTTTACAATAAAGCAATTGAAAATAAGAATACAGGTTTTTTTATTATAGGCGGGGAAAATTACGGTCAGGGATCAAGCAGAGAACATGCAGCATTAGCCCCTAGATATTTAGGACTTAAAATTATAATTGCCAAAAGCTTTGCAAGAATTCATTGGCAGAATTTAGTAAACTTTGGAATCCTTCCGCTGCACTTCACAAATAAGAATGATTTTGATAACATTGAACAGGGGGATGTTCTTGAAATAGGAAGTTTACATTCCATTAATGAAATGAAGGAATTTAAAATATTAAATAAAACAAAAAGATTTAACTTTGAAGTAAAGCATTCAATGAGCAGAAGACAAACAGAGATTGTATTAGCGGGCGGTTTAATTAATATTATAAAAAATAAAATAAAAAATAATTAACCAGTTTTGTAATAAAACGGGAATGTATAAAATGAATAGGGTTGTGTCTTTATTATTTAGATTAGGCTTATCAGAAGTAATCATCCAAACCTGTGTTTTAGCTTTAATTTTATATATTGCTGCATTGGTTATCCTCCGGCTTGGCGATAAAAGATTTTTAGGGAAAAATGCAGCATTCGATTTTATTGTGGGGATAGTAATAGGCTCTACCGTAAGCCGAGCAATTAATGGAAGTGCAGAATTAATACCAACAATTTCAGCTGTCATAGTGCTTGTCGGATTTCACTGGTTAATTGCTACAATATCTATTCATTCAAACAAAATTGATTCATTAGTAAAAGGTAAATCGGAATTGATTGCAAAGGATGGAAATATTTTATGGGATGTAATGAAAAAAAATCATATAAGCAAAAATGATTTAATGATGCATGTTCGGTTTGACGGAAACGTGACGAAAATAGAAGATGTGGAGGAAGCTTTTTTCGAAAAAGGGGGGAGAATAAGCATAATTCCCAAAAAGCCGGAATCAAAAAAACTGCACATAATTGATATAGAAGTTAAAGAGGGTGTACAGACTGTAAGAATATCAATTGAATAAATTAATAAAAATCTCCGGAGCATTTATATGAATACATCAATAAGTAATATAATTAGTACTGCAGTGATAGCAGGTATTTTTGGTACTTCAGGCATGACTATATTTTTACAAATAATTTCCAAATCAGGGATAGCAAATGCTGATATGGTTAGAGCAATCGGCAGTTTATTTACTAAAAAATTGGATTCAGCATTTTCATTTGGGATTATACTACACTTGATTTCAGGAATAATTTTTGCGTTTTTATATACATTTGCAATCCTGGGTTTAAATGTTCACGGAATTGCCAGCAGCATAGGTTCAGGTACAATAATAGGATTTATTCACGGCGGGGTTGTCAGTTTTGTGCTAGTAACAGCAGTAGCTGAACATCATCCTTTACCTGAATTTCAAAAGGCAGGATTCTCAGTTGCCGTTGCACATTTAGTGGGGCATATGATTTTCGGATTTATTGTAGGTTTAATTATTGCGTTAACAGGTTATTAAGATATTATAAATAACTTTTAATCGCATCATTAAGGTTACTAAATATCATAAAGACTTTGTCCATTCTTGTAACATAGAACATTGAATTTTCATTCTGTTCACTCCAAACAATCCTTAAATCTCCATTTGCAGCAGAAGCTTTCTTTAATGTATTAACAAGGACTCCCAATATAGTTGAATCAACAAATTCGCAATTGGACATATTTACAACAAGTTTATTATAATTTTGTCTTAATATTTTATTAAGGAATTCTCCAAATGAACTTGCTATTTCTAAAGTAGCTCTGGATAAATTTACATTAATTATACTAATTTCTCCATATTGAAGATGTTCAAAACTTCCGCTTTCCTGGAAAGAGCTGATCTGTTCCAGACTAATGGATTTACTACTTGAAAGGAATGTATTCTCCGAATCTTTTGTCTTTTTATTATCTTCACCTAAAACTGATTTCTTTTCATTATTGTTTGAGATTTCAATTTTACCTTCTACTTTTGTGTAGCCATCCTTTTCTTCATCATCATCGATAACATGAGATTCTACGGGTAAATTATTGGACTTATCCACCTTCAAATTTCCTTTATCGATACTTAAGGAGGGTTTTTCTGATTCAAAGATTTGATTCTTCCTGGAAAGGATTTTTTGAGCTTCGAGTTCTGCAATCTTCTGAGCCTGGTTCTCAATTATACTGGACTGCTGCTCACCGATAAATATTTTTTCTTCAAGCTGTTTTTTTAATTGTCTTATTTCAATCTGGAATTCCTCAAGCTTTTCTTTCACCTCGTTTTCGGAATCTTTTGAAGGTATTTTATTTAATTGAGCGATAATATTCTCAAGTTCATTTAATTTATTTTCTTTATCCTTCAATTCATGTTCTTTAACAGCTAAAGAAGAGTCAAATTTTTCTAACTCGGACTCCATTCGGTTTTTCTGAGCTTCAATATCAGAAGTTACCTTTTTTAAAGAATTCATTTCAGAAAATATTTTCTGAAGTCTACCATCCAGTTCTTTATTTTTATCTAATAATTCAACCTTATCGGATTTTAAAAGCTCGGTATTTTTTAATAACTCTCCTTTTTGGCTTATTAAATTGTTTATTTCTTCCTGCAAGGAACTGATAGTTGTGTTTAATAATTCAATGGATTGACTATTTTGTTCATTTACCTTTGCATCATTTTTCAGGTTCAAATCATTTATTAATTCATTCTTTTGAGTTATTTCTTTTTCAAGGTTCTCAATGATTCTATTTTTATTTCTTTCTATTTCTTCTTTTTTATTTTTATGCTCTTCAATTTCATTTTTAAGTTTAGACAAACAATTGTTTTTTGAAGATAATTCTTCAGAGAGCTTATTTATTTCAAGTTCATACTCTTTTGACTTTTGTGTTCCGTCAAAATCTGCAACAGCTTTAATACGTTCATTTAATTCAGATTCAATTTTTCTTATTTCATCACGATAATTTTTTCCACTGTTTTCCAATTCAATTATTCTAGAAATTTGCTTTTGAATAACTTCTTCTTTTCTCTGTTCAATATTTTTGTAATATTTTTCTTTTTCAATTAAATCTTCAATCTGATCATTTTGTCTGCTTATGGTTTTATTTTTTTCCAGCTTAAGTTTCTGGAATTCGTTTTCTCTGGATTCGTAATTTTCTATTTCAAGACTTTGTTCAATTATTATCAGTTCCTGTTGTTTTGCTGTTTTATTTAATTCTTCGCAATTTTGTTTACTTTCATTAACCCTCTGTTCAAGTTCTTGAATTAGAAGAGCGTTTTCTCTATCTCTCTTTTGATAAGGAATTTCCTGATCTTTTAACTTTTTAATTGTTTCTTCATTTTTGCGTATTGCATCTTCTTTTTCTCTTAACTGAAGTTCTGATCTTTCCAGCACAGTTTTAAGACTTTCTATCTGCTTAAGTAAGTTGTGAATCTCCTCATTTTTCTTTAATTCCGATTCCTTAAAATCTGCTTCAATTTTTTCCAGTTCAATAATTCTTAAGTCCTGATTTTCAAATAATAGAGCTTTTTCTTCTTCCCGTTTGATAAGGCCACTTATTTGTCCATTTAGATTTGCAATTTCGTTTATAAGTTTTTGAATTTCATTCTCAGAGCCGGAAACTTCATTTTTAAGAGCCTCGTTTGCATTTTCCAAATGAAGTATTTTTTCGTTTAAAGTATTGACAGTATTGTTTTTTTCAATTTCCATTGAATTGAATTCAGATTTATATCTAGTCAATTCCTCTATTTCGGTCTTATAGAGTTCTAACTGTTTTTCCGCATTAGATAAAAGTTGATTTATCTTTGAGAGTTCCTCTTTGTAATTTTGTAATGTAATTTCTTTTTCATTTAATAATCCCTCATTTTCCTGGAGTTTGAGATTAAGTTTTTCTTTAAGCTTTTCATAATTGTCAACTTGGTAATCTCTCCGGGAGCTGATTTCTTTTAGTTCTATTAATAAATTATTCTTGTCTTCGGAAGATTTAGAAACTTCAAGTTCCAGCCCTGCAATTTTTTCAGATAAATTTTTTACATGTAATTCATTTTGGTATTTTAACTCATTTAATTCATTTAACAGGTTATTCTTTTCCTCAGAAGACTTAGACAATTCAGAATTGAGCCTGGTAATATTTTCGGTTAATTCTTTAAATTGAATTTCTTTTTCTGTCTTTAAATTGCTCAATTCAATAATAAGATTATTATTATCTTCCTTAGTTCGAGAAAATTCAGATTCCAGGTTAGTAATTTTGTCAGACAAATCTTTTATCTGAAATTCTTTTTGAGCTTTAATTTCATTTAATTCATCAAGGAGAATGATTTTTTCTTCGGAAGATTTAGAAACTTCCAATTGCAGTTCAGAAATTCGGTTTGTTAATCCTTTTAATTCAAATTCCTTCTGAGTTTTAACACTATTTAATTCGGTTAAAGTATTGTTATTTATTTCAATTGAATTAGATAATTCTGATTCAAGATTATTAATATTTTCATGTAAATTTTTAACTTGTAATTCGCTGTTGGATTTAATTTTATTTAGTTCATTAAGCAGGATATCTTTCTCATCAGAAGTTTTATAAGATTCAGATTTCAATTCATTAATTTTTTCATTTAATTCATTGATCCGTGCTTCTTTTTCGGATTTAATATTACTAAGCTCAATAATAAGATTATTTTTAACTTCAACTGATTTAGAAAATTCGGATTCAAGATCAGTAATTTTTTCTGTTAATTCTTTTGTCAGTATTTCATTTTTAGACTTAATTCCATTTAATTCACTAAGGAGGGCATCCCTTTCTTCAGAAGATTTTGAGATTTGGGATTCAAGTTCCGAAATCTTATCGGTTAGTTCCTGTAATTCTATTCCTTTTTGAAGACTAAGTTTACTGAGTTCATTTTCACGGTTTTTAATCTTATTTATTAATTCAGCATGCTCTTCTACTGCTTTTTGTTTTTGCTGGATTTCATTTTGTGCTAAATTGAATTTATTACTTAATTCCGTTAATTCTTTTTTAAGCTTATTTCTTTCTTCTTCATTAATTTCCTGAAATTGCAGCAGAGATTTTTCACTGGAGAGTAAGTGCGTAATTTTTAACTGATTTTTATTTATTATCTCTTCTAATTCTTCATTTTTCCGAGCGAGTATTTCGTTTTCGGCTTTATTTAACTGAATATCTTTTTCCTTAATAATCAAATTCTTAACTTCAATTTCCTTTTGTAAAGAATCCAATTCGCTGCTTAAACTTGAAATTTGAGCGGTTAGATTTTTGATTTTTTCTTCATATTTATTTTTGATTACCTCAAACTCTTTTTCTTTATCCAGTAATTTTTGTATTTCATCGGCAAGTCTTACAATTTCTGCTTCTTTTTCTTTTATTAGACCGGAATAATTTAATATTTCTGATTTATCAGAAGACACCTGTTCTTCCAGTTTAACCAATTTTGAACTTTGTTCATCTACTTTTATTCTAAATCCATTTTCAGATGTTAGTAATTTTTCTATTTGCTCTTTCTGATTTTCAATCAAGATATTTAGTTCATTACTTGAAAACTGATACTTCTCAATGCGCGTATTCAGCTGGTTAATTAAATCTTTTTGATTATTTATATAATTATCTTTTTCAGTCCTGGCTTTCTCAAGATTAATAACTAGTTCATTATAATCTTCTATTTTTTTATTTAATTCTTCAATCAATTCATCCCGTTCTTTATTCCTTAAATTCTCAATTAAAGTATCAAACAGATTTGAAATTTCGGGATCAGTATCTTCATAAAATTTCTTTATATTATTAACAATTACATTATGCTTTTTAATTATTACTTCTAAATCATCTTTATAAAGTTGTGCTATATGTGAATCTTTAACAACAACCGCTACAGAATCCCTTTTTTCTTGTAAAAAACACTCCAGACCAAGAAAATCATTTTCAGACAAAATTAAAGAAAGAGTCTTATCAGATACTCTTTTCTTCAGAAGATTAATTTCACCATCAATAATTAAATAAACCGAATCTGCAACCTCTCCTTTTCGAAATAGGAATTCACCTTCTTTCACATCTATACAGTTAAATTTGAAATTATCAAAATCTATATTTGTATCGATAAATAGTTTGTTATTTTTAATAGAAGCCATTAAATGATCTTGCATAAAGAACCCGCCTGGATTAGAAAATAAAAGAAAAATTCATATTAAATACAATTTTATCCATAAAATAAACTCAAATTTCATGCCGATACTTAATTATTATCTAAAAATCATTAACAAAAGGAAATTCTTAAGAAAATTTTCTTTAGGAATAAATTAAAGTGATCAATTATCACCAATAATCTAAAATTCTACATAAAAAAACATGACAAAAATTACTAATTATCTTATTTAATTGAGATTATGGTATTCTTTTTGTATTAATTCTAATAAAGTGTTCCTAATCAATCTTTCCTTTTATATAATCTTTTTTTATTTGTATGTATATAAATATTTGTTAAAATTCACAGGAAGAAATTTAGACCCATATTATTTTATCTATAAACAATATAATAGTAGGGATTGGTATGGTTGTAAATTTCTACAAAAATGGTATGAAATGGAGAAAATCTTTTCTGATCATTATTTTCATTATAATTAATTCCTCTCTAATTTTCTCTCAAAAAATAAGAATAATGCCATTGGGCGACTCCATCACCAGAGATAGTTTTGGTGATAACCCGCGGCCGGATTCGATTTTAACCGGATACCGTCAACTTTTGTGGCAATTACTTGAATCTCAAAATTATCCTGTTGATTTTATGGGCAGTGATTCTTCAGGATATGGGGTTATTCCTAAATTTGATCCTAATAATGCAGGATTCGGCGGATATACAACTAAACAAATTTTAAACTTATTAAAAACCGGGTATGATACCAGGGGAAACCAAGTAACTCCCGGACCATATTTTAATTATTATACTCCTGATATAATACTACTTCATATAGGCACAAACGGATTAGATACTGCAACTAGCGACCTTGAGGATTTGCTTAATTATGTCGATAATTTTCAAGATACAACAAACTCTATAGTTTGGGTAATTTTAGCAAAGATCATCAATAGAGTACCTTATAGCTTAGCTACAACCGAGTATAATTCCAATATTCAAAAAATGGCTGAGAAAAGAATGAGAAGTGGGAATCATTTGAAAATAGTAGATATGGAAAAAAATGCCGGATATGTTTATCAAATAGACACTGTTGCTCCGTATAATAATGGAGATATGTATGATTACCTTCACCC
>CAVUOL010000069.1:0-15175 GCA_963742995.1 uncultured Ignavibacteriales bacterium
AAACCATTAAAATCCCCTATTCCGTCTTCATTACTGTCGCGGAAAGCCTTAATATGAACCTGGTATATAATTCCATCCTTATACCAGAATGAATCCTCTTCAGGGTGAAAAATTGGGTATGGCGGTTCATTTATATTTTCTGTATTCATTTTTATATCAAGTTCACCACTAATCGTATTTTCATCCATTTATTCAATATCTCCGGAGATTGATAAAATATTAGAAAAAATAAAAATATAAGAATTATATCAATATTTCAAAATGATTTTCATTGTAAAGTGGTAAAGTGAAAACAATTATGGGTTTTTCTTTTTATTATTTATTTCTTTCAATAACATCAGAGCATCCTTATTTGAGGGATTAACTTTTAATACTTCACTTAATCCTTCAAGCGCCTTATTATTTTCATCCATTTGATAATAGGCGAGTGCAATATTATAGCGTATATTTTCAATTTCTGCCGGTGAAAACTGACGTGAATTATAATTCCTTTCTGTTAAGCAGCTATTTAAATATTGTAAAGCCCTTTCCGGCTTTTTTAGGTTAATATTTGTCAGACCTAATCTATATCTTAAATACTGATTATCTTCTAATAAAAAAGCTTTTTTGTAACTGGCATCCGCATTTGAATATAATTTTAATTGATAATATATATCCCCTATAATTGATAAAAGGTTTGTGTTTGTTTCATCTGTTATTAATATAGCTTTATATTCCCTAAGAGCGTTTTCCAATTCATTCTTACTCAAATATTCTTTTGCTGCCATTACATGGGCCATTCCCCAGGATACCTGGCTGCCGGTAACGTAATTATATGCAATCTGCTCAATACTATTAGCTGGTTTAAATACAAATTCGCTATCACCCGGGCTAAAAGGAGGTCTGCTTTTAAGTTTCATAATTTTTATTTTTCCTATCAGACTATCCAGAGATGTAACTGAAGATTGCAGCCACAATAAGCTGTCATTTTCAGTTAATGCCGGTGATATCCCTATCAAGTGATTATTTTTAATTGTCTGAAACCAAGATTTCGCTAAAAGAAAATACCCGCGAATATTAGGATGAACATGATCAACCAACAATTCATTACCAATAATTTCATGTGGTGAGTCTTGCCCGAAATTTTTATCAATATCCGAAACCGGTACTTTATATTCAGAAGCCAATTGTTTAATAATTTCATTAAATTCCGACGGAGCACGAAACCTTAAACCATCCAGATTTTTAGCCAGTTTGTATTGACTTTCAGCTTCTTTATAATTTTTTAAATAATAATAACAAACGCCTATTTGATAATGAATATCCGCAGGTAATGAATCGATTGATAAAGTTTTCTCAAAATAATTTAGGGCTGTTTTATAATCTTTGTTTTTTATTAATGTAAGCCCGCGATTATAGTATTCATACCATTTACTTTTTTGTGAATCCTTCAGTTCAATCGAATGCATTGATACAAACGGGGGTAAATCTTTCTCATTTGTAACCAATGTTGATATAATAATAGGAATTTTATTTTCTTTAGCACTTTCTATTATTTCTTTATAATTATCCTTGAAGCTATTTATTGCAGTATTGTATTCACTACCGTGAAATTTAATGGATTTATTCTTTACCATCTGTTCCATTAGCAGTTTATCTTCTTCGTCATGAGGTGCATTGAAATAGCTTGAAAGGTAGGAAATAATACTTTTGATTAATTGGAAGGTCTTAAATTGCTGCATCCATAGATAAGTTTTAATAAGCCACCTGCTCCCGCCTATTGATATTGTTGAACCTATTCCAAAAGCGCCATAAAATTCATTTTGCCCCATATAAATAATAAATAGATCCGGTTTATAGCTTCGCAATTCATTTACAAATTCAGCAACGGTATAACTATTTGTTGCCGCAATTGCTGTATTTATAACTTCAATATTTTTTCCAGGAAGAGCATCTATCAATCTATCCCTTAAAAATTCCGAAGGTATTGCATTATATTCGTAAGGAAACCCTGCTGTGGTTGAAGCACCAAAGCAAAATACCCTTACTGTATTTGGTGATTTATTGACTTCAAAATAATCATGGGAACCTTTCCGGTAAAAAAGACGGTTTTCATCGAAATATCTATTACCAACCAATTGATTCATAGTATAATAATTTTTATCATTTCTATTAATAGCAGCTACAATACTAAGATCAGTGCCATATCCTGTCAATCTCAGTATTGCTTCTAATAAAATTAAAATAATGAATGGAATTAAGACAAGGATTAGTCGAAAAATATTCTGTTTAGTCACAACAAAAACTTTATAAAATTAAGATTTATTTACTAATTACATTAAAAGTATTGATAAAAGTTACATAAAAATCCTCAACATTTCTAAAGATTTACTTATCTATTTGGAGAGTGCAAAGGGTAGAACCTTCAGAGGGATTAGTGAATAAGAGCAATACAAAGAAAAGTTTTTGTCTGTTTAAATAAAAAGCAATCGAATATCATCTTACATTAGTATTGTTATTTAAAATAAAAAGTGCGGTTTATTAATGAAACAAACCGCACTGTTAAATGTCCTTATTACCTATGTGTACTCAGAATTAAGCGATCACTTCAGAATTAATTTTGCTTATAATCCCATTTTTATCGTAAAAATATTATTTGCATCAAAATATTTTACAGGTACATAAGCATAATCAAATGAAACATTTACACTTGTAAACTGTTCGAAAATTAATACCTGCGCCTACCGTATAGTTCTGGAAAATATCCGGGTTTAAAGTATTAGACTGGGGTGAATAAAGATATCCGCCTCTTAGGAAGAGAATATTTTTATAAGAATATTCTAATCCGCCTTTATAGTTATCATAAGTATAGTTATTATTTACGAAAGTACCGGCAATAGTGAATTTATTATCCTCATCAATATTTCTGCTGTAAGAAACACCTAGAGAAATTTCCGAAGGTAATTCGGAAGATTGAGCGCCTACTTCGTAAAATGTAAGACCTCGGTTACTATTAGGATCAGTAGCTGTTGTCCACATTGCAGTACCGCTGTATTTAAGTGAAGCACCGAGATTCTTTACAACAACTCCAAGAGATAGATTTGGAACTGAAAAAAGGTCTCTGTATTCAACACCGGCATCAAAACTAAACCCGGTAGCACTTACGCCGGTCCAGCTCTCATTGATTATATTAAAATTAGTTCCAATAGAGATACGGTCACTTAGTTGTTTTGAATAAGTCAACCCAAGGACAAAATAAGTTGGACTAATAATCTGACCATTTCCATCAGGCTGTTCCAGAGTAGTAACATTTATATCTCCGATACTCAAATCTCTGAAGGAGACACCAATAGTTCCTAATTCTCCAAACTTTCCGCTTACTGCAACAAAGCTCATATTCATATCGGCAATATATTTTCTATAAGAGAAAATAGCATTTGCATCATTTTCACTTACATCTACACCCGCAGGATTCCAGTATATTGCTTCCAATCCTGAGACTAAAGCAACATCAGCCCCGCCCATAGAAAGATACCTGCTTCCTACAGGTATCCTAAGCTCGGGCGCAGCGGAAGTTCCTGCCCTATTTTGACCGCCACCAAAAATATCGATAGCAGCAAAAACAAATATTAGAAAGGTAAATAATAATCTGTTTAAGTAAATCATAATTCCTCCAATTAAATTAAAATTTTTATAATCCCGGTCCTTGTAAATCGGACCGGGATTAATTCCGGCATATACGGAATCAATAAACTTTCAATATCTGCTCTTCTTGAACGAGTGCTAGTTTCAATATTTTGGTAGCTCCAACACCCGGCATATCGACATAAACTACATATACACCGCTTGCTACAGGATAACCGTTATCGTTCTGAAGATTCCATGTAGTGAATTGTGTCGGATCATTTTTGTTTATTGTTTTTACCAATACTCCCGATAAATCGAATATTCTTAAAGTTGCTTGAGCAGGTAAATGGCTGAAGGTAACATACTTCGCATCCCTTGATGTTTCTCTATTCTGGAAACCATAATATGGATTCGGAAATACATTAACTTTATTAACATCTGCTTTTGTTACATCGGCGCCTGTTTTATTCAGCGGAGCAGTGTATCTAAATTCATCAGCGGATGTATTCGGATGGTTAGCTAATATTTCAAACTGATCACCGCCATCAGAACTGCCGTCTACCCATGGAGTTGCGGCACGAACATTAAATGTACCAACCCATTCTAAAGGAATATCAGAATTACCTGATATATTTACCTGCAAATTGGGATCGGGAGTTTCAGAATATGGTACATTAAAAATAAACAGAAACTCACGATTAACAGTGTTATCTCCATCTGAAGCTTGTGGTGGTAAATAACGACCATCAACCGAAGCTCCTGCCACGTTATTCTCAAGGAAACCAACCATCAATCTGGTTGGAGGATCTGTTTCCATATCCCAGGCGGATAACGGTATAGAATAATTATAATCCTGATATGGATATCCGGCGCTTGGATCTATAATCCACTGAGTAAATGAAGGATCAGCAGCCGGAGAAGAAGCCGCACGTAAGTATCTATAACCTTTAGAGAAATTTTCGTTACCCGGATTTGTTAATGGATCCCATGGACTAGCAGCAACCGGATCAATTGGTGCTAATTTCAAAAGTACCGTATGATAATCTGTGTTTGATAAATTTGTTCCAATTCCGCCAAAAGCAAAGTGACCGGCCATTCCTATAGTTCCATTAGCCTGATCATAGGCATCTTGAACACCACCGCTGAATCCTTCCAGGCCTAATCCGGTAAATCCACCAGCCCATGAAAAACGACGGGCACCTGAAGGTATATCCCATGCTTTCATTCCGGGAGGAGGCCCAAAAACTTTAACAATTATTCCGTCCACTATTGGATATTCTTCACCGCCGCTTTGATTTGTAATACCTGAGGCTTTCACTGCGCCTGTATTGACATTAGTAACACCCCAGCTTCCATCGGCAGCAAAAGTAACTTTATATTGATCACCTGTTGTTTGTGATGGATCAACAACAAGTCCCAAAGAAGTCCCGTCACCGGGTCCGGTATGAGAAACTGTTATTGTATCACCAACACTACTACTTAAACTGACTCCAACAGCCTGCTGCGGTACACCAACTTTTATAACAATGGATGATTGTAATGCATGGAAAGGTAGTAATGGAGCCGGATTAAATGCATATGGAACAACTGCAAAATAATATTCCTGTCCATTATGTAATGGTTGATTTTTTGTATCGGTAGTTACTGTAATATAACGCTTAATACCTTTATCCTGACCTGTTTCAACAATTTGTGCTAATTGAACACCTGATTCTTCAACAGTATCTAAAATGGTTGTAATTCCATCAACTAAATCATATGTAGCTAATTTAACTCCTTCCGAAAGTTTCGAAGTAGGAGCTGGTAATTGGTATACATCATAACCCTGGAAAGAATAACCCTGATCAGAGAAATTTTCCAAAGCATTAACAGAAGTAGGATCATTTCCCCAATCTAATACAATTTTTCCGTCTAATTGTTCAACATGAACATTTGGAGGAGGAAGAGTAGGCAATTGGAAAAGTTGATCAAATACAATTTGAGCAGTGTTATCATTCTGTTTCATTTGTTTAACTGCATCTGTATTATTTGTTCCTAAACCGCCAACCATAGCTAATACTACTTCCGCAGTATCACCCAGATGCATGGTTATAGGACCGTTAACAACCATAATTCTTCTATCACCTGGTGAATCACCACCTGCAGTGGTATTTCCATCCAATTTTCCTGTCACCTGAAACCGGATCACCATCAAGAAGATAAGTTCCAAAGGAGGTAACATCGGAGACACCAGGGGGAAAAGCTTGTGCAGATGGATATTTGGGTTCAGGTTTATAACCTCTCATCAAGTTATAAAATTCCAATGTGCCGGTATAATCAACAGATGGATCAGACCAGTTACCGCCGGCAGCAAAATAAATAAAAGAACTCATTGGCTTTGGATTTACATATTTATATCCTTTTCTCCATTTTACGTTTACAATAGCGCTGTCATTTGGGTTACCTGTATATTGAGATACACCCTGTAAAAAGTCATAACCTACAGCAGGAGGCCCATATCCAGCAGCTTGATAAGTTGCATCCTGATCTTGAGCAGTATATGCATACCCTAAATTTAATGCAGTATCGCAGCCAGCATAATCATCTGAAGAAGTTCCCACATCCGGATCAGCCCACTGCACTATATACATACTATCAATAGTTGAACTGGCAGAAGATTTTCCTGTACCTATATAAATCATATCTACTTTTTTATAAATGACATTTCCTAAAGCACCAGTATATGCATATGCCCAATATGTTTCTGCTATTTTTAATCCTATTGGAGCAGAGCCATAATTGGCTGCAGATAATGCATCTGTGTATTCGGTAAATAACGTTTGTGCAGCTCCCGGGATACCTGGAATATCTACATCCGGTTCATATTTGCCATCTTTGTTAACATCAGTATAAGGAGCACCCTGATCTGCAGGCCATTCATTCCAGTCGGCTTCATATTGTGTTTGCAATGCATCAACATCACCTTGTGATACCGCACCTAACGAAATATTATTAAAATTAGCTGCATCGTCAACTAAACTGCCAGTTTTATAATCAGGTCGTACCTTAAATACTCTTGGGGGATTAAAAACAGATAGACAGCCGGTAGCATAGGTATTACCATTTACCCTTACCAAAGGTGAGGAGCCATCGCTTACTTTTCCGCCCCAAACTATACCTTCGGCAAAAATAGCTCCGATATTAGAACCTTTTGGAAACATTCCGTTCCATGAACCGGATATTACCCAATCATGAAATCCATCGGAACCTACCCAGCAGGTAATATTATTTATGTCTATTACATTAGATGCCGGGTTAGTTGCAACTTTGCTAAGCCTGTTTAAATTTTTCTTATCTTTTTCTTTCGCAAACATATTAAATGGATTCGCTATTAGAAAAATTAGTACTAAAAGTAAACTTAAATAATTGAATTTTCTCATATAAATAACCTCCGCAATTTATTTTTTTTCATGAGGTAAAACTCTTTCTATAAAAAGAAGTTAAAAATTAATTAAAACACCGCCTCTTATCTGTCTTGGAGCTGAGAACATATTAACGTTCATTACAGTTCCAGCAGCTTGTTGATTGCCAAGATTTAAGTTGGTATATAAATCCCTAAATTGTACCGATTCAGCTTGACCAGGAGCTGAATCAAGGAATCCATCATCATAACCGTTACCTGTTCTATCATAAACATTTATAACGTTCTTGGTATTCAACACATTCTGAACATAAACATAGAAGTTAACATCCAGATTGTAGATATTAACGGTTTTATCAACACGGAGGTCGAGATTATAATACCATGGGGTGGTGGCCTGATTAACAGGACCATTAGTTCTTCTACCTCTGGTATCTAAAGCAGGGATTAAACCACCGGTATTATCACGTGCCTGGCCTAACCCGGTCAGGTCAATTCCCTGTGCAAGTGTATATGGATGACCGCTGTTGAAAGTAAATAATAGATTGAGACCAAGTTGTTGTAAAATTGGTCCGCCATCATCTTGTCCAAATCTATAGTCGAGCATTAAAGAACCTCTATGAGTTTGATCATAGGTTAAAGGAAGAATAACTGTTGGTACATTTTTACTAACTTCAGTCGAGCCAATACCGCTTGCTAAGAATGAGTTGGTTCCTTTAGCGTCCGAATAAGTATAGTTTAATTCGGCTCTAACTCTTGATACTCTCCTAATCTTCAAGCTGAATTCAAGACCTTTGGTTGTAGCAAAGTCCTGGTTAACAAAAGTAGGATATTGTGCTTTAGCAGCACCGGGTGCAGTCTGTAGCTCAGTATACTGTATTTGTCCTTTAATATCTTTATAAAATGCTGTTATATCCATAGCAGCAAAGTCGGTAAACTGCTGTGTAAATCCTATTTCATACTGTGTTGTTCTAATCGGGCTTGGATTAAATGCAGCCGGATTAGTATAAAGATTTGCAGCAGTTATATAAGTTGATAACTGTAAAACACCTCTATAAGCTATATCTAGACTCGGAGCTTGAACAAATTTACCATACTGCATATGGAATACTGTTCTATCTGTAACCGGGAACGAGAAACCTAAACGGGGTGATACATAGCTGAATGTATTTCCTGAAGAAAGACCCAGTGGTAAATGTGTATTCGGATCAGCAGTTGGGATTAAAGGATTTGCCCATTGCCAGCTGTCCACATCGATATAGTCAAATCTTAAACCTGCGTTAATAATTAAGTCGCTTAATTCCAATTTATCCTGAATGTATCCGGATGCAAGGACAGGATGTTTAGGACCAAAAGGACCGGAATCAATAGAATTTCCATAGAAATCATATCCATAATTATTGAAAGATTTATAGCCGGCATTTTCGAAAAGATAGTTCAAAGAATCAGTATTTCTAGCTAAATCAGGATTACCTCTCACATCAAGAAGTAATGTTGATGAAGCACCAACACTATATCGTCTAAGTGTCCATCTCTGGAAATTACCACCTGCTTTTATCTCATGCTTATCTAATTGAGTAGTAAAAGCGATTGATCCGCCGAAATAGCTTCTATTATCTTTAAGATAATTGGTTAGATAATCACCCGGTCTTGAAAAATCAAAGCCATAAAAGTTGTAAGCAGCAGGCATAGTGGTATAATTATCAAATGTCCCAGCCATATTGTGCTGCCTTCAAACTATCAGCATAATCAAGAAAATTGTCCTGCATATATGGGTCATATTGTTTCTGACGGAAATCGAGGTAATTAACATTAGCCTCGACTAACGGAATTGGAGGAAACGAAATAAGTTCCTTTTAAGTTTAATAATAAATTACTCTGATCATATAAGGGTAATCGTCCGAGATTATAGATATTTGAAAGATCAGTTATTGTTGCAGACCGCCGGGTACAGGGGCAATGCTATTATAAGTGATAGTCATTTCCTCTTTGTCTCGACCACGTAAATGCGCCGGATGCTTTAACTAATAATGGTTTTAAGTCCAATAAAGCAGTTCCGTTAAATGTATACCGGTTCTGCATTCTTCCGGGAACTGACCCGCCATCCCAATGTAAAATCCGCGAATCATTTGGATTTCCGCCATTTATACCGGTATCATATGCTTTGGTTGTATCGAGTAACTGCCCATTGGAAAATGAAGCGGGATTACCATATAAGAATTGAGGATTATAGTCACGCTCAAAATTATTTTCACCGGTTAGAAAGACTTTTACTTTATCTGAAAATACTGGACCGCTTAAAGTAACAGTATAATCGGAATATCCATAAGAATAAGTTCCTAGGAATTTATCAGATGAGTTTGCATTTCCGAAATTATCTGTTTCCGCTCTAACCGAGAAATGGTATTTTTCTGTACCTGTCTTAAAATCCTGTTGAACAATACCTGCATTTGCATTACCGTATTCAGCGGTATAGCCTCCAGCTTGAACTAGAAGTTCTTGTAAAGCATCAGGAGAAACTGTAACCATAGAACCGCCATTTCTGCTATAAACGTTCTTTATATCAGCACCATCAAGGATATAACCAGTTTCATCAGGCCTACTGCCACGAATAAAAATATTTCCATTCTGCTGAACAACACCGGCTTGTAATGCAATTATAGATGCAACATTTCTTACCGGCAGAGATTGTATGTCTTCAGCACCAACTATTCTTACCGCATTAGTAGCGCTCTTTTCAATAAGGGGTCTTTGAGATACAATTACTACTTCGCCGGTGGCAATTGTTGAGGAAGGAAGTCTAAAATCAACTTCTGCAGTTAAACCTGATACTACGCGAATGCCCTCAACAGTTACATCCTGATAACCAATATAAGAGGATTTAACACTGTAATTCCCTGGAGGGACTTGAGAAATAATATAATTACCATTTACATCGGTAGCAGCACCGAGGCTGGTACCCATGATTATAACATTAGCACCAATTAAAGGTTCTTCACTCTGCTGGTCAATCACCTTTCCCATAACCCTACCGGTTTGAGCCATTGCTGCCGATGTAATTAGCAATAATATACTTGCTATTGTAAAAATTTTTCGAAACATATTTTTTTCCTCCGAAATTTTTAAACTTAATTACTAATCGTCTGTATAAACTTTTGCTTTATAATTTCCTGCAGTACCATACAAAATTGCAGAATATCTTCCTTTAGATTGTGCGCTAATGCTGCCGGTTGCCAGAGTAGGTTCACCTGGTATTAGTCCCGTTGTATCTGACGCAAATCCCGTAGTATCTTGCAAAAATGCAATTGTATAATCTCCGGCTCCGAACAACGTATACCCTGTTCCTTTTGCTGCACCTAAAGATACTCCGAGTGGCTCACCATTTACTTCAATATCAGAAACAGAAACATCGGGCGAAGAATTAAAAAAAGAAATTGATGCAGAATCAGCCGTATAAAGGTCACCTGCATTGGCAGAATTTTTATCCTGCCATATATATCTTTGATCTCCCTTAATCAAGTTTGTTGAAGCGGCATCCGGATTTATCAGGAGCAGCCTTATTTTTCTTTCAGTATCAATAGTTAATTTATATGGAACAGTTGCACCTGATGTATAAGTGACGTTAAAAGTCTTGGTTCCTGATGGAATATCCATAAAAGGCTGTCCATCAGCGGGATATGCGTCACCAATATTCAACTGACCTGTAGAACCTTCTACTGTACCTTCAGCATTTACAATATTGATTGTCGCAGCACCATTTAGAGCATCAAGATTAACAAGCTGAAGCTGACTGTGATAATCAATGCTGGTGGGTATATTCTGTACGGAAGTATCTACACATCCAATGAAATAAAATATTAAGCTGATACCAAATATGTATAATAGCTTAAATTTATCAGCTTTATTCATATAACCTCCTTGAAAGTTTAATTATATATAGAAGCATTAATAATGAAATAATTAAAATAATTATACTTGCTATAAAAATAATTTACGTTAGATATTTTAAATGACGCAAAAAATACGGTGCGGACATTTATTCTGTTAAATAAATGTGGGGTTATTATAGAAAAGATTAAACAATTTTAAGTTGTAAAATTTTTTTTCAATAAGCTATAGCCCGTGCACCTATTTTAATTTAAAATAATTTACAGATTTTAAGGTCTAAAAAAATCGAATTAAAGTCAATATTATTTTTTGAGGGAATGCATCCCAAAAATGCGATCCCCTTTTTTCTTCTTTATGCTTTTTTTATCAATAATAAATAGAAATAGTTTTAATAAAAAAGGTTATAAATAAAATCGGACTCAATTTATGACTTTTTTCTTGATTAGTCAATAAATATTTAATAAAAATTTAAAAGCAAAAATTTAAACTCCCGTTTAATATACAAAATGAGACACTATAGAAAGTCGCTCCATCAATTTTAATATATATTTCAGTATAACCAATTTTATAAATTGCGGATTTCAATTCAATGAATTAATTACACTCTTTAATTTTCCACTAATTTCTGTTGCAATAGAAGCAAGGGATTGATTTTGAATTGCCTGCATAGAAGCAACAGGATCAACTGCCGCGACTTCTATTTTGCCTTCTCCCTGGTCAATTACAGTAATATTACATGGCAGCATAGAACCTATTTGATCTTCAGTTTGAAGTGCTTTATAAGCAAATGGGGGGTTACAGGCGCCAAGTATTTTATACTTTTTGAAATCAACATTAAGTTTCTTTTTTAATGTTTCTTTAACGTCAATTTCCGTTAATACTCCAAAACCTTCGACTTTTAATGCTCCTACAACCTGTTCAATTACATTATTGAAATCCCCTTCAACTGTTTTACTAAAATAATAACTCATTTTTTTCCTCATAAATTTTATAGTGTGTTTGAAATTTGATGCAAAACTAAATTGAAAGGTTCAGTTATGCCCAAAACATAGAAGTTAAAATTACAAATCACAAAAAATAAATTACAAATAAAATACAATTTACAAATTCAAAATTTCAAACATTCGAAATGCAACAGGGATTACAGCCTTATTAGTTCTTTAGCTCCTTTTATATTAGCTTCCGTAATAATTTCCCCGCTTAATAATTTGGCTATTTCAAGGATTCGTCTTTCTTTGCTTAGTTCTCTGATTGAACTGACAACACGATCATCCACAGTCTGCTTTTCCACAAGAAAATGGTGATTAGCCATACCGGCGATTTGAGGAAGGTGGGTAATGGCAATAACCTGATGATAATTAGTTAATGCCCTGAAAGCTTCTCCCACTTTTTGTGCAATAGGTCCGCTTATCCCGGTATCGATTTCATCAAATATTAATAGCGGGGTTTTATCACTATATGCTAAAATAGTTTTTAATGAAAGCATTACACGTGAAATTTCACCGCCTGAGGCAATTTTAGTTAAGGGTTTTGGTGATTCACCTTTATTGGTGGAAATAAAAAATTCTACTTTATCATAACCTTTTGAATTATACTTATACGGCCTATCTTTTATAAATAACACATCATCTGACCCGGTTTCGTCTTTTTCATGTGTGATTTTGACATAGAAGAAAGCATGTTCCATCCCGATATACCTTAAAACATCTTTTACGGTACCTTCCATCTCTTTTCCGCCGTCTCTTCTATTCTTATAAAGTTTGAGGGCAGCTTCCGCACAATTTTTAGATACGCTCTCAATTTTACTCTCTAACTCATTTATTTTCTCTTCCGAACTTTCTATTGTGTTGAATTCTTCTTTTGCCTTTTTCCTAAATTCTAAAACTGATTCAACAGAACCGCCGTATTTTTTCTTTTAAAAGACTAATTGCAGCAAGCCTTTCCCTAATTGTTTCCAGCCTTTCGGGTTCCATTTCAATTTTGGAATTATAATTCCGTATAAATCCTGAAATATCATTTATAACAGCTAAAGCCGATTCACATTCCTTATTTGATTCATCAAAAGCTTTATCTATACTTGCTAATTCATCCAGTCTGTTTTTAATCTTTACCAGAGCATCATATACAGCATTTTCCGATTCATAGAGTCCCTGGTATATATCATTTGTTAATTCTAAAAGTTTCTCCGAATTTTCAAGAACGTTTAACTCCTGAACCAGCTTTTCCTCTTCATCAATTTCGGGAGAAACCGCATCAATCTCCTTTAACTGGAATGAAAGGATTTCTCTTTTCTCAACAGCCGAATCTTTTTTTGATTTAAGTTCGCCAATTTCTTTTTTTAGTTTTATTAAAGCATTATAGAGCCATTTATAATTTCTAAGCAGCTCACTGGAATCAGAATATTCATCCAGATAGTCAATGTGTGTTTCAATTCTGAGCAAAGCCTGGTGTTCGTGCTGCCCATGAAAATCAATGAGAACGTCTCCAATTTCTTTCACAACGGATAATGGTGCAGGAGTATCATTTATAAAACAACGGTTAGCCCCTTTTAAAGATATTTCTCTTCTAAGAATGAGCTCGGGTAAGTTTTCAATCTGATTTTCTTCAAGAATAGTATTTATTTTTTTATTTGATTCCAGTTCGAAAACACCTTCCACAATAGCTTTTTGAGAGCCTTCCCTCACGGTTTCGGTAGATGCTCTTTCACCTATTAAAAGACTAATAGCATCGACAAGGATCGATTTCCCTGCGCCTGTTTCCCCGGTGATAATGTTTAATCCTTTTCCAAACTCAACATTAATTTCCTTAATAAGAGCATAGTCCTGAATTTTTAATGATTTCAACATGATAGCCTAAACCCTATTAAAATTAGTTATCTATCTTTTATCTTTAAAGTTAAATTAAATTTGAAAAAATAGAAAGAGGGGGCGGAGGTTTAAAAGGGATAAAGGTATAGGGGGATAGAAATACTTTATACCCATATATGCTTATACCTTTAAGCTCTGCTTTGCGAGGTGAAATCCGCAAATTGATTTAGCATCAACAATTTCATTATTTGCTATTTTTTCTTCAATTTCGTTCAAAGAGAATTCATGAACCTCCATTTCATGTTCCCCTTCTTCCCTATTATGATTCCCCTCCTTTAAATCTTTGGCTAAATAAATATGCAGAACCTCAGTACAGAAGCCGGGGGTAGTATAAATATAGCCAAGTTTTTCAATTTTACCTGCTTTATAACCAGTTTCTTCTTCAAGCTCTCTGACAGCGCAATCAAACGGGTCTTCATTTTTATCCAGCTTCCCGGCGGGTAATTCAAGTATATTTTTTTGGAAAGGATAACGAAATTGATTAACAAAAATAATTTTCCCATTATCTTTAACGGGTACAACTACGGCACCACCGGGATGAACAGCCACTTCACGAATCCCGCTGTTACCGCTGTTATATTCAATTTGATCTACTTTCAGATCGAAGACTTTCCCTCTAAATAATATTTCACTTTTTTTTACTTTGAAGTTCATACTAACATCAAGCTCTATAATCGGACTGATAATAGGGAATCAATTCACTCCCAAGGAACTTAAGCAAAGCAGTAATCACACCGAGATCATCAAGATAGCCTACTAATGGCGCGATATCGGGTATGGCATCGATGGGTGAAATAAAATAGATTAGAGCAGCAACAACAATTGCTTTTCTATGCCATGAAACCTGCGGATCGCGCATATAATAGAATAAAGCAACTATATCTTTTGCAAAAGAAATTTTCTTTCCGACGCGTTCGAGCTTAGTCCATAAATTTTCTTCTACAAACTTTATTTTTTCTGCAGTTTCTGTTTCACCCCCAAAATTTAATTCATCCAGATCCTCAAGTTCATCTACATTATTATTTTCTATCATAATTTTTCTCCTTATTTAAACCTTGAGCAGATATTTTATTAAACAACTCCTTACTTCCTTTCCTCTTAATCCTAATCGTAATCGTAATCGTACTCCTCATCCTTCCTCGTAATCTTAATCTTAATCGTAATCGTACTCATAATCGTACTCCTTATCCTTCCTCCTAATCGTACTCGTAATCGTACTCGTACTCCTCATCCTTCCTCCCAATCCTAATCGTACTCCTATTCCTTCCTCTTAACCATACTTCTAAGCTGGCTGTTTTTTAATTCCTGTCCCGCTTGCGGGATTGAAATTTCCACAATAATAACTCTATTATTCGGAGCTTTTATAACATACAAAATTTTTCCTATTACTACCATACACTGCAGCAACGGAAAT
>CAVUOL010000070.1:0-51488 GCA_963742995.1 uncultured Ignavibacteriales bacterium
GCTGGTAATATTTCATCATCTTTTCCTGAGATGAATTTTTTTCAGGTTTATAATTATATATAAACTTTACTTCGGGAGGCATTGAAATAAATATAGATTCAATTCTTCCCCCTGTTTTTAATCCGAAAAGTGTTCCTCTGTCATAAATCAGATTAAATTCTACATATCTTCCTCTCCTAATTAATTGAAATTCTTTATCCCTTTCGGAAAAACTTTCATTCTTCCTATCTTCGATTATGGGAAGATAGGCTTCCAAAAAGGAATTACCCACCGACTTAACCAGATCAAAGTGTATATTATTTCCAGGAAGATAATCGAAAAATATCCCTCCTATTCCTCTCATTTCATTTCTATGTTTAACTGTAAAGTATTCATCGCAATACTTCTTAAACTGATAATAGGAATCACCAATTACAGAATTGCATGCTTTTTTCATAACACTATGAAAATTCCTAAAATCTTCTTCATAAGGGAAATAAGGAGTTAGGTCTACTCCCCCGCCGAACCAGCTTTTGCCGTCATCTCCCTGATCTCTCTTTTCCATTTCAAAATACCTGATATTCATATGAATTGTCGGTATTTTCGGTGAAAACGGATGGAGAATTATTGATAATCCGCATACTGCAAATTCACCCTGTTTTACTTTAATTTGTTCGGCAATTGCTTCCGGTAAATGCCCGTAAATAGAAGAAAAATTTATTCCCCCCTTTTCGAATATGGTACCGTTTGTAATTACTTTTGTTATTCCGCCTCCCCCTTCCTTTCTCTCCCATTTATCTTCCTTGAACTTTTTATCCTCAATTTCTTCAAGTTCACTGCAGATTTTGCTTTGGAGACGAAGAACAAAACCTTCCATCTCCTTAAATCTATCTGAAAAATGCATTTTACTATTTTCTTTATTATTAAAAATGAATATCCTATTTTATTAAAGATAAACTATTTTTATATTAACACACCGTTAAATTCCATTCAAATATCAAAAATTTTAAGGAGCTATTATGATTAAAGATAAGGTTCTGAAAGCACTTAATGAACAAATTAATATGGAAATGAATTCATCATACATATATCTTGCTATGTCCTCATATTTCTATGAAGAGAATTTAAATGGTTTTGCAGCCTGGTTTCGAATCCAGTCTCAAGAAGAATTTACACATGCAATGAAAATTTTCGACTATATTCATCAAGCAAATGCCAATGTTAACTTGTTAACAATTGAAGAACCGAAAACCGAATGGAAATCAGCCCTTGAGATTTTTAAAGATACATATAAACATGAACAGGAAGTTACGGCTTCAATTTATAATCTTGTTGATTTAACCATTACCACAAAAGATCATGCAGCCCACAATTTCCTTCAATGGTTTGTAAGTGAACAGGTTGAAGAGGAATCAACAGTACTAAATATACTCGAAAAAATTAAACTTATCGGCGATAATAAAAACGGACTATTCCTTTTAGACCGTGAACTCGGACAAAGAGCCGCAGCAAAATAAAAACAAATTGTTTTATTGCTTAATTGTTATATTGCTTGACCTTGAACAATTAAGCAATTTAACAATTAAGAATCAATTTAACAATAGAACCATTCAATGCTTGATATCAGCAAGAGGAGTTGCAGTATGTCTCATGGAATGGACTTTATTCGCAACAGGTAATTCAACTTCAGGTTTAACTCTTTTTTCAAAATAATCTCTAAACCGGGTAACCATGAATTTAACCGGCCATGCAGCCGCTTCACCTAATGCACATATTGTATTTCCTTCGATATTATTTGCCACACTAATTAACAAATCAATATCACTAATTGAACCCTGTCCTGCAATAATTCTGTTTAATATCTTCACCATCCAGCCGGTACCTTCCCTGCATGGTGTACATTGACCGCAGCTTTCATGATAATAAAATTTAGATATCCTGGCTAATACTTTCACCAGATCAGTATCTTCATCCATTACCATTATTCCGGCAGTACCAATCGCCGAACCAACCAGCTTTAATGATTCTGCATCCATTTTAACCCCTTCAATCTGATCCCCTCTTATCGGTGGCATTGAAGAACCGCCGGGAATAACACAAAGAATCTTTTTATTACCGGGAACTCCTCCTGCATAATTATAAATTAAATCCGTTAACAGCATTCCCGAGGGGAGTTCATATACGCCAGGCTTATTAACATGTCCGCTAATTCCATATAAGATTGTTCCAGGATGTTTCGGCTCACCTATTTTCGAAAACCATTCCCAGCCTTTATTAATAATAGCCGGCACATTGGTAATTGTTTCTACATTATTAATTGTTGTAGGACAGCCCCACAAACCATTCTGTGCAGGGAAAGGAGGCTTTACTCTGGGATAACCCCTTTTACCTTCAAGTGAATTCATTAATGAAGACTCTTCTCCGCAAATGTATGCACCCGCACCTTTATGTATAAACATATCGCACATGAAACCGGTATTAAAAGTCTCCTTCATTTTTTCGCCTATATATCCATGCGCATAATCATCATCTATAGCATCCTGCAATAATTTAATCCATTTATGATATTCACCGCGTATATAGATATAAGCTACCTTAGCACCTATAGCGTAGCATGTAATTAAAATACCCTCGATTAACTGATGAGGATTAAATTCAAAAATCTGCCTGTCTTTGAAAGAACCCGGCTCACTTTCATCCCCGTTTACACATAAATATTTGGGCTTATTAGTAGTCTTCGGCATGAAGCTCCATTTAAGTCCTGCAGAAAATGCAGCGCCGCCGCGCCCCCTTAATCCCGATTTCTTTACCTGGTCAATTATATCATCACTGGTTTGCCCGAAAGCCTTCCTGGCTGCAGAGAAACCATCGTTTTGCAGATACACGTCAAGTTTATAAAAATCTTTTATATCAGGTAAAACTATCTTTTCCATTTTAACAGTCCTAGACTATTTAATTTCTATTCTTTAAAGATTTTAAAATATTATCCGTTTGATTTATATCGAGATTTTCAAAATAATCTTCATTTACCGCAATCATAGGAGCAGTACCGCATGAGCCCATACATTCAACTTCTTCAAGTGAGAACTGCATATCTTCCGATACCTCCATGCTATTTAATCCCAGCTTTTCTTTAACATGATCATATATCTGATATGCACCTTTCAGCATACAAGATACATTTGTACAAACCTGAATATGATATTTCCCCATAGGCTTCTGATGATACATAGTATAAAAAGTAACAATACCCAGAACCTCTTCCGGAGTCATTTCAAGCAGACAAGCCGCTTCCTTCATAACCTCCCCCGAAATCCACCCATTCTGTTCCTGCGCAATCCACAAAACCGGCATAACCGCAGCCTTTTTAAAAGGATATTTCTTCAATACCCTCTCTATTCTCCCAAGATTCTCTTCCGAAAATTTAAAGTCAGTCATTAATTATTACCATTATTATTAAAATTCAAATCAATAGAAGCTTGTTTACCAATAGAATTAATATAACTATTTAGTTTTTTCCCGATTATAACTATACCGTTTGAAAAATTTTCAAATTCATCATTAATTATTAAATCTCTATTTTTAGCCTTTGTCAACCACGTAATAGTTTCATACAATAAACCCCTTGAATAATAGCAAAACTGTTTATTCTCTTTATAAAAATATCTCCCGAATCCTTCACTTAAATTAGCAGCGACCGAATCCACAGCCCTAACCAATTGCTTACCCACAGTATCCTTCTCAAAATAATTCCATTTATTAACAATCTTCCAAATTCTATCCGCAATCTCCATAGATAATTGATATACCTGTAATTCCTCTAATTTCATAAAACTTCCTCTCTATGACTACTAATGACTAATGACCTGACCATTGACCATTGACTTTTTATTTATCCGCCTCCCCCATCACCGGATCCAGACTCCCAATTATTGCCACAACATCCGATATCATATGCCCCTTTATCAAATGGGAAAGGGATTGCAGATTTATAAACGAGGGGGAGCGTATCTTACATTTCCAGGGCTTCCCTTCCCCGTTGCTCACAAGATAAAATCCAAGTTCACCTTTGGGATTTTCTATAGCGCTGTATATTTCTCCAACAGGAGGATGAATACCAAAATTAATTATCATAAAGTCATGGATTAATTCTTCCATCTTAGTATATACTTCTGCTTTTTTAGGAAGAACTTTTTTAGGCTGATTCAATATAGTCTCTCCGGCTGGCATTTTATCAAGAATCTGACGGACTATCTTTATACTTTCACGCGCCTCATCAACTCTTACAAAATACCGTGCAAGACTGTCTCCTTCACTATAAACTGGAACTTTAAAATCCATTTCATTATAGAATAAATATGGAGTAGCTCTTCTTAAATCAAATTCAACGCCGCTCCCTCTAAGACTTGACCCTGTTAATCCAAAATCTATCGCATCTTCTTTTGAAATAACTCCAACTCCTTCAAGTCTCTCAATAAAGATCCTATTTGTATTTATTAACCTTTCGGCTTCGTCAAGGTTCTCTTCAAACTGATCTATAAACCATTTTACCTTTGCCAGTGCTTCAGGCTGAACATCATTGGCAACTCCGCCGATTCTCGTATAACTATTTGTAAACCTTGCACCGCATATTATATCCCAGATATCAAGAATCTTTTCTCTTTCCCTGAGTGTCCATAAGAACACGGTTAAAGCTCCGACGTCCATAGTAAGTGCACCAATTGCTACCAGGTGAGAAGCAACCCTCGCAAGTTCCGCAACCATCATTCTTATGTATTGAGCTCTTGGAGGAGCTTCTATTCCGGCTAGCTTTTCCACTGCAAGCGCCCATGCAACATTATTAGATAAAGGCGCCAGATAATCTAGCCTATCGGTATGAGGAATGAATTCATGGTAGCTCATATTCTCTGCCATCTTTTCATAACCTCTATGCAGATAACCGAGTTCTGCTACAGAAGCAATAATGGTTTCACCATCAAGTCTTAATAAAACACGCAGAACACCATGAGTCGCCGGATGCTGGGGACCCATATTCAGAATCATTTCATTTTCAAGAGCATCTTCAACTGTAAGATCCGTCTCTGTATTTAATAGAGCTTCTATTATTTTAGGGTGGACATCTTCTTTATTTACTTTTTCCATAATATCATTCTTCTTTTTTAGGAAGGGGTAATGAACCCGGAATTCCCATAAGGGGAAAATCTTTTCGTAAAGGGTAATACTCAAAATCCTCTGGCATATACATTCTTCTTAAATCCGGGTGGTTATTAAAGCTTATACCGTACATATCGTATACTTCCCTTTCCTGCCAGTTGGAAGTCCGCCATACTGAAACAACCGAATCAATAGAACATTCGTCTTCATCTATATCTGCTTTCAGGCGAAGCCGGAATTTATTTTTTAGAGAAAAGATATGATAAACCATCGTAAATCTATTCTTCCTTCTTGCCCAGTCAACTGCAGTAATATCTTCACATAATAAAAATTCTAGTTCCGGATCTTCTTTAAGGAATTTACATACTTCAACAATATCATTTTTGCTGAAGTATAAGGTTAATTCACCTCTGTATTCTGATTTCTCAAAATTTATATTAGGTAAATTTTCTTTGATTTTTTGAGGAATGAGTTCTTTGAATTCCATAATTATTAATTATTCTGTATGATAGGTAATTCCGGTAAAGGTCTGTCCTGAAAATCTCTTGCTTTAGTTCTGCCGATCTTCTCCTGTATTTGAATTAAAGCATTAAGTAAATTATCAGGGCGGGGAGGACAGCCGGCAAGATAAACATCGACTGGTAAAAACTGATCGATTCCCTGAACAACGTTATATGATCTGTACATGCCGCCTGATGATGTACATGCTCCCATAGCAATTACCCACTTAGGTTCTGGCATTTGATCATATATTTTCTTAACTACATGAGCCATTTTATAGGTAACCGTTCCCGCAACTATCATCATGTCCGATTGACGCGGCGTAAATCTCATAACTTCAGATCCGAATCGTGCAATATCATATTTCGGATCACCTACTGCCATCATCTCTATTGCACAGCATGAAATTCCCATCGGCATCGGCCAGACTGAATTTTTGCGTGACCATTCAATTAGTGCATCTATTTTAGTTGTAAAAAAATTATCCTTAGTCAGTTTAGATTCTAATCCCATTTAAATCCGCCTTTCTTATATACGTATAAATATCCTAATTCCAATACTACAAGGAAAACCAGCATTGAAATAAATACTGAAATTCCCAATTGCGCAAACATCTTTTTGAATTCAACAGCCCATGGATAAACAAAAATTACTTCCAGGTCAAATATTATAAACAGCATAGCAATTAAATAATATTTAATTGAAATCCTTTCATTTGTTGTCCCGACAGGCTTCATACCACTCTCATAAGTAGAAAGTTTCTCTTTATTAGGACGCTGGGGCCCAAAAATCTTGGATGATAAGACTGTCACTACTGCAAATACTGCTGCCACTATAATTACTATAAATACCGGAAGATATTGTTCAATCATTAGATTTCTTTTATTAATTAAACTTCAAAATTATCCAAAAATGGTTTTATTGTCAATTTAAATGGAAATGAACTTACATTCATCATATCTCTCAAAAATAATTTTATTTCTTCCTTAAAGAGACTTATACCTATCTATTCGGATAAAAATCATTTTATGCCGACACCAGCATCAATATCAGCAAAACCAACCGATCCACCGGATCCAGGATGACCGAAAGATGTTGGCCCAACCCAGGGCATCGGTCGGCAGGAACGCCAGAACCCCAGCGACATGTAGAAGGAACGATCTGCCGGAATATTCAAACCCGGTGGCAATCCGTTCATTCGTGTCCTGTCAGTTTGAACAACGGTCATCCTTTCGACTGTTACCGGATCGAACAATCTACTACCGTCGACCTCGCTCACCTCGAAAGTTAATGGTCCGTCCACAATCGGCAGGCCGGCCTGATGTGAAAGCAGCCAGCGCACCGGAATCTTCTCCCTCCCGGCAGCACCAAATTCCGGCCAGTATTTGACCACTGGAGCATCCAGATCGAGCTCACCGCGCTGTACCAGAAGATGGGCACAAATTGCCGTAGCTCCTTTGGTCGTGGATGCCACGGTGACAATAGTATCCTTATTCCATGGTCGTTTCGCTTCAAGAACGGCGAAACCGCCCCACAGATCAACAACCGGGCAGCCGCCTACATAGACACAGCACGCCGCGCCGACTTCTCCAGGCTTCCTTCGAAGTTCGCTCGAAAGGTATCGGCAACCTTGCCCCAGCCTTCCTCGACATGTCCATGCACTTGCGTTCAGCTTGTCATGCTTACCTCTCCATTAGTTTTATTTTCCATCATTTACCTCCTTAGATAAAATCCATTTTATTTATTAAAAACAACCTATTTTTTCGATTATTTTTCAACTTTATTTTTAATTCTATAAAAGTTTTTAATTTATTTCAAGGGTTTAAATATTAACTTCCTAAAATACGCCCAAATTCGGGGCACATTCTGATCAATTCTGATTAGTTTAGGAAAGTTCTCAATTTGATGCAATAAAAAAAAGCTTCAAAACGTTTGATTTTGAAGCTTTTTAGTGGAGCTAAGGAGGAATCGAACTCCTGACCTCTTGAATGCCATTCAAGCGCTCTCCCAGCTGAGCTATAGCCCCATATCTGTTTCTATAAAAATATACAAGTTTATTATTTATATCAACTAGGATTTACCTAATTTTACATTGATTCGTTTACTGTTTTCTTATTAAGTTGAGTTACATAAATGTAAAGATGACATCTTTAATAAGAAGAAAAATTCTAATTTTTATTTAAATGAAAATTCAAATAAAATATTATTTTTAAAATAATAAAGATGTCATCTTTCAACGCTTAACTTCAGTATTATATTACAAATAAAATGAATATTCATAATGAAAATTAATATAGCTCTTTTTTTAATCTTTTTCAGTTTCATTATTATTTATACCGGATGTGATTCAACAACAGGTATCGATACTAAAGAAATTCCTTCTTCCAATGTAAGTTTCGGAGCAAACCTTGCTCCGGTTTTTCTATCAAAGTGTGCAAATTCAGGGTGTCACGATGATGCCACTAAAGCCGATGGAATTAGTCTAACCTCCTGGGTTGGTGCAACTGATCCTACAATAGTTGTTCCAAAGGATGCTGAAAATAGCCGCCTTGTGTGGTCTATTGAAAGGATTTCAGGTGTAGCTCCTATGCCTCCTGTGGGTTATTCAGCATTAACCACCAATCAAATAGATGGAATTAAAACATGGATCAATGAAGGGGCTAAAAATAATTAGTGAGTAACTGTAGATATGTAGTATAAAGATGACATCTTTATAAAGAAAATTAAATTTATATGTTTATTCAAATATTAGTTTAGATTAAGCCTTTTTTTAAATAAAGATATCATCTTTTGAAAATTTATTGTTGCAATTCTAAGGAACATAAACTAGAAATCTGCAATAAATTAAATCCATTTCATTTTTTTATACCAATCTACGGTTCTTTTTATTCCCTCTTCAATTGAGATTTCCTGATGATAATTTAAGTTCCGAATTGCTTTGCTTGTATCGCATGTCCAGGAATTCTGTGTTATATCCCTGGCTTTTTCAATATTCAACGTAGCAGGATTTGAACTAAATAAAGCAAAAAATTGAGCTATCCCGGCTAATGAGAATACTACGGAATGGGGTACTTTTACTTTTACCGGATTCTTCTCCATTATCTTTGAAGTTACATCACCTATTTCTTCCCAAGTATAGTATTTTTCAGAACTTATAAAATATGTCTCATTTTTTGCTTTGGCATTTGTAGAAGCAAGTAAAAAACCTTTAACTAAATCTGAAACATGTACCAAACTGACTTTCTTTTGATCAAATCCAATAGATGTCATTAAACCTTTATTAAAGGTTTTAAAAGATATTAAAATTTCAGTATCTCTCTCTCCATAAACTGCCGGAGCACGACATATTGTAATTGGAATTTTATCCATATAGGTCTGTGCAAGTTTTTCTTCCGCAAGCTTGCTTCTTCCGTATGTGGTTATAGGTTTGCATCTGGTCTCCTCATCAACCGGTTTCCCATTTAGCGATGGTCCCGTGGCTGTCTGGCTGCTTACAACTAAAAATCTCTTTATAGAATCTTTAAATTCTAAAGCAGATTCAAGCAGATTCTTTGTTGTATCAACATTTCCTTTAAAATAACCCTCAGGTTTTTTGGATTTTACTACACCAGCCGCATGATAAATATACTCTGCATCTTTAAATGCTTTCCTTAATCCTCCTTTATCAAATAAGCCGGTATCGAAAATTTCAACATTTTTATTCTCCAGCCATCTGAGATTACTGGTTTTACGGATTATACATCTGACTCTATAATTATTTTCTAATAATAAATCGACAAGGTGGCTGCCAACGAATCCGTTAGCACCGGTAATTACAGCAATTGAATTGTTCATAAATATTTGATTTTGAAACTATTAAACTTTATGTTTTGTCGGGAAATTTAGAAATAAATTACTTATAATTAAAGATTAAAAATTCTTTTATTCAAACATTAGGAGGAATTTTTGGATTTATTCAAAAAAGCTTATGATTTTACAAGGGCTGATGAAATAAAAAAATTGGGTCTGTACCCATATTTTAGAGCTATTGAAGAAAATGAAGGCCCGGTCGTACAAATCGAAGGCAGAAAAGTTATTATGGCTGGTTCAAATAATTACCTTGGCCTGACAGCTCATCCGAAAGTTAAAGAAGCTGCAATAAAAGCTGTTGAGAAATATGGTACCGGATGTTCCGGTTCTCGTTATTTGACAGGCACTCTAGACCTTCATATTGAACTGGAAAGCCGCTTAGCCAAATTCTTCAAACGTGAGGCTGTATTACTTTTTAGTACCGGTTACCAAACCGGGCAGGGTATTATACCTACTCTTGTACAGCGGGGCGATTATGTAATTTCCGATAGGGATAATCATGCCTGTTTAATAGCTGGTAACTTGATGGCTAAAGGTGCTACTGCAGAATTTGTCAGGTATAAACATAATGATATGGATGACCTTGAAAGAGTTATCAGTAAGCTCCCTGATAATGGCGGAAGATTAATCGTAAGCGATGGAGTATTTAGTACAGGCGGAGAAATAGTTGATCTTCCGAGATTAAATAAAATTGCTAAAACCTATGATGCTAGAATACTAATTGATGATGCTCATGCAGTAGGTATTATTGGTAAAGGTGGAAGAGGTACAGCCAGTGAATTTGATTTAGACGGACAAATTGATATGACCATGGGGACTTTTAGCAAAACATTTGCATCATTGGGCGGATTTGTTGCCGGTGAAGAAAGAATTATAAATTATATCAAGCATAACTCACTTGCTTTAATATTTAGTGCCTCCCCTACCCCATCTTCTGTTGCTGCCACTCTTGCAGCTCTTGATATTCTTGAAGCTGAACCTGAGAGAGTTAGTAAGGTTGTTAGAAATGCAGCTAAAATGAGAGCTGGATTGAAAGATGCTGGATTTACAGTTTTAGAGGGAAGAACAGCTATTGTTCCCGTTATTGTTGGTGATGACAATATTGCTTTCACAATGTGGAAGATGTTATTCGATGCCGGCGTCTTTGTCAATGTTTTCATCTCACCCGGTGTTCCTCCCGGAAGACAGATGATGAGAACCAGCTATATGGCTACCCATGAAGACAAACACCTCGATAAAATATTAGAGATATTTACTGACACAGGGAAAAAATTAGGACTAATATAAAATGAGTTCTGTAACTATAAAAAAAGTAGAAAATAAGAGCGAATTGATGCGCTTTATTAAATTCCAGTGGAAGATTTATCAAAATGATCTTAACTGGGTTCCGCCTTTAATTATGGATAGAAAAAAAATTCTTAATAAAGAAAAGAATCCTTTTTTTAAGCATTCTGAAGCAGAATATTTCCTTGCAGAAAAAAATGGTGAGCTGGTTGGCAGAATAGCTGCAATCAAAAACGACCTTCATAACCAGCATAATAACGATAAAGCAGGTTTCTTCGGATTTTTTGAATCAATCAACGACCAGGAAGTTGCTAATGCTCTTTTCAATAAAGCTAAAGATTGGTTAAAATCCAAAGGGTTAAATAAAATGAGAGGTCCTGCAAATCCTTCCAGTAACGATGAATATGCTATGCTCATAGAGGGCTTTGACTCTTCCCCGTTAATCCTGATGACCTATAATCCTAAATATTATCTTGATTTATGTAATAATTACGGCTTCAAAAAAGCCAAAGATTTATATGCTTATAAACTTACAACAGATAAAACAATATCTTCTGATAAGGTTCGTCGGGTTGCAGAAATAGCCAAAAAAAGATATGGTCTGAGAATTTCTCAGCTAAATATGAAAGACTTTAATAATGAAGTCGAAAAAGTCAAATATGTTTATAATAAAGCATGGGAGCCAAATTGGGGTTTTGTACCTATGACGGAAGATGAATTAAATGCCATGGCTAAAGATTTAAAACCCCTTGTTGAACCTTCTCTCGTTCTTTTTGGAGAAATAAACAACAAGCTCGTCGGTTTTGCACTGGTAATGCCTGATTACAATGAAATCTTTAAAACAATGGACGGAAAATTATTTCCTTTTGGCATAATCAAACTCCTAACTCAAAAGAAAAAAATAAAGAAATGTAGAATAATTACTCTGGGAATTATTCCCGAATACCAAAAAAAGGGGCTGGATGCTGCGTTCTATTGGGAAATTGTTAATCGTGCAGCCGATTTAGGTATTAATTTCGGCGAGGCAAGCTGGGTACTTGAAGATAACGATATGATGAGACGCGGACTCGACGCTTTAAATGGAGAGGCGTATAAAAAGTATAGGATGTATGAAATTGATATTTAATTTTTAATAAGATGTAAGCTGCTCATCATATTTTGCTGCATGCGCCGGGTCAATTTTTTTCAGCGCGGTAAATATTTCCTGTTTATCCGGGTATGTCTTCAATCTATCAATTATTTCACCTGCCTTGGCATCAAAAAATACTTTCGTTAATGTTGTATTCAAATCCATTTTAGATTTTAAATTTTCAAGCACTTTAACCAGCTTAACTATGTCTTCCTGACCGGCTTTCGGATTCATAGAATAAATATCAATGCCGTAATAATAATCATATATAGATTCCCTAAATGATCGAAATTTATCGTTCAAAAGATCATCGATCAATCCCCTCCTGCTATATGAATTACTGGTTTTAGCCCATCCATTTGAAAAGCTGCTTGTTGTACCTAAATTTATTATATCAGATGCCCTTGAAAAATAAGGTGTACCTCCCAGTTTATCCCATGTATCCATATCAAAGCCGATAATAACATTAGCATAGAAATCCAGAAAACCTGTTATTGGATCAAATACAGATTGATTTTGATACAATGCCTGCCCTTGATCATAACTGAATGACCATGAATTATCATTGATGCTTAAAACTAAAGAATTATCCTTGGATTTATATATAGGTCTTAAACTTGTTACAACTACCTGAGCGCTATAATTTACATCATTTGATGCACTCAAGACAAAAATAGACATTGAACAATTTATTTTACCCCCTTCCCAGCTGTCGGTAAAATGAGTTTTGTTCATATAATCTTCAATGACCTGACCGAAATTTTGTAGTTTATCTCTCGCAGAAATTGAAATACTTTCCGTATTGAGTGTTACTTTGCAATTAAGTTCTTGAGGGAATGTTAAGGAAGAAAAACAAATAAGAAATAAGATTAGAGATTTCATTTTTTTTTAATTATTTCCAATTTTTTGGTTGATTTAATATATGAAATTCAATATAATCAAACAATAAATAAAATTATTTATGTAGGTTTGAAACTTTTTCTTGTTGTAGTTTTTCTGATTAGTTACAAACCGGTTTCAAAAGCGCAAATAGTCGCAGGGGCAAAGCAGGTTTCTATTTCAAATTCAGGGGCCGCTATTTCCAACGATGTTTTTGCCTTATTTAATAACCCGGCCGGTTTAGCTCAAATAAATTGGAGAGAAATAGGAGTCTTTTATTCCCCTTCTCCCTTTGGATTTAAAGAGCTTGCTAATGCTTTTATATCTTATAATGAACCCTTTTCTTTTGGTTCAATATCTCTCGGCGGAATGACTTACGGATTTGAACTTTATAAAGAAAATAAAATTCTCCTTGGATATTCACATAATTTTTCAAATAGATTTTTTTTAGGAGTTGCCCTCAATTATCACTCTGTTTCAATTAAAAGATACGGGAGTAAGTCTGTATTTTATTTCAATATCGGGGCTTTAGCTTATATTATAAATGAATTACGATGGGGATTTTATATTAACAATATTAATAGGAGCTCTTTTACAAAAGAAGAAGATCAAATTCCGACAATTTATAATACCGGCTTGGGGTATAACTTAATACCTGAACTTGCTTTAACTTTTGCATTAGAAAAAGATGTAAGATATCCTGCCTCTTTAAAATTGGGTATAGATTACTATATAATCGAGAACATCTCTCTGCGTTTTGGATTTTCAAATGAACCTTCTGCTTATTCAGCAGGCATTGGGATAAATTATTCTTTTATCAGCCTTGACTATGCAGTTTATAATCATCCGGATTTGGGTTTAACGCATCAGGCAGGGCTAATATTCAGCTTTGAGATGATCGGTAATAGGTACGAAAAAATAAGAAAAAGTCTTAAACAGGATCATGATTAAAAAAGATGACATCTTTATTTTTTATTGAGTAAAACTTTTGTGTATATACATTTTAATAAAATTGAAAGTATTTTTTCTTTTTTAAAGATGTCATCTTTTCATCTGCTAACTCGACATAATAATTGAAATTGTGGTTATTTTTATTCTTTTACTCCTATCTTTCTGTAATATCTATGCTCAGATAGAGGAGGATTCAACTTATTTTGAAACTGATGAAACGATCCTGAACCTGCTCCAGGAACCTTCAGAAGAAGCGGATAATTCGGATTTATATAATCTTATTGAAGAACTCATTGAAAATCCGCTGAATATAAATGAAGCAAACCCGGATGAATTACAAAGAATTCCATATATTGATTTTCAAACTGCCAATCTTATAGTTAATTATAGGAAAAAATACGGACATTTCTTTTCAATAAATGAATTGAACTCGGTTAAAGGGATTTCAGTTGAGACTGTAAGAAAAATTTCTCCGTTTTTAACTACCGGAAAGAATATTTCTAATGAGAAAAATCTGCAAAGTTCCTTTTCAGATAATTCATCGTTTAATTTAAGGAGTAAATTTCAAGAGGACGTTCAGGATAGAAAAGGTTTTATTGAAAATAAATTTAAGGGCTCTAAATATAAGGTATATAATAGAATTATAACCGGATATAAAAACTTTGAAATCGGATTTTTAACTGATAAAGATCCCGGAGAAAATTCGCTCACCGATTTTTCATCCTATTTCTTTTCAATAAAAAAAGCATGGTTCGTAAAAAATCTATTATTAGGCGACTATTTAGTAAATTGGGGACAGGGTTTAGTTTTATGGAGTCCTTACGGCTTTTCGAAAGGAGCAGATGCAGTTTATACTGTCCAAAAAAAATCTCAAGTTATTAAAAAATATAATAGTTCGGCGGAAAACAATTTCATGCGGGGGATTGCAGCTAACCTTGCATTTAAGAATTTTTCTATTACGGCTTTTTATTCTAAAAATAATCTCGATGCTAATATTGATTCTATTTCCAATGGAATTCTATCAACCCCCATAGACGGCTTACATAGAACAGAAAATGAAATAAATAAAAGAAGAACAACAGCAGAAACAGTATATGGTACTGCTCTTGATTTTACCAATGATTTTGTTCATACCGGTATTCTTTATTATCAATCTGTTTTTAACAATCCATTTATAGCTAAATCGGTGCTTGATGTAAGCGGTAATGCTTTTCACTATACTTCTATCTTTTATAATCTCTATTTTACCAAACTAATCTTCTTCGGAGAAACAGCTTATAACGGGAAATCATTATCTACAATAAATGGTATTGAACTACCAATAAATAAGGACTTTACATTTGTCACTTCCATAAGAAGTTATCCCAAAAATTTTAATTCGATTCATGGATTTCCATTCGGTGAAGCAGGAAAAAACGAGTTTGGAATTTATAATGGGCTTAGATGGATATCGCCCGCAGGTACTGTAAATCTTTATTATGACCAGTTTAAATTTCCTTATTCATCCTCCGGTATCTCTTTACCCCGCATCGGCAGTGAGATCTTAATAGATTATAAAAATAAACCTGTTAAAAATCTGGAAACAAATCTAAGATTTAAATATGAGAATAAAGAAGTCCCTTTCAGTGAAAATAATGTATCCCAAATAGTTAATAAGATCAGAAATATCTCACGAATTGAAATTATTTACAGAGTAACTCATCAATTAAAATTAAAAGGGAGATTTGAATATAATTATATTGATATAAATGATAATATTTTTGAGAATGGATTCTTAACCTTCCAGGATCTGCAGTATCATTTATCTTCAGGTGCTGATTTTTATTCCAGAATAATTTTCTTCAGCACTGTTTCTTTTAATTCAGCTTTTTACGAATATGAAAATGATATAGCGGGAACTTTCTTAAGTCATGTTTTGTTTGGTCAGGGAGTCAGATGGTATATAATGTTAAAATTAAGACTATTTGAAAATTTTATAATTTCCGGTAAGTATTCTGAAACTTTTAAGCCAAAAGAAAAATCTATTGGATCTGGCTTATCTGAGATAAACGGTAATTTAGATAACCTGTTTAGTTTACAACTGGATATAAATTACTAACCGGGGTTAGATACATGTAAAAGATGTCATCTTTCAAATATCCGCTACTGCATAAATTCATTTATTAACTATGTTTAGAGATGTTTATCTAAAAATATCATTCAAGTATTTCATTTGCAGTAAAATCATCAATCTCGGAAATTGAAATATTGTCATTTTTCTTTTCCCCTTTTATAAAATACATATCAATTTCGCCTTTACCTTTAGCATTTAATTTACCTCTGTATTCGCAATAGAAATTCTCTTTAACCAGATCATAGGTATATCCTGATATATTAATTTCATCCGGTTCACAGCAGCTGCTCATCCTGCTTGCTATATTAACTGCATCTCCCCATATATCATAGGTAAATTTATTATTACCGACTACACCTGCTATAACCTGACCTGAATTAATTCCGGCTCTAAATTTCCATTTATGATTAGATATTTTATTCCTTTCCTGAACATAATCCCGCATTTCAAGGGCTGCATTTATAATGCGTACTGCATGATCGGGAAATTCATTCGGAAGGCTGCTAATCATATAACTGTCCCCTATTGTCTTTAGTTTCTCAAGTTTATACTTCGCGATAATATCATCAAAATCATAAAATATTTCATTTAATTCATTTAAAATTTCTTCAGGGCTTAAGTCTACAGTTTGGTTGGCAAAGTTGTAAAAGTCTGTGAATAGGATTGAAGTATTCTCATAATTGCGGGGATTTATTCTCCCGCTTTTTTTCCATTCACTTATAATGGGAGCAGGCAGTATATTATGAAGTAATTCATCCGTTTTGATTTTTTCTTCTTCAAGTTCTTTAGTCTTTTGTCTGAGTTTGCTTTCAACATCATGTTTGTAAAAAGCCATCTCCAATGTAGAATTAAGGCTCTTCTCTTCAAAAGGTTTCAGAAGGTACCCGTAAGGTTCGGTTATCATGGCTTTATGCAGAATTTCTTCGTCAGTCAATGCGGTAAGATAAACAACAGGTAAATTATATTTATCCTTTATAATTTGAGCAGTTTCTATCCCATTAATTTCTCCGGCTAAAAGAATATCCATCAATATTAGGTCCGGCTTTGTTGACAGCATCTCCATCAGCAGCTCTTCTCCTGAATTGACAACAAAACTGACATTATAACCGAGTTTTTTAAGGGTTCTTTTTAGATCAATTGCAATTATATTTTCATCCTCTACAATTACTATATTTCTTTTAGTTTCCATTATCTAAATATTTCCCTTGTCCTTTGGTTCCTTGTTTTTTATTAAATAGCAGTTTACTTACTATAAAATTAAATTATAGCTAAATTTAATATAATTTTCAAAACTAAATCGAATTATAATATAAATTTTCTTCTATTCAAATCCATTTCTCTATGTTTCTCAAGGAAAATAATCTCATCCTATATTCAGGCAGAGAAAAAATTGCTGCTTTTTTAATTAAATAAAATATTTTCTTTCCTTTTTATATTTAATTAAATAAATTATCGTCATTATATTCTGTAAACTGGTTTTCTTTCAGTTATTTATTCCCGGGCCATAGTTTTTATAATATTTTTCAATCCAAGATATATTTCATGAATTCAAATTTTGTTTTTTTAGATAAAATTCAGAGCGATAAGTTCATTGCTGAGAAATTATGGGAGAGTGAAGAAAGCTTGCGGGTTCTAATGAATTCTAATCCTGAAGCTGTTTTTATTCTGGATACTAAAGGTAATTTTATCGCAGCAAATGAAAAAACAGCCCAGAGATTCGGTAAACCGATACAAGAACTCATCGGCTCGAATGTATTTACTTACCTTACTCCCGAAATAGCTAGGGAAAGAAAGATTAAAGTGAATGAAGTAATAAAAACGGGTAAGCCGCTTAGATTTGATGATTCGAGAAATAACCGCTATTTCGATAATTATCTCCACCCCGTTTTTGATTCCAAAGGTAAAGTAATTCGAATTGCCGTCTGGGTAATTGATTTTACCGAAAGGAAACAGGTTATTGATGCTCTTAAAGCAAGTGAAGAAAAATTCAGAGAGCTTGCTGAAAATATTCAGGATATTTTCTGGATTAGAACAGGGAATGAAGTTATTTATGTCAGTCCGGCTTATGAAATTATTTGCGGCAAAAGCTGTGATTCTCTCTATAAAGATCCTAATTCATTTTTATACGCAGTACATCCAGAAGATTTCCAGCGGGTTCTCAATAGCTTTAGCTCTGAACAGTATTTGAATGCCGGTTTATTCAATGAAGAGTTCAGAATTATTCGCCCGGATGGAAATATTAAATGGATATGGGCTAAAACATTCCCTATTAAAACTAATGGGAAATTAACACGCACCGTCGGCATCGCCGAAGACATTACTTTAATCAAAGAGTATGAAGAAAAAATTCATAATGCTTTTATTAAAGAAAAAGAACTAAATGACTTGAAGTCAAGATTTATATCGATGGTTTCGCATGAATTTAGAACCCCGCTGGGTCTAATCCTTTCTTCTTCCGAATTACTCCAGAATTTCGGATATAAGTGGAATAAAGAGAAAAGAGATGAGCTGTTTGAAAAAATTAAGAATGCTGTTGAAAATTTAACCGGACTTATAAAAGATGTTATTGCTTTGAATGAAGAAGAATCAGGGTTGATAAAAGTTCTGCCCGAAAATATTGATCTTATTGCTTTCCTTCAGGAGCTTATAAATGAAATTAAATTTACCTTTAAGGAGACCCCAAGTATCCACTTTCAACATCCAAAAAAGATAGTAAATTTATTTGCAGACAAAAAACTTCTAAGACAGATATTTGTAAATCTGATTATCAATGCAGTGAAATATACTCATATAAACAAAAATATTTTTATTATTATAAGTAAAAATATACATTCTATTAAAATCATCATAAAAGATGAAGGTATGGGTATCCCTAAAGATGATCTTAAAAACATATTTGAGCCATTTATTAGGGCAAAAAATGCAGCAGAAATAAAAGGAAGCGGACTTGGGCTTTCAATTGTTAAACGTGCTGTCACTCTTCAGAATGGTGAAATAAATGTCACCAGCAGTTTAAATGAAGGTTCTGTATTTACTATAATTCTACCTCTAAAACAAATAATATAATTTTTTTATAAACTAATTATGGATAACATATTAATAATAGAAGACGATAAGGCTTATATAGAAAATATTAGAATACTTCTTGAAGAAGAAGGATATAATGTAACTGCAGCTGAAAACGGATTTGACGGAATTGATAAAGCAAAAAGTGAAAATATAGATCTTATAATCTGCGATATTATGCTTCCTGATCTTGACGGCTATACTATACTCAAAGAATTAAGAAAAAGAGAAAAAACAAAACTCATCCCTTTTATATTCTTAACCGCAAAAGCCGCTATGAGTGATCTTCGCTCGGGAATGAATCTTGGTGCCGATGATTATCTTACAAAACCTTTTCGTTCTGAAGACCTTCTTAATGCAATAACTACCAGACTGGCAAAATCGAAGATCATATCTGATATGATGAAGCAGCCGGATGATTTAATTTTACATAATAAGTCGAAACTTGGTCAAGATGACTATTTATTTTTACCTACGAAAAACAATTATGAAGTTATTCCGGTCAGCAGTGTAGTTTATATTGAGTCGGATGGCGTTTATTCAAATGTCTTCAGCCTTGACGGCAAAAAAGTCCTGGTAAGAAAATTATTAAAAGAATGGGAAGAGACTCTTCCTCCATCTATATTTATTCGGATACATAAATCCTTTCTCGTTAATATAAAGCAGATCAAAAAAGTGGAGAAATGGTTCAACGGTACTTTGAAATTGTATCTGCACTACTATAACGATTCTCTCATCGTGAGCCGCAGATATGCCGCAAAATTGAAAAAAAATATTTAATTTCCATTCTTGCTGCATTTTTCTTACTTGCTCTTGCTCTTGAACTTGCACTTACACTTCCCAACCTCTCATTACACCTATTAACCGGAAATTACATTCTTATTCATTTTTCCTATTCAATAGAGCATTTTCGATATGTAAAAAATATTCTCTTATTAAATCGATAATGATGAAAAATATACTAATTCTTGAAAATGGAAAAACAATAAGTAATATGGTTAATCTCTTATCTAATGATAATAATTATGAAATCTTTTTATCTGAAAGCCACTTTGAAATGACTGAACTTGATAAACCTTTTTATGATTTAATTATCGCAGACTTAACATCCATAAAAAATGAAAAAGTTGAACTATTGATGCAGTTAAAAAACGATGTGGTTTTTTCAATGGTTCCATTTATCCTAATTACATCAAAAAATGGCAATGAAATGACAGGGCAATATTCTTTATTTAATTATTTCCTGACGAAACCCTTTAATAAAGATGAATTAGCAGTTTTGATTAATGAAGTATTAGATCATACAAATAATGTTAGTCCCTGGTAAATCATTAAAAATTATAGTTGCGTCATAACTGAGAAATGAAATTATGAAATTCAATCTGAACATAAAGAAGGGCATAATGATCTTAGAAAAGTAATTACTAAATAATTACTTATAAAAAGGTTTACTGTTTTTAGTGTTCATTTTAAATAATCTAATTATAAAATTACAGGAGGTTCTATGAAATCAGCGTTAATAAAATGTGTGTTTCTCATTTCTTTAATTCTTTTATTCGCTTCTTTTATAAATGCCGAAGACTGGTCGAAAGTACGAAAAGCTATAGAAGAAATGAATAATAAAATGGAGAAAGCTATGGTGTCGGAGGATGTTAATACAATTTCCTCATTTTATGCAACCGATATTGTATCGCTGCCGGATTATAAACCGGCGCTTAGAGGTATAGATAATGTCTTGGCAGATTATAAGAAAGATCTTTCAGATGGATTTAAATACTACTCTGCCGACTTTAAAACACATGATCTTTATGGAAGTGGTGACCTGGCAGTTGAAGTTGGTGACTGGATGGTATCATTTAAATTACCCGGCGGAAAAGAAAAAATGAATGACCAGGGAAAATATGTGGTAGTCTGGCAGAAACAATCTAATGGTTCATGGAAAATAAAAACAGAGTCCTGGAATACAGATTCATTCCCTATCAGAGAAAGCCCGGATCAGAAAGAAGTATCAAAATAAAAAGTATTATTGAATTTATTTATAGCAATAGGAGGTTTTATGCCATACATATTAGTTATACACAAATCAGAAAATTTTAATAAATGGAAACCTGTTTATGATGAACATGAAAAAGTAAGAAAAAACAGCGGTTCCAAAGGTGCTGTATTATTTAGGAACCAGGATAATCCTAATGAAACTGTCGTATTGATTGAGTGGGATACCATTGAGCATGCTAAAAATTTTGCTTCTTCTCCGGATTTAAAAGAAACAATGCAGCGTGCCGGGGTTATTGATATTCCTAAAATATATTTCCTGGATGAAGTTCAGAAATCAAAAGCATAGATAATTATTAATATAAAAAAATATGAGGTCCAAAATGAATGATAAAGAATATGTTATTTCAAGATATGAATTTGAAGCTCCCCTTTTTGATAAAGTATTAAAAGGTGTGCCTGAAAATAATTTAGATTACCGTCCCCATTCTATGTCCCGGTCAGGGGGTGAACTCGTTGCACATCTGCTTGGTCATATTATAGATCTGCACGAATTGCTTGATTCAGGGATTATTCACCATAGAGTACATGAACCATATTCAACTTTATCTGAAGCGCAGAATAGATATCAGGTCGAATATTTGAAACTTATTAAAAGACTAAAAAACCTTAATGATTCCGACTGGAATAATAGGGATGCAAAAATGTACCTTGATGATCATGTAATAATGGAAGGAAAATTTAAGGATTTCATTTCAATATTTCTTTTTGATTCAATTCATCATAGAGGACAATTATGCAGTTATATCAGATTGATGGGAGGTAAAATACCCGGCACTTATGGTCCGTCTGCCGATGAATTGGAAGAAATGAAAAAAAGTGAGTTAATTACAAATTAAATCGATTTCTCAATTAAATAAAAACATAAAATTAGATTTAAATAAAATATCATGGAGAAAGTCATGAAAAAATTACTTTTGTTTTTTGGACTTCTGGTTGGTATTATTTTAATAGTAATCTCTTTAATACCAAACAATTCAGGAGCATCGAGTCATAGAGAAGCTCCTCTTATAAGCAACGATCCCCTTGCAGACAATACTGATTTGTATGCATTCAGATCTCCCGATAATCCCGGTTCGGTTATAATCGTTGCTGATTATATACCGTTAGAACTTCCGGAAGGCGGACCGAATTATAATACTTTCGGTGAAAATATTCATTATGAGATACATATAAAAAACCAGACCTCAAGCGCTGCTCTGGGAGAAGCACAGGATGATATAACCTATAGATTTACATTCACTCAAACAAATGAAGACCCGACCACTTTTTTTAATATACGTTTGGGAAAACAGAACTTGAAAACTACATATATAGCTGAAAAAAGTACCGACGGAGGTTACTCATGGTCCACAATAGTAAATAACGGTATAGTCCCTCCAAACAATATCGGTCCGCGTTCTATAGAAGGAGGTGCAGGTTTAAGCAGCGACTATAATACACTTGTGCAGAATGCAGTTGTTACTGCATCTTCTGGTGAGAAAATATTCTGCGGACCACGTGATGATCCATTCTTTGTTGATCTCGGCGGAATATTCGATCTAGGCCAAACAAGGAGTGCATATGGTTCCGATCCAAAAGATCCGGCTAATGCAAGAGATGCAGTTGCAGGTTTTAATACTCACGCAATTGTTCTTCAAATACCCATCTCCTCTTTGCAGAAAGATGGTAAATCACCAGACCAGGCTGAAAATATTTTAGATGGTAGCTTTGTTATAGGTGTTTGGGCTTCAGCGAGCCGCCAGCAGATTACTACTCTTTCTGCTAGCGGTGCAAAACCTGAACATTCCGGTCCATGGGTTCAGGTTTCACGGCTTGGAATGCCTTTGACTAATGAAGCCGTTATTCCAATTGGAGAAAAAGATCATTGGAATGCTGTGACTCCATATAGTGCTGATGAGCAAAGCTTCATTGATTACTTTGCAAATCCTGAACTAGCTCTTTACATGGATGATAGTCAGTTCGGAGGTGCAGTCCCTGCGCTTACAGCATTAAGGATTCAATCCCAGTCGTACCCTGCAATTGGCACTATTCCTACTTATTCCGCTCCTGGATTTGATTTTAGAAACGGAAAAGACGGAGCTTTTGCAGTAACTCATTTGAATCCTGTTCCGGATCTTTCTGGAACAGCATTTGCGGTTAACTTAAATGGAAGTCTCGTTGGAGAAGGCAAACCAAGGTTAGTTGATATATATCCAATCTTTTATTTTGGTGTTCCTAATTTAATTCCCTATCAATTGGCTACCGGAAAGACAGGCGGACCTTTAAGTGCAGGTAAACCTTTTATTAATAATTTCCTTCCTATTACAAATGATAATGGGAAATTTTACGGCGGCGATATGCTCAGATTGAATATGGCTGTACCCGTTACTGATAGAAATTCTGATGAATTTAAAATGAATGCTTATATGGGACTAGTTAGAGCCGCAGCAATTGGTTTGACCGCTGCTCCTTACAACACTTCCGATACGATGGAATTTATTCCTCATATGGACGGGTTTCCAAACGGCAGAAGATTAGAGGATGATGTTACTTCAATAGAGCTTCAAGCTGTTGGCGGTTTAGTTCTTGCGGCCGTCGGTCTTCCTTTTAACGATGCCGCTGCAGCCGATTATTCCGACTTAGCTTCTTCTAATCTGGTAGCTGAATTAACTTATAATGCAGGTCCCACACATAATGATGTAGCTTTATTAAATACATTCCCTTACCTCGCAAATCCTCATAGAGGATATGATTATGTAAAACAATTGACTGCATCCGGACCAGGTAATAATCCTACAGCAATTAAAGATCCGCTTGGATTAAGTGTTCCGAAAGGATTTATTTTAAACCAAAATTACCCTAATCCTTTTAACCCCTCTACTACGATAAGTTACAACGTTTCGAAAGCAGATAAAGTTACGTTAAAAGTATTTGATGCACTCGGTAAAGAAGTAACCACTCTTGTTAATAAAGAGCAGGCTCCGGGAATTTATAAAGTTAGCTGGAATGCTGGCAATCTTGCCAGCGGTGCATATTTCTACCGGCTTGAGATAGGTTCGGATATTATTACTAAAAAAGCATTGCTGCTAAAGTAATTGTAGGTATTGAGTGTATTCATAACTTGAGAGATGACATCTTTAAATTTAAAATATGATTTATTTGAACTTACAATTTCATAAAAAATTAAAAATAATTTTTCTTAATAAAGATGTCATCTCTATTCTTTGCAGAATAGCTAATTAGTCCTTTTGAAATTTAAAATAACGGAGTGATTAAATGAAAAGAAAGAATATCTTAACTGCTGCCGGACTTTTAATATTAATGCTTGGAGCTATTATATATTTTGTTTCCATCAAATCATCGGATTATAATATTCCTAATCTTAGTCCTCGCGGCGGAAATGCAAATCCTTCTTCAGAATTTATCAATGCCCAGCACGCAGTGGATTTTTATAGGGAACAGATCAGAAAACATCCGGATGCAGCAAAAAACTATATTGAACTTGCCCAGATCTTTATTCAGGAAGCTCGAATTACCGGGAAGCATCATGAATATATTCCTAAAGCAAAGAAGTTGATTGATATTGCCCTGGAAAAAGAACCTGCTAATTTGATTGCTAATGTTACAAAAACATCATTATTAATGACACTTCATCAATTTAACAAAGCTAAATTTCTAATTGATAAAATAACTTCAAATAATCCTTTTAACGCTAATGCTTACGGCGTGCTCGTAGATGCTGATGTTGAACTAGGCTTTTATGATAAAGCCGTTAAAGCATGTGATAAAATGTTAAGCATTCGTCCCGATTTAAATTCATATTCGAGAGCTTCATATTTAAGGGAGCTTTATGGTGAGCAGAATGATGCGATTGCTGCTATGAAACTTGCTGCAAATGCAGGAGTAACCGGACAGGAAAACAGAGCATGGGCTTTATATAATCTCGGGAATTTATTCCTAAATCAAGGGAAACTTGATACTGCTGCTTTTATTTTTAACGGTATTCTTCAAGAACGTCCGGGTTATGCTTTTGCCTTATCCGGTCTTTCAGATATCTATGCTGCTAAAAATAATTTCAATAAAGCAATCGAAAATTTAGTGAAGGCTTCTCAAAATGCTCCCCAGCATATTTTCATTGAAAAACTTGCTGATATCTATAAGGTGATGGGACAAAAAGAAAGTGAAGAAGAAATAAATCGGAAAGTTCTTGATGCTTTCAGCCAGCATGAAAAAGACGGATATGATATTGACCTTGAGTATGCAAGATTTTGTTCAAATCATGATATGAATCTGAATAGGGCTTTGGAATGTGCTGAGAATGAATATCATAGAAGACCCGGAAATATAGATGCTCTTGATGCATATGCCTGGACTCTATATAAAAACGGCAGAAGCGGAGATGCAGTTCAGTTTATTGAAAAGGCCATAAGATTAAATACTGCTCGTTCAATACTCTATTATCATGCCGGCATGATTTATTATGCTGTAAATAAAAATAAAGCTGCTGTTTATTTTTTGAAAAAAGCTTTCAGTCAAAATCCTTATATAAATATATTATATGCAGATAGCGCAAGAAAAACACTTAATTCTTTAAATAATTTAGCAGCTAAATAAAATTATTAATTCTTTTATACGATGAATTACTTATTAAAATATACATTATCTTTTTTCCTGCTTACCATAAATATTAATCTGACTGCTATGCATGCAATCCATATTAGTTATGGTGAAGCAACTCTTAAGGGTAATGAATTTTTTGGAAAGTTAACCTTTTATTATGATGATTTTATGCTGGCATTAAAAAACTGGAAGGGTGAGAATATTAAAAATTATTCTGCTAAGCAATATACTGAGCTAAAAAACAATTATCTCAAACAACATTTAATTGCTCTTGTCAACAATAATCAGAAACTTGATTTGGTTATTACCGGTAATAGTGGTAATGACAAATCAATCTGGTTTGAATTCAAATTTACTTCGGCAGAAAAGATAAATATTGTCAACCTAAAGTATGATGTCTTGATGAATGAATATGGTGATCAATTAAACCTTTTGAATGTAGCCTCCCCATCGGGAGATCATAGTTTAATTTTTAGACAGTCTAAAAACGAATTAAAAATAATAAACTAAGGCATTTTTATGGAAAATTTTATTCTCTTTCTCCAGATAGGCTTTAGGCATATTCTCCAGGGATATGACCACTTGCTTTTCCTTTTAGGGTTAGTAATCGTTACTAAAGATTTAAGATCTTTGATTAGCATTGCCTCTGCATTTACTATCACACATTCTACTACTTTAATTCTAAGTGCTCTTGGGATATTATCAATTAATCCTACAATTACAGAAACTTTAATCGCAGCTTCAATCGCTTATGTAGGTATCGAAAATTTAATCCGGAAAGATCAAAAATACAGATGGATAGTAGCCGGTTCTTTCGGATTTATTCACGGGGCAGGATTCTCAGGTCATTTAACAGAATTGTTGAAAAGTATGCTGGGAATGGGTAATATCTGGGCACCTCTTCTTGGTTTTAACCTTGGAATTGAATTTGGCCAGGTAACAGTAATCATTTTAGTCTATCCCCTCTTTTGGTATATAAGAAAATTGGAACAGCAAAAACTGATCATAAATACTGTTTCTATTTTTATCGCGGCAATGGGTATTATTTTGGTCGCTTTAAGAATTTCTGGTAATGAAATTTTATAAATATACTATAAACATCATAGGTATTATGAAAATGGATAATAATGGTTTTAAAACAGGAAATATATTTATTGCAGGAGGCAGCGGTTATATAGGGAGAACAGTAATTCCTCCTCTGCTCAACAAAAACTATTCTGTTACCTGTTTGGTGAGAAAGGAATCTGTAAATAAATTACCCGCAGAAAGTATTCATGTAATAGGGAATGCTCTTGACAGTAATTCTTATAAAGATAATATTTTCCCATCGGATACTTTTATTCATCTTATAGGCGTTCCTCATCCCTCACCCTCAAAAGCGGAACAATTCAGAAAAATTGATCTGGTATCCTTAAAACAATCGGTTGAAGCTTCTGTTGAATCAGGTATAAAACATTTTATCTACATAAGTGTTGCTCATCCGGCTCCTTTTATGAAAGAATATATTCAAGTAAGAGAAGAATGCGAAAATATTATTTCTAACAGCGGACTAAATGCTACAATCATCAGGCCCTGGTATGTATTAGGACCTGGACACCGCTGGCCTTATCTGCTTATTCCATTTTACAAACTATTTGAAAAAATTCCTTCTACATCAGGTTCTGCGCAACGATTAGGATTAGTGACTCTCAATCAAATTGTACAAACTATTATTTATTCTATTGAAAATCCGGTTCTTAACGGCAAAAGGATAATTGAAGTCCCGGAAATTAAAAGTTATTCAGAGAATAGGACCAAATCTATTGCAATTTAAAATAGGTACATAATTTTACAAAATATCGACTATGGAAAATATCCTATTATTAAATTATCAATATTGCATGAGATGCAGTATCTTTTTATTTTGCATAAGAAACAATATTTATTTCTTATTGTTATTTAATCAACTATTTCTCTTTACTCAAAAATAAATATCTGGTTAAATTGAGAGTACAAAAAACAGGTGGAATATTTCTCATCCTTTTATTTATTCTTTCTTTAAACATTTCTGCTCAAATAAATGATGTGATTATCACAGGGTTTATCAGAGACTCGGTAAGCGGTGAAACCTTAATCGGTACAAATATTTTGTTATATAAAGATAGCATTACTGCCAATGAACCCCCCTTTAGAGGAGTTGCTACAAATAATTACGGATTTTATGCAATACCTAAATTAACTAAAGGCCTATACTTTTTAATTGCAAGAAATATTGGATATAAAATTTCCCTTCAGGAAATTAATATAACTATAACTAAAGGCAGACTGCAGAACGATGTTTATATGATTCCCGAAAATATTAAACTTCAGGAAGTAGTTGTTGAAGGAAGGAAGAAACAGGATATTAATGCCAGCACTATTGAATTGAATCCTGATATATTAAAACAACTCCCTTCGATAAGCGGTGAAGTGGATCTTTTTAAAATTCTGCAGACACTTCCGGGAGTTAAAATCGGTTCCGATATTTCAAATGGTCTTTATGTTAGAGGAGGCTCTCCGGACCAGAATTTAACGTTGCTCGATGGTGTAATCGTCTATAATCCTACTCATCTTGGGAATTTTTCAAGCACTTTCAATTCGGATGCTATTCAAAGTATTAGTTTAATAAAAGGAGCTTTTCCTGCTGAATACGGGGCTAGACTCTCCAGTGTACTTGATATTAAATTACGTTCCGGAACTAAAGAAAGAGATAAAGGAAAAATCGGGCTCGGGTTAATCAATTCTCATTTCTCACTTGAAGGTCCGCTCGGTTTAAAAGCTACTTACTTGATCTCTGGCAGAAAAATGTACTATGATCTTATACAAAAACAATTTTTAAAATCTACTATTATTCCACGTTATAACTTTTATGATTTGAACACCAAGATTACTGTCACAAATTCAGAATCAAATATATTTACACTTGAAGGTTTATTAAGCAATGATAATTTATTTAATCCTTCGAAAAGTAACGGAATTGACTATAACATACAATGGAAGAATGCCATGGCTAATTTCACATGGCTGTATGTAAATTCAAAATCTCTCTTTATTACAACATCACTCAGTTATATTGATTATGAATTTGAATCTGATTTACAGGATCATACTTCCGGTGCATCAGCTAATAATTATTATGCGCTTTCAAAGTTAAGAGATTTATATGTGAAAACTAATGCTGAAATTTATTGGTCAAAAAACAATACTTTTAAGACAGGTTATGAAATAGCTAATCATAACTATTATTTAATATATAGTGATTTTTATGATCCTTTATTGGTTACATCTTTAAGTTCTTTACCCAATATTATTTCTACTGAAGCATCAATTTTCTTTCAAAATGACGGTAAAATATCAAACTGGCTGGAAACTAACATTGGAGTGAGAGGTTATTATTTTAAATCCAAAAAATATTTCAGTGCTGAGCCGCGTCTTTCTGCAAAGTTTATTCTTAATGATAACCTTTCATTAAATGCAGCCTATGCTGTTGCACACCAATTCTTACATCTCATTGTCAGAAATGATATTTCTCTTCCTACTGATCTTTGGTATCCTTCTTCGGATAAAGTATCACCAAGTAAATCATCTCAATATGTTGGCGGTGTTCAATATAATCTTTTTAATAAACAGTACCTTTTTTCACTCGAGGGATATTACAAGGATATGAAGGATCTTTATGAATTTAAAAATGCTTCCGAGTTTAAGACGGGTGAATCAATATCAGATATACTGACTCAAGGAGAAGGAGAAGCTTACGGGCTGGAATTCTTCGCAAATAAAACTACAGGCAATTTTACCGGATGGATAGGTTATACTCTTTCCTGGACCAGAAGAAAATTCAGTGAGCTTAATAATGGTAAGATCTTTTTCCCTCGCTATGATAGAAGACATGATATCTCACTTGTATTAACTTATAAATTTAATGAGAATTGGAATACCGGGTTAACCTGGACTTATTCCACCGGGCAGGGCTTTACTCTACCAAATGCACAATATCAATTTGAAACTATTGGACTCCAGGATGAAACTAATGTACAGTTTAATTTTCTTCAAAGGAATTCATATCGGCTGCCTGCATATCATAAACTTGATCTGAATATTACATATGATTTTGATTGGCTCAACTATCATATGGAGACTTATCTGAGTCTCCTTAATGTCTATAATAGAAACAATCCATTTGCTTTTTATCCAACTGTGGTGAAAGGCGCCAATTCAACTCAAATTACAATGTTCAACCAAATTTCTTTATTCCCTTTTATACCTTCAATAGGAATTAACATGGAGTTCTAAAACCTTTGAGATATTTATATTTTATATTATCCTTATTTCTGCTGCTTCTCATTGCCGGATGTGAAAATGTTACTGAAATTAATCCTGATATTAATTATCAGGAATACATTGTAGTAAGAGCAGAACTGAAAGCCTACTCCCTTTTTGAAGGTGTCTCATTTACAAAAACTTTACCCCTGAATGAAAATTATGATATTAACAAAGCAGAATTAAATAATGTCACTGCATATCTGAAGGTTGATGGTATTAGAATAATAACACTAAGATATCTGAAAAATGGTCTATATACTCCTCTGGATTCTATATTTATTGAGCCTGGTTCGACTTATGAACTTTTTGCACAATACAATAATACAAATATTTACGCTGTTACTAAGGTTCCGCTGCTACCAAGAATAACACATGCTACATTGTTAAATAATAAGTTTATTGAAATAACTCTGAGACCTTATCCAGATGAAGTATATGGTGCTGGCTGGGAAATTTATAATGCCCTAACTAATAATTTGTTCGACGAATCAACTGATTTTCAAACAATCGTCCAGCCTCAGCAAATTGATCTTCAGTCGAATCAGATGGTTGTGGATACTAAAGACCTGCCTGATAATTATACTTCAGGAGGTTATAGTAATTTAATGTATGCACAGGTCTATGCATTTGATTCTCCTTATTTAAAATATTTCATCTCAAAAAATAATAATCAGCCTACTGAAAATATTTTTGCTCAAGGCGGAGACCAGGTTTCCTGGAATGTTCAGGGAGAAAATGTAATTGGTCTTTTTATCGGACTTGCCGTGGTTAAATATATCAAAGCAGGCCAATAAGACTTCCTAAATAAACAATATTAATGAAAAAGATATCATATAATATTTGTATAATTGTTGTCGGAATATCTATCTTCGAAGGATGCTTAAAAGATGATATCTCACCATTGATACCTAGTATTTCATTATCTGATAATGCAATGCTGCTTGGCTATATTGAAACAAACGGAAACTACATAAATTCTAAAGACATGCCTTCAATAATGGATCCCGATGAAGTATACACTAATCTTGATAATTATCTCATAATCGATGTTCGATCGGAAATTGAATATTCTTCCGGTCATATTTCAGGTGCTGTAAATATCCTAAACGATTCATTGATCGAATACTGCAGCGCTCATAATATCAGCCGGTACCCAAAAGTCGTAATTCTCAGTGGTGACGGTCAATCTTCTGCTTATTATACATGTTTATTAAGAATATACGGCTTCAATAATGTTTATTCGTTACTTTTTGGAATGGCTTTATGGAATAGAGTTTTTTCGGATGACTTGATTGAACATTCGAAAGATAATGATATCATTCATCATCTGGATGGTTCAAAACTTTATCCTGGAAATCCCAATTATAAATTGCCTGATATACAAATAGATCTTCAAAATAATAATAAACAGAATATTGTAAAGAATTTAATTGAAAATATAGTTAAGGAAGGTTTCGACTCTTCAAAAACTCTATATCTCTCTCCTCCCGATACAACTACTATACCTGAAGGCGGGATAAAAATAAATTTCTATCTCAGTGGAGAAGATATATCGGATTATTATATTATTTGTGTGGGCTCGATAAGCTTTTATATAGGTCATCTGCCCGGTGCATATTTTTATTTTGATAATGATTTCAAGAGCACGACAAATATACAAACTATACCTCCGGATAAGAAGATAGTAGTTTACTCTGTTTCAGGTCAGGTAAGTGCATTTGTAACCGCATACCTTCGGCTTTTGGGATATGATGCTAAGTCCCTTTTGTATGGAGGGCATGGCTATACATACTCCAGATTAACAAATCAAAATGAAATTGATTTATTAAGGCCATTTGTTTTTTTAAGCCAGGATATTAGGAATTATCCTTACATTACCGGTCTATCATCAAAATAATTGGTTAAAGAGATAGCACAAATGAAAAACAAATTCATATTTTTTCTTTTAATTATTATTTTAAGTTCTGCATTATTTCTACAAAGCTGCTTAAAGGATGACATTTCTCCTTCGGCAGCAAATATCAATTTAGCCGGTAATGCTTTGCTTTTAAATTTCCTGGAGACAAACGGGAATTATATAAACTCAGAAGAGATGCCCTCCATTATTGGTGTAAATGATGTATATATCAACATTCAAAGTTATCTTATAATTGATGTTCGTTCCAAAACAGATTATTCTTCCGGCCATATTTCCGGAGCAATCAATGTTTCGAATGATTCATTAATTGAATTCATCAACTCCAAACCGAATATTCAGAAGTATCCAAAAGTTATAATTGTTAGCAGAGACGGGCAAGCTTCTGCCTATTATACTTGCCTTTTAAGAATCTATGGACTAAACAATGTTTTTTCATTAAACTTCGGCATGGCTCTTTGGAATAGAGCATTTTCAGACTCATGGATTGAAAATGCAAAAGATCACGAAATTCAATATCACCTTGATGGTTCTCGTCTCGCTCCAGGAAGTTCAAATATGAAACTGCCTGACATTCTGTTCAATCAGGTTAATGACAAAGAAAACTCTATTAAAAATTTAATCGCCTCCCTTATTAAAGAAGGATTCAATGAGCAAGCTTATGTTACTCTTTCCCCTCCGGATACTGTCGGATTGGGAGAAAGAACTTTAAAATTTAATTTTAGCGGTCAGGATATTTCTGATTTTTATATTATGTGTTTTGGTTCAGTTAGACTTTATAATCCTTTATTAATGTTTCCGTTGCCTAGCGGACATTTACCTGCCGCGGTTTTTTATTTCGGTAGGGATCTTCAAAGCTCAACTTACCTTCAATCTCTCCCCCCGGATAAAAAAATAGTTGTTTATTCCGTGTCAGGACAGGAAAGTGCATTTGTAACTGCATACCTAAGACTTTTACGCTATGATGCTAAATCTCTGCTGTACGGCGCAAACACTTATACTTATTCCAGGTTAATATATGATATCGATTTTTTTAACCCTTATGTTTTTTTACCCGATAATATTAGAGATCTGCCATATGTGTCCGGATCTCTCCCAAAATAGTCTTAATTTGATTTTAATAAAAATTTCTATAGTTTAATAGCCGACTAAAATAGTCTTATTTATGTTAAAGTTATCAAAAAAAACCGAATATGCCTTAATGGCAGTTAAATTTATCGCCCTAAAAACTGATAGTAATTGTGTTACTGCAAAAGAAATTTCAATAGGTTATAATATACCCTATGAACTATTAGCAAAAATTTTGCAGAAATTAACCAAGAATAATGTTGTTGTTTCCTACAAAGGCATTAATGGCGGGTATTCTCTTGTAAAAGATGTTAAAGATATTACTCTAAATGATGTAATTACGGCGGTTGAAAAGATACAAATTACAAATTGTATGAAAGTGAATGGTTCCAAAAAAGATTGTGCACGTTTCGATTGCTGTCAGATCCGGAGTCCTTTATCAAAGGTACAGGAGGAAATAGATAGCTTATTTAAAAGAACTACTATAAGTCAAATTTTATGAATTTATTTTTTATGTCAATATCAACACGTGCTGTATTATTTATTTATTTAAGATTTATAATATAAATTTTATGAAATTACCGATATATCTGGATAATAACTCTACTACTCAGCTTGATCCCCTGGTATTTGAAGCTATGCAGCCATATTTTATAGAGAAATTCGGGAATGCCTCTAGTAAGAGCCATTCTTTCGGATGGGAGGCTGAAAGTGCAGTAAAAAATTCCAGAAAAATTATTGCAGATTTCATTAACGCTTATCCTGAAGAAATATATTTCACAAGCGGTACTACTGAATCAATCAATCTTGCACACTATGGAATTTCCAGATCATACTTTTCGAGAGGAAACCATATTATTACTACTTCAATTGAACATAATGCAGTATGGGAATCTCTTAAAATTTTTGAAAAAAAAGGATTTGAAATTACTTATCTGCCTGTCAATAAAGATGGAAGTCTGGACTTAAAGTTATTTGAAAATACAATTAACTCTAGAACAATTCTGGCTTCTATTATGACTGCAAATAATGAAATCGGAATAATAAATAATATAAAAGCCATAGGTGAAATTTGTGAGAGCAGAAATATTTTTTTTCATACTGATGCATCTCAAGCTGTCGGAAAAATACCTTTTGATGTAAAAGAAAATAAAGCTGATCTAGTCTCTTTTTCAGCCCATAAAATTTATGGTCCTAAAGGAATCGGTGCTCTATATATAAAAAATAGAACCCCTAAAATTAGTTTAACACCCCAAATATTCGGCGGAGGCCATGAAGGAAATTTAAGATCAGGTACCTTAAATGTTACCGGTATCGTTGGCTTTGCAAAGGCAGTGGAAATATGCAGCAGCATAATGGATGAAGAAGCAAAAATAATATCCAGATTAAGGAGCAAATTATATTTTGGAATTATAAACGACCTGGATAACGTATATTTGAATGGGTCATTGGAAAATAGGCTTCCCGGAAACTTAAATTTAAGCTTCCGTTATGTTAAATCTGAAACCCTGATGATGAATATGAGGGATATTGCTGTTTCTTCCGGAGCTGCATGTACATCTGAAAATATTAAACCAAACCATGTATTAATGGCTTTAGGACTTAGCGATTCCCTTGCGCGATCTTCAATAAGATTCGGATTGGGAAGATTTAATACTGAGGAAGAAATTGATTATACAGTAAATAAAGTTGTAAAAACAGTAAATACTTTAAGAAAAACTTCACCTGAATTATTAACTCATGTTACGCACAATTTTCATTCTGAACGAAGTGAAGAATCTCAAGGTTTATAATTTGTACAATTTTGATACATTTTCGCTTCACTAAATATCACAAACAAATAATTTGCATAACATGAGTTATTAATTAATATTAAACACTATTAGGTTATTATTTATGAAAAAAGAATCATTGAAAAGACAACTGGAACAAATTAAAAATGACCCGCTAATATTTCTTAATTTCTTAAAAGCAAATTACCCGTTGTTCCATAATTCTAACTTCTTTTTTAGAGACTTTCAGTACGGTATAAAAAAATACTTAGAAAAAAAAGAAATTGATATTTCTTATCCCGAAGCAGAAGAATTTGCAAAACTTTTGGCAGCTTATTTTGAAGAAAAAAAGTATTTTGTAAATATTAGTCATTTAACATGGAAAATAAATTTTCCTGAATTTGTGACGCAGGCACCAGGTGATCCCCTGTGACCTGTTTTTATCTTAAATTTAAATATCGAATTAATAAATACATAGAAGAGAGGATTTAATATGTCTGAAGTTCAATCTGAACAGGAAATAAAAATAACTCCTAAAGCAATTAAAGAAGTAGTAAAAATAAGAGAAGAAAATAGTATACCTGACACTTTTGGATTAAGAGTCGGGGTTAAAGGCGGCGGCTGCTCAGGCCTAAAATACTCCCTTGGTTTTGATGCTGAACAAAAAGAAGGAGATATGGTAATAGAACAGGAAGGTATAAAACTATACGTTGATGGTAAAAGTCTTTTTTACCTTACTGGAACAGAATTAGATTTTACTGATGGATTAAACGGCAGAGGTTTCGTTTTCAACAATCCAAACGCTACTAAAACATGCGGCTGTGGTGAATCATTCGGTGTATAAATTTTAAGGTTTTCACTCAATTTTGCAATCTTGTAATTTTATAATCTTATTAAATAATTAACAAAATACTTTAATATTAAACAGGAGAAGATAAATGGGAAAATTTGAATTGCCTTCATTACCCTACTCATACGATGCTCTGGAACCCAGCATCGATAAACAAACTATGGAAATACATCATACAAAACATCATGGTGGTTATGTTACTAAATTAAATGCAGCTATCGAAGGAACAGACTTAGTAGATAAATCTCTAGAGGATATAATGAAAAATGTTTCCAAATATCCTGCTGCAGTAAGAAATAACGGCGGCGGTCATTACAATCATTCTTTGTTCTGGACAATTATGAAGCATAACGGCGGCGGAAACCCTTCCGGTGATTTGGCTAATGCTATCAATTCTTCTTTCGGCTCTTTTGAACAATTTAAAAAACAATTCAGTGACGCTGCCGGAACAAGGTTCGGTTCCGGATGGGCATGGCTAATTCTCAATAACGGTAAACTTGAGATTACTTCAACTCCTAATCAGGATAATCCTTTGATGGATTTAGCTGAAAAGAAAGGTAGTCCGGTCCTTGGTCTGGATGTATGGGAGCACGCATATTATTTAAAATATCAAAATAAACGCCCCGAGTATATTGAAAATTGGTGGAATGTTGTCAACTGGGAAGTAGTATCCGAAAGATATAAAAAATTAAAATAAGATATATTCAGTATTATTTTAAAGCTGCCTATTTATTGCCCTCGGCTTCAGCCGAGGGAATATTGAATTAAAAATAAAAATGGCTTTAGCCGCATATTAAAGCACAGATATAGTTGAAGCTATAATTAATTTTGATTAACTCTTTCTTACTTTTCTTTTAATTTCTTTTTAACGCCTTGTCCGCAATATCTTTCCTAAAATAAATATTGCTATAATTTATTTTATCTAAGGCATCATAAGCTCTTGATTTTACAAAACTTAAATCATTTTGATTAGTAAATGCTGTAATGCCTAGAACTCTCCCACCGTTGGTAATTATTTTTCCATTTTCTTCTTTTGTTCCGGCATGAAAAGCTATAATTTCTTTACTATTTATTTCATCTAATCCCCGTATTTCAAATCCTTTTTCATAACTATCCGGATATCCTTGTGAAGCGGTCACTACACAAACCGATGCTCCGCCTGAATAATGGACTGATTCTTTATCTATATTTCCGGTTGCGGTTGAAAACAAAAGTTCTAGAAAATCCCCTTCTAATAAAGGTAAAACAGCTTGAGTCTCAGGATCACCGAATCTGCAATTATATTCTATAACTTTTGGCCCTTCACTTGTAATCATCAATCCGCAATATAAACAACCGTTAAACTCTCTGTCTTCTTTTTTCATAGCAAATAAAGTAGGAGATATAATATCGGATTTTATTCTTTCTAATATTTCATCTGTGATAATTGGAGCAGGTGAATATGCCCCCATTCCCCCCGTATTTCTTCCGGTATCATTATCTCCGATTCTCTTATGATCCTGTGAGGAAGGAAGGCAGATAAATTCTTTACCATCGGTTATTGCAAATATTGAAGCCTCTTCCCCGCTCAATAATTCTTCAATTATAATTCTATCTCCGGCATCACCGAACTTTCTTTTTATGAACATTTCATCTATAGTATCAGAGGCTTCATCATAATCTTTACAAATTATAACACCTTTACCGGCTGCTAATCCATCTGCCTTTATTACCAATGGATAAATTGATTTCATTAAGAATTCTTTTGTCTTATCAATTTCCTCTGACGAGAATTCAGAATATTCTGCAGTAGGTATTTTATATTTTTTCATTAAACTTTTAGCAAAAGTTTTATATCCTTCTATTTCTGCAGCAACTTTGTTAGGACCAAATACAATTAAACCATTTTGCCTCAAAGTATCCGCCAATCCTTCAACCAATGGTTTCTCCGGGCCTATTACAATCAAATTTATATCATTTTGTTTACAGAATTTTAGTATCTCTTCCTGATTGTCCGGATTTATATTTATATTTTTACCGAGTTGCTTTGTACCAGGATTACCGGGAATTATATAAAGTTGTTTTAATAATTTGCTCTCTGCTATTTTGTAGGATAAAGCATGCTCCCTTCCCCCTGACCCGATCACTAAAACATTTTTCATTCAACTTCTTCTTTGATTAAAAATTGAAATTGCTTGGTTAACTGTTCTGTTAAAAAGTCTCTTCTATGTTTTTCTATATATTCCTGATTCGGCTTTGGCAATTCATTCTTTATGTATAGATCATATACTTTCAAAATTGTTGATTTAATTCCCTCAATATCATCCGGTTCGGTTATAAATGCCGCTTCATATGCCACTGTTGCTGTTCTAGCCGCTCCTTTTGGAACACATGCTATTATAGGTTTAAGTGTTGCAAAATATTCAAACAGCTTTCCGGGAAGTATTGCATCAATATTCTTTCTCTTACCCACCATAAACCATAAAACATCACTTGACAATAACTTTTCAATTGAATCTTTATGAGATAAGTATCCATAATCCGTTACATAATTTTCCAGCTTTAACTTCTTGATTAACTTTTTGTTTTCTTTTCTAAGTAATCCTACAAAATTCAGATTGATCTTAGCTGCTATATCCGGACGTTCCTTTGTAACCTTTTTAAATGCTTTTAGAAAATATTCAGGTGTACTGTATTCTATAAAAACACCAGCATATGTTAAAATCATTTTATCCATTTCTTTAGGTAAAGGTTTTATTTCATCAAAATCGGCAGTATCATATCCATGAGATACTATTACAATATCGTCAAACGTTAAAAATTTAAAATTATTAATTAACTTTTCTTTTATTTTTCTATTAGTGACAGTAACCTTATCTACGGCTTTTAATGCTTTATATTCCATACGTTTATGTAAAAATCTATGCAGCGGAGTAGGATAAAAAGCAAAGTAGCTTCCAAACCATAAATCACGATAGTCTGCCAATAAGGGAATATCAAATTTCTCCTTTAATTTAACTGCCATATTAAATGCAGAGAAAGGCGGAATTGTTACGAAAATTATATCAAAGTTTTCTTTCTCCAGGATTTCAGAAGCAGTTTGGTATGCTTTTTTTGACCATGATATTTTATTATCAGGAATAAATAAAGTCTGGCTTATCCTATTAAATAATTTCCTAATGATTTCTCCCGGTACCCTGATAGTTCCGTATCTTGATAACAAAGAATTTGGATCGTTCCCTGCTGTCCTAATGATTCTAATATTTTCATTCTCAATCTCCTTTAATAAAGAATCATCATGTGCAAAATATCCAACACTGCTTGTCGTAATAACTGTGGGCTCCCAGTTATATCGCTTCATATATTTAACAAATTTAAGTGTTCTTTGCACCCCGCTTAAACCCATTGGAGGGAAATAATATGCAATTACTAATACTTTAAACATTAAAAAGGAATTTCACTTATGATTATTAATATAAAATAATATCTTAATTTATATTTAAAAATAATATGTTAATAAAAAATAAAATTTTTGCTCTGTCTCATATATGATAATTTGGAGCTTCTTTTGTAATTATAACATCATGCGGATGACTTTCCCTCAGACCTGCAAGGGTAATTTTAATAAATTTAGATTTCGTTTTAAGCTCTTTTATATTTTTCACACCGCAATAACCCATTGCAGCTCTTAAACCTCCTATTAACTGATAAATTGTATCGGATAATTCTCCCTTAAAAGGAACTCGGCCTTCAACTCCTTCGGGGACTAACTTGGCAATGTCGTCTTCTACATCCTGAAAATATCTGTCTTTACTTCCCCTTTTCATTGCAGATAATGATCCCATCCCGCGGTAAAGTTTAAAGCTTCTCCCCTCAAAAAGGATCTTTTCACCCGGACTTTCTTCAACTCCCGCAAAAAAACCACCTATCATTACAGCATCTGCTCCGGCAGCAATGGCTTTTGGCAAATCGCCTGTTTGTTTTATTCCTCCATCGGCTATTATGGGTATATTTTTATTTTTTGCTGCTCTATATGCTTCCGATATTGCCGAAATCTGAGGAACACCAACTCCAGCTATTACTCTTGTTGTACAAATTGAACCTGGTCCTATACCGATTTTGATAGCATCAACCTTACAATTTATTAAATCAATTGCTGCTCCATAAGTCCCTATATTACCCGCAATTATCTGCTCGTATTTGAATTTATTTCTAACTTCCTTAATCGTTTTTATTACTCCTCGAGAATGACCATGAGCAGTATCGATTACTATAACATCTGCACCCGCATTCGATAGTGCTGATACCCTGTCTAATGTATCAAAAGTTATTCCTACAGCCGCACCAACTCTCAATCTTCCATGCTGGTCTTTACATGCATGAGGATGTTTTTTCTTTTTTTGAATATCTTTGAATGTTATCAGACCTTTTAAAATATTATTTTTATCTACAACAGGAAGTTTTTCAATCTTATATTTTTGTAAAATCTTCTCTGCTTTTTCAAGTGTTGTTCCTACCGGGGCGGTAATAAGATTTTCCTTAGTCATTAGTTCTTTAACTAAAAGCTTCTGGTTTGGTTCAAATCTTAAATCACGGTTCGTTAAAATTCCAACTAATTTACCCCCATCTTCAATAATCGGAATTCCTGAGATTCCATATTTTTTCATCAACAGAAGTGCATCTCCGATAGTCTTATTCGGCAAAAGAGTAATTGGATTTTGAATCATTCCGCTTTCGGATCTTTTTACCCTATCAACTTCTTCACATTGTTCCTCTATAGTCATATTTTTATGTAGAATTCCGATTCCACCTTCCCTTGCAATGGCTATTGCCATAGCAGATTCCGTAACCGTATCCATTGCAGCGGATACCAATGGAATATTCAATGTTATATCGTGCGTTAACCTGGTTGTAATATCAACTTCTCTAGGAAGAAAAGAAGATTTTCCAGGTTCAAGTAATATATCATCAAAAGTAAGGCCTTCTCTAAGATTTTTATCTATCATATTATATCTCTTTAAATATTAAAAAAACCACGCAAGGTGGTCATATTTTATGAATATTTAATCATACGCGGGAAATCCCGTAATATCTTCACCCAGAATTAGGGTGTGCATTTCATGTGTTCCTTCGTATGTTTTGACTGCTTCCAAATTCATTGAATGCCGCATTACCGGATATTCATCCAGAATTCCATTTGCTCCTAATATTTCCCGTGAAATTCTGGCAATCTCAAGAGCTTTTTCACAATTATTCCTTTTAGCTAACGACACATGTGTATGCTTCAAAGTGCCGTTATCCTTCATTCTTCCTAACTGTACATTTAATAATTGTGATTTAGTTATTTCGGTTAAAATATAAACAAGTTTTTCCTGAGTCATTTGGTACGCTGCAATAGGCTTGCTGAATTGCACTCTCGACTTTGCATAATTTAAAGCCGAATCATAACATGCCATCATTGAACCTACTACTCCCCATGCTATTCCATAACGGGCCTAATTTAAACACATTAGAGCATTTTTTAATCCTGAAGTATTTGGAAGAATATTTCCTTCAGGTATTTCCACATTATCTAAAATCAATTCAGATGTAACAGAAGCCTTCAACGAATGCTTGCCTTTCATCTCAGGAGCTGTAAATCCCTTCGTTCCTTTTTCAACTAAAAAGCCCCTGATATTTCCTTCTAATTTCGCCCAAACGACAGCAACATCCGCAATCGTGCCGTTTGTAATCCACATCTTTGCACCATTTAGTAGATATCCGTTCTCAACCTTATCGGCTTTTGAAACCAACCCTCCCGGATTTGAACCGAAATCAGGTTCTGTTAATCCAAAGCATCCTATCTTTTCTCCTTTAGCTAGCAGAGGCAGCCAATAATTTTTCTGATTTTCACTTCCAAATGTAAAGATCGGGTACATAACGAGAGCACTTTGAACGGAAACAAAGCTCCTTATCCCGCTGTCACCTCTTTCTAATTCCTGCATTACCAGTCCATATGCAACGTTATTCATTCCGGCACATCCATATTTTTCAGGTAAATTAGAACCTAATAAATTCATTTCAGCCATTTTGGAAATCAATTCCAATGGGAATTTCCCTTCCCTGTTATAATTTTCAATTATAGGAATAACTTCTCCCGAAACAAATTCCCTAACGGTATCTCTGATTAAAATTTCTTCTTCATTTAATAATGAATCGATATTAAAATAATCTACGCCATTAAATTTGGCCATAAAACCTCTTTGTATATCTTTTCAGGAATTAAATGTAAAATTAAAGGATTAAATAAAGACAAGCAATAACAAGTGTAAGTTCAAGTGTAAGAGCAAGTGCAAGCTGAAAAGGAGTAGTCCACTTGAACTTGCTCGCGCACTTACACTTGCTCTTATTTATTCATACCGTAATGCTTCTATAGGATCCAAGTTTGCTGCTTTAAAAGCAGGATAAGTACCAAATATTACTCCTACTGAAAGACACAATGCAAATCCGATAAAAATCCAGTCTACAGGGATAGCCATTTTTGCATTTAAGAAACTCCCGGCAAAATTCCCTATTCCAATTCCTAAACCTATTCCCAGTAAACCACCGATTGAACACAAAATAACTGCTTCAATGAGGAACTGTATTAAAATAGTTCTTTTCCTTGCGCCGACTGCTTTTCTAATTCCAATTTCCCTGGTTCTTTCCGTTACAGATACAAGCATTATATTCATTATTCCGACACCGGCAGCTAATAACGCTATAATCGAAACTACTAATGCTCCGACCCGGATACTCCCTGTCATATCATTTATTTGCCCCATAACAGATTCATTACTGAATATATCAAAATCATTATCTTCTCCGGCAGGAACTTTTCTAATTGATCTCATATACCCGATTGCAGATTCTATTGTTGCTGCATAATCGTTCTTACTGCTAGCCATCACCGTTATATCAACGCTTGAAGATCTTTTACCAAACATTTGTTGGAATGTGGTTATCGGTACAACTAAATAATTATCCTGTGTCTGACCAAAAATATCAGGCTTCTTTTTTAAAACCCCTATAACTCTAAAAGGTCTGCCGTCAACTTTAACAACCAATCCTACTGGATCTATATTATAAAAAATCTTTTCAACAATATAATATCCGAGCACGCATACATTGCTTGAGTATTTTATCTCATCATTCCTAAATTCTCTGCCGTCTTCTATATCCAGATTGAGTGTTTTATAAACGCCTTGTGTAACACCTATTATCCAGGCATTCGGATTAGTTTCACGATTTTGGAACTTGATAACTTTACCTCCGGCTGTTTGATATGCGCCTAAACATTCCGCTTCTTTCATCAATTCTTCAAACCTGAAGAATTCCTCAAGAGTTATATCTCTTCTGTTCCTATACTTCTGCCATGAATTTGCATCACCGGTATGAATTGCAGGCCATTTACGAATTTCAAATGTATTTTTACTTAAGAATTGCATTCCGCTATCTATCGTATTTTGAAGCATCGTAATAATAGTCATTATTACAATAATTGAAAAAATACCTACCACAACTCCCAGTACTGTTAATAATGTTCTTAATCGGTTTGTCTTTAAGGATTGCAAAGCAAGGAAAATTAACTGTGTGATTTTCATTTTTTCCCCTTAGGAAAATATATTAATGTAAAATAATTATTTTTTATTTGATTTACAAAATTTTCTTAAGGAAAGCTTGTAGTTAAATAATTCTAGATTGATAACAAACTTTATTATGTCTAGCGAGATTTCCTTTGCAAGTTACATATCACTGTTAACTCCTTCCCCATGTGAACGGCTCTCCCGTTCTCCGAGTACTATGAGTTAATCCGATTTACCTGCTGTCAGGCAAGCTCCCTGTATGTCTTCAGCTTATCCTCTTTTGGTCGACTTCGCATAACATCTCTTTCAATGGAACTTACAGGGTCTCTTCACATAGTGATTCCTTCGGAACAAGTTCTTGTATGCTTCTCTTTATGCATGCCACACCTTCGACAATATTTCTTAACGCAAAAGCATCATTTTCTTGGTCTGAGTATAGCTTCCTGCTTCAATCTTATAGAAATATATTCCGCTCGCAAGCGTCTCCGCGTAAAATTGTATCTGATAACTTCCCGCAGTCTTTTCTTCATTAACTAATGAAGTAACTTCCCTGCCGAGAATATCATAAATTTTCAGAGTTACAAAAGAAGCTTGCGGTATAGAAAACTTTATAGTAGTTGAAGGATTAAACGGGTTCGGGTAATTCTGGTCGAGTATAAATCTTTCAGGTATACTCTGGCTTATCTGATCATCAACTGCTGTAACAGCAATATTATATTTATCATTAAGATATTTCTCAATTGATAACCTGTCTGAAGCTGAAAGAACTGTATCATAGACTATTATTTCAGCTATATCGCATTTGGCAAGGACTCTCCCCAAGTTCGGGAAATTATCAGTTGACCCGATTCCTCCTCCCGAAGCTGTGGAATCACCAAGTGGAACAGAAATAGAAATATTAGATCCCGAAGGTGATGAAGGCGCAGAAACTCCATTCCACACTAACGTTGTATTAGACACGGTCTTGTCTCTGACAATGAAAATATTTCTCCATTCATTATATTTAGCAATATCCTGACCGGTAAATTCAACATAATCATTATGATCTTCAGTGCCAACTATAATGTCATTGTCGCCATTATCCATGCCCCGCATTTTAATGGCAAAGTGTTCATTGGCTACAAAAGGGCCGCCAGGACCGAATGATAGTACAAATCCAGGGGGATTAGATCCTGAGGCACCGGATCTATTGTTGAAAACCATGAAAAGACTAATCTGACTCATTTTTTTTGAACCGGTAAATCCTAACCTGTCATTTACTCCGTCAAAACTTATTACGGGTTTATTATTTAATACATTATTTATCAACACAGGCTGACGGCTTGTATCTGTCTCAATTGCATCATTTCCGTTACCGCTTTGATCCATCCATCTGCTTACTTTAGAACCATTAAAAACTAAACCGGTATCATCTCTAAGCCAGAGTTGTAATTTGGTGATGGGTATTTCCGACGGCGCAGCAGCATCATGCCAAACCAAATCTGTTATTTCAAAATTGTAAACATGATTAGCCGAATCATAATCTATCTTATAAGTTGTAGGATAATATCCTTCTTTTTGAAATTCTGCAGGCTGCTTTATGCTTCCTGTAAAATGTGGATGGGTTTCCAGGTATGCTTTTGTAAACATAGGTTCGTAGAAGCAAAAATTACCTTTTGCATATCCATAAATAAACGTTTTATCAAAAACATGTCCGTGAAACTCCGGTGCCGTTGTATCAGTCCAATGAGTCCCCATTTGAGGAACGCCTGTCGGATCAGATACATAATCATGAGGAACAAATCGGGGTTCTACTTTAATTGGGTCAGAACCACCAGGTATTGCCAGGCGTTCTTGCTTATTAATTATATAAAAGTGAAGATCGAAATGAGGTAAAGTATAAATACCTGCAGGCGGGTGTCCCATAGGATTCCAATCAAATAATATATGATTGAATAATGTATCTGACGCATTTTTAGGTAAATTTAAATGAATCATAGTCCCGTTTGCTGGAAGGTTCGTTAAAACATCTTCAGTTAGAGTAAACCCAATGCTTTGGGGATTATTAACAGAATCTGTTTTTATCCACGCTTTTATTTTACCATTCCCTAACGATGCAGAATCACCATAACTTATCTCCTGAGAGTATAACGAGGCAGAACAGAATGAAGAAATTATTATTAACAATATTGACAGTTTAAAATAAGAGGACGCTTTCATAATGTACTCCTTTCCTTGTTTAATTTTCTGTAGCAAATAAACGAAATCAAAACAAGGGGAGCATATTATTATTGTGCCTTTTACTTATACTATTGTTCCATTTATATAAATTATAACATATGTTACATAGTTTAATTAATTAACTTAATCATAATGGTGCGGAATCAATTAACAATAGCACTTGGCGGATAACCAAATTCTTCTTTAAAACATTTGGTAAAATAGGCAGGGCTTGCGAATCCTACCGAATAGGCTATTTCAGAAATATTTCCTTTCTGCTCTTCTATCATTTTTTTAGCTTTTGATAATTTTACAGATCTTATATAAATACTTGCGGATTTCCCTGTTAAAGCTTTCAATTTTCTGTGCAATTGAGTTCTGCTCATCGCTAATTCACTACAAAAATCTATTATATTAAAATCTTCTTCTGATATGTGCTTTTCAATTATATCCATAAGTTTTGAAATAAATTTCTGGTCAATAGTACTAAATTCTACCTTATCATCTTCAATTTTTTGAGATGATTTATTTTCAATTCTGCCGAACTTTTCCTGAAGTTTTTTTCTTATGCTAATTATGTTTTTAATTCTTATCTGCAATTCTTTTATATCGAATGGTTTTGTAAGGTAATCATCAGCACCCGTTTGCAGACCTTCAAGTTTATTTTCCTGTCCCGATCTTGCTGTTAATATTATTACAGGTATATGACAGGTTTTTTCATCATTCTTTAGAATTTTGGTCATTTCATTCCCATCCATCTTCGGCATCATCATATCACTGATTATTAAATCCGGAATGACTTTTACCGCTTTTCTTAATCCCTGTTCACCATTGACAGCTTCCTCAATTATATAGCTGCTGTCCAGCGATTCTTTAATATACTCACGCATATCATAGTTATCTTCAACAATAAGGATAATTGTTTTATCATCTTTTAAATAACTTAGTTCAGAATTTTCAATTAAATCTTCATTAATATTTTTTGAAAAGAGATATTTTTTCTCCTCAATTAGCATTTCCGGCTCATCTTGTTTATCTTTTGTTGATACCTCATCACCTTTTAAATGACCTTTACCTAGCGGGAGTGAAATTGTAAATTCCGTCCACTGACCCAATTCGCTTTCAACGCTAATATTTCCATGATGAAGCTCAGCTAATTCTTTGGTTAAAGCTAATCCAATGCCGGTACCTTCATATTCTTTTGTAAATGAAGAATCAACCTGATAAAATCTGTCGAAAAGTTTTGGAATTTCCTCTTTTGGTATTCCGATACCGGTATCTTTTATCTTTATTTTAACAAATCCATTTGAAACTTCGCGCGGTGTACTTGCTCTTGAACTTGAACTTTCTGTTATTGAAACAGTTATCTTCCCATCCTGCGGAGTAAATTTAAAAGCATTTGATAAAATATTCGACAATATTTTTATCATCTTTTCTTTATCGAAGTACAACTCAATAAATTCTTTTTCCGATAATATCATTAAAGTAATATCTTTCTCCTCTGACAATGATTCAAAGGAAAGTGCAATTCCTTTTACGAATGAAACGATATTATTGTTTGAAGCTTCCAGCTTTAACTTTCCTGCTTCTAATTTTGAAAGATCGAGAAGCTGGTTTACTAATTGTAAAAGACGTTTTGAATTCCTTTTTATAATTCCAGCATCCTTAATAATATCTACATCTGTTACTTTAGAAATAATTTTCTCTGCCGGACCTAAAATTAGTGTCAGCGGTGTTCTAAACTCATGCGAAATATTTGCAAAAAACCTTGACTTCATTTTATCTGCTTCTTCTTTTTCTTTAAAGAGCGTTGCATCCATTTTAATTTTATCTTTTAGTTCAACTCTATTAAGCTCATAACGTCTTAAACCATATAAAGAAAAGAGAAAAATTAAGCCGTAGGAGATATAAGCCCAGTTTGTTTTCCACCAGGGAGGCGAAATAATTATTGAAATAGAAGTTCCTGTTTCATTCCAAATCCCATCATTGTTGGAACCTTTTACTTTAAAGGTATATTCACCGGGCGACAGATTTGTATATGCCGCATCATGTTTATTACCGGAATAAACCCAATCCCTATCAATGCCTTCCATTTTATATGCATATTGGTTTCTTTCAGGGCTTAAATAACTTAATGCAGCAAATCCGAATGATAAAAAATTTTTATAATAGGGTAATTTTATTTTTTTTCCGAAAGGAAGAGATTTATTAAATATTTTAAAGGATGTTATTACAATTGGAGGTATATAAGTATTATCTTTTATACTGTCGGGGTTGAAGCGTGTAATTCCGCCGGGTCCTCCAAAATAAATTTCTCCGTTCTCTATTTTGCAGCCGGTAAAATAAAATCTGTTGCTTGTAAAGCCATATGTTATATCATAATTTTTAATATTCCCCGTTCTAGGATTTAATTTTGAGATACCCTTATTTGTGCTGAACCATAAATTTCCATGAGCATCTCCTTCGATTGCAAATATTAGATTATTAGGCAGGCCCTCCTTTTCAGTATAATGAATAAAAGAATTAGTAGAACGAACATATTTATTCAAGCCGATATTAGTCCCGAACCAAACATTTCTTTTCTCATCTTCATAAATTGTTGTAATTAAATCACCTGAAATACTTCCGGGATCGTTCACTTCGGATTTAAATAGAACAAATTTCTTGTGTTTCTCATTATATTGAATCAAACCGGCATCTTTTGTACCTGCCCAAAGCAATCCAAAAGAATCTTTATAAATGCATTTTATTGAAGTATTGACGGATTTAATTAATGAAATTGTTTTTCTTTGTTTATTAATAAAGAAAATGCCGCCTTCAAGCGTTCCAGCCCATGCAGTGTCATTCGAAGGCGGAGTATAAATGCAATAAATGTTTTGATTGAATTCCTTACCAGAGGAATACTTAATGCGAGTAACCCGTCCATTTCTATCCCTCACGTAAATACCACCAATAGATGATTTTATCCATATATTTCCCAGATTGTCTTCTGAGATATAATTTCTACCAGTCTCATAAGTATTAAATTGCGGATTAAATGTATTGGTTTCCGGATAAAATTTTAATATTTCGCCATTTTCTGTTTGAACCCATAATTTCCCGTCATTACTGTTTATAACAGATGCACCTGTTCCAAATGATTTATCCCATGAATTTTCAACATTATTATATTGCCTGAACGGAAATTTTTTCCGGTTAATTTTATTTAACCCATTAAATGTTGTGATCCATATAGTACCGGAACGTTCACAATTTATTGCAAGGATCATATTGATACTTAGACTGCCCGGATCATAATCATTATGATAGTAATATGTAAATTTGTTTATTTTTTTATCAAATGTATTTAGTCCGTTATATTTTGTTCCTATCCAATATATGCCGTCATGATCCTGGCTAATCGCTTCAATATTATCATCTGTAATACTTGTAAGACTTTGGGGATCTTTGATATCATGTTTATAAGATGTAAATGAGCCATTTTTCGGATTAACTTCAATCAATCCTTCACCATTGGTGCACAACCACAACATAGCCGAATTATCCTCATAGATGGAATTTATTTGATAAGGTAGAGAATACTCAATTGCATTATCCCACCCAATACTTATAGATCCATTTTGAATTTTTGGATCATGCCAATAGTGAATAAATTTCCCTGTTTTTCTGTCAAGTTTATCTAGTCCATTACCGGTTCCAATCCAAAGAGAACCTTCTTTATCTGCTAATAATGAATGAATATAATTATTGCTTAAACTACCGGTATTGGTGCTGTCATGTTTAAAAGTAGTAAATTCCCCGGCGGTTTTATCAAATTTATTTAAACCGTTGCCGGTTCCTATCCAGAGTATACCGGATTTGTCTTCACATATTGAAAGAATATAGTTGCTGAAATCAATTCCTGAGCTTGATGGATGCAGAAGAAAATGGGTAAAACTACCTTTAGCAGGCTCCAGTTTATCCAAACCAAGTGATGAACCAACCCAAATATTACCATCTTTATCCTCACAAAGCGCCTGAACAGAACCGCTGTTAATACTATTGGGATTTCCAGGCTCATGCTTGTAAGAAGTAAATCCGGTCCCGTCATAACGGTCTACTCCGTTATAAGTCCCAAACCATAAGTAGCCCATTTTATCCTGGATCATACATGGTGCAAAGCCTTCTTTCGGCTTTCGGCCTTCGGTCTTCGGGTTTTAGGCCTGCTGCCCGATTTTAAGACGGACCTGATTTTGTCCATCGTCAAGGTTTGGCTTCTTGACGGGGGAGATTGCTCGCGGGTACGGTGGCCTGTGCAAAGAGTAAAGCAACCAAGGATGAAATGTCCAATACAGCCCATACCTGTTTATCGCAGTCCTAAGGGCGGCGGTCCTTCCTGTTTGCGCTGGCGCCGCTCGGCCTGGCCTGGCTCTGGTCGAAGAAGTTCTCGCCGCGCAAGCCCGGACCGGGCAAGAACGCGATCTACGAATGCGGGCTGGAATCGAAGGGCGATGCGTGGGGCGCAGTCCAACTCCGAGACATCAACCTGGACGAGCCATCATCTTCCTGGTTTTTGATGTCGAGGCCATCTTCCTGCTGCCGTTCGCAGTGGCTTTTCAAGGCCTGAGCGCCGGTGCGTGCGTCGCGATGGCGGTCTTTCTCCTGCTGCTGGTAGAAGGGCTGGCCTGGGCCTGGCAGAAAGGCGTGCTGACGTGGAAATGATGCAGACAAACGGGGTGATGGAGATTGGAAGATTGGGGTAAAACGAGGCAAGCCGGCCCCATCACTCCAATGCTCCAGGGCCCCCATCACTCCATTTTCCCGGCGTACCAAGGACTAAGAAGCGAACTAAGCAAACAGGGTGTATTCACGACCACCCTGGAAGAGACTCTATAACTGGGGACGGAAAAACTCCGTCTGGCCGCTCGGTTTCGGCCTGGCCTGTGCGCCATCGAGATGATTGCGGCCTCGATGGCGCGCTGGGACCTCGCCCGGTCCGGGGCCGAGGTTTTCCGTCCTTCGCCCCGCCAGGCAGACCTCATGATTGTGGCTGGGACGGTGACCAAGAAGATGGCCCCGCAGGTCGTCCGGCTTTACAATCAGATGCCCGAACCGAAATAGGTTATTGCGATGGGCGCCTGCGCGATCTCCGGCGGACCATTCAAGCAGGGTTACAACGTGCTCAAGGGGATCGACCGTTACATCCCCGTGGATGTGCATATACCCGGTTGCCCGCCACGTCCTGAGGCATTGCTGCACGCGTTCATGACGCTGCAGCGCAAAATCGATGAGCAGGCGCTTACTGGCGAACAACGCCCGAGGCACCTGGTTGCGGAGGCGCCGAGTGAGTTCCCCGTGCCAGAGTATGGCGAGCACGACTTGGAACCACGAGCCAACCCGGCGATCTGGCAGCCGCACACGCTCGCTAGGGAATGAGGGGCGGACAAGTTACATGGTTACATCGTTACATCAGTTGCAAGGGATGCGGCGGCGGTTGACTTATGTAACCTTGTAACCCGGTAACTTATGTAACGACTCTTTTGTGGAAACGCTTGAGCAAATCAAAACCCGTGTGGAAGCAGCGGTGTCAGGGGTGTCTTTGGAGATCGTGCCCAACGGCAGCGCGGCCAACCAGCCCTCGCTGCTGGTGGATAGCGCCCACGCACTGGCCGTCGCGTTTGTGCTGCGGGATGATCCGGCGTTGCGTCTGGACTACGCGTCAAACGTTACAGGTGTGGACTGGCTGGACACGGTGCTCCAGGAGAAGCGCAAGGTGAAGCAGGTCATAGAAGGCGTGGAGCGCGAAATTGAGGAGACGAATGAGCACAGGAAACCCGGCTACCTTGAAGTGGTGTATCATCTTTACTCGATGGAACTAAAGCACGGCCCCCTCATCCTGCGGCTGCGCACGGCGGACCGCGCGGACAATGCCCGCGTGCCGTCACTCACACCGGTCTGGCGCGGCGCCGAGTTTCAGGAGCGGGAGGCATTCGACCTATACGGCATCACCTTCGAGGGGCACCCTGATCTGCGGCGATCCGGATGCGGACGGGCCACCCGGATTTCCCGACGCGCAAGGACTACGTGGAGCCAGATGATTACGAGTACGAGCCGACTCCCCATGATGAAGTGCTGGAAAAAGCGCGGCAGCATTACCCGGCATGATCGCAACCTACATATCTCGGCACTGCCATCCGACCGGCGCGCGGACATTCCTGTCCG
>CAVUOL010000071.1:0-43645 GCA_963742995.1 uncultured Ignavibacteriales bacterium
CCTAAGAAAAAGAATTCTTATACTTTGCGTAACCCATGTAATTAACTAATTTTGTTATACAATCTTCTAAGATTTTCTGATTTAATAGGCTTTAGGCTATCCTTAATATCGGGAGAGAATGATGAAAATATTTCACTTATCTTTGCTTCTATTTTCTTTCATAATATTTACATTACAGGCTCAGGACCATTCTTTTTACTACAAACAGAATAAATTCGGTTTGACTTCACCCGGAGCAATGAAATTTGGTTTATATGGGTATGACAATCCTGCAACATTGAACAATTTAAACCAATTTGACTTATTATTTTTATGGTCAAATGCCGGTAGAGATAATTTCAAAAACTGGGGTCTATTTAGCGGGGTACCGCATTTTGGTTTCAGTGCAGTACACAATTCCGAATCAATATTCTCGGTCACAAATTTTAAATTATCTGCTGCCGTAGGTTCACCGGCTTTTTCTCTGGGTTTTGGATACGGTTGGTCATCCGGTGATTTAGATTATTTTGAAAGTCCCGATATCTTCACTTTAGGTACTTTGTACAGACCAATAAGATATTTATCTATTGGATTAACTGGGAATATTTCCACTGATCAATACAGTGAAGGTGTAATCGATCTAGCAGTGAGACCCCTTGGAAATGAAATAGTATCTTTATTCGGAGATTATGTTGTTCAAAAGGATCTCCCTAAAAACGCAGTAAACTGGAGCGTTGGGGCTGCAATTGAACCTTTGCCCGGAGTGAGGATAATAGGAAGATATTTTGAAGACAAATCTTTAAATCTTGGATGGCAGTTTAGTTTTGGCAGAGCTGCATTTTCATCGGAGGCTGTACATATACATAAAGGAAGTGACAGCAACATTTTTGGAATAAGAATTGGCGGGTACGATAGAAATATTTTCCATGGAATTCTCAATAAAGCTAGTTATGCAAAGATTGATTTATTAGGAGACACAAAATACCAGCGCTACAGGTTATTCGATAATTCAAATACTCTTCTTGAGCTTATAAAACAAATTGATGCAGCTAAAAATGATAATACTATTGCAGGGATTGCAATAAATACAAGCGGTATGAATATAAATAAAGAAATGCTGTGGGAATTAAGAGAAAAATTGATCGATTTTAAGAAAACAGGCAAACATGTGGTAATTTTTATTGATGTAACCAGTATCAGCGGATACCAATTTGCATCTGCTGCCGATAAAATTGTTATGGATCCTATGGGTGAAATTACATTACAGGGTTTTCTTTTCGGAAGGCAGTATTATAAAGGTACTCTTGAAAAGATTGGGGTTGGTTTTACCGAACTTAGATATTTTAAATACAAATCTGCTGTAGAGACTTTTTCAAGGGACAATATGAGTGAAGCAGACAGCATTCAATGGAAAGAGATTGTAGACGATGATTATTCCCTGGCAAAAAATGATATTTGCACTTCAAGAAATATTTCTAAAGAAAAATTTGATATGCTGGTTGACAGTATTGCACTCTTTACCGCACAGACTGCGCTGGAAAATCATCTGGTAGATACTCTCGGAAGATGGGATAAAGTCGAAGAAATTATTAAAAATCTTGAAGGTGAAAATAAAGGGATGAGTTCGCCTCATTCCCTTGCAGAATTCAATTTACCTTCTGATAATTACTGGGGAAAGAAACCGGAAATTGCCATTGTTTATGCAGTGGGGGTGTGTGCAATGGATGCAGGCATTAAAGCACGGAGTCTTTCCAAAGATATAAAATCAATTACCGAGGATGATAATATAAAAGCGCTGGTGTTTCGAGTGGATTCTCCCGGAGGAGACGGAATGGCTTCGGATGTAGTTGCAGAAGCATTGAAAAAATGTAAAGAAAAAAAGCCAGTTATTGTTTCGCAGGGTTATGTAGCAGGGTCGGGCGGTTATTGGATTTCAATGTATGGTGATAAGATAGTAGCAGCACCAAATACAATTACCGGTTCAATTGGTGTAATAAGTGGATGGTATTATAATAAAGGATTAAAAGAGTCATTAGGAGTTTCAACTGACTATGTTAAACAGGGCAAACACGCTGATTTACTTTTTGGCATGGCAATTCCGTTTACCGGAATTTCTCTGCCTAACAGGGATTTAAATTCTGATGAAAAGAATAAAGCTGAAGAAATTATTAAGGATTATTATAAAGATTTTGTTAGTAAGGTTTCTAATGGGAGAAATCTTTCATACAATTATGTGGATTCAATTGGACAAGGAAGGGTATGGTCAGGAACTGATGGATTGGATAACAAATTAGTGGATATTTTGGGGGGACTCTCAGATGCTATAAATATTGCCGTTGATAAAGCAGGGTTAACCGGGAATGAATATAATTTCATACAATATCCCAAACCGCCTTTAATCAGTTTTGATTTTATTAGACCAAAGATTTTGGGAATTGATATTGAGAATAATTCATTTATAGAACATTTTAAGTTTAGGCTGAATCATAATGGGTATCCATTATTCATGCTTCCAATGGATTATATGGATTACTATTCAAGCAGTTTGAATATTTTGCCGTGAGCAGACAGGAATGTCTGCTCTTTTGCGAAACGGGGTTTGGCGTTACATTAGCTTAACTGTATCTCCCGGATTTATTTTTCCTCCTTTTATCACTTTAGCAAACAGACCTTCGCGGGGCATAATACAATCTCCGGTTAGCTTTTTAATTGAGCAGGACGTATGGCACTCTTTTCCGATTTGTGTAATTTCCAGAATAACCTCATTATTAAGAATTAATTCATCACCAATATTAAGCTCTTCAGGTTTTATCCCGCGCATAATAATATTTTCAGCAAAGGCACCCTGTGAAAGAGATGGGATTATCTCTTTCATCCTGTCTATACTTTCACCTGCTAATAAAGATACCTGTCTGTGCCATTTACCGGCATGAACATCCCCTTCAATTCCCCAATCTTCGATGAATCTTGAATTTGAAACCGGTTTTTTAACAATACCTTTTTTCTTACTTATGCATATTGCTTCAATATATCCCATTTACCACCTGTTTGGAAATAAAAATATTTCAACCAATACATCTTTCTCTATAGTCTGATCCTCTTCCACAATAATATAACCATCGGCACCTGATATAGAAGTAATCATAAATGAGTCTTGTTGATTTAGAATTTCAAATTTTAATGCATTATCTTCATTAACTAATTTTACCCTCAAAAATTGTGCTCTATCCTTGTTATTCACGATTTTCTGTGAAGAAAGAGTATATATTCTTTTATATAATAATTCTGAGCAATTCAATCTATAAATGACTTGAGCAGCATAATGGAAAAAGCAGATGTAGGCGGAAACAGGATTACCAGGTAAGCCAAAAAGCAATTTAGTCCTTTTCTTTCCTTGTTTCACAGCAAAGAATAGAGGTTTGCCGGGTTTTTGTTTTACTCTCCAGAACAACATTTTAAATCCACATTCTTTAGCAGCATTCTTAACATAATCATGCTCACCAACTGAAACTCCTCCGGTAAATAGAATTATATCCGAGATTTCTTCTGCTCTTTGAAGTATTTCTATAGTTGAAGATAAATCATCTTCAACAACAGCAGATAATACCGGATTACCTCCGCATTCTTTAACAGCCGTAGAAATCATAACACTATTTGAATCAAATATTTTATCCTCTTCAATTTCCTGATTACTATAATTCAGTTCAGATCCGGTTGTAATAATCGATACCTGAGGGCTTTTATACACTTTTATTTTTGACTTCCCGATTGAGGCAAGTAAACCAAGTTGTGCCGAACTTAAATTAGTATCCTTTTGAATCAGCAGTTCGTTTGTTTTGTATTCTTCACCAATAAACCTGATATTCTGGAATTTCTCAGCATCGTTTTTAATTCGAATTTCATTTTCTATTTTTTCAATATCTTCAACAGGGATTACTGTGTCAGTCCCTTCAGGAACTCTTGCACCGGTACTTATTGCTACGGCATCACCATTTCGAATTTCGTTTTTAAAAGAAACTCCTGCCTTGCTTTCTCCAGATATTCTCAATGATTTTTTATCTTGACTGGCGGCAGCCATTTTCTGATAATCTTCCCATTTAATTGCGTAACCATCCATTGTACTGTTATTAAATCTTGGAGATGGGAAAGGTGAATAAATATCTTCAGCTATTCTTTTGCCATAAGCATTTATAAGTTCAATTTCCTCAAATTCAGAAGGAGGAATATTTTCTAAAACGATATTTAAAGCATCTTGAATTGTAATCATTTTATTTTTCTTTTTTTTAATTTTCCCAAAAAAGTTAAATAGTCAAACACACATCAATCAATCATCCATTCTTTCAATCATTCATCCATCCAACCATTCATCCTTCATTCCCCGTTCATCCATTACTCCATTCCTCCCCATGTCCCCCTCCCTGCATCATTGAATATGCATGAAGCAATCCGGGAAACAATGATTGAAGACTTTCCATAGCACCGCGTAAACTTCCTGGAAGATTTATAATTATTGAATTACCACGAATCCCTGCAATTTCTCTTGAAAGCATTGCATAAGGAGATCTATCTTTTCCGTATTTTCTTATTGCTTCTGCAATGCCAGGTACCAATTTCTCAATTACTTCAGAGGAAGCTTCCGGCGTTAAATCTTTTGGTCCTAACCCGGTACCTCCTGTAGTTAAAATTAGCTCTATCTTTTCTTTATCCGCCAGTTCTTTAAGTCTTAGTTTTATCTTCTCCTTATCATCCGGCAAAACTTCATAAAATTCTACAGCAATAGAATTATTCTCTAAAAACTCTTTTATAATTTTTCCCGATTTATCTTCTCTTTCTTTATTATATGTTGAATCAGATATAACTATAACGGCTGCTTTTATATTTAGGTATTCTTCTCTAAAATTACTCTTCCCTCCCCTTTTTTCCGCGACCTTGATATCAGTGATTAGCAGATTATTCGTAAGTGGTTTAAGCATATCATACATATTTAATAATGAAGCAGAGACAGCAGTAATCGCTTCCATTTCCACACCTGTTTTCCAGACGGCTTTTACTTCTGAGATAACTTTTATTTTATCTTCAAATAATTCATGTGAAATAGAAATCCAGTCAACCGGAATAGGATGACAAAAAGTAATTATTTCACTTGTTTTTTTAGCAGCGCTTATCCCTGCAGCACGTGATATTTCAAGCACATCCCCTTTAGGTACAGTTTTGTCTTTTATCCTCTCAATAATCTCTCTATCGGTTGTAATCCATCCTTCAGCTTTAGCATACCGGAGAGTATCAAATTTCTGACTTACATCAATCATTCTTAAACTCTTTTAACAGTAAAACATTTTTATTTACTAAATACCTATATCCAAACTCAAAAATAATACCTGCTGCCAATGCGATAGATAAATTTTTCGTTGCAAATGAAATAATTCCCACCAGGATAGCAGTAATTAATTGAATATTATCTTTAACCTTTTTAACAAGAATTGACATCCTATAGCTATCGAACAGCAGCATAGCCGCTAAAAGCGGCACAGGGATAAAAAATAGAAATGATGCAAAACCTGCCAGAGAGAGCAGTATTAAAACAGAGCCGATAATTATTGTAGCCTTCCCGGTTTTAGCACCGAACTGTGCATGAGCAGCCATGCCCCCTGCCCCATGACATATAGGAAAGCCTCCTAACAACCCTATTATTGTATCACTTAAACCAATTGAGAACCCCAGCTTTGAAGCAGAAACTTTTTCGGCTTTATTATTCCAGAGTGTATGACAAATATCATTCGCAGCATAAACTGCATTCCCAAGAGTTAGCGGTAGTTGTGGAATAATTAAAAAGATAAGTGCATCAAGGAGAATTGAAAAATCAGGCATTGTAAAAGATATTAAACTTTTACTGTTATTATTAATTCCAGGAGAATAACCTAATAAATTAAAGAATATGATACTTAAGAAAATTAATATTAAAGCAATAGGAATTTTTTTCTTAAATTGAAATATTGATATAACCGCTGTCGCAGCTATTAATAACAGAATACTGATTGATAATGATGAACCGGTAAAGTTTAACAATATCCCCTTTTCAACAACCAGCTGAATTGCTTTCTGTGCCAGTATTAAGCCTATTCCAAGCTGAACCCCTCTAACTAGTCCCGGGGTAAAAACCTTTTGAAGAAAATTAATCAATCCGGTTATTGATAAAATCAGAAGTAAAATTCCATAAAAGAAAGCTGTAATGGAAAGCATTTCCATCGAAAATCCTTTTGCAATTGCAATAACAGCCATCGCTTTTAAAGGCTGAACTGCAACAGGTACTTTGAAATACCAGCCGGTAAAAACATAAACTATCCCCCATAATAAGAATAATCTCTCGGGAGGAAAACCATTTACTATAACCAAAGCAAAAGCCAGCGGAAGCAAAGTTCCCAGATCCCCAACAGCACCGGAGAACTCGTGAAGGTTTAACTTATTTAGAATTTTGCTTTTCATTTGTTAATAGTTAAAAAAAATTAATTTGAACAGACAGGAATGTCTGTTTTACATTTTTCATCCGCCTATTACTGCCATTGAATTTTTTATGGAATACTTTGAAGAATCCTCTGATTCAAAGCCATTTTTAGATTTTTTATTCACACTATTAATAATTTCTTCTTTTATTTCTGAATCTGAGTAATTTGCTCTCATCATATCACGAAGATTTAATACCCCGTTATCATAAAGACAGGTTTTTAACATGCCTGTAGGAGTTATTCGAATTCTGCTGCATGAATTGCAGAAAGTCCTTGAATAACTGCCGATTATTCCAATCTTACCTTTAAAGCCCGGGATTGAAAATAATTCCGCAGTTGAATTACCAAACTGTAAAGGAATTATTCCGGGATATGCCTTCTGCAGAAGGGCTAATATTTCTTTTGCGCTAATATATTTTATAGAACTGCTTTTCCCGTTAAAAGGCATTTGTTCAATAAAACGGACTTCAATGTTCTCATCTTTTGCGATTGCTGCTATACTGCTCACTTCATCAGTGTTGAAATCTCTCATTACAACCGTATTTATTTTTACCGGGATATTAAGCCTGATTATTTCATGTAATGTTTTTGCTGTCTCACTTAAAAGATCTTTTTTTGTTATCAATTTATATTTTTCTCTGTTTAGAGTATCCAGGCTTAAGTTAATCCCTTTTATTCCGATCTCTTTTAATTTTGACAAATATGGAAATGTCAAAACTCCATTAGTAGTTATGTAAATTTGAAGAGGAGGATTTGATTTTGCAGCGGATTCAATAAAGTTTATTAAACCTTTTCTTACAAACGGTTCTCCACCTGTAATACGAAGTTTTTTTACACCTAAATTCGAAAAGATACTTATTAAACGAAGAGACTCCTCATAAGTCAGAATTTCCTTGTGAGAAAAAGATTCTATACCATCTTCTGGCATACAATAAAAACAGCGCAGATTACATCTATCCGTTACTGATAAACGTAGATAATTAATTATCCTGTCGAAATTATCTTTTAGAGAAAGGTCCGCATTTCCCTTTATACACATTAACTTTTCCCGTTCAAATTGATACCCCTCAAGCTTAGAAAAACTATTTCTATTTATCTTTATATATTGTGTATATTAAAATAAGGAATATTTTTGAAAATTATATGAAAAAAATTATACAGATCAATAGTATCCAAAATAATTTTGAAACAAAAATAAATTTAGAATAACATAAATTTTCGAATTAGAGCGGTTTTCCAAAAAGTAAAATCCCTTTAGAAGAGTTGCCATTTAACAAAATTTTGAACACTGAAGGTGTGATATTATTGTAGAAAATAAAAAGAAGGAATATTCAAAACCCCGAAGGGGTGAAATAAATAATGAAAATTCCTCATTCCCCATTTATATTTTATCTTGATCCTTAAGAATGATGTAAAAAAGAAAGAAAATCACATAAATACATAGAGGGGCTGTCCAAAAAGTAATTTCAATTGGAACAAAAAATGGGATTAGATAAGGAGAGGGAAGGAAAAGATAACAATTAAAGAGAAAAGGAAATGGAAGATTCTCAATTTAAAGAAAAATTTGAATTAGAAATGCCAGAAGGAAGAAAAAGGCATCGAAAGAAAAAAAAGCCGAGTAAACCAAAATTCAAGGAATATAATCAGGGACAAATAAGATTATTGCCTCTAAACATTGAAGAAATGATACCGGAAAAACATCTTGTGAGAGTAGTAAATGCAACAATAGAAAAGCTTAATATAAGTGTATTAATAGAAACATATAAAGGAGGAGGCAGTAGTGCTTATCACCCAATAATGATGATAAAGATACTATTATATGCATATTGTATGAAAATATATTCAAGTCGGAGCATAGAAAAGGAATTAAAGGAGAATATAAATTACATGTGGGTCAGTGGAAATAATAAACCGGACTTCAGGACAATAAACAATTTTCGTTCAGGCAGATTAAAGGATGTGATAGAGGATCTATTTGGCTCAATGCTAATAATGTTAGTAGAAGGAAAGTATATAGATTTAAAGAAATATTTTGTAGATGGTACAAAATTACATGCAGACGCAAACAAGAACAGTTACGTATGGAAGAGCAATACGGGCAGATATAAAGAAGGAATACAGAAGAAAGTAAAAGAACTTTTCAAACAAATAGATGCGATAAACATTACAGAAGATAAAGAATATGGGGAAAAAAATCTTGAGGAACTCGGAGAGCAGAGCGAAATAAGCAGTGAGCAGATAAAACAAACAGTTGAAAAATTAAAGAAAGTATTAGAGGAAAAACAAGAAGAACAAAAAGTAAAGAGTATCCAAAAGAAAAAGTCCACAGAGAAAAATGAAGGGAATGATAATAATGGACAGAATGAAAGTAAAAAACATGACGGTAATGTTGAGTGTTCTGAAGAGATGAATTCCCAAAAACTAAAGGAATTAAAACAAGTAGTTAAGCAGATAGAAAAAGCGGTACCCAAATTAAGCAAATATGAATCTCAGGAACAGATACTTGGGGAAAGGAAAAGTTATTCAAAAACCGATCAGGATGCAACATTCTTCAGGATGAAAAATGGTGAATTACTAGCAGGATATAACGTAATAATAGGAACAGAGAATCAAATAATAGTAAATTACTCAATCCATCAAAAATCAAGTGAAAGCGACCAGTTTATCAGTCATATGGGAAAATATTATCAATATTATAATGCATATCCGGAATTGGTGGTTGGTGATGCAACATATGGTAATGAGGAGAATTATACGTTTTTAGAGAACAAGACTATAGAGAGTTACTTAAAGTACAATACTTTTCATTATGAGAAAACAAAAGGGTACTTGGAAAATAAGTTTCAGAGAGAAAACTTTAGCTATGATAAACAAACAGACAGTTATGAATGTCCGAATGGAAATAAGTTAATATTTAAGGAAGAAATTCAGAAAAAGACACTAACAGGATTTGAACAAACAGCACGAGTATATAAATCAGAAAGTTGTAAAGGATGTAAATTTAAAAGGGAATGTAAGAAGAAATGCAGAGGAAATAAAAAGATTACTGTAAACAACAATAACGATCGATTGCGTGCCCAGGCAAGAGCTAATCTTACATCAGAAAAAGGAATTGAGTTAAGAAAGCAAAGGAATGTAGATGTAGAGACCTGCTTTGGCGATATAAAATATAATCAGAATTATAGACGTTTTCGTTTACGCGGCCAACAAAAAGTTAATATAGAATTTGGATTATTGAGTATGGCACACAATATTAGAAAAATAGCTCTTAAGATGAGCTAAAATAAAAAAAGGACTAAAAGCAATTGATTTGAAAGTGTTTCTAAGCCAATTTTTTTGTTGTATAAAAATTATAATAAATTTTTGAATCCTATTAAGTTCTTAATCAAAATCATTTTGCTCAATTCTACGGCTTTTAATGTTATTGAAAAAGTTACTTTTTAGTCAGCCCCGAAATATTTATAGAAAGAAGATCACATAAATATTAGAGTCCCGTAGGGACGAAATATTTATAGAAAGAAGATCACGAAGGTATATAATGAAACATATAATTTTAGGGGCAGGCGGTGCAATAAGTAAAGTATTAACGGAAGAATTGTCTGCCGACAATCAAAAAATAAAATTGGCTTCACGCAGCATAAAAACAATTCAGGGAATAGAATCAGTAAAAACCCATCTATTAAATTTCAATGAAGTAAATGATGTAGTTGAAGAATTTTCAACTGTATACCTTGTAGCAGGATTAAAATATGATATAAAAGTTTGGCAGGAACAATGGCCTAAAATAATGCGGAATACAGTTGAAGTATGCGGAGCAAAAAATGCCAAGCTGATATTTTTTGATAATGTATATTCATATGGTAAAGTAGATGGAACGATGACGGAAGATACTCCAATAAACCCATCAAGTAAAAAAGGAGAAGTGAGAGCAAAACTGGTTGATTATTTAAATACAGAAATTAAGAATAAAAATGTAACAGCACTAATTGCCAGAGCTGCAGATTTTTACGGTCCCTATACGGAAAATGTAAGTGCGATATCAATAGGAATTCTGGACAAATTAAAGAAGGGAAAAAAGGCACAATGGTTTTGCAATGCAAAAGTAAAGCATTCTTTTACTTATACCGGTGACTGCGGAAAAGCTTTATATCTCTTATCAAAAAGTGAATCAAATTATAATCAAACATGGCATATGCCCACTGCAAGTCCACCAAAAACAGGAGAAGAATTTATTAAGATTGCAGCTCAAAAATTAAATGCCAAAGCTGATTATACTGTTCTTAAAAAATGGATGTTTAAACTTATTGGGCCTTTTAACAAATTAATAAAAGAACTTGATGAAATGATGTACCAGTATGAATATGATTATGTATTTGATTCATCAAAATTTCAAAAACATTTTAACTTCACCCCGACTCCTTATGAAGAAGGGATAGAAGAATCAATTAAGAAGTTTAAAAAGACATAACATCCTCATACAATATTCCAAAACTCCATCTATCAAATGACTATTGAATGACAATCGAATGACTATTGAATGACCACTGAATGACAAGAGAATGTCATTTGGAATTTAACCTGCGTTTCACCATGCATAGGCTTCCGGAGCCTGGTTTCCCGGTCCTGGCCAGATTTCATCTAGTTTTTTCAATGTTTCTTCGTAAAGCTTAATATCTATCGATGCGGCATTCTCTTCTAATTGTTCCAGAGTTCGTGGTCCTACAATTGGAGAAGTTATATCTTTATTGTGCAGCACCCAGGCTAAAGCAACTTTAGAAGGTTTTTCACCCAATTCCTTACAAAGGTTTTCATAAGCTTCAATTTGAGGACGAAGCTTTTCCACCGATTTTTGTAAAGGTTCTCTGCTTCTTCTGCCTGTTTTCGGTTTATCAAGGATTCCGCAAAGAAGTCCTCCTGCCAGGGGGCTCCATGGAATTACACCTACCCCCATTGCTCTGCAAGCCGGAATAACTTCAAGTTCAATGTGCCTGTTTCTAAGACTGTAAATACTTTGTTCTGAAACCAGGCCAAGGAAACTTCTCTCTTTTGCTTTATAATTCGCCTCAACAATATTCCATGCTGCAAAGTTGCTGCTTCCGATATAAATAACCTTTCCTTCTTTAACCAGTTGTTCCATTGCCTGCCATAATTCTTCCCATGGTGTATTTCTATCTATGTGATGCATCTGGTAGAGATCAATATGATCAGTTTTTAGTCTTTTCAGACTTTCTTCACAGGCCTTACGAATATGGTATGCAGACAACTTTTGATCATTTACACCTTCTCCCATTTTGCCATGAACTTTTGTCGCAAGGACAATACTTTCTCTTCTATTGTTTCCCTGTTCAAGCCAGTTCCCTATTATTTTTTCAGTAAGTCCAACACCTTTATCCCATCCATATACATTTGCAGTATCAAAAAAATTGATTCCAAGTTCAAGAGCTTTATCCATAATTTTAAAGCTATCCGGTTCCGATGTATAGGGTCCGAAGTTCATAGTCCCGAGGCAAATTTTACTAACTTTTAGACCAGTCCTACCTAAATAAGTATACTCCATTATTTCTCCTTAAGTTTTCCTTTGAATCTAATTTTGATTCTGTAAAAATAATAAATCTCCAACTAAAGGTTTTTGTGATTGGACAAAAAGCACATAGGATAAGATTCGTTCAGATAGAAGTAATGTAAACCGATAAATCGGTTAAAAAGTATCATGGATAGATTACAAGCCAACAGATAAATCAATTAGTTAATTTTATTGATTTTTAAAAGATAAAGAGCTACAATTGTATAAAGCATTCCTAAGAACAATATAAAATATATTTTCCCAGATATATTGTTTTTCCTGTAGTATATTGATTTCTTTAGTATAAAATCGTTGAAAATTTTTCTTATCATAAGTATTGACTTATTACCATGCCGGGAAATTGAAATGATAAACCAAATAATTTCACACTACAGGATTATTGAGCAGCTCGGCTCAGGTGGAATGGGAGTTATTTATAAAGCCGAAGATCTTAAACTTCACCGTAATGTTGCATTAAAATTTTTACCTTTCGAACTTACCACCGATGAGGAAGCAAAAAACAGGTTTATTATAGAAGCACGTTCAGCCTCATCTCTTCAGCATCACAATGTATGCACAATTCATGATATTGATGAAACCACAGATGGCAGAATGTTCATCTGCATGGATTACTATGAAGGAGAAACGCTTAAAGAAAGAATTTCCAGAGGTCCGCTTGCAGTAAATGAGACTTTGGATATTATAATACAGATAGCTGAAGGACTTAAAAAAGCACATGAGAACGGGATAATACATAGAGATATAAAACCTGCAAATATTTTTATAAATAAAGACGGTATTGTTAAGATTTTAGATTTCGGCATAGCTAAGCTTCGCGGTCATTCTTACGCAACGAATATCGGGAAAGTTTTAGGAACAATTTTATACATGTCTCCTGAACAAACGAGAGGTGATCAGGTAGATCAAAGGACAGATATTTGGTCGCTCGGAGTTTTATTATATGAGATGATTACCGGTAATCCACCATTTAGCGGCGAATATGATCAGATAATAATCTATTCTATCCTCAATGTAGAACCCAAAGAAATTGATGCAAAAAATAACCCCGATCTGGAAAGACTGGTACCAATAATAAAAAAATGTCTTCAGAAAGAGCCTGAAAATCGTTATCAGAATATTGAAGTTTTCGAGACCGATCTAATTGAGGTACAGCAGGATATAAGCTTTCCCGAATTTACAGCCAGGAGGAAAAGAAATTTCTATACAAAAAATAGGATAATTGTTTCAGCAGTTTTTATTTTAATAATCTTAGGAGCAGTTACAATTTGGATAACAAGAGCAAAACCACTTTTACCCTTAAATAAATCCGAATATGTATTGGTTGGAGACTTTATAAATAAAACTGCTGAAAAAAACCTGGATAACTCACTATCATTTGCGGAGAAAGCTTCCCTCAAACAATCTCCTCTGTTTAATATATTTCCTAGTGAACGTATAATCAATGCATTAAGGAGAATGGAGAAACCTTTTAACGAAAAATTAACTGAAAAAGTTGCTCTGGAAATTGCGAGACGGGAAGGAATACGTGTTATAATTGCCGGTAAAATTTATCAATTAAATAAAAAATATATTCTTACAGCTAAAATTATAGATGCAGTTAATGGTGAACCGGTATCGCTTATTAGAAAGGAAGCATCCGTTATAGATGAAGTACTTTCTAAAATGGATCAATTATGTGAAGAATTGCGAAGCAATCTGGGGGAATCGCTGCAGGAAATTGGTAAATATAAAATACCTTTAGAGAAGGCTACAACACAATCGCTGGAAGCTCTTGAAGTATATTCGGAAGGAGATATTGCAGAGGGTGACGGCAATTATGAGAGAGCAGCAGCTTTTAAAGGAAAAGCGTATTTGCTAGATACATTGTTTACATTAGCAATTAATGATTTATCTTATATTTATAGAAAATTAGGAAATGACAGCCTTGCATTATACTATCACAAGAGAATAATTCCTCTTTTATCACGGGTTACAGACCGGGAACGATTGTATATTTTATCGATATATTATGGACCAACTTTTGAATTTGATATTCCAAAAGCACTTCAGAATATCGGGCAATATGTATCTCTCTATCCAAATGATCCTTTAGGTTATGCACTGCTCGGATGGCTGTCAATTTATACCGGAGATATAGAAACGACAATTGAAGCAGGAAATAAATCAATAGCAATTGATACTATATATGCAGGAACCGTATATAACAATATTGGTTATGCTCTTGCACAGGACGGCCGTTCGGCGGAAGCTTTACAATATTTTCTAAAAAGTAAAAAAATCAGACCCAATTATAGTGCTATTGACACCTATATAGCCCAGTTATTTTTGCTTGAAGGGAAATATGATTCTGCTGAATATTCTATGAAGTCACTACTTCTGAAAACCGAATCAATGGCAAAGGTTATTGCATATTCTCAACTTATATCATTATATTATTTTGAGGGGAGACTGAATGAAGCTCGAAGCTTATGCAATGAGGCAATAGATTTCAGCCGCAAATCGAATTTGATAGGTAATGAGTCCTACTTTCATTATATGAGCGGTGAGATTGCTGCCGATCAGCAGGACTACATACTTTATAAACATGAAATGGAAAGGGCAGCTGAAATGAGCCGCTCTCCTTTTTTTGAATTCCCATTAATCGGGGTAAGCTATGCAAGACATGGAATGAAAAGCGATGCGGCAAACATATTAAAGAAACTTTTAAAATTTAAAAGTTATGATCCTTATTTCATTAAATTCAGTGGTTATTTCCAACATTTAATCAAAGGAGAAATTCTCTTATATAATAATCAATACAAAAAAAGCACCGATGAGTTTTTATCAGTTGAGAAAATACAAAATGCCGATCCGTATTTTCTTATTGCACAGAGAGGAATAGCAGAATGTTATATTAAACAAAAAGATATTAATGCAATGAATATTCTCAATTCTCTCCTCGCAAAAAATTGTGAATCCGTTATGGGAGAATTGCGGGCATCATATTGTACGGGATTCTGGACCAGATATTTATGGCCGGAGGTACATCTGGAACTTGGTAAACTCTGTATCGAACAACATAAAAATGAGGAAGCAAAATATCATCTTAAAGAATGTCTTAACTGCTGGAAAAATTCTGATAAGGGATTTAAGCCTGCAAAAGAGGCATCAAATCTATTAGTAAAACTTCAAAAAAGATGATATAAAAAAACAATCACAAAAGGAGGATATATGTCATCAAAATTTGGTGCTTTCATATTCTTAATTCTTTTTATCGGCTTTATTGCATTTTCAGGCAGCTCAAAAGTTGATCCGGATAAAAGTGGTTTTAATATTTGTCCAGGTGATTCACTGGGAGTAATCATATCTCATAATTATGTTATTATATCAAAACCAATTAAATGCGGTTCTCCCCAATGTATGCAAAATATATTTATAAAGACTACCGAACCGGATAGTACAATGGGGCCGGTAAATCCTCCTATGATTCTTTATAGTCTAACAAGGCCACCCGATACGCAATGGGTTGCATACATAACCTGCATAAATTGTAAATAATATTATTAGGGATGGTAGTTATAATTAAATCTTAGTTGCCATCCTTCAAAAATTATATTCTTTAAATGAAGTTACGCAAGAATCGAAATTTGAAAGATGACATCTTTATTCTAAAAAATAAGGAAGATATTTGAACTTCCTTATCATAAAAACTGAAAATAATATTTATTTATAAAGATGTCATCTTTACGTTAGACAGTTATGCTTAAAAATTTCAATAAAGAGGGTAAGCGAAAAGTTGATAGACATTCTGAGCAGCTGCGAAGAATCTCATTTCTAAATAATAAAAGACTCATTCAGGATTTACTTTATCATCAACATCTTCATTACTTTATTGTATTCTTTCCCGCTTTCTCCTTTTGCAGATAGCCTGTAAAAATAGATACCACTGTTTACTTTTTTTCCTAAGACCTCAGGTCCATTCCAATTTATTTCATAAAAACCTGCTGAAAGATTATTATCTTCTATTTTTTTTAATTCCCGGCCTAAGATATCATAAACAGTAAGCTTAACATTTGAATGTTTTGCCAATTCCATTTCAAAAAAATATTGATATGTTGTATGTGATGTAATGATTTCAAGGTTAAATTGCATACCAAGTAGTATTTTGAATTGTTATTATGAGATGGATGTAATTTGATTTTAAAAAAATCTATTATAAATTTAGGTAGGTTTATACTGGGGTTATGACTGCCAAGTCCAAATATCGGGGTAGAGTCTTCGTACCGAGGCGTCAGGACATGCCGTAAAGGCAGTAATTCTGTTGTCAGAAGCGCCGTGAACTCATTGCAGCTAACCCCAGTTTTAATTTTGCGAAAAGGAGGAGCGAAACGGAGTTTCGCGGTACAGATTATAATTTGGCGAAATGGAGTTTTGCATTACTTAAGAGATGGATAAATGTGAATGACCTGGCCCCCGCCTTCAGCCAGGTTAACTGAAATAGTATCTTTATTATTAATATTAATGGTCTCTCTTATGATATGATTTGGATTGATATCATCATCAGGTGAATCACTATAAATTTCTGCTGTATACTTCCCTTCGGGTAAAAAACTAAAAGTAAGCCTCACTTCCCTCTTTTTATTATTTGTAATAGTTCCTACATACCAATCATTATTATTTCTTCTTGCAATGTTCAACCATTCACCGACTTCTGCACCTATGACTTTTGTTTGATCCCAATTGGTCGGAATTTCTTTTATAAATTCAAAGCCGGGCTGATCTTTATAAGCCTCGGGGTAATCGCATACCATCTGAAGGTAATTTAAAAGTACTACATACATTGCAAGCATATGACACCTCGTTCCTACAACAAGCGGTCTGGTGTATTGAGGTTTATATTTTGATATAGGTACTGCTCTGAATCCTCCGAGATGATAATCAGTAGAACCTGCCAATCCCCTTGTAAATGGAATATTTATATCATCATCCGGAGTTATAATATTATCCCATTTGTCATTTTCGTAGTTTAAAGTGCCTTCCCTGGTGAATTCATTAGGATAAGTTCTGCTTAATCCGGTATTTTTATAAGCACCATGGAACTGTATGTGTAAATGATGCTTAGCGGCTTCCTGCAATATTCTAATCTGAATATTTACCATCTCCTGATCATCCCTATCGAGAAAGTCAACCATCATTCCTTTAATCCCCCATTTTTCGAATTGAGTAAATGCTTCTTCCAATTCCGGGTATAATACTTCCCAGTTAACCCAGACTCTTATCCCTACATTTTTAGTTTTTGCATAATCACAAATTTCTTTCATATTTAACCCGGTAATTGCTTTTGTGACATCTGAATGAGGTCCCGGGGCATAGCTTTCACCATCATTTACGTACCATGCAATACCCCCATATCCAATTACAGTGTGATACTTGATATTATTTTCGGAACAGAAATCTATATAGTATTTGTTGAAATCAAAGTTAATTCCAGGCGCGAAAGTAGTGTCGGGAGAGATATCTCCATTCCACCAATGGAAGTCAGTTTTACCAGGTTCGATCCAGGATACATCTTTAATTTTACATGGTTCATTTAAGCTGGTTAATATATTTGATTCAATAAGAGTACCTACTGCATCGCTAATAAAAAGGACACGCCAGGGTGTTTGATGAGGAAGATTTGCTTTTACTTTTATTAAATTTTGTTCAGGCAGAGGAGATAACTGACTTTTCAGAATGCCGTTGTGTTTTACAAGATACATTCCGGCGTAATCGACAAGTTCAGCTTCAGTAATTGCCATATAAACATGGTCGGGAAATTGTAAAAGAACAGGCATATCCATTAAAGTATCATTTTTTATAAGGCTGAAAGGAAGAGTAGTATATCTGCCTTCGTGGGAAGTAGTGAAGTTAGGTAAAAACAAAGCAGTAATAGAGGGATTACCTGCCAGATTAAAGGTCGTATTTTCATCAGTTAAAGTATATGATTTCCAGTTATCCTGTTCAGGAAATTCGTAACGGAATGCGAGACCATCGTTGAAAGCTCTAATGACGATGTTAATCAATCTACCTTTATTTCCATCCTCCTGTAATGGAATCCTTACCTCTTTATAATAATCGTGAACATTTTTGTTCTTTCCTACAACCAGGGTATAGTTATCCTCACCATCCGTATAAATTGGTTTACCCGCCTTAAATTTGCTGCTAAAAATAGCGTCATTCAGAAATGACAGAGTAAGTGAAGAATAATTGATAAGTATTTGTCCCTTATAGATAACCTGGTATTCGGGAGTATTATTTGAAGTTCTGAAATAGAAAATAATATTTTGATTAGGAGAGTGAAGTTTAATATCATTTTGTGGAAATAACAAAAAATGAAATGATATCAATAAATATAGAAACGATATTTTTAATAGAGACATAGCGGTTAATACTTGTTTCTGTAAAATAAAATAATTGAGGTGAATAAGGGAGTAATTTAGTTACTTGGCTGAAGTTATGCAATTATATATGAACTAATTAGAGTCACTAATGAATATTTAGACCAATGGATAAATCCATCTACCTTCTGTAGATAAATTGATTAATGATATTCTCGGAGGCTCTTAAGTGCATATTAATTTTTTTGATAAAATTTTAATATTTTTGTTAATATATTTTTATCCAAAATGGGGCAGCTGACATAACAAAGCAATATATGATTAGACAAGTATATTTCTTAAAAAGTGCCGGTTCGATTAATAATTTAAAATTAATAGAAGAAAATTTGCCGGAACCTGAAAAAGGTAAATTAACTGTTGAAATAAAATCAATAGGATTAAATTTTGCCGACATATTTTCAATACTTGGTTTATACAAAGCTGCCCCTAAATTTAATTTAATTCCGGGATTGGAGTTTTCCGGGGTAATAATAAATAAAGGAGAAAATGTAAACGAATTTTCAATTGGAGATAGGGTGTATGGTGTAACAAAATTCGGAGGATATGCTTCGCATATAAATGTAGATCAGTCATATGTATTGAAATTACGTGATGATTGGACATTCGAAGAAGGTGCCTCATCTATTGTTCAATCTTTAACAGCCTATTATGCTCTGGTCGTTTTGGGAGAAATAAATCCAATCAAAACTGTATTAATTCATAGTGCTGCAGGAGGTGTAGGATTAAACGCAATCAGGATTGCAAAAAAATATTCAGCTTTTACTGTTGGAACGATAGGAAATAACTCTAAGAAAGAATTGGCAGAATCGGAAGGTTATGATAGAATAATTGTTAGAGATAAAAACCTAAAAGGAAAAATCATTGAAGCATTAAATGGCCGTTCTCTTGATATTGTATTGGATACAGTTGGAAGCAGTGTTTTTAAGACTTCATTTAACCTTTTATCGCATACCGGAAGAATTATTGTTTATGGGGCAGGTGCATATTCTACAGGTAATTCCGCTTCTAATTTATTTAAATTGGCTTATAAATATTTAACGAGACCAAAAGTTGATCCATTAAGAATGATTGAACAGAATCGTGCGGTAATGGCATTTAATTTAATCTGGATTTACGACCGGGTTGAATTCTTACGGAAACTACTGGATGAAGTAATTAAATTAAATCTTCCAAAACCATTAATAAATCATACTTATTCTTTTAATGATTTACCTAAAGCGGTAAGGGTATTAAAATCAGGGAAAACAACAGGGAAGGTTGTGGTAAATTTGTAAATATCTGGTTTGCGGGGTATGGTCTGTTGTAGGTAGTATGTGGTTTGTGGTAGTTATAGTCTGCTAATTTTATTAAATTTGTTATGATAATTATTTGAAAAATATTATTAAATAATTATTGAAGGAGAATCAAAATGTTTCATAATTGGTTTTGGGGAGGAGGACTCTGGTTCGGATGGGTTTTTTGGGTTGCTATCATTGGTTTGATTATTTACCTGGTAGTTAATCAGGGGAATAAAAACCGACATGTAAATATTCCGCCGCCATATCCGCATCAGGATAGTCCCCTTGATATTTTAAAAAGCAGATATGCAAAAGGTGAGATTTCAAAAGAGCAATTTGAACAGATGAAAAAGGATATTGAATAGACTATTATTTTAAACACCGGCATGTTTAAAATTTTGTGTTCCGAATTCATATTCAATGATTTTTTGTATAGTAGATTTATCTACCAGGTTAGGTATTGATTCGACATTATTGAAAATTTTATATTTATTTATCAATTCCTTTTGAAAATTAAACTTTTGCTGAATTATACAACTATCGTTATATATTTCATATTTTCCATCCCATCCTAAATATGTTTTTGACATTTTAACTTCTCCTTATTTTTTTAATTAGATTTTAATTAGATTAATGTAAATATATAGAAATGAGATATTTGGAAAGTTAAGGGAGTGTTAAAATTATATTAAGTTAGTGTAAAGAAGTGCAAGTGCATGAGTAAGAACAAGTGCAAAGTGAAAAGAAACCGGAATTGGTAAAAAGCATCAAATTGATTTGGATTCCTATTAATTTGAAAAATTAGAGTGTTTTATTTTGGAACAATTATTGATAAAAGTAGTACATCCATTTAATTTTAATTAAAAAATTCAATTATTTTTAATATATTTGTAAAATTGACAGAAAAGATATAATTAGACTATGAGTCATGAAGAATTAAACGATCGAGAAAAGAATATTCTCAGATATATTATTCAGCAATTTATTCTGACTGCCTCTCCGGTTGGCTCCCGGAATATAACAAGGCATTATAATATAGGGATTTCGGCAGCTACGGTGAGGAATATTATGTCTGATCTGGAAGAATCCGGATTTATTAATCATCCCCATACTTCAGCCGGGAGAGTCCCCACCGATAAAGGTTACCGGTTTTATGTAGATACACTTATGGATATACAAAAGCTAAGAAATTCAGAGAAGGGATTCATTAATAAAGAATTAGAAACAAATATGCTTGAGACGGATGAGCTTTTAAGGCTTACATCAATTCTTCTAAGCAGTATTACAAAACAACTTGCATGTGTCTCTTATCCAAAATTAGAATCCGGAATTTTAGAAAAACTGCAAATTATCAGTCTGTCTTCAACCCGTATTTTAGTTGTGCTTAGTATAAAAGCCGGATTGGTAAAAACAATCACTTTAGAGTTAACCTCCCAGATTAATCCTTCTCAAATAGAATCAGTTCAGAGGTTATTAAGTGAAAGATTAAGCGGATTGACACTTAAAGAAATAAGAGCTTCTTTTACGGAGAGAATGAAAGATATTGAAGATGACCATCAGCCGATAATAAGATTATTTATTGATTCGATGGACAAAATATTCAATGATGTTAGAAAAACAGATAATCTGGTTATTACAGGAGCAAAAAATGTGATTAAACAGCCGGAATTTGAAAATCCGGACAGCTTTCAAAGTGTGATTGAATTGATAGAAGATAAAGATATTATTATTCACATTTTGGATAAATATAATAAAACCGATAACCAGGTGTTTATCTCTATTGGTTCAGAGAATGAAGATAAAAAACTGGATGATTACAGCCTTGTAACAAAAGAGTACCAGCTTGGAGATGTTTCCGGAACCCTTGGGGTTATTGGACCAAAGAGGATGGAATATCCAAAAATAGTTGCTATTGTTGATTATATGGCAAAAATGCTGACAGAGATTTTAAAATGAACTACCAAATTAGGAGTAACTTATGAAAAAAAACAAGAATGATGAAAAAAATAATAAAGAGGAACAAAATAATACTAATCAAGAAGATAATATGAACGATATGGATAAAATTGAAGATGAAAATGAATTAAATAAAGAAACCCTGGATAAAGATTTATTAGAAAAAGAAGAAGAGGTACTTGTAAAAGTTGGACAGCTTGAAAATGAGATTGCAGATTTAAAAGATAAATTGTTAAGGAAAGCTGCTGAATTCGAAAATTACAAAAGAAGAACAGAAAATGATCAGATAAATCTTTTGAAGTATTCTGCGGAGACTTTTATTGTCAAACTGCTCCCTGTAGTAGATGATTTTGAAAGGTCTATTGAACATATGGACTCGGCAAAAGATGTAGAATCTATTAAGAAAGGGATTCAATTAATATACGATAAATTAATGAAAATACTATCTGAACAGGGAGTAAAAAAGATTGATGCAGTCGGAAAACCATTTAGTGTTGAGTTTCATGAGGCCCTTATGCAAAGAAAATCGGAAGATGTTAAACCTCATACTGTCCTTGATGAAATAGAGAAAGGTTATTTTTATAAAGATAAAGTAATTCGTCATTCAAAAGTAATAGTCAGTGAAGATTATGCTGAAGATTCAAGTTCACATTCAGAAAAAAATATAGATAATTCAATTAAATAAATAAGGTTATATGGCAAAAAGAGATTATTATGAAGTTCTTGGGGTAGATAGAAGTGCTACAAAAGATGATTTTAAAAAAGCATACCGGAAACTAGCTATGCAGTATCACCCGGATCGAAATCCGGATGATAAAAGTGCAGAAGAAAAATTTAAGGAAGCTGCTGAAGCCTATGAAATATTAAGTGATGATGATAAAAAAGCCAGATATGATAGATTTGGGCATGAAGGCGTAAGGGGCAGCGGTTATGGTTCGCAAGGATTTTCTGATATCAATGATATTTTTTCGCATTTTTCGGATATTTTCGGAGGAGGTTCTTCTATATTTGACGATTTCTTCGGCGGAGGGCAGAGAAGAAGCAGGTCAAGAGGAGGACACGGAATTCCCGGTTCCGATTTAAAAATTACCTTAAAACTTTCCCTTGAAGAGATAGCAGAAGGTGCTTCAAAGAAAATAAAAATTAGAAAGCAGATAAAATGCGATGAATGTAATGGTTCCGGTGCTGAGACAGGAACCTCAACAAAAACGTGTCCGGTTTGTCAGGGAACAGGGGAAGTAAAAACAATTTCCCGCTCAGTTTTCGGACAGTTTGTTAACATAACCACATGCAACAACTGCAATGGTGAGGGATCTGTTATTGATACGCCATGTAAAAAATGTTTTGGAGAAGGAAGAATTCAGGATGAAAAGTTTTTGACTATTAACGTTCCTCCAGGTGTTCATGACGGCAGCTATATGACATTAAGAGGTGAAGGTAATATTGGAAAAAGAGGTGGACCCTCCGGTGATGTGATCGTCATCTTTCAAGAAATACCTCATGAATACTTTGTCCGCGAAGGAGACGATGTAGTTTATGATCTTCACGTTAATTTTCCGGATGCAGCATTAGGAGCTGAAGTTGAAGTTCCGACATTAACCGGAAAGGCTATATTGAAAATAGATCCCGGAACGCAACCTGGTAAATTACTTAAGATGAGGGATAAGGGAATCAGGCATCTTAATCATTCGGGTTCCGGTGATCAGATAGTACGAATAAATCTGGCAATACCTAAAAAATTAAATTCAAAAGAAAAGGAACTTTTAAAGGAACTTTCCGATATGCCTAATTTTAAGGACGGAAGTGAATCAGGGAAAAAGTTTTTCAGCAAGTTTGGATTATAAAATTAAATAGAAACGGTTCATTGTACTATGATTTCAGAGGGCAAGCAAATTAGCGTTAATACTCAATATTTCTCTTTTAATGCTTAAAAAAATTTCTGAGAAAATAGGGTTTACAGAGACAGAAATTAAGGTCATTTTGTTTCTTATTATTATTTTTATAATAGGGTTTGGCCTAAAATACTTTGTAATTCAAAAAGAGAATGAAAAATCACAAGTATTTGATTATGCTAAACAGGACAGCCTGTTTGAACTCTCAGGAATTCAGGATAGTTCAAATAGTTATAAAGAAATAGATAATAAGACTGTTGACTATAAGCAGGAAGTTTTAGATTTTAACAAAATAAATTTTAAAAATAATAAAAAAGACGTACCCCCGGAAAAAAGTCTAAACATAAATGCAGCTTCCATAGAGGATTTAATAAAACTTCCCGGAATAGGAAAGGTTACTGCGGGGAATATTGTAAGATTTCGGGATAAAATCAGTAAATTTGGGAAACTTGAAGAAATTCTTAAAGTAAAAGGAATTGGACCTTCAAAATTCAATAAAATCAAAAAGTATTTATATATTGAATAAATAAAAACAAATTTTTTTAGCTCGGGAGGAAAAATGAACAAACGCGAACCCTGGTACATTAATATTGGTTTATATATCGTAATTATAATACTTGCACTTGTTTTAATAAAAGTTGCAATCATTGATCCTAAAAATGCTGTTGAAATACAGGCACATTATAAAAATGAATCTCATCTTAGGATGAAAAACTTAAAGGAAGCAGAGATTCTCTGGCAGCAAAAGTTTGGAAAATTTACAGGAAATTTAGATAGTTTAATTACTTTTATTAAAACCAGCCCTATGGTTGATAGTGTTATGAATGCGTATGATTCATTATCTAGAAGGCCGGCAAATCCATTTGTTCCTTTGACATCCGGAAACTTTACACCGGACAGTCTTTATTTTTCCCCTGTTACCCACCAAAAATATTTTTTAGAAGTTGATACATCATTATCTGCCGATACTGTGATTAATAGAGCTGGAAAAATAACCCGTATTGATTCTGTAACAACAATGGGAAATTTATATTATCTTGAAGATCCCGATGGATACGGTTCAATCGGAAGTAAAACTGATGAAGCTTTAAAAAATACTGCATCGTGGGAGTAACTACAAAAATATGGCTGTTTTTGAAAATCATGCCGGTCTCACTATTACAAATTCAAAACTACAGTTGGTTGAAATTGTAAGAAAGAATGACCGGTTTGAACTCGAAAGTTTGGATGAGGCGTATTTTAATGAAACTTTGAATTTTAACACTGATAAGGTGACAAAAATAAGTTCATTGATTCAAGCTGCTATAAACGAATTATTACTTAAAAAAACCTTAACAGCCAAACATATTTCTTTTACCCTCCCATTTGAATTATTATATTCAATGCAGATTCCCTATGAATCGACGCTTCTTCATAATGATCTTATAGAAGAATTCAGATGGGAATTATCATTGCTGTATCCTTTTTTAAATGTAAGGGATCTAGTGATTCAATTTTTAGAAATAGATAAGAGTGAATATTCTAATGTAAATACCGCATTGATTCTGGCTACGCAGAGAAAATATTTAAAGATGCTCAATGAGATTTGTCTCAATAATAAATTTAAGCTTAAGTTTGTAGATAATATACATATTGCTTCGGAAAAATCTTTATCTATCAATAATAATTTTAATGATAAAAACCTTACACTAAGTGTTTATTTTAATAGCAAAAATTTATCTGTTTTATTTGCACTGCATGGGAAATTAATTTATTACAAATTAATACCTATAAATAGTGTAAGGGAAATATCAGATCATTTAAAAAATGAATTAAACCATAACAATGCTCTTAAAATAAATCCGGGAGTTGTAGACTGTGCATTTATTAGCGGGGATGAAATAACTCCGCAAATTGTAGATAGTTTGAGTGAAGATTCGGGTATTAAGTTTACGCAGTTTAATCCATTCGACCGGATAATACCAAACAATAACCTTTTTAATAATAACTTTTATAAAACTAAATTTAATCTATTCTCTCCTTCTGCCGGAATTGCATACCGGTTAACCTAATTCTTCCCTCTTAATAACAAAGATTTTTATGATGAGAATTATATCAGGGAAATTTAAGGGAAGATTAATTAAAGTTCCTCAATCAAAAGAAATAAGACCTACAACTGACCGAGTCCGGGAGACTTTATTTAATATATTAAATAATAAAATAAATTTTGAAGGAATTAAGATACTTGATCTTTATTCCGGTTCAGGTGCTTTAGGATTGGAATGTTTAAGCCGTGGAGCAAATGAAATCGATTTTGTAGAAAAAAATTTATTCATATATAAAAATCTAATAAAAAATATATCTTCTCTTGGGGCAGATTCTCAAAGTTCTGTTTTCAGAATGGAAGTATTAAAATATTCTTATCAGAAGAATAAGGTACACTATGATCTCATTCTTGCAGATCCTCCCTTTTTAAAGATGATATATATGAAGTTGTTAAAAATTTAGTCCAAAATAATTTCTTAAATGAAAATGGTTTTATAGTAATTGAACGTTCTATTCAAACAAAAGGAAAAGATATTTTGAATTTGAATGTTGAACCTTTCAAAATAATCGGGGACGCTTGTTTATATGAAATAAAGGGTAAATATCATTAATTCTGAACGGTATTAACTGTTAGGATAAACTTTACGAGTTTAGAGACTGACCCATATTCATTGAAACAGAAATCGATTTTAAGGCATGATTTTTTAAAAGGAGGGATAAATATCGGCTTCTATTAAAAATGAATAGCTTAAAAGCAAAAAAATGGCTGAAAACCTACGCTATTTCGTTAAGTTTTTTAAGGTTGAATTATAAAAATATTGAACAGTAATATATTAAGAATGAGTAAATGTGGTAAAACAAAAATTACTTTCCTAAATTAGCGCTTATTATTTTTTCATTAAATAGCCGCTGGCTAGAAATTAAGTGAGGTAGTCTAATGTTCAAAAAGCACCCCAAAGGGCTATATGTACTCTTTTTTACTGAAATGTGGGAGCGTTTCGGTTATTATTTAATGGTAGGAATTTTACTCCTTTATTTAACGAATACAACAACCGGCGGTAAAGGTTTTGATGTTAGAACTGCTGCGGATATTGTCGGATCTTTTATCGCACTTGTATACCTGACTCCTTTCATTGGCGGTTTAATTGCAGATCGTTATTTGGGTTATATAAAGTCTATATATATCGGCGGCAGCTTGATGGCAGCAGGTTATTTCGGATTAGCTTTTCCAGGTGATACTGCATTATTCATTTCACTCGGCTTAATAATTATTGGGAATGGATTTTTTAAACCAAATATTAGTACAATTCTCGGAATTATTTATAATAAAGATGAACTTAAACCATTAAAGGATAATGCATATAATATTTTTTATATGGGTATAAATATAGGTGCCCTTATATGTAATTTTGTTGCAGCATATTTAAGAAATAAGTATGGCTGGGGGTATGCTTTTTCCGCTGCCGGTGTAGGCCTTGTAATTGCCTTAATTTGGCTATCAACCGGGTTAAAGCACGTAAAATATGCGGATGTTAGAAAACCAATGGAAAAAGAAGATATGCCTATGATGAAAATATTTTTATATGTCTTTCTTCCGGCTATCGTCTTTGCAATTATCGGATGGATAATTCCAAATAATCTATTCGGTTCGAACTCAAATGACGCATTTATATTTGCCTGTGTTCCGGTTATAGCTTTTTATGTTTCTTTATGGCTTAGGGCAGGGGGAGATGATAAAAGGAGCATCGGCGCATTACTTTTTATCTTTACAATTTCAATTATTTTTTGGACAATCTACAATCAAAATGCTACAGGTTTGACAATCTGGGCAGAGAATTATACCAACCGTGAAATTGCTCCTATCCTGGAAAAACCGGCACAAGCTGTAAATATGCTGCAAAGTGTAGATACAAAACCACGATTAGTTCCGGAAGTTGATAAATATTTACGGATTGTAAAGGACAGTACCGGAGAGCCAGTAATGGTTGAAGGTCCTAATCCCTATTTTAATAATTTACCCAAATCTCAATGGCCGCAGCAGGGTAAGAATATAAAGTTAGTTAATGCCGAACTATTTCAATCTATTAATCCGTTTTTCATTATAGTTTTAACTCCATTATTAGTCGGATTTTTTAGCTGGTTAGCAAAACGTAATAAAGAACCCTCGACCGCTTCTAAATTTGGATATGCATTATTTATATCCGGTTTATCCTCATTGGTAATGGTATTTGCAATTATGTCTGTTCCTTCTGTATACACACATAAAACCGCCGCTATTTGGCTTTTCGTTACTTATGGTGTTTTTACTGTTAGTGAATTATTCCTTAGCCCGATCGGATTATCATTAGTTTCAAAACTTGCCCCTGCAAGAACCACTGCTTTAATGATGGGAGGTTGGTTTCTATCAACTTCATTAGGAGGAAAAGCTGCAGGGATACTTGCAAGTTATTGGGATACTTTCACTGAAAAATCAATCTTCTTCCTATTGTTGACTGTAGCGGCTTTTATTGGCGGAATTTTTATATTTTTAAGAATAAAGTCTCTTGATTCAATTGTGAAAGCCAGAACCGGTTCTACTACTTAAAATTTGTATTTATGAATGAATAGGGTTGGATTCTTTATTCAACCCTTTTTTTGTGCCCGGTTTTAATATAACTTTTAAAACATGTATAAGAACTATTTTTTTCTAAACAGACTTATTGTTGAAATAAATTCTATTTTAAATAATTCTATTCTGTTATCAGCATTTTCTCAGGAAAAGGACAAACTCATACTGGAAATTAAAAATGATGGAGGAATAATATTTTTAGAAATCTCAGTAAATCCCGGATTTCCGTATATAAATTTCAAAGATTCTTATCATAGAGCAAAAAAAAATACAGTCGATTTTTTTGAGGAGTTTCTCCCTTTAAAATTATTGTATTTGGAAATTGCAGCAGAAGATAGAATTTTGAAAATAAAGTTAGAATCGAACTCGATTTATTTTGCAATAAGAGGGAAATACACCAATGTTCATTTTCATTCAAACAATAATAATTTTAGCAGCTTTAAGGCTCCCCCTAATGATTTCGACCGGTATGAATTTATTAAAGAAATGGAATCTGTTATTTTTATAAATAAATTGAATACCCTTCAATTTCAACTTACTGATATCGATGATACCTGGAAAGAATTGAAAACAAAATATCCTATTGTCGGAAATGATATTATTTCTGAAGTAAAATCACGGATATATAGAGAAAACAAAGAGGAAATAGCTGAACAACTTTCAAAAGTTGTCAATGAAATCTTTTATGAGAAGCCAACCCTTTTTGTGGATTGGAAATCATTGCAGGTTTATTTGGGAATTTCTTCATTTAATATTTTCCCCTATTCAGAAAAGATATTTTTTGAAAATCTAATTAATGCTCTTAACTCTTTTATATCAAAGAAATTATATTTTGAACATTTTTCAGGTAAAAAGAAGAAGATACAAAAGTATCTGGATAAAGAATTATCACATTTATCCTCAAAGCTGAATAAGCTAAAGGGTATATTGGAAAAAGGGAGTAAAGAAAATGAATATCAAAGACTTGGAAATTTATTATTAATAAACATTTCCTTAATTCATAAAGGAATGAACTCAATAGATTTGGAGGATATTTATAATGAGAATAAACGAATCTCTATTAAATTAAATGAAACTCTTTCTCCTAAAAAAAATATTGATAGTTATTTTGACAAAGCAAAAAATGATCATATTAAATATGAAAAATCGCAAGAGTTATTTAATGTTACTTCAAAAAAATATTTACATTTAAAAATTATCGAAAAGAGATTTGAAGAAGCACTAGAACCGGAGGACTATATCACAATTATGAAAGAGTTGAATATAAAAGAAGAATCCAATAAACATTATGACTATGAAATTCAAAACAAGTTTAAACATTACCTTATTGAAAACAAATATAATGTTTATGTCGGGAGAGACAGTAAGAACAATGACTTGCTAACTACAAAATTTGCCAAGCAGAATGATTATTGGTTTCATGCCAGAGGTGTTCCGGGTTCACATTTAGTTCTCCGGGTTGATAATACAAAAGAGGATATTCCGAAAAATATTTTAAAGAAAGCCGCATCATTAGCTGCATTCCATAGTAAAGCAAAAACGGCAGGGACAGTTCCGGTATCTTTTACTTTAAAAAAATATGTCGTAAAGAAAAAAGGAATGGAAGCCGGCAAAGTTGCTCTTTTAAGAGAAGAAACTTTATTAGTAAAACCGGGTATTCCGGATAAATGTGAATATATAAGTAAAGATTATTGATTTAATCCGGCAGGTATTTTTAATTGCTTATCTAAATAACCTAAGTTACGCAAACATTGTCATTCTGAACGGAATGAAGTGGAGTGCCTGTCCCGATTTGCGGGGAAGAATCTCCTAATTTAGATTTTGCACCATTTTAATATAATTATCCTACTCCTGTTACAAAAAATATTGATCTTGCGTAACTTCAGTAAATAATTTGGTTTTGAAACCGGTTAAACAAAATCGCCGGGGAAATAGAAACACCCTCCTGGCTCCTGCAGCCTTTGTTCCCATCCCCCGGCGAATATTTGTTAGAGATAAGTTGACATCTATGTAATATCCAACTTTTGTGCCGAATTAGTTTCACTTAAATTCTTCAATATAATTATCCAAGCAAATATTCCTTATCTTCTTTTGAGACTTTTGATTAATTGTGAGATATTAAAAACGGTGCAATGAGGGGAGCGATTATGAATAAGAATTTGTAGAACGAAACTCTGTTTCGTTTAACTTATTATAAATTCAATCAAAATTCCCATTAGCGACTCGGAGAATCGCTCTACAATTTGAATATTCACACAGCCTATCTAAACCAAACGGCAAATCTACGAGCTGAAGTTTAATAAAGTTTTACAATTTTTTAATCACCATGATAGTCAGATCATCATTCAATTTAGCATCGCATATAAATCCATTTACATCATTAACCAGAATGTGATTAATTCCTCCGGCGCAGCCTCGCAATAATTTAGAGCAAGTTCCATAATTCTTTTTTCTCCATACTCCTCTTCCCCGTTACCTCTTGCTTCAGACAATCCGTCTGTGTAAAGAATTAGACTCTCTCCCCTTTCCAATTTAATTTTTTGTACATGATATTCCATATCACAAAAAAGACCTAATGGAACTGTTGAAGAATCTATGTTAATAATATTGTATTTCCGTAGAACAATAGGCAGGCAGTGGCCGGCATTAATTATTTCTATCTCCCCATCCTTAAAAAGTTTCCCGGTTACTAAAGTAGCAAAATGGGAAAATGCTGCACTTTCACATATTAATCTGTTCACCTGTTCAAGTAATTTTTCAAGAGGCGGTTCATATACCGAAAGGCTATGGAAGATTGCATGTATTTGAGTCATTAACAACGATGCTGCTACCCCTTTACCAGTTACATCTGCCAGAACAAATAATAACTCATTATTTAGATTTATTATATCACAGTAATCTCCGCTTACCGGTCCTGCAGGTAAATATGTGTAGCTAATTTCCCAATCAGAAAAGTTTAAATCCTTTTTAGGTAACAGAGCATTCTGCATTTTTGATGCTAACTCAAGATCCATCTCCAGAGATTTCTTCTGATGATCATCAAGGTCTCCAAGACATACACGTATTAATGGATCAATTAAGAGCCTATCTTCTTCAATAGTATCGTGACATATTTCACATATTCCATAAGTTCCGTTATCCATCCTTTCCAGATGCTGAATTAACTTCTTTCAATAAATAAATTAAATAATCATCGGATGATTTTACGCTCATCGCATCTTGAAGTCTTCTCCTTTTATCAAGCAGCTGTCCCCTAAAATTATCTTTTAATATTGTATCCATTTTTTCCCTTTATTTCCTAAAATTCATTTGAAAATTTTATTAAAACAATATCAAATATCTGCCATTTTCTTTACAGATAATTCTCAATGGATAAACTTTTATTGATATTTGATGAATTTTAAGATAAAAAAGATATAAAAACTTAACAAAGGAAAAATGATGAATGGTAGTTGAAAAGAGTAATTCTCTAGATTAAAAATTCTACTACAAAATGGAAAGAAATTGTTATATTATTTATTGAAAACCTCAACCTCCGGGGTTTCTGAAAACCCCGGAGGTTTTACAAATACAAACTACAGACTACAGATCTATAAAAACAAACCATAACTTATTTGAGAAGTATCATCTTCTTAGATGCTGTAAATTATTAGTATGTATAGTGTAGAAATATACTCCACTCGCAAAGTTACCGGCATCCCATCTAACAGTATAATTACCTGCAGGTAGAATTTGATTAATTATTTGTGCCACTTCCTGGCCAATACTGTTATATATTTTAAGTTTTACCAGCTCACTATTGACTATCGAAAACTTTATTTGAGTGGAAGGATTAAAAGGATTCGGATAATTTTGTGTTAATGAATATTTCTCAGGAATAAGTGAGTTATCATTTTTAACCGATACGGCAGTTTCCACTTTAACAACCGGACAGTTAACATAGGCTACACTAGTATCAAGTATGTGAGCTGATTGAGCTGAAGCTAAATCATGTACCATATCGAAATCTGCATTATCATATACATTAACAGCCCATAAAGGGGAATATGCTGCATCCGAAGGAAGGGTTTCAGTAACGTTATGTGCTCTGCCTGATGTATCTGTTTTAAATCCTGAAGGAGGACCGCCTCCATCTTCACCGGGATTTATATTAAACGAAACATATATATCTGATTCGGGAACCAAATCATTATTATCCGTCATCAATGCTTTCTCTGAAAAATTGAAATAATAAACAATTTTCCCTTTATACCAGCCAGTAGTTAAATCCGGACTCTCACTTGTCAATCTCATTTTGGCGGTTGAACCTTCCGGTACAACAGGGCAATTTACAAGCATTTTGGTTTCTTCCATCATGTAGCCAGCATCTTTTATTCCCTGTAAGCTGGTAATTGAATTTGCTACATAATCACCAGGAACCATAACTTTCTGTACTTCCCAGAAATCATTATAACCCATATCACCGGGAATTACATCAATTATATTATGCTGTCCATCTATAGGCGATTCAGTCATACTGTTAAAAAGAACATAGATAGGAGCAGGTTCCCTTGGCTGAACATCAAAATTGTAATAAGATATCCATTCACCTTTTGGACCTAAACCTTTTGTTATAAAAGGCGGGTTATCAAAATCCACCGGTTCATTTGGTCCGGGAAATTTATTCATTGTATCTCTTACAAATAAATGTGCTGCATCCATACTAAACCTATCAATTTTTTCATATTCTGCAACCACAGGGCAATTGACTATAGCCGCTCCTTCGGCAAGTATATGAGCAGATTGAGCCGATGCAAAGTCATGCACCATATCAAAATCTGCATTATCATAAATATTCACCATCCACAAAGGTGAGTAATCATCATCTGATGGAATTGACCCGGCTATATTATGTGCTCGTCCAGTTCTTTCATCCACTTTAAATCCGGATGGAGGACCGCCTCCAGGCTGATCGGGATTAATATTAAATGCTACATATATCGGTTCTACCGGAATCATATCATTTTGATCCGTCATCAATGGCTTTTCAAAAAAATTAAAATAATAAACCACCATATTTTTATACCAGCCTGTTGTCAATCCGAAATCATTTCCATTCCATCTCATACTGGCAATTGAACCATCCGGTACAACAGGACAATTCACCAGCATATTAGTTTCTTCTATCGAATAACCAGAATCTGCTATCTGCTGATAACTTGTTATGCTGTTCACAACATAATCTGCAGGAACTGTTACTTTTTGAACCTCCCAAAAATCATTATATGATGTATCACCAGGTATGACATTTATAATATTCATTTGTCCTTGAACCGGATTTGATTCTCCTTCTCTGAATAAAACGTAAATCGGTGCCGGTTCTGTTGATTGTACATCAAAGTTGTAATAAGCTATTAGCTCGCCTCTAGGACCGTAACCTTTAGTAATAAAAGGACCTTTATCGAAATCAATTGGTTCATTTGGTCCCGGTAATCCATTTGAATTGTCCCTTACAAATAAATGACCGGCATCCATGCTAAACCTATCTATAGCTGCTTTTTGAGCAGTGTCCGGATTAACACCTGCTTCTACGGAAACTATCGGGCAGTTAACATTTGCTATTCCCGTTCCCAAAATATGAGCTGAAAGAACTGATATTAAATCATGTACTTTATCAAAATCTGCATTATCATAAACATTCACAAGCCACATAGGAGAATATCCTTCATCAGAAGGAATAGTAGCAGTAACATTATGCGCTCTTCCTGTAGCTGTTTCAGTCTTAAAACCGGATGGTGGTCCTCCCCCTGGTTGATCAGGGTTGATATTAAAAGATACATAGATGGGAGAAACCGGAACCATATCACTTTGATCGGTCATTAACGCTTTTTCCGAGAAATTGAAATAATAAACTACCTTTCCATTATACCATCCCCTTGTCAAATCCGTACTTTCATTAGTCAATCTTAATTTAGCTGTTGAACTATCGGGTACAATCGGACAATTAACGAGATGTCGAAGTTTCTTCAACAGAATAACCTGAATCTACTATTTGCTGATAGCTGGTAACTGGTATTTGCAATGTAATCTGCCGGAACAGTTACTTTCTGCACTTCCCAAAAATCATTATATGCTGTATCTCCCGGAATTACATTAACAATATTCAATTGCCCTTCAACCGGCATAGATTCACCTTCCTTAAATAAAACATATATTGGTGCGGGTTCGGTCGATTGAATATCGAAATTATAATAAGTCACATGCTCCCCTCTCGGTCCAAACCCTTTTGTAATAAACGGTCCCTGGTCAAAATCAATAGGTTTATTAGGGCCTGGTAATCCGTTTGAATCATCTCTTACAAACAAATGACCTGCATCCATACTGAATCTATCAATACTTGCTTTTTGTGCAGTATCGGGATCTGCTTGAGCTAAGGCATTTGAAAGAAATAAAAAAGAAAACAAAATTACTAACAAATAGGCTTGTTTTATCATAGTCACCTCCATTTTTATTGTTATTGTAAAATCATCTATCAATAAATTTTTGAAAGAATTTTATAGAATTTAGAAATTGATGGCAATATGCAGATCAATTATCACGGAATTATAACAGTAGTATAATTTTTTTTTAAGATATGGGTTAGAATGAGCAAGAGGTGATGATGCTTACATTGATTTATTTGTAAGTTTAATAATCTTTTAAAAGTCTTTCTTATCCCGGTTAATTGCTATATTGTTATATTATTTTATTATTTTGGCAGCCTTATAAATTACTGGAGATTTTATAATGAAATATACCCGACGAAAATTTATTTCAACTTTAGGTGCAGGTTCTGCATTCCTTATTCTCCCCTCTTTTCCGAAATTCTCCCGGACTTTTTTTCAAGATAATAAAAAGTATGGTATTGCGCTGGTTGGACTTGGAAATTATGCAACGAACCAGCTTGCTCCTGCATTGCAGCAAACATCACGCTGTTACTTAAGCGGCATTGTTACAGGCACTCCTGCTAAAGCCATAAAATGGAAAAGTCAGTATAATATTCCCGATCAGAATATTTATAATTATGAAAACTTTGACCGGATAGCCGGTAATAAATCAATTGATATAGTCTATGTTGTACTCCCTAATTCTATGCATCATGAATTTGTAATAAGAGCGGCAAAAGCCGGTAAACATGTATTCTGTGAGAAACCAATGGCTGTTTCGGTAAAAGAATGTAAAGAAATGATAGAGACGTGTAAAAAAGCCGGTGTGAGACTTTTTATCGGTTATAGGCTTCATTCCGATCCTTTTCATAAGGCTGCTATGAAATTTGGAAATGAAGAAAGCAGCGGAATAAAGTATGTCCAATCTGAATTCGCTTTTAAGATAGGAGATCCGAATCAATGGCGTTTGAAAAAATCTCTTGCAGGCGGCGGTGCAATGATGGACCTTGGAATTTATGCCATTCAAGCAGCAAGATACTGTATAGGTGAAGAACCTCTATCCGTGACCGCAAAAGAGTTTAAATCCGATTATAAAAAGTTCAGTGAAGTCGATGAAACAATAACATGGCAGATGGAATTTCAAGGGGGGTATATTTCAAATTCATTTACTTCATATTCTGCACCTGCAAACAGACTTTATATCGGGACAGATAGAAAATGGTTTGAGCTCAGGCCTGCATTCAGCTATAACGGACTTCATGGAGCTACAAATGAAGGAGAACTTAACATTACAGAGATTAACCAGCAGGCAACTCAAATGGATGATTTCTCAAAATGTATAGCTGAAGGAACTGCTTCCAATGCAAGCGGTGAGGAAGGTTTGAAGGACCTTAAAGTAATTGAAGCAATATATAAATCTATATCAACCGGAAGTAAGGTAAATTTGTAATAATATTTATAATGTGAAATCATACAGGATGGACTTATATTCTAAATAAATTCAAGGATTTTTGTGAGACAAAATAGAATTACCAGGCAGCTTAATCACCTTTCAAATTATTCTTAAAGAATTCAAGGACCATCTTAACTGTTTTTTCATGAACAGCTTCTCTATTTACTCCTGGCGGATCAATACATAATGAAGGAATAACTTCCCGGCCAAAATCTGTACATTTTGCTAAAAATGTATAGTGTCCGACCGCTCCAGGTATTATATTTAAACTTGAAGCTGGTATATTATCCTTAAAAAATTTTGCATTATCTGAGATAGGAACTATCGTATCAGCTGCCCCAGCAATAATTTCAACAGGTATCGATATTCGTTTAAGACTTCCCGGCTTGAATGCTGGACCTAAAGCCGGAGCTATCGCAAATACGGCTTTGATTCTTTTATCTCGATATGAATTCTCTGCTCGATTTAGTGATTCCCTGTAAACACTATCCGATGCCATCAGCTCACTCACTTTTTGAGTTAGTCCGGGAAACTCCGGAGGATCTTTAGATAAGCTGTTGTCTGGATGCATTTCACAGAATTTAGAAAAAAGATCCGGATCAGTAATACCTCCGGCAATTTCAATCATTGTATACCCGCCAAGTGAAAATCCAACAGCACCTATTCTGGAAGTATCGATTCTGGGTCCAAATGCAGAATCGGAAATCATCCGGTTAATTACAGTACTAAGATCAACTGCCCTCTCCCACCACAGAGAAAAACCTTGCGGATTATAATCCTCCAGTGCATTATTTCCCGGATGATTAACAGCAGCCGCAATATATCCATTTTTTGCAAGTTCAGTCCCGAGCCATGCCATCATAAGAGCAGAACCTCCTGTACCATGTGAAAGAAGAATCAAAGGAAAACGCTGTTTGCCACTTATAATATGTGCATTTTTTGAAGCTCTTCCTGCTGTAGCAATGGGTTTACCAGGTGAACCTATATCTACCTGCTCTTCAATTGAACTTGAATCGGCGGGATACCAGATTATGGTTATTAGTGCATGAGTCTTAGCTCCTCTCCAATTATAGTTACCGGTGGGGATAAAAGCCCTCTGTGTTATACCGGTTTTATATTGATATTCTATTAAGTTTTTAGTTTGAGCATAGTTATAGATATAGAATGAATAGAGTAAAATCACCGGGATAAATATTTTCTTCATTAGTGTTACCTCTTATAGGAGCATCGAGTTAGGATAAAAGTTAATGTCGTAATTTATGGACTTTTTATATAAACAACATTATTATCAGAGAGGAATCCGGATTCTGTAATATAGCTGAAGAACTTTTATTGAAAATATCTTTAATTTTAGGATCATAAAAACAGTAAGGAAGAAAAATTTGAAAACACACTATGATGTAATTGTAATTGGAAGTGGTCCGGGTGGAGAAGGAGCCGCAATGAAATGCGCAAAGGAAGGTCTTAATGTTGGAATTTGCGACTATTTTTCGATGATTGGCGGAAGCTGTACACATACCAATACAATACCTAGTAAAGCTCTGAGACATGCCAGCCAGATTATGTATGAAACTAATAAGCTTAATGAGGCAAGCTTTCAAGCATTGTTAAAAAAAGCACAAATAGTAATTGATGAACAATTTGAGCTAAGAACAGGTTTTTATGAGAGAAATCTTGTTGATATAATTGATGGAAGGGCGTCCTTTATAGATCCACATACTATTTCTGTTAAAATGTCCAGCGGTTTGGAGGAAACCTATACCTCAAATAATTTTGTAATTGCCACAGGTTCCCGCCCTTATCATCCTTCTGATGTGGATTTTGCTCATCCGAGAATTCTGGACAGTGATACTGTTTTAAATCTAAAAGATAATCCCCGCTCAATTACAATTTATGGTGCAGGTGTTATCGGCTGCGAATACACTTCAATATTCAGAGGGCTGCGCATTAAAATAAATTTGATAAATACGCGGGATAAGCTTCTTGCTTTTCTCGATGATGAAATCATTGACGCGCTTGGTTTCTTTCTTAGAGAAAACGGGGTAGTCCTCAGGCATAATGAGGAATACGAAAAGGTTGAAGCAGACAGCAAAGGTGTTACTGTTTATTTGAAATCTAATAAAGAAATTCGGACTGACTATTTACTTTGGGCACAGGGAAGAACAGGCAATTCTGATAATATGGGTCTGGATAAACTTGGAATTCCTACGGATACTAAAGGTTCAATTTTAATAAATGAAAACAACCAGACTTCGGTTCCGAATATCTATGCGGTGGGAGATATAGTTGGATTCCCGAATCTCGCCAGTGCATCTTACGATCAAGGAAGATTTGCTGCCACGCATATTGTATTCGGAAAATGCGAACATCAGCTTGTCGAATTTATGCCTATGGGAATTTATACAATTCCTGAAATAAGCTCTGTGGGATATACAGAAGAACAATTGACCAAAGAAAGAATTCCATATGAAGTGGGACATTCTTTCTTCAAACATTTGGCCCGTGCACAAATAATCGGAAGGACCACGGGAATGCTGAAAATTCTTTTTCACAGGGAAACACTTAATATACTTGGGGTGCATTGTTTTGGGCACGGAGCTGCCGAAATCATTCATATAGGACAGGCCATAATGTCGCAAAAAGGTGATGCAAATACCCTTAATTTTTTTATTAACACAACATTTAATTACCCGACTATGGCTGAAGCTTACCGTGTTGCGGCTCTTAATGGTATAAATAGAGTAGACAAATTAAAAAGAAAAACTGGTAAATAAAGAATAATAATCTCGTTTTCCTAAAATTCCAGAGATTGTGTGAAAAGTCTACATGCGTCAACATTTTGCAGATAAATTAAAATGGCTCATAAAATAGCCACATACTATAAAACAAAAATTAAAAGAGGAGCGAGGACGCTCCTCTTTAACTCTTTAAGCATAGCACCCCGATAAATATTACCCTTGGAAAAGAGTTTTTGCTGATTTATTCAGCATAACAACATAATCATTTTATATTAGATATTGAATTTTAAAATAGTATAACTTTTCTAATTTGTGCTTTGAATCACTTAAATAATGGAGGAGATTCTTATCGCAAAGGGACATCCCTCAAAAACCAATGGGCGGCGTCAACATGAATAGTATAATATTGCAATTATTGTCTTAGGAGCGATATATTATTAGAAACAGAACGAAGCGCAAATACCCGCACCCGGTAGGAGTACAATATTGCTTTAATTTAATTGTTTGCATTTATTATTGATAGCAACTTGAATAATTTAAATCACTCCATTGTTTTATTCCACAGCTTTGGTAATAGAAAAAAACTATAATAATTAATAAGTAACTAAGAGGTTTGATAATGAAATGGTATAAAGTTAAATTAACAGAAGAAGAAGTAATAGGTGGAGAAGTCCATAAAATAATGAAAATATTTTATGATATATTAAAAGCATTTAGTAGAGAAAAACCAATAAACGAAATTGTTATATTCGAAGCGGTTGAGCAAGGTTTTCACGTCATATATTTTTCCCCTGCATCGAAGAATGTTCCCGTAATTATAGATTTAATAAATATATATTCTGGCAAAACATGTGAGCAGCCGTTTAAAGGAAATGTACGTTATGTTGCCGGAGATGCATATTTTGCTACAAGATTTCTGTGAATGTCTTTAGGAAGGTTCTTGAGATGATTTGTCTTTAAACATAAATGATCTAACTTTCAATTAAAAGAAGTACATTTTTGCGAAACGGAGTTTCGCTTTACGGAATAATGAATGAGGAAGTGGGTGACTATTTAGTTTTTCTTTTTGATGAGGTTAAAGTTGTGTAAAGGATACAGTGAATTCCTGGATTAATAGCGTCTGTGATTGGAGAGACGCATATGGAGCGTATCTGGAGCGTATCTGGAACGTATGTAAAAGATAAGAAGAAGTTCAAACTATGATTACTATTTAAGGTTTAATTTGATTTTGTTTATTAGGCGATACCGGATATTGAGTGCAGTATAATAAAAAATAAATGCAGTGTCATTTTTATTTAGAATAATAATTAATTTTCATTCGCTCATTGAATAAGGTACAGAATTTTTATCAACAGCCCGGCTTTTATCCGGTTTATTTGACATAATAAATTTAAGTTCCCCGCCATTTATTAATTCCTGGTGTGTTATATAATTTCTGTTAATCTTTTTTCCGTTCAGAATTATTTCTTTTATGTAAATATTTTTCTCGGATAAATTCTCCGAAATTATCTTAAAATCTTTACCATTCTCAAGATTAATGATTGCTTCATCGATACTAGGGCTGCCTATAACATATTCATTGCTGCCCGGAGTAACGGGATAAAATCCGAGTGCGCTAAAAATATACCATGCAGACATTTGCCCGCAATCATCATTGCCGCAAAGGCCGTGAGGGTTAGGTTTATACATACTGTTCATAATTTGATGAACTCTTTCCTGAGTCTTCCAGGGTTGTCCGGCATAAACATACATATATGCAACATGATGACTCGGTTCATTTCCATGGACATAATTTCCAATCATTCCCGACTTTGTAATATCTTCACTCTCTGCTATGCTCTTTTCTGAAACTTCCATTGTAAAGAGGGAATCAAGCCATGAAATTAATTTTACGTTTCCCCCTAATAGATGAATAAAGCCTTTTATATCCTGCGGAACATAAAGAGAATAATTCCAGGCATTCCCTTCAATGTATCCCTGACCGGATGTACTCAAAGGATCAAAAGGAGCTTTAAATCTGCCATCAGAATTCTTCGCACGGATAAACCCGGTTTGTTTATCAAAAATATTTTTATAAAAATTAGCCCGTTTAAAATACTCCTTCTCCTCTTCTGTCTTTCCGAGAGCCTTCGCAAATTTATAAATCGTCCAATCGTCATAAGCATATTCAAGTGTTTTGGAAGCTGAGTTAGGACTCAAATCTTCGGGCACATAGCCATATTTTTTATAATCCCCTATTCCGCCGTAAAGTGCGTAATTTGCACTCGCGGTTACAGCATTAAAAGCTTCCTCAATATTAAACTTTCTTAAACCTTTTAAATAAGCATCCACTATTACAGGAACGGCATGATATCCGATCATACACCAGTTTTCGTTCGAATAGTGAGACCATATAGGGAGAATTTTATGAACACTCTGCTCGTAATGAGCCAGCATGGAATTTATAATATCATTTGTGCGCTTCTGCTGAATTATTGTAAACAAAGGATGAAGGGCGCGGTATGTATCCCATAATGAAAAAATTGTGTAGTCTGTAAAATCATGAGCTTTATAAATATTTTGATCGAGCCCCCGGTATTCACCGTTAACATCTGAGTATACTATCGGCGATAAGAAACAGTGATACATTGAAGTATAAAAATTTATTTTAATGGAATCATCTGCTTTAATAGTTATTTTCGATAATTCCTTATTCCATTTTTCTTTCGCTTCGTTTTTTATTTTTTCAAAATCCCAATCAGGTATTTCAGCTTTTAAATTTTCTATTGCATTTCTTGTGCTTACTGCTGAAAGCGCAAATTTAATTTTAATAATTTCTCCCTCCCCGGTCTTGTAATTAAAATATGCTTTCAGTTTGTGCCCTGCTCTTTCAGGGAAATTGTGGTCTTCATCGAACTGTCTCCAAAAACCTTTATATAATAATTTCTCATCATTAATTAAGCCGTATGATTTAATCGGTTTTGAAATTACCATTGCAAAATATAAAAATCTTGTACGAGCCCAGCCATTTGTCTGCCTGTAACCTGTAACTAATGTATCGTTTTCCACCCGGATAGAAGACCATACTACTTTACCGTCATAATTATAAATGCCGGATGTTAAATCAAGTATTATATGTGCTTCATTAGATTTTGGGAATTTATATTCATGAAAACCTGTATGTTCAGTTGCAGTTAATTCAACCTTGATATTATAATCATCAAGTTTCACCGAATAATAACCAGGTTTGGCGCTTTCATTTTTATGAGAGAACTTTGATCTGTATCCGCCGGAAGGGTTATCTTTTGTTCCCGGATTCAGTTGCAGTTTACCGACTGTAGGCATTATTAAAAAATCTCCCAGATCTGAATGTCCGGTTCCATTAAAATGCGTATGTGAAAAACCTACAATTGTACTATCTGAGTATTGATAACCTGCACAGTATCTATAGACATCCTTGTTATAACCATTGCCATAACTATACATAACCGTATCGGTTTCGGGACTTAGCTGAACCATACCAAAAGGTACGGCAGCACCGGGAAAAGTATGCCCCATATCATCCGTACCGATAAAAGGATTAACATAATCGTAAGGTGAAGTATTTTTCTGACCTGATAAATGAAATGATAAACAAACAACTAAAATCAGGATAAATTTAATATTCAATTTTATACTCCGGAATAAAGTGTCGCAATGATAGTTACTTTTCTAAAATTACTAAATGACTAGTGGACGGTTTATTCTGTATTTCAGCAATAATTTTAAATCCCGCTCCAGCCGAAAGGCTTGTAATTCCGCCATGTGCAACAAAGCTTTTATAATTCCTATAATGTTCTGGACCTGCTGCAAATTCAACTGCTTCATTTAATGAACTCCAAAATCCCTCCGGTTTTGGGACAAGATAATCACCTATAATAATTTTATCTGCAATAGAAGAAATTTCATTTAAAAGATTTATTCTTTCGTTTTCGACAACTTCATGAATAACATAAGTAAGGACAGCATAATCAAAATTTTCTTTCCGATTTGCTGCAATTTCACTTATACTTATATGCTGAAAATTAATTTTAGGATTTTGATTTCTTTTCAATATTATATTTGCTCTATCAATATTCCGTTTTGATAAATCTATCCCTAAAATATATTTACATTTATCCACAACATAAAAAGAAAAACGGCCAGTTCCGCATCCGATATCAATTACTTTTGAATTTGGTTCAATAATATCTTTAATTTTTCCAAATAATTTATCTTGATTAGGAGCAATGAATGAATCATAAAACCACCCGTCATACCAATGTTTTTTATTTTCAGACATTAAATTCTAATTTTAAGGTGAATATAATTCGTAATACGATTAAATATCTCGATAAATAATGAATACTCCAATAGACTATCGATACAAGATATTTTGTCTTCATTTTATTATTTGTTTGGCAATCTCTAAAAAACGTTAGATGTATTTACATTCGTGAGGCAATAAAAGTTCGTTGTTTCAGTAAATGTGCCGGTATGCAGTTGGTAGAAATTACCCCCCTAGAATAATCAGAAGCATTCCATTGCTTTTAATAATTACCTGCCGATACTACTGGAAAAGCTGGAATATTTTTCAAGGAATGGTAAAATCTCCTTTATAAAACTTCTAAGAAATTCTAATTCTTCCGAATCTGATTTTATTGAATCATTTATCTTTACACCTATAACGCAAAATACTGAACCTTTAATTTGTAATGGAAAATATATAGCCTCTACATCGTGAAGCGTATTTGTTGTCTTTCCCTTGTTTCTTCTTTACTTTTTAATGAAGCTTCCGCAGCAAGCCACTCCA
>CAVUOL010000072.1:0-142418 GCA_963742995.1 uncultured Ignavibacteriales bacterium
TTCTCATATGGATGATACCCTACTAAATAAAACCGGTAAAAAGGTTTTTGGAACATCTTGGAGAAGAGACCCGCTTGGTCCTCCATTTCATACAAATTTTATATGGGGACAAAGATTTATTCAGATTTCTATGTCATTACCGGAAAAACCGGGAACATCTAGAAGCCGTGCTATCCCGGTAGATTTACACCATTGTCCTACGGTCAACAAACCAGGAAAGAAAGCTACCCAAGAATCATGGGATGAATATAAAGAGAAGAAAAAGAAAATGAACCTAAGTCTCCAAGGAATAGAAAGAATAAAGGTTTTACGAAAAAACCTTGACTCTCAAGCAGCAAAAGACCGACAGTTGGTAGTAAGTGTAGATGGGAGTTACACAAATGAAAATGTATTAAAAAACCTTCCGGAGAGAGTTACGTTGATTGGTAGGATAAGAAAAGATACCGTGCTTAATGAACTGCCGGATGCAAAGGGGGCTTCTGCAGGTAGAAAAAGGATATATGGAAAATTACTTCCTAAACCTGAAGAGATTAGAAAATCCGAACAATATGTTTGGCAGCAGGTAGAGGCCTGGGCAGCAGGGAAAAAACATAATTTCAATCTAAAAGTAATTGATAATATAAGATGGAGAAAAGCCGGAGATAAGAAATTGAAACTCGTAATTATTCGTCCGTTATCTTATCGCCTTACAAAAAACTCTAGGCTTCTATATCGTCAACCGGCGTACCTAATTTGTACAGATACAGAGCTTGAAATAGAAAAATTGCTGCAAGCATATTTATGGAGATGGGAAATAGAAGTAAATTTTAGAGAACAGAAAACTCTGCTTGGATGTGGTCAAGCACAGGTAAGAACAAAGGACCCTGTTGAAAAAGTTCCGGCATTTATAGTTGCTGTTTATTCTCTTTTACAATTAGCAGCATACAGAGTAAGAAAGAGTGGTAATGTTAATCAATTACCGAAGGCTAAGTGGTATCCGAATAAAAAAGTAAATAGAGAGTCCACTGGAGACTTATTAAACACCTTTCGCTCACAATTGTTTGCAAGGTCGATGAATATTAAATTTTTATGACTTCGTGAAATTGCAAAAGGCTTTACGAAATAGGAAAAATTATGTTGAACCTACGATTTCTGCTAATTTTTATAATAGAAATTAGCCAAACTCGAGACAGTTCACTAAAGTGAACTGCAATAAAGTTGCTCTAAAATTATTTTATTTGACTTATAGTCCGACGGATAATTTATTTTACTTTTCAAATAACCTTTGTATATTGAAAATTAGATGCTATTATTATTATATAACCCTATTATCAAAATAGATTTTAAAAAATGAAATTTATTTACCTTTTTCTGTATGTCATCTTATTAAGTTTTATTTCAGTAGCTCAAACGATTCCTGAAAATACTTATAACGGAATGAAATGGCGGCTGATTGGTCCTTACCGTGCCGGATGGGGAACTGTCGCAGAAGGAATACCGGAAAAGCCTAATACCTTTTACTTCGGAGGAGCAGGAGGCGGTGTCTGGAAAACCTCAGATGCAGGAAGAACTTGGAATGCACTTATGCAGAATGAATCTGCATCTGCTGTTGGAGCTCTTGCAATATCACCTTCAAATCCTGATATCATTTATGTAGGTACAGGGCAGGTTGCTCTACGTTATGATATTCTTGATGGAAACGGAGTATTCAAAACAGAAGATGGAGGGAAAACCTGGAAGAATACCGGATTAAAAGAAACCGGATATATAGGAAAGATTTTAGTCGATCCGAATAACCCGGATAGAGTTATAGTTGCTGCTTTAGGCCATGTATTCGGTGATAATAATGAACGAGGAATTTATCTAACAACTGACGGTGGAACGAATTGGAAACATGTACTGTTCATAAATGATTCTACAGGTGCTGTCGATATGGCATATGATATAAATAAACCTGAAATAATCTATGCGGCACTCTGGCAATTGAGATCATATCCATGGCTTGATTATTTCATTCCGCAGAGAGGAAAATCCTCCGGTATTTATAAAAGCACAGACGGTGGTTTACATTGGAGTAAATTAAAAGGGAAAGGTTTGCCTGAAGGACCTCTTAGGAAGAAGTGGTCTTGCAGCAGGTCAGAATACTAAAGGAAAGATAGTATATGCAGTAATAGAAGCAGATGGTAATAAGAGCGGATTTTATGCTTCAAATGATGGCGGAGATTCATGGGAATTAATGAATAAGGATAAGGAACTTGTAAGTTCTTACTTTGCGAGATTGAATGTCGATCCGGTAAATCCTTTAACTGTATATGTGATGGGAAGATCAATTCATAAATCAACTGACGGGGGAAAAACTTTTGAAGTATTTAAAGGATCACCCGGAGGAGACGATTACCATTATATGTGGATTAATCCTAAACAGCCGGATCATATGATCACTGCTTCTGATCAGGGAACTGTAGTCTCTGTGGATGACGGAGGCTCCTGGTCAAGCTGGTATAATCAGCCTACCGGGCAGTTCTACCATCTTGCAGCAGATAACCGTTTCCCATATCATATATATAGCGGACAGCAGGATAACGGTACGGTGGAAATATTAAGCCAGGGACCTTATGGTGTAATTGAACTGCGCGACTGGCATCCGGTTGGTGCTGATGAAAGAGATTATGATATCCCGAAACCGGGTAATCCCGATATGGTTTTCGGAAGCGGACTTGGCGGGAGCCTTCACCGTTTTAATGAAATAACCCGGCAATCAATAGATGTTTCCCCATGGCCTCATTCAAGCTATGCAGCTCAACCCACAAAAGTGAAATACCGTTATTCCTGGATTACACCGATAGAATTTTCACCAGCGGGTAACCATGCTTTGTATTTCGGAGCTCAATATCTTTTCAGAACAACTAATGATGGTGATAATTGGAAAATAGTAAGCCCTGATTTAAGCCGCAAAAGCAGAGATACTTCAAACTGCAATACAACAAATTATGAACAGGCTGCGGAATGCGGATATGGAGTTATATGGAGTATTGCCCCCTCCCCTATTTCAGAAAAAGTTATCTGGATCGGAACAGATGATGGTTTGATACAGCTTACTACCAATTATTGTAAAAGCTGGAAAAATGTCACTCCTCCTGAAGTTCCTTTATGGGCAAGGATAGATAAAATTTCTCCATCTCCGTTTGATGTTCACTCTGCCTATGCTGCTGTTAATACGAGAAGGCTGGATAAATTTGAGCCCTTTATTATAAAAACCACTGATGATGGTAAATCATGGGAAAAAATAGTAGAGGGAATACCCGCTGATGAGTATGTAAATGCAGTCTGTTCGGATAATGTTCAAAAAGGACTTTTATTTGCAGGAACTAATAGAAGTATTTATATCTCCTTTAATGACGGGAGAAATTGGAATCCTATTAAATTAAATTTTCCAACTACATCTGTAAGAGACCTGTTGGTACACCAAGGTGATCTAATTGCAGCGACACAAGGAAGAGGAATATGGATACTTGATAATCTCTCCCCGTTAAGACAAATATCCGGTGATATACTTGCCAAATCCATTTATCTTTTTAAGCCGCAGCAGGCATTGAGAATGCGCGGGAATACAAACAATGATACTCCATGGCCTCCTTCTACACCCCTTGGACAAAATCAGCCTGAAGGTGCACTGATTGATTATTGGCTGAAGGATAATATCAGCAGTATGATTAAATTATCGATATATGATTCTAACGGAAATCTTGTACGAACATACTCTAGTGATGATAAATCTGAACTATCCGATACAAATGTTTATTTTGATAAAAGATGGCTTATTGAAAAAGAAAAGCTTTCAAATAAAGCCGGCATGCATAGATTTGTATGGAATTTAAGATATCCAAGGCCCAAAGCTTTGCAGTATCACTATTCAATAGCTGCTGTCTGGACTGTAGGAACTCCTGTTCTGCCTCAAGGACCTTTAGTAATGCCTGATAAATATAAAATAGTATTAAGTGCAGGAGGAGAAGATTACAGCAGGGAATTAGAAGTAAAGCTTGATCCGAGAATAAGAATAAATAGATCTGATTTGCAGAAGCAGCTTAATCTTGCTCAGAAAGTTCAAAAAACTTTAGAAAATACAGTTGAATTATTTAATGAAGTGAATGATGCAAGTAAAATAGATAGTGAATCAGTTTTGCCGGGTTCAACCGAAAATCTAAAACATTTTAGGTCTGATGTAGCAAATGTCAGCAGAGTTTTATCCGGATTCGCATCTTCAGTGCAGACGGCTGATGCTGCACCTACCGAAGGACAGTTAAATTTATTCCGGGAATACAGCAAACAATTTGAGGTTCTTAAGAATAAATGGGACGATATAAAGAAAAATCGGAAGAAATAGATAATCTTAGCATATGAACAAGGAACTCTCAAAATCCGGAATAAAATCTACTTTTGTAGGGATAATATTCAATCTCTTCCTTGTAGCCATTAAAGGAGCGGCAGGATTTCTGGGGCATTCTAACGCTTTGATAGCCGATGCAATCGAATCGAGTTCCGATATTATAACTTCCATAATTGTAGTGGTTGGATTAAAAATAGCTGCTAAACCTGCCGATAAAGACCATCCGTATGGTCACGGCAAAGCTGAACCAATTGCAGGGATGGTAGTAAGTATAAGTCTTTTCGCTGCCGCTGGCGTAATTATTTTCAGAAGTATTCATGAAATTGTAATCTCCAATACTGCTCCCGAATCATTTACTCTCTGGGTTCTTGTACTTGTAGTAATTATTAAAGAATCTTTGTTCAGATATGTTTCATCCGTGGGAACATCTGTTGGAAGCATAGCTGTAAAAAATGATGCATGGCACCATAGAAGTGATGCGCTTACTTCCATGGCAGCATTTATAGGAATTTCAATATCGTTAATAGGTGGAAAGGGATTTGAAAAAGCTGATGGTTATGCTGCCCTTCTTGCTTCAGGAATAATTATTTTTAATGCATTTAAGATGTTGAAACCTGCAGTTATGGAAATCATGGATACAGCCCCTCCCTCCGACATAAAGGAAAAAGTTATTAAAGTTGCAGATGATGTTGAAGGCGTACTGTATATAGACAAATGTTTCGTCAGAAAGATGGGTTTTGAATACTTTGTTGATATCCACATTATTGTTGACGGGAATATTTCAGTACATGATGGACATTTAATTTCACACAATGTTAAAGATACTTTGATTAAAAAGTTACCCAAAATTGCTGATGTCCTGGTTCATATTGAACCTAACTTCCTTAAGATGAGACTTCAAAAGTAGAATTCCAAAAGACAAATAATAAAACTTCTTTTAAAAAATAATATTGTTTTTAGTTAATAAAATGATGAGATTATTTATTTATTACATATACTGTTATTAAATGAATAAAATAATCACTGTTATATTTTTGCTGTTTATTATTTATAAGCCTTCATTTTCTCAAGAATCGATATTATGGGGAAATCTGAAACCCGGTAAATATAAAGTGGGACTAAAAATTATAGAGAAGAAGGATGAGAACAGGTTCATCGACTCGGGTAAAACCAGACCAGTCCAAACAGTTATCTGGTTTCCCTCAAATGATATAAGTAAAAGCAAACCTTTTTTGTATAAAGATTATATTTCATTAATTGCTCATGAAATAAATTTTAATAATTCATCCGACAGCAGTAAAGAAGCTGTAATTTGGGAATATTCAAAGTTATTATCTTCAAATGGTATCTCATCAAAAGCAATTGAGGATTTCCTTTATTCGAAAATGAAAGCTCATGAGAATGCAGAACCCGCTGAAGGTTCATTCCCCTGCGTTATAGTTGCTCAAGGGAATTATCATCCCGCTATAAATTTATCAATTTTATGTGAATTCCTTGCATCTCACGGATACTATGCTGCCAGTTGTCCCTCACCAATGAGAATAACTAAACCGCTCACTGATACAAGTCAAATTTTTCAGTATGCACTTGATCAGGAGAAGGATATGGATTTTATTTATAATGAACTGAAAGAATTAAAAAACGTCAATCCTGATAAACTTGGTATAATCGGTTATAGTTTCGGCGGTCGAAGCGCATTCCTAATTCTTAATGATATGAATAATATAAAAGCTTTTGTAAGTCTGGATGGAGGTTTTGCAGATAAAATAGGCAGTCACTGGCTGGATAGCATCCACATAAACAGAGATGAAATTTCTACTCCTATTCTTCATTTTTATCAGAATATTGAATCTTATGTAATCCCTGATTTTACTCTTTTAAATTCCCTGAAGCATTCGGATAGATATTTAGTCAAGATTAAAGAGATGAAACATTTATTCTTTTCGAATATTGGTATGGCAATTGGAACTATTCCAGGTTTTGATTTTCCGGAAGTAGAGAAAGATGAAGTTAGACAAAAATATGAATTTGTCTGTAATACAACTTTAGATTTTTTAAATACTTTCATTAAAAACGAAGGGGATAATTTTGGGAATAAATTGGTTAAAGACAGCCGTACTAACAAAAGCTTTATTGAAATAAAAGAATTAAAGAAGAAATAAATCAGAAAGATGACATCTTTTAACAATTAAAATTAAAGTAATCTGAACTTATTCCTTTATAACAATTAGAAGATGAATTATCTTTTAAAAGATGTCATCTTTACAGCAATGTAACTAAAGTTAAAAACTAATCAAGTCCCCGATTCTTCAGCATTGGTTCTATCTTTGGATCGTGGCCGGTAAAATCACGATACATCTTACTGTAATCTTCAGTTGCACCACGTGAAAGAACCATTTTGCGGAAGCGGTCTCCATTCTCCCGTGTCAATCCGCCATTGTTCATAAACCAGTCGAATGCATCATCATCAAGCATCTCTGACCATAAATAGGCATAATAACCGGCTGCATACCCGTTTCCCCAAATATGCATAAAGTAACTTGACCGGTAGCGAGGAGGTACCTGCGGAATAAACAGGCTATCCTTTTTTAAACTGGTAGTCTCAAATTTATCAGATTTATGTTCGGGTGCACTTGCGGGCAAAGTATGCCAGGCCATATCCAGATCGGCAGCTTCAAGAAGCTCTGTAAAATCATATCCCTGGTTAAAAAGAGCAGACTTTTTAATTTTTTCAACTAATTCCTTCGGCATTGGCTTACCCGTTTTATAATTCAGCGCATAATGTTCCAAAACCTTGGGATAGAGTGCCCAATGTTCATTGAACTGTGAAGGGAATTCGACAAAATCACGAGGAACATTTGTTCCGGAAAGGCTTGGGTATTCCTGATCGGCAAAAATACCATGAAGTGCATGTCCAAATTCATGGAACATAGTTGTTACATCATCATAGCTTAATAAAGCCGGCTGGCCCGGTGCAGGTTTGGTAAAGTTGGTAACATTATAAACAACAGGTTTTGTCCCTAGCAGCTTTGATTGCTGGACCAGATTGTCCATCCATGCTCCTCCTGATTTATTATCCCTTTTGAAATAATCTGCATAATAAAGTGCTAAAGGAGAACCATCTTTATCATATACTTCAAAAACACGTACATCTTCCTGGTAAACTGGAATATTGTGAAGCTCTTTAAAGGTTAATCCATAAAGCTCATGAGCTGCAAAAAAAATACCTTTTTCAAGCACATTTTCAATTACAAAGTATGATTTTACTTCCGATTCATCAATATCAAACCGGGATTTTCTTAACTTTTCAGCATAATAATTCCAATCCCAGGGTTCCAGCTTAAAGTTTTCACCGGATTTATTAATAAAAGCTTGTAAATCAGATGCTTCTTTCTTTTCGCCTGCAACAGTTGCTGGAATTAAACCATTAAGAAACTTTTCAACCGCATCGGGGGTTTTAGCCATTTGATTTTCAAGTCTCCATTCGGCATAATTCGAAAAGCCTAATAAGCTTGCTTTATCTGCACGAATTTTTGCGATGCGTTCGATATCAGCACGGGTATCATTTGCATCATTATGCTCGTTACGTGTCCATGAACTTTCAAACAATTTTTTTCTAGTATTTCTATTGTTAAGTGACTGCAGGTCTGGCTGCTGTGTAGTATTCTGCAAAGGTATAATCCACTTTTCCAAAAGACCGCGAGAAGAAGCAGCCTGCGAAGAGGCATCAATTTCTGCAGATGAAAGACCATCAAGTTCAGATACATTATTAACGATTAAAGCACCCGCTTTTGTTGCGGCTAAAAGCTTATTAGTAAATTTAGCTATTAGGGTTGCTTCTTCTTCATTAAGTTTCTTTAATTTAGTTTTGTTTTCTGCATTTAGATTTGCACCGGCATGCACAAATTTCTTATAAAAATAAGAAACAAGCTTCATAGATTCATGATCGAGATTCAAACTATTTCGTTTATCATAAACTTCTTTAACTTTTTGAAAAAGTTTTGTATTTAAAAAGATTGCATCATGATGAGCAGCTAGTTTAGGTGCTTCTTCTTCCTGTACGTTCTGAAGCAGAGAATCGGTATTCGCACTTGTAACTGCGTTAAATACCATTGAAACTCTGTTGAGAAGCTGACCGCTTTTTTCAAACGGTATAAATGTATTTTCAAAGGTGGGCGGCGCAGGATTATCTGCAATTTTATTAATTTCCTCGAGCTCTTGTTTCATTCCTTCTTCTAAAGCAGGTTTGAAATCATTATCCTCAATTTTATCAAAAGGAGGAGCATGGAAAGGAAGTTTACTGGGTTCAAAAAATGGATTTTTACGGTCAGTCTTCATATTACCTTTTGGGGAATTATTATTCTGGTTAGCAAAAATAATAGTTCCGGAACACAATAGTAAAATATTAAGCAAGATTATATTAAAATTCCGAATCATTTAGATAATTCTTTTTAATTAATTTAATTATAGAAGGCCTGGATGAGTATATATCCGTAGTTTAAAAAGAATCAAAGTTTAACTAATTTCTGATTATCTTCTCATAAATTAAGCAGATTACACTCGAAATTTTTCAAGCCGATTTATCTTAAACTTAAATATAAGAATAATTTTTTATTAGGAATAAGAAAAAATTCGGACGGTATTATATTCTTCTTTTACAAAGAAGAATATGGACTTGGTCTGGTTTATTATTTTCTGTTTTTTCTTTAAAAAACACCCTCTCAACTACCGGTTTTTAAAAAACTCAGGGGGAGGCATAGTTATATATGCCTAAATAATTTTCTCTTTAAAAAAGGGGTGTTGAGAGGCTTTTTTCTCAAAATGAAACAAATTTTAAGTGTATAACTTATTTTATAAGTAGTAATCGGATTTGCTTGGAAATTAAAAGTAATCTCAATAAAAAAAGGATGTTTTAAGAAAAACTTAAAACATCCTTTCAGTGTTTTCTAAAAGAACAATTCTTAATAAGTACGGGTTGTATCGTTCATATTCCCATTATTCCCATTATTATAATTATTAATATTTATCTTTGACAATTTCCAACTTAAAATTATTTTAAAATTATTCTGTGATTGAATAAATGGACTAAATAAATATCACAGTAATTATAATGAATCTCAAATAAATGTGAGTGCTGCAATACTATATTTGAATTGAATTTTATTTTGAGAGAAATCAATACCTTTTAGAATTAATCCGAATAGTTTAGATTTAATGAAATATATTGAATCGCAGAAAAACAAATCTAATAAAGTGATAAAAAGGATAAAATAATTTGACAGAATCATTGAAGGAATTATTTGAAGATCAAGATCTTCTATATGTAAATGATCATGATCTGCGGATTAAAAGAATAAAAAGAGGTAAGGGATTTATTTACGTTAATTCCAAAGGGAAGATAATACGTAAAAAAGAATTAATTTTAAGGTTTAAATCACTTATAATTCCACCTGCATGGGAGAATGTTTTAATTTGTGATAATGAAAAGGGACATATACAATCTGTAGGCAGAGATAAAAGAGGAAGAAAGCAATATATATATCATAAAAAGTGGGAAGAATTCAGTAATACTAATAAATTTAGCAGATTAATTGAATTTGGAGAATCATTACCAATAATAAGGAGATATGTTGAGAAAGATTTACGAAAGAGATATTTACTTCGGAATAAGATATTAGCAGTCATAATAAGGCTGCTGGAAGAGACATTAATTAGAATAGGAAATAAAATATATGCTGAACAAAATCAATCTTTTGGATTAACAACATTAAAAAACAGACATATCAAAATAAAAGGTACTACTTTAAACTTCCATTTCAACGGTAAAGGAGGAAAACCATTTGATTTAACTATCTCAAATAGAAGTTTATCAAAAATAGTAAAGAAGTGCCAGGATACTGCCCGGTCAGTATCTCTTTCAATATATAGATGAAGAAGGAAATTGTCAGCCTATTGAATCGTCTGATGTAAATAGTTATTTAAATAGTATCATAGAGAAAAACTTTACTGCTAAAGATTTCAGAACATGGGAGCTACCATATTAGCAGCGGAAAGCCTAAACCAATTCCCTCTGGAAAATGACGAAAAGGCAAATGAAAGGAATATAGTTAAGGCCGTAAAACAAACTGCCAAAGAATTAAATAATACACCCGCAGTCTGCAGAAAATATTATATACATCCGGATATTATTGAGGCATACCGGACAGGATATCTTTCAAAGGTATTTTCATCAGCATCATCTAAGAGAACAAGCAAGTTTGGACTGAATAAAATAGAAAAAGAAGTTTTAAAGGTCCTAAAGAATTATAAATAAGTGAAGTTGCCGCAATAAATGCAACATAATTTATTAGTCAAATCACATTCTGAATAGTTAAACCCTCCGAAAAACCACAATAATAAGTCTTGTTGATAATACTCATTTATAGTTTTTTTGTTTTAATCTATGTTGTTAAATAAATATTTAATAATAAAGCGAAAGAAGATAATGAAAGTCAAGAAAGCAAATAAAGGTTTTTCAAAGATAAAAAAAGCAGCGGGCTATATATCAACATTTGCCACTATTGGAGCATTAGTTACAAGATTTATTATGAATAAGAAGAAGAAAAGCAACGGCGATTAATTTTTTATAATATATAATAGAAGGAGTGATTATGAAAGCTGTAGTATATAAAGGAGAAAAGGAAATAGAATAAGCAAAAATGGGGTTATCCAATCAGGAGAGGGATGTTTGAAATACCGGAGAATGATTTTTTGAAAATTGCTAAAGCAATGGGAGCAGAAACAGGATAGAAAAACAAAATCTAAAGTTTAAACGGTGCACATAGTGGAGTGAGAGATTCTTCACTCCACTACGTTCCGTTTATAATGACACGTTAAGAGTGTGTAATTATATTCACATAGATTCTTAATTCAGGAATTACCACCTATTGGAGCGGCTAGTATTAGAATTATTGAAGTTCTTTCCACCTCTGCCTCTATTCGAATTGTCGTCATTTTTTGGGCGTGCTTCATTTACAATAATACTTTTCCCTTTCAATTCTTTTGCATTCAATTCAGTAATTGAAGCTTTTGCTTTTTCATTGTTGGATAATTCAATAAAGCCGAAACCTTTTGACGAACCTGTGTACATATCCTTTATGACTTTAACACTTGTAATATTTCCGTATTCGGAAAATAAACCTTTTAAATCTTCATCGGTTACATCCGCTGCAAGATTTCCTACGTAAATGTTCATACATTTTTCCTTTTAGTTTTGTTTTTGTTTTTCCGGAATACTTAAATTGAATTATTCTAAAAAAGTAAACAGGAAGTAATTATGATTGATATAAAATTGAAGAAATACTAAAAAGGGGAACGTACTATAAAGAAGTCCGTTATAAAGGGTAAATAAATTGAATTGTTCGGCTTTTTTTATTTTTCTCTTATTTTCAGTATAAATATTAGTTTTATTTTTCAACCTTTTAAATCTACTTATAATAAATTACTATTCCTAATGTTCATTTTGGAAAGGAATTGCTTAATTGCTTAAATGCTAAATTGTTTTATTGCTTAATTGTTAAATTGTTAAGTTTTTGAAGGCATAGCTATATAACAGTTTTAGAGCATAACAATTTGTTTTTGGCTATGACAGTTTAGGAGTACAAGTATAGCGAAAAGCGCAAAGGGTATTGCGGAGGATAAGAGTACTAGTACAAGTAAGAGCACGAGGGTAAGATTGCAATTACGAGTACGATTACGAGTATGAGTACGATTACGAGTATGAGTACGAGTCGATTTAAGAGTAGAAAGAGAAAATGTTATTAGATTTCATGATGGGATACAGGAGAGCTGTATTAGAGATAGTACGCCCAGAAGGATTCGAACCCTCAACCCTCAGATCCGAAGTCTGATGCTCTATCCAGTTGAGCTATGGGCGCATTTATATTTGTTTATATTTTTCCTATATAAAATTGTGAAATTATGTCGCTAATATAATGAATTTTTGATTGTCAAAAAGTTGTTTCACTTTTTAGAACGAGGGTTTCTAACTGCCTTTATAAAAATAATAAATAAAATATGTTGTTATGATTCCTATGTAGGCTCCTGCTATGACATCACTTAGGAAATGATAATTTGTTCCGATAAGGGCGGCTCCTAGAAGAATTAGAAAAATTAAAACTATACTTCGATATCGGGGATAGTAAATCAAAATGGCAGTTCCAAAAGCAGCAAAGACAACCATATGACCAGATGGAAAGCTGCTGCTCCAGAATGAGAACCAATGGAATGTCAGTTGATGGTTATGAATAAGCCAGTCGCGGGGGAAGGTTCTTCCAAATACAAATTTTAATAATGTTTTTATCAGATATGCAGCAGGCAAAACTGTGGCTGCAAGTTTTAAGAATTGTGTTTCAACATCAAATTTTTTCTTTTGAAGTCTATAAAAATACATCGCCCACATAAATATTGTGCTTATACCGACAAAATGGGGTAAAAAATCCGGGATGCTTTCTGTGACTTTGTTTAATGTATGGACTGAGCGAAGAAAATGAAATACTCTTAATGCAATCCCGGCATCTAAATATTTAATGCATATAACAGTAATTAACGAAACTATAAGAGTAACTTTAATACCTAAACTAAAGGAGATATTTTTCTTTAGAATTTGTGATTCTGCTCTTTCTTTTTGTAAGATCATATCGATTAATTAGAATTTATAAATACGTTTTGTTAAAATGATAAAATTAACTTTAAGATCCGGATAATTTAATTGAATCAAGTATTAAACATACTAAATAACAGATGCTTCTAAAATTAATCTACACACACTGTAAAAAAGAATTAAAAGATTGGAAATATGAGGATGATAAAAAACAATCATGAAAGGCGGAGGCATAGAGAAGCAACTAATTAGCACGAATTTTCACTAATTATATGGGGCTAAAGCCCTATGTTTTTTATTCCATAAACCAATCCGTTGGCTAAAATCCAACGGCAAGTGACTTTTTGATGGATAAATCCGATAGCTATTAAAATGGCGGATATAATGTAGAGTTTTCTTATTTTTAGTTCTTTAATTGTTAATTATTAAGATGACTTTTTCGGAAGATGTTTACCGTTTTATGTATGCTGCACTGCAGGAAGCTGAGAGGGCGTTTGATTTAAATGAAGTTCCAGTCGGAGCAGTAGTGGTTTATAAAAATAAGATAATCGGACGGGGATATAATCAGGTGGAAATGCTGAAAGATCCTACGGCTCATGCTGAAATGATCGCGATAACTGCGGCTGCGAACTTTCTCAATAATTGGCGTTTAAATGAATGTGATGTTTATGTAACCATGGAGCCCTGTGTAATGTGTACTGGAGCTTTAATATCAGCACGGGTTAATAATTTATACTTTTCTGTTTTTGACCCGAAATTCGGAACGTGCGGTTCTATATTTAATTTATGTGAAGATAAAAGACTTAATCACAAAATAAATGTCTATTCGGGGATTTATAATCAGGAAAGTGAAAATCTTTTAAAAAGATTTTTTGAGAAGCTTAGGAATGAGAAATCTAATTTGAATTAAACTAAAAGTACAAATATCATTCGTAATCGGAGATTTTTTGTTTAATTTCTTGATTAAAATTTATATTAGTAATAATTTGTATCTTCAAAAAAGGGAGCATCAATGGAGTTAATTTTATTTGGCCCTCCGGGAGTTGGCAAAGGGACACAGGCAAAATTTATAGCATCAAAATATAATATTCTACATATATCAACCGGTGATATTCTGCGGGAAGCGGTAAAGAATAAAACGCCGCTTGGAATTAAAGCGCAGGAGATTATGCAGAAGGGTGAGTTAGTGCCGGATGATGTTATAGTCGGGATAGTAAGAGATACTTTAATTCAGCCGAATTGCAAAAACGGTTTTATACTTGACGGTTTCCCCCGCTCTATTGGACAAGCGGAATCTCTTGATAAAATATTAAAAGAACTTAATATTGAAAATATCCGTGTAATTAATATAACTGCGAGTGAAGAGGAACTGATAAAAAGATTAACTAACAGGAGAGCATGTAGATCATGCGGCAGTATCTTTAATTACAGTGAAATCAAAGATAAAGATGAATGCCCTGTTTGTCATGCAAAAAATAGTTTTTATCAGAGGAACGATGATAAAGAAGATGTAATAAAGCACAGGCTGGAGGTTTACCAATCTACTACGAAACCGGTGCTTCAATATTATAAAGAGAAGGAGAAGGTAATTGATATTAATGGTCTTCAGGAGATTGAGAAAGTAACGGGGGATATTCTTTCTGCGCTGGGGAACTGAGGAATAACCACAAGGCAGGAAGGAATTTGGGACTAGATTTTTTGTTTTATAACTGCTTTGAATGCTTTGCCGTTTTCGAGTTTGATAATTTTTGCATTCATACTTTTTACAATATCGTAATTATGGGTAGCAAATAAAATTGCTGTTCCTCTTAAGTTTATTTTTTTTAGTATATCGAGAATTTCAGATGAAGTTTCGGGATCAAGGTTTCCGGTTGGTTCATCGGCTAGTATTAAAATGGGTTCATTTAAGATTGATCTGGCAATAGCTATACGCTGCTTTTCTCCTCCAGATAATTCGGAAGGCATGCTTTTTCTTCTATGCAGCAAACCCACATCAGAAAGGGAATTTGTTATTCTTCTTTTAATTTCTTTACCGGGAGTATTTGTCGCTTCCAAAACGAAAGAAAGATTATCATAAATATTTCTGTCTTTCAGCAATTTAAAATCCTGAAAAATAATTCCTATTTTTCTTCTAAGAAACGGGAGATCCTTCGGCTTAACGGTCTTAGAGTCATATCTATCGAATTCAACAGTCCCGGAAGAAGGCAGAATGTTCATATATATCATTTGCAGAAGTGTACTTTTCCCGGAACCGCTTCTTCCGATCAGAAAAACAAATTCACCTTGATTTACAGATAAGCTTAAATCTGTAAAAACGGGAACATTTGAATAATTAAATTCTACACTGCTAATGTTTAACATGGGGCTTTATCTTTTTTACAATGAATTGAACTCTTTCGGAATTTTCATTAGCTTGTAAAAATGAAAATGTATCTATGCATTCTACAACATACAAACCGGCAGAATCAAGGATACTAAAATAAGATTCAAAAGGATAAATTTTTTGTTTATGAACTTCGGTATAAACGTTATTTTCAATTTTTATTTTAAATATATTTTTATGGATCCTTATCTTTTTATTGTATTTGCTTTCATGGACAAATGAAATACCCTGGTAGATTCCCTCCCGAATAGGTTTTTTTACATGTATCAAGCTATTTTTTTCCAGACTGACGTCAAAAGTGAATATCCCATCCTCTTTTAGAAATAATTTAACTTCTTTAAACAAACATAATAAACTTTTTTTATTCGTAAGATAGTTCACACTGTCGAAGGTAGAATAAATTAAATCAAACTTAGATTTAAATGGGAGTCTGATCATATCGCAGCAGACTCTGGGAATATTAATGAATTGTGAGGAACCAAGCATATCAAAAGACCTATCCGAAACAATCAGCTTAGGATAATACTTAACGAAGTATTCAGCAAAATTGCAGTTTCCGCCTGCTAATTCCAATACTTCGGCTTGATCATTAACATACAATTCAACGACCGAGAAAAGATATTCGGACCACCTATCATAGCGTACATGCTTCATGACCGAATTATAAATAAGGGAGAGCTTATTATAAATTTTATCAGAAGACATTTGATTTTCTGTTATTTACAACTTTTTCGGCGAAATAATATGCTTCCAAAATACTTGATTCATCGGCGGTATTTTTTCCTGCAATATCAAAAGCAACCCCGTGATCGGGTGAAGTTCTGACTATAGGCAATCCCGCTGTATAATTTACTCCGGACGAAAAGCTTAATAATTTAAATGGTATTAGAACCTGGTCATGATACATTCCCAGAACAATATCATAATTTTTATAAGCTCTGCTTCCGAAAAAAGCATCGGGAGAAAAGGGGCCGGATAAATATTGTGAATATTTGCTTTCCTTAATCAGAGGTGCAATAATTTTTTTCTCTTCATTGCCTATTAATCCCTCTTCCCCTGCATGTGGATTTAAACCTAAAACAGCAACTTTAGGATTTTGGATGTTCATATCCTGAATGAGAGTATTGATTACAACTTCAATCTTATTTGTAAGGTTCTTTGCGGATAATAATTTCGGTACGGATTTAACAGGTACATGTATTGTAGTCAAGGCAGCATTCATTTCATTCGAAATAAATACCATTACAAAATTCCTGGTTTTAGTCCATTGGGCATACATTTCCGTATGACCCGGGAAATTATATCCGGCGAGTTTAATTGCAGTTTTGGAAATAGGTGCAGTAATAACCGCATCAGCTTTCTTTTTAATCAATAGTTCTGCGGAAAGTTTAACGGCTTTAAAAGAAGCTTTCCCGGAAGCTTTAGTAGGTTTGCCAGGATCATGTTCCGGATTTTTAATGTCAAGGATTGTTACAGTACCCGGAGTTAATTCCTCTATTTTACTTTTGATTTCAAAATTGAATTCTGCGTTAGTAGATTTTAGAGTTTCTTTTAAAATATTTCCAGGACAGATAAAAATAAAACTATTTGAGGAAGAGGAAGAAATTTTGTTTAATGATTTAATAACTATTTCAGGACCGATTCCATTAGTATCTCCACATGTAAAAATAAATTTATTCATAGTGGAAATACCATAATTAACCATTTTTTAATTGATATTCGCCGGTGCCGGTTTCATCAATAAAGACAAATTTTCTTTCCGGATTTTTATATATCCATGTTTCAACTATTTTACCGAACTGATTTGAAGTCCTTTCCATATCAAAAGGCTTACCATATAGGATGAAAACCTTTCCCCTATCGGTATCGAAGCCTCTTTTCCCGGATATTGAGGAAAAATTCTTCAATGTATAATCGATCCTTGAATAATATTCATTCATAAGTTCATTAAAGGCAGTTTCGGGAGTCGGATCGAAATGTTTCCAGAAGTCAAATAAAACTCTTTCATATTCCTTTTTCTTAAAATCAAGCAGGCTGTCAATAACCTGGTCATTCTCCATATATTTAAGAAATTTAATAGACAGTTCAGGATTTAGCAAAGATAGAGGTTTATCAAACCATCTCACGCTTTTATTAAAGGCGGCAAATGATTTGGAGGTTTCAGTTGCAGATACCTGTATATCCAGATCACCTTCATCTAATTTTTTGTTAACAAAAGGGATGATAAAATTCTTATAAACCGGAGAGGATTCGTGATTGTTTAAAACAATATTTCCATTTACTTCTTCGAAAGAATTATATAAAGTTACCGAACGGCTGACATTTTCGGAAAGCAGAGTGTCTTTATCACTTATAAACCTTACATAGATGTTCTGTACTGATGTATCCTTACAAGGAATTAACAGGTCGTAATCTTTTTCTCCAAACGGGATTGAACCTTCAAAATTTGAGATAATAAACGAATTACTGTTTTCATGTTCCGGTTGTTTTGAGTCAACTACCAAAGGTTCCAGATAATGATCCCGATTATTTTTCTCAACATCCTGAGCTATAGGAATTTTATTCAACCTTACTTCCCGGCTGGAATTTTCATCAAATAAAATCGGATAAAGATTATATGTCTTTTGTTTTGAAATCTGAAAGCTTAAAAATCCCTGAGCATAATTATTTCTACTATCGGTTTTATCGAAATCTTGCACCAGGATTTTATCTTCCTTCATTTTTCTATCAATTGTATTAGAAACAGAATCGTGAATTTCAACAGTTAACCTATAATAGGCAGAATAATCATCGTTATTTTTTTCAAAAACCAAAATGTTATATGGAATGCGGTAAAAATAATAAAGCACTTCGGATGAATCTTGCGAATTACCATAAGGAAGCTTATATATTTCAGATAATAAAATATGGTTTACAAATTGAGTCCTTTCTCTGTGCGGCTGGCTAAAAACCTGAACACTAAAAAAAAGGGCAAGGATGGAAATTATAAGTGTTTTCAATTTCATTTTTTTAGAATATAAAAATAGAGACTTAATACTTCTTTTCAATGCTAATACAAAGGTATAAAAAGATTAAAAAGATAAAAAAAAAAAAAAAAAAAAAAAAAAAAAAAAAAAAAAAAATAAAAATAAATAAAAAAAAAAAAATAAAAAAAAAAAAAAAAAAAAAAATAAAAGAAAAAAAAAAAAAAAAAAAAAAAAAAAAAAAAAAAAAAAAAAAAAAAAAAAAAAAAAAAAAAAAAAAAAAAAAAAAAAAAAAAAAAAAAAAAAAAAAAAAAAATAAAAAAAATAAATATTGAATAATCAATAGAGAAATTATCCTTGAAAGGTCACCCTTAAATGAGCCCCAAAGATTAACTGTTCATATTATTCAAGAATTCTTTATTATTTTTTGTACCTCTAATTTTATCAAGTAAGAAATCCATTGCTTCAACAGGTGCGAAATCACTTAATATTTTTCTTAAAATCCAGACTTTAGCAAGATCATCTTCTTTCATCAGCAATTCTTCTCTTCTTGTACCTGATTTATTTACATCGATTGCCGGGAAAATTCTTCTATCGCTCAAATCGCGGTTGAGAACTAATTCCATGTTACCGGTACCTTTGAACTCTTCAAAAATAACGTCATCCATTCTGCTGCCGGTATCAATTAATGCAGTAGCGATAATAGTTAAGCTGCCGCCGTCTTCGGTATTTCTTGCTGCTCCGAAAAATCTTTTAGGTTTATGGAGAGCATTAGAATCAACACCACCTGATAGAATTCTACCGCTATGAGGAACAACAATATTATGAGCTCTTGCAAGTCTTGTAATACTATCCAATAAAATTACAACGTCTTCTTTTGCTTCCACGAGTCTTTTGGCTTTTTCGATAACCATATCGGCAACCTGGACATGTCTCTCTGCAGGTTCATCAAAAGTGGAGCTGATAACTTCACCTTTAACAGAACGTTCCATATCGGTTACTTCTTCCGGTCTTTCATCTATTAATAAGATGATAAGTTTAATTTCAGGGTTATTCCTGGTGATTGAATTGGCAACTTTCTGAAGCAGCACTGTTTTACCGCTTTTAGGAGGAGATACAACAAGACCGCGCTGTCCTTTTCCAATCGGAGAAAGCAGGTCCATTATTCTCATCGAGTATTCACCGGGAGCAGATTCAAGAGAGATCCTTTTAGTTGGATAAACCGGAGTAAGATTATCGAATAATGTTCTTTCCCTAATTCCTTCCGGGTCCAGATTATTTACAGCTTCAACCCTTAAGAGGGCAAAGAAACGCTCACCTTCTTTGGGAGGTCTAACCTGCCCGCTGACATAATCACCTGTCCTTAAACTGAATTTTTTTATCTGCGAAGGAGAGACATAAATATCATCCGGAGAAGGCAGATAGTTGTAATCTGAAGATCTAAGAAATCCATAACCATCAGGCAATACTTCAAGTACGCCCTTCGAAAAAGTCAAACCATCTTTAGCGGTTTGCCCTTCTAATATTTTAAAAATTAATTCTTGTTTTCTTAAATCACTGTAGCCAGATATGTTGAGGCCTTTTGCTATTTCATTTAGCTCAACAATTTTCTTTGACTTCAGTTCAGAAATATCCATTGGCATTTTTTGACCCTAACTTTGTTTGTTGTTAAAATACGATATTTTGTTACTAATTTTTTCAAATGCATCCGGTATGCTTAAGATATCGGGGCTTTTACTAACTATTTTATTGTAAAACTTTGAAAGGAACACGAGGTTTAATACCTAACATACATCTAATTAAAAATAATGTCAAGTTAAAATATTTATCAACTTTGATTTAATTTCTCCGATTAAATACATACTTCCCAGAATAACAAGACAATTATCCTTTGCTCCTACCTCAAATTCAGATATTAACTTTACTGGTTCCTTTGTTATTTTTACAAGCAGATTTAATTTGGAGGTAATTTTCAATAATTCTTCAACCTTACATGACCGTTCGATATCGATTTCGGTAATATATATTTCATCAAAATAATCTTTAATATTGAAAAGCATTTCTTCTACAGCTTTATCTTTCATCACACCAAAAAGGAGAACCTTATGCGAATATTTGTGATAATCCTTTTTGTATTCATTAATAAAACTTTTAATCCCTTCGAGATTATGGGCAGAATCAAAGATTATATCGGGATTCTTTTTATAGAATTCAAAACGTCCCTGGAAACCGGTATTAGGTAAAACACTTTTGAAACCATTAACTAGAGGAGTATAATCATCCAAATTTAATGTTTTATATACAGCTAAACCTGAAAGGGCTGCATTATACTTTTGGTGAATACCTTTAAGAGGAACTACCGTATCATTGAGCTCCATTTTTCCGGATTGATTTCCTGGTTCTACTGGACGAAATTCCAGCAAATCTTTTGCTTCAGTTATATATTCTTTCAACTTGAACAATTCACAATTAAGATTTTCACACCTGTCTTCAATTACCTGCACTGCATCTTTAGGCAGCTTTCCAATAAAAACTTTTGATCCTTTTTTTATTATCCCTGCTTTTTCTCCAGCGATCTCTTTAATAGAATTACCCAGAATATTTGTATGCTCCAGGCTGATTGAAGTAATTACCGCTGATAAAGGATTAAGGACATTTGTCGCATCAAGTCTCCCGCCTAATCCTGTTTCAATTACTGTGTAGTCAACATTTTGTTCCATAAAATACTTAAAAGCCATTGCAGTAGTTACTTCAAAGAATGTAAGCTGATTATCATCAATATATTTTTCAAAACCGGAGACAAAACCGGCTATATAGTAGTCAGGTATTTGAGCATTATTGATCTTAACGCGTTCATTAAATCTTACAAAATGCGGAGAAGTATACAATCCCACCTGATAATTTAATTCCATTAAAATACTAGCAATAAAGGATGCGGTGCTTCCTTTTCCATTAGAACCGGCTATATGAAAAGTTTTGAATTCTTTTTGGGGGTTTCCAATAAATTCAAGAAATCGTGTAATATTATCGAGCCCAAGTTTAATCCCAAAAGTATGAAGAGAATACAACTTTTGCAAAGACTTTTCTATATTCATAATCAAATAATATAAGAACCGGTGAGATTAGAAAGTTTTTCAATGCCAAATTTAATACAGTAATCTTCCAGATCACTTAATATTTTTTCTGCTGCCGACGGATCAATAAAGTTTAAAGTTCCTAATTGTATAGCTGAAGAGCCGGCAATCATAAATTCAATCACATCTTTCCAGTTCATAATACCGCCAATACCGATTATAGGGATGTCAACATTTCTATTAATTTCTAAAACTTTAGCAAGAGCAACCGGTTTTATTGCTGGCCCTGACAATCCTGCGGTAACATTGAAAATTTTTGGTTTTCTTGTATTGATATCAAAAGCCGTGCCTACAAGAGTATTGATTGCTGAAACAGCATCACCGCCTTCTTTTTTTACAGCTTCAGCAAATTTTGAAATATATGAAACATTGGGTGAAAGTTTAATTATCACCGGTTTTGTAGATACAGCCTTTACTTTTCCGGTAATTTTACCTACTGCAGAAACATCATTACCAAATTGAAGCCCGCCTTCTTTTACATTTGGGCAGGAGACATTTATTTCAAATGCATAAATTGATTTTTCCTGCGTTAAAATCCTTGTGCATTCAACATATTCTTCAATTGAGCTTGCGGCAATGTTGCAAATCAGGGGTACATCAAACTTTTCAAGAAAAGGGATTTTTTCTTTAATAAACTCTTCTACTCCAACGTTTGCTAATCCTATTGCATTAAGCATACCTGAGGGAGTTTCTACTATTCTCTGCGGAGGATTCCCTTTTCTCGACTTTAAACTTAAAGATTTTGTAACAATTCCGCCAATTTTATTAAGGTCAATAAATTCGGACATTTCATTTCCATAACCCACAGTACCTGAAGCCAGTAATATTGGATTTCGAAATTTTAAGGGACCAACAGTTACGGATAGATCTATTTTATTCATAGAATAACATCTTTAACATTAAATACGGGACCATCTTTACAGACTAATAAATATTTATCAGGGCTGTTAACTCCTTCAATGGGGCATCCCTGGCAAATACCGAAACCGCAAGCCATAGCACATTCAGTGGAAGCTTCACAATTAAGATCATTCTCGATACAAAATTCTTTCAAATTTCTAAGCATTGCATTTGGGCCGCAAGCAAAAATTTTTGTTTTTGAAGATTTTATAAGGCTAATTTGATTTTTTAATAATTCAACTACTGTTCCTTTAAACCCGAGAGAACCGTCATCGGTAGAAATATGAATATTTTTCATTCCGTGAAGAATCACATCATTCTGTGTTCTTCCACCAATAAAAGAAATAATGTTTTTCTTATCTTGAATTTTTCGGATTAAATATGGAAAAGGCGCAGCACCTAGACCTCCGGCTACAACTACTGCAGTGTCGTAATCCCCTTCTAAATTAAAGCCGTTTCCGAGAGGACCTAAAACATCGATTAAATCACCCGGATGTTTCCTGGAAAGCATCCTTGTCCCCTCTCCAAAAATATTAAACATTAGGTAGAAATAATCATCTTCAACATCACAGACGCTGAACGGTCTTCTCAAGAGCGGATAATATGTTTTTGTAACCAGTACATTAAGAAATTGTCCCGGTTTAATTTTGTGAGCAATCTCCGGAGAGAAAATCTTTAATAAAAATATTTTATTTTCAAGTTCGATTACTTGCTGAAGAGGTGCTTTAACGGTAAACAAATGAATCCCTTGTTAAATTCCAAATTACAACAGACAAACAACAAATAAACTCCAATATTTAAATATCAAATAACAAACAAACTACAAACAACAAACTATAAACAACATACTAAAAAAATTATAGATACTCTTTTAATTTATTTATTTTTAAATGGTCGATAACTTTTTTTACTTCCTGCGACTGGTCTCTGCGACAGACTAAAAGAGCATTGTCAGTGTTTATTACAATTACATTATCAATGCCGATTACAGATGTAAATTTATTCGGAGAATAGATATAAGAATCAATTGTCATTTCAGTATAAATATTACCTACTTTAGCATTTCCATCACTATCTTTTTCCGAAAGCTGATATACTTCTTCCCAGCTTCCAACATCGCTCCATGAAAAATCACCTTTGGTAAGATAGACCTTTTGAGATTTTTCCATTATACCATAATCTATAGATATATTCCTTAACTGCCCGTAAACAACAGCTAAAGTCTTATCATATTTTTCGGTGTTCAGATTTGAACTAATTTCCTTCAGCCCTTCATGAAGATCAGGCATATATATTTTAATTTCATCAAGAATAGCATCAGCTCTCCAAATGAACATACCGCTATTCCAGAGGAAGTCTCCACTCTCAAGAAATCTTACGGCAGTTGCATAATTAGGTTTTTCGGCAAAAGTATAGACTTTATAAATATTTTTCTTAATTATTTTTTCATCAATTTGAATATAACCGTAGCCTGTTTCAGGCCGGGTAGGAGTAATCCCGATAGTTACAAGTCCCTTTGATTCAAAAGCAAATTCGGCAGCATCTTTAAGAGTTCTATGGAATTCATCAACATCTTTAATAATATGATCTGCCGGAAGGACTACCATTACCGCATCTTTATCCTTTGCATTTATTATTATAGAAGCAAGCCCGATACAGGCTGCTGTATTTCTTCCGAAAGGTTCTTCTATAATATTCTCGCAAGGAATTTGGGGAAGCTGATTTTTAATTTCCGGCTGCTGGACTTTATTGGTAATTATGAAAATATTTTCATTATCAACTATATCTTTCAGTCTGTAAACAGTATCCTGGATCATCGAATTATTACCGAATATTTTCAGCAATTGCTTCGGTGATTTTTCTTTACTTCTTGGCCAGAACCTTGAACCAACACCGCCAGCCATAATAACAGCATATATTTTCATTAATTATCCTTTATTTAATTACTTATTATTTTTTTTCCAAATTCTTCTGCCCTATTGAGGTAATTAGTGATATCGACTTCCTTACCTTTTACAAGGGCAACAATAACTATTAAGCAAGCCCTCATAGATTCAATAATTTCGGAAGACGGTATTAATATTCCACTTTTTATGAGAGATAAAGAACGGTAAAGGATATAATGCATATTTGCGATTATATTAAAACCATTTTTTCTTGATGCATCCTCATTTTCCTTCATAATACTAATATACGTCCCAAGTTCTTCGTTAGGGATTCCTTTTTCAGATAACTCTTTTAATAACGAATCAAATGATTTTATTGACTTTAATACCGATGCTTCATAATCTTCAAAAGAATTTTCCTCGGTATGTTTTTCCTCGCCTAAAATTATTTCTTCCTTTATCTTATCACTTTCAGAAACTTCAAATACATTCTCATTGGGTTCCCTTTTGGATAGATCAACAGAGATTTCTTCCTGGCTTTCAATTTCCTTTTCAGTTTCCAGTTCAGAAACTTGATTTTTAACATCGCCGGTAATCTTTTTTAATGATTCCCTGAAAGTAAGAGGATTAACCATCTCAAGCATATGATTTAGATCTCTAATTAAACTTTGGCTATGTTCTTTAAATTTATCGGACAGCCTTGAAAAGTCTATTCTGCCTTCGATAAGAAAATCGTAAATTTGATTGAGTCTAATAGCAAGAGTAGAAAATTCGGTAACTTTTTTCATCTTTTTAATATCTTCATGTAAATTATCCGAATTAGAGATCATTTCTCTAAGGAGAGCCACAACTTCAATTTTCTCAGTACTTAAACGCAGATTATTAGATGCTGTCGAAATGCTTTGAGTGATATACTGTTTTATAAAATCCATTTAATTTATATATAATCTCGGGACACGTTGACTTATACCGCATGTAATTTCATAAGGAATGGTATTTAGAATATTTGCCCAATCCAATGCATTAAATTTTAAATTATTTATCTCACCCAATAAAATAACATCATCCCCTATTTGAATATCATCATTATTTACATCAAACATAATTCTGTCCATGGTAACTGTTCCGGCCTGGTTATAAAATTTTCCATTTATAATAGCTTTGGATTTATTAGTCAAATTCCTGCTATAACCATCGGCATAACCCATAGAAACAGAAATAATGTTAGTGGCCTCATTAGCAATAAATTTTCTCCCGTAACTTACGGTTTCTCCTTTTTCAAGCCTATTAACTGAGTCAACTTTAGAAACAATAGACATAACAGGCTTCAAAGGGATAGACATTGAAGTTTCAAGGGAAGGGTAATAGCCATATAAAGAGATGCCCGGTCTGACCATATCCATATAAGAGCCGGGTAAATCGAGAATTGCACCGCTGTTTGCAGTGTGGGCTAATCCATAGCTTATTTGATTCTTTTTCAATTCATCAAGCAGATCTTTAAATCTTTTTAACTGGAGGTTAGCAAAACTTTTATCCTTTTCATCTGAAGCAGCAAAGTGAGTATAAATTCCATCTATGACAAAAAACTTATCTTCACTAATGCTTTTTACAAATTCATAGGCATCTTTATAATTAATTCCCAATCTATTCATACCGGTATTAACTTTAATATGAACTTTTATTCCGTCATTCCCGTGATTATATTTTAACAGAGATAAGTGCTGACTAGTAAATACAGTAGGAATTAAATCATATTCGAAGATAGATTTAATATGGCTTTTATTTATCGCTTCAAAGACAAGGATAGGTTGTTTTATGTTATACTGTCTTAATTCAATTCCTTCATCTACCAGAGCAACAGCATAATAATCGGGCTTTTCCGGAAGAGAGTTCAAAGCAGAAGTGATTTTCTCTACCCCATGACCATAGGCATTTGCCTTAACTACAGGCATGATTTTAACATTCTTTACTTTTTTTCTAATATTTAAATAATTTTCCTTTAAATATTTTAAGTTTATAACAGCATAAGTTGAGCGCATTTAAATTTAATTTTTTAGAATATAAAATATAAATTTTATTGAATTTATAAGCAATCCTACATGGTAGAAATTCCAAATGACAAAGAACAAATTACAAATAAAATACAATATTAAATATTAAAATTTCAAACACACTATACAAGGTTGCGCCTATATGGAGGTTTACCAATACAGGGCTGAAATCGGAATTTCGAGTTACAATTTTTGAGGACTGTTTACCAAAAAGAAATAATGGAAATACCTTGGAGTTATCTTGGAGTTATCTTGGAGTTATCTTGGAGTTATCTTGGAGTTATACCGGATGTGAACAGAAGAGGAGTACATTGACTTTCCATTAAGATGAGGCTTAGATTAATAATTTTTTATTTCTCATTATCAAGAATATTCTTTATCTTCTTTTCTTTAATGAAAATTTTTTTTAAAAGAATAGTCTAATAACATATTTAATTAAAAAATAAAAGATATTTGGAATTAATGTGTATGGCATATATGTTGTAAAAGAATTGCGATTTTGAAATTTAGAGGGATAGATTTAAGTTTACATCGGAATTCCCGGATGTAAATTATAAAAAATTAAAAATATGTTAACAGAATTCGGAAAAATATTCGTATTCATTTTAGTTGCAATACTATTTGTAGTTGTTGCAGTTTTTGCAGCTAAGTTAATCAGACCCGCCAGACCAACCAAAGAAAAACTCTTAACCTACGAATGCGGTGAAGATGTAATAGGTTCCCCCTGGGTCAAATTCAATATTCGTTTTTATGTAGTAGCTCTTATATTTTTAATATTTGACGTTGAAGTAGTATTATTGATACCATGGGCGCTTGTATATAAAGGATATGGAATGGGAGGCTTTTTAGTTGGAGGAATATTCCTTTTCTTATTGGGTCTTGGAATGGCGTACGAATGGCGTAAAGGGGATCTGGAGTGGGCACGTCCTAAAATTGAACCTCCGGTCTTAAACAAAATTTTAGTAAAAGAATCCGCCAAGAGTGGAGAAAAAGAAGTTCTTACAACGGAGATTGGATAAAGAATGGGATTTCTGGATAAGCAATTTACAGACGAAAATATTGTAGTTACCAAAGTTGAAGATTTATTTAATTGGGCCAGGTTATCATCACTCTGGCAAATGAGTTTCGGCTTAGCATGCTGTGCAATTGAAATGATGGCAACTTCAGCCTCTCATTATGATTTTGACAGGTTTGGTGTAATACCAAGACCTTCACCCCGTCAATCAGATGTAATCATAATCTCAGGAACTGTTACATTAAAGATGGCATTGCGTATTAAAAGATTATATGAGCAAATGCCGGATCCGAAATATGTTATATCTATGGGAAGCTGTTCAAATTGCGGCGGTCCTTACTGGGAACATGGATACCATGTATTGAAAGGGGTTGACAGAGTTATTCCTGTTGATGTATATGTACCTGGTTGTCCTCCACGCCCCGAAGCTCTTCTGGAAGGTTTATTAAAGCTTCAGGAAAAGATTAGAAATGAATCTACTGTAAAAGGACATGGATCCCTTCAGGAGAAATCCGCATGAAGTCTATTGAAGAAATTTTTGAAATCCTAAAAGCAAAGTTCCGTGATTATGTAATAGAATTAAAAAACGACCAGCCTGTTAACCCTTTCATAATTGTTAATCCGTTAGAAATTGATAAAGTATGCCTCTTTTTAAGAGATAAAGAAGGATTATTATTCGATTCTTTGATGAATCTTTCAGGTGTTGATGATGCGAACGGCGAGACCAAGAATGATGAAACAGGTGCTTTGAAGATAATCGGCGGGACCTTAAGCGTTTATTATCATATTGAATCAACCAAGATTCGACATAAGATATGCTTGAAAGTTTCAACTCCGAGAGAAAATCCCGAGGCTGCATCCCTCTATGATGTATGGAGGCATGCAGACTGGCAGGAACGTGAAGCATATGACCTGATTGGGATAAAATTTTTAACCCATCCAGATTTAAGAAGAATTTTAATGCCTTACGATTGGGAAGCAGGACACCCGCTAAGGAAAGATTATAAGAATCCGGAATTTTATCAGGGGATGAAAGTACCCTATTAAGTATTTAGTATTGAGTAATGAGTATTGAGAAAGGAAAAAGATGCATAAGTATAAAGAATTAAAAGTTTGGCAAAAAGGAAGAGAATTAGTGAAATTCATTTATGAATTAACTAATAAATTTCCTAAAGAAGAAATTTATTCATTAACTTCCCAGCTTAGAAGGGCTGCGATTTCTATCCCATCAAATATTGCTGAAGGTGCTGGACATTTTTCAAATAAGGAATTTTCAAGATTTTTAGAAATTGCTTATGCGTCATCATGTGAATTAGATACTCAAATTATTTTATCATTTGATCTCGGATTTATTAATCAAGATAAATTGAATGATTTCTATTTATATATTGAAGAAATACAAAAAATGTTAACAGGTTTAATCAAGTCTCTGGAAAAATAAAGAATATAATGTCTCAAGATTCAATTACAAATACTCAAGACTCAGTACTCAAGACTCAATACTCAAATCTGAAGACTGAAGAGATGATCCTGAACATGGGTCCTCAGCATCCTTCTACGCATGGGGTGTTGAGGCTGGAACTTCAGCTTGAAGGAGAAATTATAACTAAAGTTATTCCCCATATCGGTTATCTCCATAGATGTTTTGAAAAACATGCCGAAGCAATGACTTATCCTCAGGTTATCCCGTATACCGATAGGATGGATTACCTGGCTTCGATGGGGAATGAATTCGGTTATGCAATCGCTGTTGAAAAGCTATTAGGTATTGAGCTCCCCGAAAGAGTAGAGTATATTAGGGTTATAATGGCGGAATTACAGAGGATTGCTTCTCATCTTGTTGCACTTGGAACTTATGGGGCTGATATAGGGGCTTTCACTCCTTTTCTGTTCTGTTTCAGGGACAGGGAGAAAATTCTTAACCTTTTTGAAATAACATGCGGCGCACGATTACTGTATAATTACATATGGATTGGTGGTCTATCTCACGACCTCCACCCTGATTTTGTAAGGCTTGCTAAAGAATTTACCAGTTATTTTAAGCCGAAAATTAAAGAATTAAACGACCTATTATCTTATAATAGAATTTTTACGGAAAGAACAGCTAAAGTCGGTATTCTTCCGGTAGAAACGGCAATAAATTTTGGAGTAACAGGCCCGATGCTTCGTGCATCAGGTTTTAAATGGGATTTAAGAAGGGATGATCCTTACTCTGTCTATAGTAAATTTGATTTTGATATACCCATAGGACAGGGTTTAATGGGCGCGGTTGGAGACAGCTGGGATAGATATTTTGTAAGAGTTTTGGAAATGTCTGAAAGCTTAAAAATAATTGAACAGGCGCTGGATCAACTGCCTGAAGGAGACGTAACTTCTGCTATTCCGAAAAGAGTAAAACCACCGGTCGGACAGGTTTATGCCAGGGTTGAAAATCCCAGAGGAGAACTTGGATATTTTATAGTCAGCAACGGCACACCAAATCCTTTCAGAATTAAAGTCAGAGGCCCTTCATTTGTTAATCTTGGAGTTATGGATGAATTGTGCAGAGGTCATATGATTGCAGATATAATCACAATTCTTGGAAGTGTTGATATTGTTCTCGGAGAGGTAGACAGATGACATACGATTTCTTCTTAAAATTTTTCGGGAATGAATATATTGCAATGCTTGTTACAAGTATAATTCCCCTATTTATATTAGTGCTTCCATTTACTCTCGTTGCCGTATGGCTGGAAAGAAAAGTATCGGCGCATATGCAGGACAGATTAGGCCCGATGAGAGTAGGCTGGCACGGTTGGCTGCAGACTATTGCTGATTTAATAAAGCTGATTCAAAAAGAGGATATTGTAGCGACCGATAATGATAAAACCTTATTTAATTTGGCTCCTATTCTGGTTTTTGCAGGGAGCTATGCAGCATTTGCTGTAATTCCTTTATCAAGTATTTTTATAGGCTCTAATATTGACCTTGGAATATTTTTTATTATTGGAATTTCCGGCTTAGTTGTAGCCGGAATTTTAATGGCAGGCTGGTCAAGCAATAATAAATATTCTTTATTAGGTGCAATGAGATCCGCTGCTCAAATAATCAGTTATGAAATTCCAACTATTCTTGTTGTGTTGACACTTGTAATGATAACCGGTACAATGAATTTGCGTACATTAAGTGAAATGCAAACCGGTTATTTCTGGAACTGGATGATTTTCGGCGGGCCGACCTTCGGTGTTGCAAAATTCGTATTTATACCTTTAATGGTGGCAGGATTTATAATAATTTATATAAGCACCCTTGCCGAAGTAAACAGAACTCCTTTCGATATACCCGAAGCAGAATCAGAATTAGTTTCAGGATATCATACTGAATATTCCGGGATGAAGTTTGCAATGTTTTTTCTCGCCGAATATGCCAATATGTTTGCAGTTTCTGTTATAGTTGTTTCATTATTTCTCGGAGGATACCAGTCTCCATTTGGTTATCTGGGAAATCTTTTTAATGCTCATTGGCTTATACCTATTGAACAATTTTTCTGGTTTGTTGCTAAAGGAGTTTTCTTCGTATTTGTTCAAATGTGGCTGCGATGGACATTACCAAGGTTGAGAGTTGATCAGCTAATGGCATTATGCTGGAAATATCTAATACCCATTGCATTTGTTAATTTATTAGTAGTTGGATTAATTACCGTTTTATAAGATGAAAGAATATATAAATAATATCTGGACTGGATTAATAACCGTATTTATAGGAATGAGAGTAACTTTTAAGCATCTCTTCGTTCCGGCAGTTACAATACAATATCCGGATGAAAAATTAACCCTTCCGCAGAGAGAGAGAAACCGTCTTTACGTAAATATGGATGACTGCATTGGCTGCGATCAATGCGCACGTGCCTGTCCGGTAGATTGTATATTAATCGAGACTGTGAAATCATTACCGACTGAAGACCTTGGTAAAACCTCCAATGGTAAGAAGAAAGTTTTATGGGTTACGCAATTTGATATTGATATAGCTAAATGCTGCTACTGCCAGTTATGTGTATTCCCCTGCCCTACCGAGTGTATTTATATGACCGATGTATATGAATTCTCCGAATATACTAGGGGGAATTTGCTTTATGATTTTACTACACTTACTCCGCAGGAAAAAGTAGAAAAGAAAGATAATTTTGGAAAGCTTGAAGCGGAGAAAGCTGCTCAGAAAGCTGCTGAAGCTGCTAAAAAGAAAGCGGAAGCTGCAGCAAACCCTGAAGCTAAAAAAGCTCCAGTAAAGCCGGTTGTTAAAAAAACACCAGGCAATGATAAGGTTGATACTACAGCTAGTAGCGGAAGCGGTACTTCAAATGAAAGTACTAAAAGCAATATAAATCCGGATAAAAGTTCAGAAGAAATTAAAAATTAAAACCTATGAATGTTTACGATTTAATATTTTATTTGTTCGCAGCAATAACAATTATTTCGGCAATTTTTGTTGTAACTGTGAGAAATATAGTTCATTCAGCCTTTTACTTACTTTTTACATTTTTCGGTGTTGCAGGTATTTATGTTTTGCTAGGGGCTGATTTTGTAGCAGTCGTTCAATTGATAGTATATGTTGGAGGAATCTTGATTCTTATGATATTCGGAGTAATGCTGACGAACAAGATAACCAGCGTTCAAATAAAATCGGGAGCCTGGCAGATAGTTCCTGCCATTATAGGAGCCGGAGTGCTCGGAAGCTTTTTATATTGGACATTTACCAATACTAGTTGGAAAACAAATAATGTAGAAATTCCTTTTTCAACTACACACAACCTTGGTCTTCTTTTAATGAACCAGTATGTTGTAGTCTTTGAATTATTAGGAATTCTTCTTTTAATAGCGCTGATTGGCGCAGCAACAATTGCAAGAAGATGATATGATACATGCAGGATTAAATCACTTTTTATTTATAAGTACGGTTTTATTCTCACTCGGAATCTTTGGTATAGTTACCAGGAAAAATGCGGTGATGGTTTTAATGGGAATAGAACTGATTCTAAATGCAGCAAATATAAATTTCATTGCGTTTTCGAAATTCGGAAGTCTTGGATACCCGGGACAACTTATGGCTCTATTTGTTATTGTTCTTGCAGCCGCAGAAGCAGCAGTTGCACTTGCAATAGTTTTAAATATTTATAAACAATTCTCAACTGTTAATGTTGATGAAATTGATACGTTGAAAGATTAAAAGATTTCAAGATTACAAGATTAGATTGATTATTGAAATTAAAAATTTGATTATTAGAATTATTTAATATTTATATGACTGAATCTTCACTTATAAGTTTATCTGTTGTTATTTTATTCCTTCCTCTTTTGGGGTTTATAGTAACAATTTTCTTTGGAAAAAGATTTTCTAAGTTATTCTACTTTGAAATATTTATAATCATTACAGCATTTGTTCTTTCAGCTATTCTGGCTTATACTAAGTTAACTTATTATCTGCATACGGATATTTCAGGAGAATTTACATGGATTGATTTAGGTAATATACCCGTACTGAAAAGGCTCACAATTAATCTGGGAATACTACTGGATAACATTGCAGTCATAATGATTTTAACTGTAAATCTAATAAGTCTTGTAGTTCATATTTTCTCAATTGATTATATGAAAGGGGATAAAAGATATTCAAGATATTTTGCATATCTCGGGATATTCACCTTTTCAATGTCGGGAATTGTATTCACCCACAATTTCTTAATGATGTACATCTTCTGGGAACTTGTAGGTTTATCTTCTTATTTGTTAATCGGATTCTGGTATGAAAAAAAGTCTGCATCGGATGCCGGGAAAAAAGCTTTTATTGTAAATAGAATTGGCGATATAGGAATGCTGCTTGGAATACTAATTCTGTTTACCACATACCATACCTTTTCTTTTCATGAAATATTTTCGGCAATTGCACATGGACAGTTACCTTTCAATAGTGAAGCAGGGTTAACTGCTGCAGGTTTATTATTATTCTGCGGTGCTATTGGGAAGTCGGCCCAATTTCCTCTTCATGTATGGCTGCCTGATGCAATGGAAGGTCCAACTCCTGTTAGTGCTTTAATCCACGCAGCAACAATGGTAGCGGCGGGAGTATTCTTTGTTACAAGAATCTTTACAATAATGACCGGGGATGCATTGCTTATAATTGCTATTATAGGAGCTTTGTCTGCCTTCATACCTGCAACGATTGCATTAACGCAAAATGATATTAAAAAGGTTCTTGCTTATTCAACAATCAGCCAGCTCGGGTATATGATAATGGCGCTCGGAGTGGGAGCTTACCAGTTTGCATTCTTTCATTTAATTACACATGCATTTTTCAAAGCTTGTTTATTCCTTGGCTCCGGTTCGGTTATTCATGCAATGCACCATGAACAGGATATTACAAAAATGGGCGGTTTAAGAAAGAAGATGCCTTTGACCTACATTACCTTTGTTGTTGCCTCTCTTGCTTTATCAGGCATACCGTTAACATCAGGGTTTTTAAGTAAAGATGGAATACTAATGGGTTCATATGCATTCGCTTCTCTAACAGGTTATTGGTTCTTCCCTTTTATAGGATTTCTTGTAGCTATACTTACAGCATTTTACATGTTCAGATTAATCATTATGACATTCCATGGAAAACCGCGTGATGAAGAGAAATATGCACATGCACATGAATCCCGTTTTAATATGGCGCTTCCTTTAGTTGTTCTTTCAGCCCTTTCAGTCTTTATCTGGTATACACCGAATCCTTTTGGACCGGAGCAGGGCTGGTTCTTATCAAACTGGGTAAAAACACCTGAGGTTTCGGTTCCAAACAATGCAAGATATTCTTTTATGAAGACTGCTATTAATGAACCAAAAGCCGAAGGTCATGTGAAGGTAGCAGAAAAAGAGATTATATATTCAGACTCATATATGGAAGCTATACATCATGCGCATATACCTACTATGATTCTCTCTTTATTAATGGCAATATCGGGATTGCTATTAGCTTTTTTAATGTACCAGTGGAAAAAGATATCTGCCGATAAGCTGGCGGAGCGGTTAAAACCGCTGTATAAGCTTTCATATAATAAATGGTATTTTGACGAATTCTATAATGCAGTTTTTGTTGCGGGTACCTTAGGATTAAGTAAAGCTTTAGCATGGTTTGATGCTAACGTGATAGATGGAATTGTTAATGGTACTGCAGCAGTTACCAAAGGAATATCGAGATTCAGCGGCAGGTTTGACAATGTAGTTGTTGACGGAGCTGTCAACTTTGCAGCTTATTTCAGCGGATTTATTGGTTTGATTTTCAGAAGATTTCAGACAGGTAAAGTTCAGACATATATAATATTTGTAGTGTTTTCATTAATTATACTTTTATTTTTATTCAGGACATTTTAGAGAAAGAATATGGGAAATTTTCCAATTTTATCGCTTATCACTTTTTTGCCAGTTGTAGGAATGATTGCAATTTTATGCATTCCAAAATCAGAAGCTAAAGTAATTAAAAGCTTAACGCTAGTAATAACCGGATTACAGGTTATACTGGCAGCAATAATTATGATGAACTTCAATTATTCGCTTGGCGGAATATTCGATCCTAAATCTTTTCAGTTCATGGAAAAATTCAGATGGATTGATGTTTCCGGCTTATCCTGGATTGGCAGAATTAAAGTTGATTATTTTCTTGCTATTGATGGAATAAGTGCTCCACTTGTGCTTCTTACAGCTATAGTAACTTTCATAGCTACTTTTTCATCATGGACAATTAACAAATCGGTCAAAGGTTATTTTGTTCTCTTTCTACTTTTAGATACGGGGATGATGGGTGTCTTTGTTGCTCTTGATTTTTTCTTATTCTACATCTTCTGGGAATTGATGCTTCTTCCGATGTATTTCTTAATCGGAATCTGGGGGGGTCCAAGAAAAGAATATGCAGCAATAAAATTCTTCCTTTACACTTTATTAGGGAGTGTATTTATTTTACTGGCGGTTATCGGATTATATTTCAGTTCAACTGAAGTACTTGCAGACGGCTCTAAAGTATTCACATTTAATATGCTGGCAATGATGGACCCGCATAATTTTACTGCAACCGGAATACTTTCGCCATTCAATCCGAATAATTTAAGGTTGATAGCATACCTAGCACTATTTATCGGATTCGCAATTAAAATACCGATGTTCCCTTTCCATACATGGCTACCGGATGCTCACGTTGAAGCACCGACGGCAATAAGTGTTATACTTGCGGGCGTATTGTTAAAAATGGGAACATATGGAATCCTCAGAGTATGCTTCCCTATTTTTCCTGAAATAACAAAAGATTTAATGTGGTATATCGCTTTATTCGGAATGGTTAATATTATTTATGGGGCATTCTGTGCAATGGCACAAAAAGATTTCAAGAAGCTTATAGCATATTCCTCGGTTTCGCATATGGGCTTTGTGCTGCTGGGGATGGCGTCATTAACGACAATAGGAATATCGGGCGCAGTACTCCAGATGTTTAATCACGGCACAATAACAGCAATGCTCTTTATTATAGTGGGAATAATATACGATAGAGCTCATACCAGAGGTATTGATGACTTTGGCGGGTTAGCTACTCAAATGCCAATTTACACCGGATTCGTTACTATCGCATTTTTCGCTGCAATCGGATTACCGGGATTAAGCGGGTTTATTTCAGAATCATTTGTATTTATCGGCAGCTTCGGTGCAGATACAATAAGGACCCTGGCAATTATTTCGACGGGCGGAATTTTATTAGGTGCCGGGTATATGTTATGGACTTTGCAAAGGGTTTATCTTGGTAAGTTAAACGAAAAATGGAATACACTTCAGGATATGACAGCCAGAGAATATGCAATGCTTGTTCCATTAACTATAATAATTATTTTCATAGGTATATATCCATCGTCGATGTTGAATTTAATGAATTCATCTGTAAACCAGATGGTCAGTTTTATGGCTCACGCACAAACATTTTATAGTTCGTTGAGATTTTAAAACCCCACCCTTCCCTCCCCTTTAGTAAAGGGGAGGGATTGTGAGGGCCTTCCCTCCCTTTAGTAAAGGGGAGGGATTGTGAGGACTTCCCTCCCTTTAGTAAAGGGGAGGGATTGTGAGGGCCTTCTCTCCCTTTAGTAAAGGGGAGGGTTTGTGAGGGTTCTTCCTCTCCTTTATTAAAGACGAGGTTAGGGAGGGGTTCGAAGTGATTACAAATAAACATAAGAGAATTTAAGTGAACTTCAATCTTGATTATATTACACATAGCTTAGGTTTAATAAAACCGGAAATTGCGATTTCCCTTGCAATTGTCTGGCTGGTAGTTTCTGATTTAATATTATCTAAAGACAAGAAAATACTTCCATATATCGGTATAATAGGATTATTCGCAGCCGGGTTTTACATAATACAGCAATGGGGAATTTCTTCTTTTGCTTCTCCAAACGGTGCCGGCGGTATGATTGCAATCGATAATTTCGGCTCCTTCTTCAAGTTAATCATCATCATTGCAACTGTTTTTATCATATTATTTTCTATCTCATCTTCGGAGATTAAATCAGTTTTTGACAGGCACGGCGAATACTATGCATTGATATTCGGAATGGTTCTCGGAATGTTTTTTATGGTCTCGGCAGTTGACCTTATATTAATCTATTTATCAATAGAATTAGTATCTCTTTCATCATATGTACTTGCAGGCTTTACTAAGGACTCGTTAAGGAATAGTGAAGCTTCTCTTAAATATGTTATATACGGCAGTGCCGCTTCCGGTATTATGCTCTTTGGAATTTCTATTATTTACGGTTTAACCGGGAGTACAAACTTATATACTATAAATACAGTAATTCAAACAGCCCAAATTCCCATAAGTACATTAGCTTTATCCGGGATACTGATTTTTACAGGCATAGGCTTTAAAATATCGGCTGCGCCATTTCATTTCTGGGCTCCGGATGTTTATGAAGGCGCACCAATCACAATTACTGCTTACCTTTCAGTTGCAAGTAAAGCAGCCGGGTTTGCTTTGTTAATAAGGTTTATCAGAATTACTTTTATTCAATCTGTAAGTGCAGACGGTTACTGGCAGATGCTTCATTTAATAGATTGGAAAACATTTTTTATTTTGATTTCGATACTCACAATGACTTTGGGGAATTTTGCCGCACTCTGGCAGGATAATATGAAAAGATTGCTTGCATATTCAAGTATAGCGCACGCAGGCTATATTCTTCTTGGTCTGGCAGTTCTTTCAAATCAAGGGACAATGGCAGTTTTAATTTATTTTGCAGTTTATGCAATAATGAATCTTGGTGCCTTTTTTGTCGTAATGCTGATTGCAAATAAAACAGGCAGCGAAAATATTGATGATTATAAAGGTCTGGGATATTCTACTCCCCTTCTAGGTATTTCATTAGCTATCTTTTTAGTATCTTTAACAGGCCTTCCTCCTACCGCCGGATTTATAGGAAAACTTTATTTATTTATGGCATTGGTTGATGCAAAGATGTTTGTAGTAGCTATAATAGCTCTATTAAATACAGTAGTATCTCTCTACTATTATATTAGAGTTTTAAGGAATATGTATCTCGTTAAAGCAGAAATACCAATACCTTCATTTTCTGCTTCACTTGGAAATAATATACTTGTTGTTGCCCTTTTAATACCAGTTTTAGTTTTAGGAATTTATTTCGCTCCGTTAGTTCAATGGGCACAAAGTTCGGTTCATTTATTGGGATTCTAAATTTTTATTCCCCGATATTTAGTAAAACTATAGAGGATTCTTTTTTATTCCATTCCTTATAGATAAATAATAAAAAGTAGATTTCATGTTAAATGCTTTTTTTCAAGTACATGATACATTTCTATTTTACCGTTCCCGTTAATATTCAGATAATCATTAAATTCGCACAAAAAATAATCTTTAATTAATTGATATGTTGAAGAACTAATATTTATTTTTCCTGCCTCACTGTTCTTTTCCATCTTATTGGCAACATGAACAGTATCTCCCCAAACATCATAAGTAAATTTATTTTTACCAACAACTCCAGCAACCACATTTCCGGAATGCGCACCAACTCTCATCTCCCATTGAAACTCCGAAATTTCATTCCGCTTCTTTATATAATCAAGCATCTCAATAGCGGCTGAAATAACTTTGAGAGCATGATCGTCAGATTGCTTTGGAAAACCACCTCCAATCATATAAGAGTCCCCAATAGTTTTTAACTTTTCCAGCCTGTATTTATCAATTATTGCATCAAAATTCTTAAAAATATCATTTAATTCATCAAGAAGCTTATTAGGGTGCATTTGAGCAGCAATCTTAGTAAATCCCTGGAAATCTGTAAAAAGTAATGTAACCGATTTATATTCACGAGGGGCAATAACCCCTTTCTCTTTCAATTCATTTACTATTTCCTGCGGGAAAATATTATACAACAATCTTTCGGATTTATACTTCTCTTCTTCCAGTTCTTTAGTCCTCTGTTTTAACTGTACACTAATTTTATGTTTATACAGAGCCATTTCAATAGCGGACCTTAAGGTTTTTTCATCGAACGGCTTTAGAATGTATCCGAATGCATCCGAAACCTTGGCTTTCTGCAGAGTACTATCGTCAGCCAGAGCTGTTAGGAATACGACAGGTATATCAAATTTTTTCTGGATAATATTTGCAGCATCTATTCCGGTTAACTCGCCGTTAAGCATAATATCCATTAAAATTAAATTTGGTCTTAACTCTTCGGCTTTGTTAATTATAGAAGTTGCAGAATCTACAGCACCTAATACATTATAACCAAGGTTTTCTAATGTCAGCATAATATCCTTAGCAATAATTTTCTCATCTTCAGCAATAAGGATAGTGGCATTATCTTTCATTTTAGCGTGACCTATTAAGATATTCTTATTAATTTCGATAATAAAATATGGATCTAAATATATAATATTTATTTTTAAAAAGGATATGGGAGGGAAATAATTGATATTTTCAAAATAAATAATAAGGGGATTCAAAAATATATTTATATTTTTTGTATTTTGATTTTCTCTGTTCATTTTTTTAGAGCTCTTAATATTTAAATATAAAAGATTTGAGGTACTCTTTCTTTTTGAAAACTAAAATTTATATATTTACAATAATTTATATTGGTTATTATATAGAAACATTTTTACATAGAAATAAATGGAAAACCCAAAAATCGACTTCCTAATCAAACTGAACCCTCTTACAAAGAGTGCAAATCAAGGTTCGAAGGATTTTACAGAAAAGTTATGTGAGTATATCGTTGAAGAATTTAGATTAGAAAATATTGTTATCTTCAGAGTAAATGATGATGAAAGCTTAAAAGTCATAGGTAAATCTTCAGCAGTAAAAAAATACAATAATTCTTCTATATCATATAAATGTCCGAAATGCACATCAGAACTTTCAACCACAAATCCGGTTAATTATAATAGTCATCAGAATTGCGGAGTCCCGGTTTCCGAATCTAATAAAAATGAAGGAAGTATATTATTAAAAATACCCGGAGATAAAAAAGTCGTTGTAAAGTTCAGTTATTCTAACCTATCTGCTAAGATCGAGAACCAAGTAAACATAATGGGGAATTTGATTAGTAATCTGCTTCAAAGCTGGTTTAAAAATATTAACAGCAGCAATTCAATAGCGAATATAATAACCAGCATTGCTCACGAGCTCAGAACACCGACAAATAGTATAATGGGTTTTGCATCTTTACTTAATGAAGATAATCTCTCCCCTTCTCAGGCAGAATATGTCGCCACACTTAAAGAGAATGCGTTCAATCATCTATCGTTAATCAATGATTTAATAGACCTTTCAAAAATTGAATCCGGTAATTTTAAAGAGACACTGACCAGCATAAACCTTAAAGCATTTATAGACGAAATCCTGAAATTATTTAAGGATAAGGCAATCAATAAAAATGTTGATTTTCTCTTAAATATTGATAAGGAAATCCCGGAGAAAGTAAACCTGGATTCCCAAAAGCTGAGGTATATTTTTGTCAGCATTATCACTTATTCTCTTAGGTTAACAGAAAAGGGACGAATATCAATACATATCTCAACCGGCCCTTCTAATAAATTGAATATTAAGGTTTCAGATACGAGCATAGGTCTGTCGCAAAAGCAGCTGAAAGAAGTATTTAAACCATTTTCATTACTGGATATGGCAAATAACAAGATTGGAAATATATCCGGGTTAAGTCTGTCCCTCGTAAAAAGATATATAGAGTTTTTAAATGGAGAGATCGAAGTATCCAGTTCAATCGGTAGAGGAACCAACTATAATATAGTTTTAGGGATAGAAAGTTTAGCCTCGATTGAGGAAAAGATAAGTGGTTTGCCAAAAGCAGGAGCAAAAAACAGAGTTTTAGTTGTTGAAGATGATTATGCAACATCCAAGTTATTAAGCAACTACTTGACAAAATGGGGCTATGATCCGGTTATAGTTAATTCTGCTGCACAGGCAATTAAATCTATTGAAAAAGAAATTTTTCTTGCAGTTCTTATGGACATAATTTTACCGGATTCAAATGGCTTTGAACTCTTAAAGAATATAAGAGCACATAAAAATTGTAAAAATACTCCTATAATTGTCTGCTCCGTTGAGGCTGAACAGCAGAAAGCATTTCTAATGGGGGCTGTGGAATATTTTGTAAAGCCTATTAAATATAAATATCTTGTCGAAGTCCTTCAGAATTACCGGCTTAAAAGAGATTCCAATATTTTAATTGTTGATGATGATGTCCCGACCCTTAATCTTATTAAAGAAGCCGTAATACAGGCCGGATACAATGCCATTGCCGAATCGCATTCCGAAAAAGTTAGTCATATGATTGAAAATATGCAGCTTGACCTGGCAATTATAGATCTCGATATGCCGGAAGTAAATGGTTACGATTTAATAAAACAAATTAAATCCCAGCCTAATTTTTCAAGGCTTCCCGTAATAATTTATACCGGGAAAGAGAACTATAAAGAAGATTTGAAAAAGATAGATGGTTTATTTGAAGACCTCCTCGAAAAGAACAGCACGAATATAGAAGACTTATCTGAGGTAATGACTCAAATGATAAACCGCTATGATGAACCGACTCCTCCGGAAAAACTAAAAGATGAACCAAATGTAGTAAAAATCCTCCTGGTAGAGGATTATAAACATTCACAAATTATTGTTACACGTCTGCTCAAGAAAAATAATTTCGAACATATTGTTGTAGTTGAGAACGGGGTTGAAGCTATTGAAAAAGTCACAGAACAAAAATTTGACCTTATTTTAATGGATATGCAGATGCCCATTATGAATGGATTTGAAGCTACTGAGAAAATCAGGGAAATGCCCGATTACAAGGATACACCTATCATTGCACTTACTGCTTTTGCTATGAAAGGAGACCGGGAAAAATGTTTGGATGCAGGGGCTACCGACTATATACCGAAACCAATTGACAGCCAGGAATTTATTGAAAAGGTAAAATATTATACAGAATCAAAAGTAAGTGTTTAGAATTAACTTCAGATTGTCTTATTCTTTTCATAATGTAATGCTGCCACGCCTGAATTGAATATTATTGAATCGAGTAATCTAAGGTTAACCCTTTTATCCAGAGTTTCAAATAATTGTTTCCCTTTTCCCAAAATAACAGGCTGTGTTAAAAACCAGAACTCATCAATTAAATCATGAGATATCAGGTTTGAGGCAAGGCTCAAACTACCTATTGATATATTTTTACCATTCTGATTTTTTAATTTAAGAACTTCTTCAACAAGATTTTCTTTTTTTAATTTAGTATTATTCCAGCTGACTTCATCTAAAGTTTTTGAAAAAACAATTTTAGAAATGCTGTTGATTTTATTTGCGAACTCAATCATACTTTTAGTGCTGACAGGGTTCTCCGCAGCAGCCGGCCAGAAGCTTTCCATGAGCTGATAGGTTTTGCGACCGAACAATATAGTATCCGAGTCATTTAACAGGTTAGTATAGAACTCATGCAATTGATCATCTGCTATAACTGCTGTATGATCAGCAAAACCGTCAATAGTAATATTAATAGAAAAGGTTACTTTTCTCATTTTTCCTGGCCGGCCTTCCTTTTACATTTATATTATGTTTTTACTTTATAATTGATGCTAGGTTTAAATAATTTTAATTACCTATTCATTAAGGGCTGTAGTATACTAACACGATTATTTTCAGTGTCAATAAAAGAAACATATGTTCCAACACCTGGAATTTCCATAGGTTCACCCAAGATCTTACCTCCCGCTTTTTTAATTTTCTCTATTGATTCCTTGATATCGTCAACGGCTATTACAACCGACGGATAATTTAATTTTGGATCTTCCAGTCTCTGGTAAAACCCTCCATTGATCGAACCCGGATTTTTAGGCCTTCCATTTTCATCAGATTCGGAAGTGGATACAACTATATACTCACCCATTTCCGGTCCGAACTGCTGCGTCTGCCAGCCGAATACGTTCGAATAAAAATCGGACATTCGTTTCTTATTTTCGGCAGCCATTTCAAAATGTACAACAGGGTTCATTTTGCTCATTTCTATTCTCCTTTAATGATGTTAATGATTATTGATTTTTGTAAATTATCATCTGTAGTTTCAATTTTAATTAATTTTATTTTAGAAGACTATTTCTCTTCAAGTACAGATAAAATGTTGCCTGCAGGATCTTTGAACCAAGCTATCTTAGGACCTTCACCCCGAAAGATTCCTTTTTCGTCAGTCTTTAAATCAGGTTCATTATAAATTTCAAATTTTACACCTTTACCAGTTAATTCTGCTACTGCTTTTTCAACATTATTAACAGGAAAATTAAGAATTGTAAATGTAGCCGGTGCATGATTAGTCTTTGAATATATTAAGACTTTATTTTCACCTATAAGATTTATTTGCAATAAGCCCTTCATCACCGGAACATCTGAAACATCCAGCCCGAGTTTACGGCTGTAAAAATCTCTAGCTTTCTCAATATCATTAACTGAGAAACTGCTGAAAGCCTTAACTTCTTTAAGCATTATTTTGCTCCTTCCTATTTTATTTTTTTATTGTTCACCTGTATCAACTATGTATGTAGTCAATTCATCGATTTTACCTTGCTTTAAATGATAAATATTGCAATAAGCAGGATTGTTATTCTTAGCTCCTTTACTTTCAACCACAACAAAATCTCCTTCGGCTATTATATTCTTGATGCTGCACGAATGGGAATCATCTTCCATTTTGGTTGAAGATTTCTGCCAAAGCTCCATCATTTCAAATGCAGAAATGAAATTACTTTTTCCAGTTATAGGTGGCATTCCTACTATATTCCATCTAATATCATCAGTCAGAAGCCCTAAACAATAGCAATTATCCTTTGTTGTAAATTCCTTAATAATCCTTTCAACAATCTTTTTATTTGTTACTGACATAAAATGTATCAATTAAAACATTATTTATAAACTCAACCTAATTTGAAATTATCTTATAAATCGAAATAATAATTGCATATAAAAATAAAGTAGTATTCCTATTTATGGAAGGTGCAACTACGTCAATTTCAGGGGTTAAATGCGACTAATTATACTTTATCTGCCACAAAGTCACTAAGAACACGAATATGTACAAAGATTTTTAGTTTTTAATCAAACTCCAGCCGGATATTCTATTTTTATGTTAAGAAATATTTGAAATCGATCTGAGGTTTTTGCTAGAGGTAATAATAATAATTGCAAAAATAAATACCTTCAGAGAGATATGACTAACATCACCATGAAATGTGGATAAATATCGCAAATAAGTCTAATGAAGGTGTAAATACGGCAATCATAGAGGTTGATTGCGACAATGCTATTTCATATATTCAATTCCCTGTTTCTTAAACTGATTAAACAATTTACATATTATAATTAGCGAGGAATAATGAAACATATATCAATCATTGTAACAAAGGGAGCTATATTAGGAAATATAGAAGGACCTAGACAGGTATTTGCAGAAGTAAATAATCTTTTAGCAAGTACAAATAAACCGCCTTTATTTGAAATTAAGTTAGTTGGTTTGTCGAATGAGTCTAAATTAAACGATGGTTTATATACAATTTCGACCAGTTTATTATCAGATATAGAAAAAACTGATCTTATTATTATTCCTGCTATGTATGGTGATTTAAGAAAAGCAATTGAACTTAATAAAGACTTTATTCCTTGGATATTAAACCAGTATAAACAGGGTGCTGAAATTGCCAGTCTATGCCTTGGAGCATTTTTACTTGCTTCTACAGGGTTATTAAAAGGGCGGAAATGCGCAACTCATTGGCTTGCTGCAAATGCTTTTAGGAAAATGTTCCCGGACATTAATTTGGTGGAAGACAAAATTATAACCGATGAACAGGGAATATATTCCAGCGGTGGAGCATATTCTTCTCTAAATCTCATATTATACCTTGTAGAGAAATTTGCAGGCAGGCAGGCTGCTGTTTACTGCTCAAAAGCATTCCAGATTGATATTCAAAGAGACAGCCAATCCCCTTTTATAATATTCACCGGTCAAAAAGAACATGACGACGATTCTATTAAGAAAGCTCAAGAATTTATAGAAAGCAACTTTCATGAAAAAGTAACAGTCGATCAGATTGCTTCTATGGTGGCTTTAAGCAGAAGAAACCTTGAACGAAGGTTCAAAAAAGCTACCAGCAATACTGTTAGCGAATATATTCAGCGAGTTAAGATTGAAGCAGCAAAAATGAGCCTGGAATCATCAAGAGAAAATGTAAATGAAGTGATGTATAACGTTGGCTATCAGGATCCCAAAGCATTTAGAATTACTTTCAAACGTATTACAGGATTATCTCCTATTCAGTATAGAAAGAAATATAACCGGGAACTTGCTGTATGAATTTATCACATTTATAAAAAATCAAAACAGATGCTATTCCTTCTGGAAATAGCATCTGTAATCCTTTGATCATACTTTATGTATCCCTTAATGTATGGCTTCTTCAGGGATTAAATTTTTTGAACCGGAATCTACTGCAGTATCTTCCTCAACCATTGTCTTAGCGGGATTTGTAAACCGGGCAAGCAATGTATAAACAACCGGTACTATGATTAATGTTAAAAACGTTGAAAAGAACATTCCACCAACCACTGCCAAACCAAGTGGTCTTCTTGATTCTGCACCTGCTCCCAACCCTATAGCAATAGGTAAAATTCCAAATATTGTAGCAAATGAAGTCATTAATATTGGTCTTAACCTAATTGTAGCTGCATTAATAACTGCTTCAGTAAATGAAAGCCCTCTGGCACGCTGCTGATTGGCAAATTCTACAATCAAAATAGAGTTTTTTGTAACAAGTCCGACTAACATTATGAGCCCTATTTGAGAATAGATATTCAGGCTCTGTCCAAAAATAAGTAATGTTAATAAAGCTCCGAATATGGCAAGGGGTACAGAAAGGAGTATAGTAAACGGATGTATAAAACTTTCAAATTGTGCAGATAATACAAGATATATAAAAACTATTGCTAGTATAAACATAAAATATAAAGCAGAACTTGAAGATTTGTATTCTAATGATTCTCCTGCATAATCATGCTTAATATTTGGCAGCTTTTCCTGCGCAATACGGTCAAGATCATTTAGGGCTTCTCCTAAAGTCATCCCTGGTGCGAGGTTTGCTGAAATGGTTGCAGAACGTACACGGTTATAGTGATTCAATTCCTTTGGAGCAACAGTTTTCTTGACTTTAACTACATTAGCAAGCTGAACCAGACCTCCTGTACTGCGTATATAGATATTTTGAATTTCATCCGGAGTAGCCCTATACTCAGGTTTCATTTGGAGCATTACATCATACTGCTTTGTCCCTCTTTTAAAATCAGTAACTTTCCTTCCACCCAATAGTGTTTGAAGAGTTGACCCAATGTCTGTCACTGATACTCCCAGATGAGATGCACGTTCACGATCAATATCTACATCAAGCTGAGGTTTATTCAATCGAAGATCGCTGTCCATGTTTATTAAATATCCTAACTTTGATGCCTCACCCATCATTATGCCAACCGATTTATTCAATTCATCATAATTGTCGGCCTGGAGAACATACTCTATTGGATTTGAAAAATCTGCACCCAGACTTGGCGGATTAATTACAAAAGCTAATACTCCCGGAATTGATATTAGCTGTGGAAATAATTCCTGAATAATTTGCTGCTGCGACTTATTCCGTTCGCTTCTTGGTTTAAGATTCAAAAACATAAAGCTATTGGTAACACTTCCAGGTCCTCCGAAGCTTAAACCGGTAGCGGTAAAAAGCCCCTGGAGTTCAGGAAGTTTTAATAATCGGTTTTCAATTTCTTTAACATAACTGTCAGTATATTCTAAAGTAGCACCTTCAGGAGCAACCACAATTCCAAAACCTACTCCACGATCTTCCACAGGGACAAGCTCACTTGGCAATAATCTGAATAGAAGTACACCGAGAATGATTACAGCTATACTGCTGAAAACCATCAAAAGTCTATGGTGCAATGTCCATCCCAATAACTGTACATATAATGTATTTAGCTTTTCAAAAAATGTATCGAAGGATCTGGAGGCCCAGCTTTTACTTGACTCCATGGAGAGGTCTCAGGATCTGTGATGATATCATAGGAGTCAATGTCAATGCAACAAAACCGGAAATTAATACGGCAACAGCTACAGCAATTCCAAATTCATTAAAAAGCCGCCCTACATTCCCTGATAAGAATGCCAGAGGAATAAATACAGCTACCAAAGCAATTGTGGTAGATACAATAGCAAATCCGATTTCTTTACTACCGTCTATTGCTGCCTGCCAGCGATTTTTTCCCATTTCCATGTGGCGATAAATATTTTCAAGTACTACAATTGCATCATCAACTACTAAACCGATAGCCAGGACCAGCCCCAATAACGTAAGTATATTTATAGTAAACCCGGCGAAATAAACTGCAGCTAAGGCTCCTATTATAGATATAGGTATTGCAATTGAAGGAATAATAGTTGCCCTGAAACTTTTTAAAAATGCCAGTACAACAAGAATAACCAGGATTAAGGCAATTATTAAAGTCTGTTCAACTTCGGAAATTGATTCTTTAATAAATTCCGAACTGTCATAAGCAATATCCAATTTCATTCCTTCCGGCAGCAATTTGGATAATTCTGGTATTTGTTTCCGGATTTCAGAAGCAACATCCACTGTACTTGCCCTAGACTGTTTTACAATACCTAAACCGATTGCAGGCTTTCCCATCCAGCGTGCCACAGATCGTTCATCTTCGGCTCCTACTTCAACATCGGATACATCGCGGAGACGAACTATATCATTCCCTTTTTGGGAAACTATTATTGAGCCAAATTCTTCCGGTGTAGTTAGGTCTCCTCTAGTACGGACCGAAAATTCACGTTTTACTCCTTCAACTCTGCCTCCCGGTATTTCTGCATTTTCTTTTCTAACCGCTGCTTCTATATCCTGAGAGGTTAATCCGTGAGCGGCCATTTTTAATGGATCTAACCAAACCCTCATAGCATACTTTCTTTCACCGCCAAGTATTACTGATCCGACACCAGGCATTCGCTGAATTCTTTCTTTCAGAACACGGTCAGCAAAATCAGATAGTTCCAACCCCGAATGATGATTGCTATAGAGAGCAAGCCATACTATCGCCTGGGCATTAGCATCTACTTTAGATATTACCGGATCATCTATTTCCTGAGGAAGATTCCCTCTTACACGAGAGACTCTGTCTCTAACATCATTTGCAGCTTCGTTGACATCACGGTTCAATTCAAATTCAATTGTTATTACAGAACCTCCTTCACTGCTTGAAGAAGTAATAGTTTTTACTCCTTCTAAAGTAGCAAATTGTTCCTCAAGTATATCTGTTATTTCCGTTTCAACTACATTAGAACTCGCACCCCGATATAAAGAAACAACAGAAATAACCGGAGGGTCTATGTCCGGATATTCTCTGACAGGCAGCTGTGTGAATGAAATAATTCCAAAAAGAAGAATTGCCAAACTCATTACTGTTGCAAATACCGGGCGTCTTATTGATATATCACTAAGTTTCATCTTTAAAACTCCAACAATGTTATATCGTTAATGGTTATTCGTTAATGGTTAATCGTTAATGGTTAATGTTAATGGTTAATCGTTCTTTGAATTCACGGGCACTACTTTAGCACCTTCAAATAGTTTTTGATGACCGGCAGTTACCACCTCCATTCCATCAGTCAGTCCATTAACAACCTCTACTATTTCAGGTGTCTGAAGGCCAAGATTAACAGGGACGGCAGTAACGCTACTATCCTTCTTTACTACAAAAACAAATGATTGATTTCCGTTAGCAAATACAGCTTCGTTTGGGATTGTCAGGGCATTTTGTCTTTCATTTAAAACAGCTGACACATTTGCCGACATTCCAGGATGAAATTTCTGACCGGGATTTTTTACGCGAGCTACAATGTTTATATTCCGGGTCTCAGGATCGAGCATGGGCTCTATAGCTATTATTTTCCCGTTTACTTTATAATCCGGAAATACAGTGGAGGAAACTGTTACATCTGCATTCCTTTTTAACTGTGCAAGGAAACGTTCCGGTGCAGAAAAAATAACTCTTATTTCATTTAAGTTTGCCATTTCGGTTATTGCTTGTCCGGTCCTCAAAAAAGTACCGATACTGACTTTTCTTGTACCAACTATTCCATCGAACGGAGCTACTATTCTTGTTTTACTTAACCGTGCTTTGGCAAGTTCGTAATTTGCTTCTGCTACTTTCAGATTTGCAATTGCATCGTCTAGATCCTGAGGTGTTCCCGCATTCTGATCCACAATCGATTTTATTCTTTTATAAGCTGACGTGGTTTGATTAACTAATGCTTCTGTCCGGTTAACTTCGGCTGATAATTGCGAATCATCCAGATGTGCAATTAAATCACCCTTTTTGATAAAGCTCCCCTCTTCAAATGGAAGGCTGATTATTGCTGCATCTATTTCAGATACTATAGTAACGCCTTCAATTGCCTCAACCGTTCCTACAGCTTCGAATTTATCGGCAACGTATTTTGCTTTGACATCAGCAACTTCCACTGGTGTAGGCGGCTGTTTAAATCCTGCTGCTGCAGATTTTTTATCCGAACAGCCACTTGTTAATAAAATAAAAAGTACAATTAAAGAATTAAACATTAAATAATTCTTTAGCTTTGTTTTATTAAACATAAAACTCTTCCTTTCTTTTTTAAAAAACTTTATTGTTCTCTTTCATCCGGAGGATAATAACCTGAAGTTAATTGCTTTAAATCTGAAGCAGCCTTAACAGTTTTTACCAGAGCCTCCGAATACCGCTGCTGAGCGACAGCGAAATCCTCGCTTAATTGTACTAATTCGAAAGCTGTTATTCTGCCGTTTTGAAATTCAATCATCCCGATCCTAACTTGTTCCTGAGCAGCATCCACTCCATCTCTTGAAGCTTTTAGACGCTCATTTCCATGAGCTAATTCGCGGTATGAAGTACGAATTTGTTTTTCAAGCAGCCGCGATAATTCAATATAACTTTGTTTAGCAGATAATGATCCTGCCTCCAAACGATCCTTTTCCCCTAAACCGCTTCTTAGTCCTATAGGTAAAGTAAACTCAACTCCCACACTCCAGCCGGGAAACTTGCGTTTAAAAAGCTGTGAAAGTACATTGCTGTAACTGCCGCCGGTTGATGTTCTCAAAGTATCCCCTCCGAAAATTACATCCTGAGATGTTCCACCTAAGCTGTTGCTTATTAAGTGAACCGACTAAATCCACTTGCGGAAGAGCTTTCCATCCGGCTGCATCTACCAACGTATTGGCAATCTCAATATTATTTTGAGCCGCTTTTAATTCAAGATTATTATTTAAAGCATAATCAATAAGATTATCAACCGGTTCAATAGGAAAATTACTTGGAGGAGTATCAGTCGCTAAAAACCTTGAATTTCCGGGTTCCGGCTTTTTCCCTGTTAATACAGTAAGCAAATCCGATTGGGTATCAAGCTGTTCCTCTCTATCAATCAGCAGCAGCCTTTGCTCAGCCTGGAAAGTTTTTGCATTTGCAACCTGGTTTGGACCTGCTAAACCAGCTTTTTCATGCAGTTGAGCTTCCTTTAATACAGCCTCAGCACGTTCCAAAGTTAACTTCTGAACTGCATAATCCCGTTCAGCCGTATATAAGACTCCAATATGCCTGTTCAACTTCAGCATTCGCAGATAATACCTCCTGATCATACCGTGCTTTTGATGACTCAACATTTAGCTCAGCTTGTCTTAAATCTCTGCGTGAAGAAACATCAAATCCGGATAATAACGGCTGACGTAGAATTATTGACCCGAAAGCATCATATTCAGGATTTAAAAAAGCAAACTGCGAGTTTGTTTTTAATTTTGTTGTGTTTAATGACAGTTCTAATCTTGTTCCGATCGGCAGATTTAGCCGAATGCCCGTAGCCGCATCAGTCTGTTGTGTTGATAAAACTGACGCGCCGGAAAAAAATGATGCTGTTGGAATCTTCTGGTCTTCATAGTTTATATTGAAGTAAAATTCCGGATCAAAACTTCCTCTTTCTCTCCGTAAAGTTCCTTGTGCACCTAAATAAACTGCTTCGGCTTGTTTAACCGATGTTGAATTATTTTTAGCATATTCCTTTGTTTCCAACAGAGTTATTGGAGTTCCCTTTAAATTATTTAAAATTGTTTGAAGAGCACTATCGGGATTAACAACTGTTTGTGCATTAGCTGTTATAAATATATTGAAAATCGTAAGGAGAGAAATAGATAATATTACTCTGTCAATTATTCGCATATTTATTCCTTATTCTTTTATCCGGATTTTTAATTACAATTGCTAACTTAATGTCGCTATATTGATCATGAAAGGTGTAATTACGGCAGATTTAATGGTTGATTGCGACAATGCTTAAATAAAGCATCAAATTTTATCTGCAAAAAAATAAAAAAAAAGTGCCGTTATTTGTTTTTTTTATAGTACCACTTTCTTTTTACCCTGGGCCACTTATTGCAACGGCTAAAAAATTTTATTACTTATGGATAAATTGTTTAACAGTAGGTTCTAAAAACTAATGTTATAATCGGGAACTTGAAGCGCAAATATAAAGAAATAAAAATTTAATAAATATTAAGATAAAATTATTTTTGTATTCATTTTTTATCATTTAGTTCAAGGTTAATTCATGAATTAGTCTTTTTTATTCTATTATTGTGACAAAATACCTAGATGATTTTTCATTTACTAAAAGTTATAACTTAACTATATCTTATTATGATGTGATTTCAGGCATATGCGATATGGCAAAGATTTGAAATCAAGTATAATTGAGATAAAATAATGACAAATATTATTATAAAGGATATAGAACGTATCTGGAGCGAACCTGGAGCTATGTGGAGCGTATGTGGGAAGTATCTGGATGGTATTTGAATCATCTTTAATATAGAATAAAGATCAAACATTTCTTAGGAGGCTGTAATGTCTAATTTACCAATATTAATATTGAGGACTCTTTGAGTTTTAAATTTTAATTTTCTAAATTAAGTATCAGTTAAGCGGGATGAAATTTTCGGGAAATACTAATAAATACCAATTATATAAAAGCAAACATAATTCCAAGCCGTTTAACATTTGATTAATAAATGAAACAAAAAAATTTTAAATCTGAGCGTCTTTCAAGAACGGCCAAAATAACATTGGAGGGAGAAATAGAACATATATTTCCCCTATTTGGTGCTATAGAAGAAACAAAATGGGCAGATGGCTGGCAGCCTCTAATAATTTATTCCCAATCAGGTAAAATTGAAAGAGGAATGGTTTTTTTAACTAATGCTCATAATCATCACGAAACTGTCTATAACTGGATTGTGTCAGGATATGAACCGAAGGATCATCATATTGAATATATTGTTTCTACTCCAAATAGATATTGGATAATAAATATTCAATGTAATATTTTATCTGATGTTAAGACTGAAGCAATAATTACTTATACCTATACTAGTCTTAATTCACTTGGCAATGAAATTAATAAACATTCAATTACAAAAATGTTCGAAAAAGATCTGAAAGACTGGGAAGAAGCTATAAATCATTATATTAAAACGGGAAACATCTTAAAATAATATGATACTTGTTTAAGATTTTTTATGGAATATATATGGCATAATCATGAAAGGTTTGTAAAATGGGTAGGGAAAAAAACTTTCGGAGTAAAAATAAATGTTTACAGGTATACATTTTCTTTTAAGTTATAAATGTACATTAGAATGTGATCATTGTTTTGTTTACGGTAGTCCGCATGCAAAAGGGACTTTCACATTAGAGGAAATAAAAAAAACATTTGATGAGGTTACTAAAATTAAAACAATTGAATGGATATATTTTGAAGGTGGAGAACCATTCCTATTTTATCCATTAATGCTTGAGGGGATTAAACTTGCCAAAAGCTTTGATTATAAAGTAGGTGTAGTTACTAATGCGTATTTTGCGACTTCCGAAAAGGATGCATCTCTTATGGCTCCAGCCGCTTGCTGATTTGGAAATATCGGATCTTAGTATCAGTAATGATTTATTTCATCATGAATCCAGTAATGACAATCCGGCAGAACTAACTATAATTGCGGCAAAAAAATTACGTATCCCTGTTAGTCCAATCTGTATTAATAAACCGGTTAATGAGATATCACAGGATAGTGATCAAAATAAAGGTAAACCGGTTATTGGAGGCGGAGCTTTATTTAAAGGAAGAGCAGTTGAAAAATTAACTCATGGACTTTCCCGCCGCCCGTGGTATATATTCAATGAATGTATTCATGAAGAGTTAAAAAAACCGGAAAGGGTTCATATCGATTCATATGGAAATGTTCATATATGCCAGGGCTTAAGTATGGGAAATATGTGGAAAATACCTTTGTCAAAGTTATTAAATGATTATAATACTGATGTTCATCCAATTTGTGCACCTCTTATTAAAGGCGGTCCGGCTGCCCTAGCTGAAGAATTTAAAATTGAACATGAAGATAGTTATGTAGATGAATGCCACTTTTGTTATCTTCTTCGGTTAAGTTTAATAGATAAATTCCCTCAATATCTTGCACCTAGACAGATTTATGGTTTGGAATAGGAACTCATAAATCTTTATTATCAAAAGACATGAACTGAAAAAGAGGCATTTGTATCCCGAATAATTAATTAGATTTTAGTATTCAAAATATTTGAGAATATTATATTTATTTTCTAATTTTCAATTACCCGCCGCAGGTAAATAGTTAAACCTGGTTAAAGTATGGAATAAGAATTCCTGAATTATTTAACTTAAAAATTTTCATAATATGGAGATCATATCATGCGCAGAAGCAAGAAATCCTCAAGCAACCAAAGCCGTAGAAAATTCTTAAAAACTAGTCTGGTTGGCGGCATTGCAGCAGTGTCACTTTCTCAATTTTCTTTTGCCGGGAAAAAGTATTTTCCATCGATACCTCCTTTTGAAATACCTTCTTCAGAATTAGAGGAAATTACTATTTCAGAAATTGAGGAAGGATTCAAATCCGGAAAATATACAGTGCGTTCAATTACTGAAAAATATATCTCACGGATAAAAGCAATTGACAAAGACGGCCCTGCAATTAATAGTGTCATTGAATTGAATCCCGATGCTTTGGAAATTGCAGATGCACTTGATAAAGAATTAAAGGAGAAAGGTCCGCGAAGTCAGATGCATGGTATCCCGGTATTAATTAAAGATAATATCGATACTGCAGATAATATGGAGACAACTGCCGGTTCACTCGCATTCCTTGGATCAAAACCGCAAAAAGATTCTTTTATTGTACAACAGCTACGCTCAGCAGGAGCGCTTATTCTTGGGAAAACAAATTTAAGTGAGTGGGCAAATATCCGGTCTTCACATTCTACAAGCGGTTGGAGTGGACGTGGCGGTCTAACAAAAAATCCATATGCATTAGATAGAAATACCTCCGGCTCAAGTTCCGGCTCAGGAGCTGCAGCTGCTGCAAATCTTTGTACCATTGCTATAGGCACCGAAACAGATGGCTCTGTAGTAAGTCCATCTTCAATCAATGGACTTGTGGGAATTAAACCAACTGTTGGTTTGGTAAGCCGTTCAGGAATTATCCCTATTTCTCATACGCAAGATACTGCCGGTCCTATGGCAAGAACTGTTAAGGATGCAGCTATTTTACTTAGTGCATTACAAGGAGTCGATCAGGAGGATTCTGCAACTAAAAATAGAAATAGAAAATCTTACGAAGATTATACCAAATTTCTCGAAATTGATGGTCTTAAAGGAGCAAGAATTGGTGTAGTACGTAAATATTTTGGTTTTCTCCCTCAGGTGGATGCCGTAATTGAGAGTGCTTTAGATGTTTTAAAAACGAAAGGAGCTATTCTTATCGATCCGGTAGAAATAGACTCAATTGGCAAGTTTGATGACACAGAGTCGACAGTTTTATATTATGAATTAAAAGCAGATATGAAAGCTTACCTTGAAAGACGTGGACCAGGGACACCGGTTCATTCACTTAAGGACATAATTGATTTTAATATTAAAAATGCTTCGAAAGAAATGCCCTATTTTAAACAGGAATTGTTTCTTAAAGCAGAAGAAAAGGGGCCTTTAACAGATAAGGAATATCTTGATGCTCTGGAAAAGAATGATCGTTTAACCAGAACAGAAGGAATTGATGCAGTTATGGATAAGTATAATCTCGATGCGCTTGTCTCTCCTACCGATAGCCCTGCCTGGATGACTGATCTGGTAGATGGAGATCATTTCCTTGGCGGCAGTTCACAATTGGCTGCTGTAGCTGGGTACCCCCATATTACAGTGCCCGCGGGTTTTGTTTTCGGACTCCCTGTAGGAATTTCTTTCTTTGGTAAAGCATGGAGTGAATCTGTTCTGCTTAAAATAGCCTATGGTTTTGAACAGGCTACCGGAATCCGGAAACCACCCCGTTTTCTCGCTACTGCAAATTTGAATTCATAAGAATCCGGAATATCTGATTTTTAAGATATTAAATGCAACCAGATTGTCTATTTTGCATTACTGATAAAAAGCTGCGGACTATTGAACGAATTTGAACTAATAAATAAAATTAAAGAGGAACCCGGATTATTCTCTGAACTCTTCAAAATATATTATAAACCAATTTTCGGTTATATATTCCGCAGGACAGGCAGTTTTGATGATTCCGCTGATATCTCAGCAGACACATTCTTAAAAGCTTTTACACATATCAAAAATTTCTCCTATAAAGGGATTTCCATAAAGGTTTGGCTCTACCGTATTGCAATAAATGAACTGAACCAATTTTACAGGCATAAAAAAAAGCATAATTCTTTATTTGAAAGATTCAGTATTAATAAAAATGAATTGTTTAAAACTTATTTCATTCAGGATAAAGAAGTACTTGAAACAGAATTTGAAAAACATAATCAGTTTATGTCTATTCTTAGAGCTCTAAAGACCTTACCCGTTAAATATCAAGAACCAATTTCTTTAAGATATTTTGAAGGATTTGAGAATAAAGAAATTGCAGAGATATTAAATATAAAAGAGGGTACACTAAAATCCTTGTTATCGCGCGGATTAAATAAATTACGTAAAGAATGCAACCAATTTTAACTTTATACATTATTGAATACAACAATGGAAGATTTTGAAGAAAAATTAATGAAAATTAGTAAACCGGAAATTTCTCAGTTAAAGCATCAAGATTTATTAGCAAAAGAAATTATAGAGGCTAAAGATAAATCTGTTCTAAGCTGGTGGTGGCTGAGTATCCCTCTTTACGTATTATTGGCATTTTTAATGAAAACTCTTTATATGCCTAATACAACACTTCTATCCAATATTCACGATTTCTCAGAAAATCAGTATTTATTATCCATATTGCTGTTTTTGTTCCTGCCTATAATCTTTATTTTTATTAATGTTTTGAGTATTAGAAAAATTCATTTCTTATCAGGCAGTCCAAGAACAGTGGGTTTTTTGAAGGCAGTTTGGTTCAATATTATTATAATTGCCGCATCAATTTTAATACTTATTATTTATTCACTTAAATAAACACAATATGAACTTACCATGGTTTAAGCGTTTTGGAATATTCTTCATACCGAGAAGCATAATCGGCTGGATGATTTTTATAGGCGGATTGGGATATGCCGTTTTCATTTTTATTCATATCGACAGCAGATCTCATTCGGCAAGTGATACACTTATCAACTTTTTTTTCTATCTTATAATCATCGGAGCTGTTTATACAATGATTGCTTACTTTACAAGCAGAGTATCAAAGGGATAATAAAATAGAATTGAAGTTGAAAAAAGCAAAGGAACTTACTTCTATTTACTTTTTTTGTCCCTTAAGTTCTCATAATTTTTATATCAATTTCATTCCTTATTTAAATATTCAAATTAAATTTAAAATACCTGAATGAAAGAATATTTTTTATTTAAATTACTGTTGTATAAAAAAGATTTTTAAATATTTAGGAGAAAAAATGCGACCTTATATTCTGACTGAAAATCATTGGAAGGATATAAAAAATTCAAAAATTGATCTGGTAATTCTCCCCTGGGGAGCAACTGAGGCACATAATTATCATCTCCCTTATGGCACTGATATCATTCAATCGGAGCTTATTTCTGCTGAAGGTGCAAGACTTGCTTATGAGAAAGGAGCGAAAATTATGGTGTTACCGGCTGTCCCGTTTGGTGTGAATACCGGGCAGACCGATATAACATTGGATATAAATCTAAATCCCAGCACACAATCTTTAATTCTTAATGATATTATTGAAGTTCTTAATTTTCAAGAAATATATAAATTTCTTATTGTAAATAGTCATGGCGGTAATAATTTTAAGCAGATGCTGCGAGAGTTGGGTCTTAAATTTCCTAAAATGTTTTTATCTACCTGTGATTGGTTCAAATCTGTTAATAAGAGAGATTTCTTCGAAAATGATGGCGATCATGCCGACGAAATGGAAACAAGTTTATTGCTCTACCTTGTACCTGAACTCGTCCTCCCTCTTGAAGAAGCGGGAGAAGGAGATGAAAAGAAAATTAAAATAAATGGAATGAGAGAAGGATGGGCATGGACTGAAAGGAAATGGTCATCTATTTCCGAAGATACTGGAGTTGGTAATCCTCGAAAAGCATCTAAAATTAAGGGTGAAAAATACTTCAAAGCAGTAAGTGAAAAGTTAGCTCAATTGTTTATTGAAGTGGCTAATGCCGATCTGGAAAATCTTTATTAGCAATGCTAATTTTTATTTTATACCATAAATTTATGATCAGGAAGATTTACTGCAATATATTTGAGGAAATTAGATGAAAATTCGTTACGTTTTATTGATTATTATATTTTTAGAATCCATCAACTATGCAAATGTTCAGGATGAAGCACATCTCTCAATAACTAATTCTTCAACTGAAATTATTATCGCAGCCCAGCCGGAATTTCATAAATCATTTGGACTGGCTTTTCCGATAACCTATATAGTTGATTTGCCAATTGGATCAGAAGAACTAAAAGTCTGGGAAAGGCATACAATTTCCGAAAATTGGATGAATCTGATAGAAAAAACTTCTCTCGATACATTTAATGACATTGAGGCTGTACGTTTTGATTATACAAACAGCACTTGCTTTCATATCTTGTGCTTTCAGCGGTATAAGTGATTCAATTTATATAAAGGTTACTGATAAAGATAACAACTTAATTTCGATTTCTTATAAAGGAATTGCGAAATATTATGACAACCGGAAGGCTGCAGTAACAATAACTTTCGATGATTATGCAGATTGGACCTCATCCATGATCCCTCCTTTAATAAACTTATTCAGATCCTATGGATTGTATATGACCGCTGGTGTTATAACTTCAGCTCAAAATACTACAAGTTCAACATGGCAGCAGATTCAGCAGGAAGTTAATAAAGGGAATATTGAAGTAGCTTCACACAGCAGAAATCATCCGCCAACACCATACGGCCGAACTGCAGTAAATGAAATTGAAGGTTCATATGAAGATATAATTGATAACCTGACTCTTTCCCCGTTTTACAATATAAACGGCAAACAATATGTTTATACCTGGATTGCGCCCTATGGGGATTATGATGAAATTGTAGATTCATTATTGGGAGAAGCCGGTTATCTAACGGCACGCTTATATAAAGACCTGCCTTTGGATGACCCAAGAGAATATATATACGGTGATTCAACTTTCAGCCCATGGGATATTAATAGAAATCATTTTGAACCGTTTTTTCCTTCGGTTGAATTAGGTGCACCTTCATGGGGAGGCGGTGATACAAGTATTATATCTCTTAATAGCCTTTTTGATACGATTGTTTCAAAAGGCGGAATTTATCATTTAATGTGGCATCCACAGGTACTGTTTCCGGATATCGATAAAGATTATCTCAACAATCACCTTACTTATATAAGCGGTCACAAAAATATATGGTATGTTTGTTTAGGTAATCTTTATTTATACCACCTAATTCAAAGTCAAAATAGTGAGGGGAATGCTACTTCTGTTCTGGCAGGTAATTCAACAAAAGGACCTGAAAATTTTAATCTTCTGCAGAACTACCCGAATCCATTCAATCCGGCTACAAAGATTAAATTTGCAGTTCCGGAAAGAAATCATATAATAATAAAAGTATTTAATATTTTAGGAAAAGAAGTCTCAGAAATTGTAAATTCTGATTATGAACCCGGAAATTATGAAATCATATTTAATGGAGAAAATCTTTCCAGCGGTGTTTACTTCTGTAGAATGCAGGGAGGGAAATATACCAAAACAATAAAATTGCTTCTTCAGAAATAAAGGTTGAAAAAATTACTTAATCAGCTTAACCCCGTCTTTAATTGGAGATGAATTTAACAATCTGCTTATATTCGCACTCCAGGTAGAATATATAACCCCCAGCATATTAGGATTATCCTGCTCGAGTGAATATGTTAGGAATGCATTTGATGCTACTCTGTTCCGCCAGGTTGTCGGCAGTACTTTAAATCCTTTTTTAAGAAACATAGGTATTGAAGGATATGTATCCCTTGTTTCATAATGCCAGTCACATATAACAATATCTTTTGGTATCATATTGATCGCCGCTGCTGTACAATTCTCCGATGACTCCCATGCTCCATATTTATATTTATTACCATCAATTAATCGATCACCCCACATAAACATTTGAAGACCTCTTTTTTTAACAATATGGTTATAAAGATCATTGACTGCTTGGGCAAATAATTTTGCCGGCCAAATATTATTTGTCTTAGCGGCTAACGAATCATTTAATAGAAATACTTCATCCATTCCTACATGGAAACCATCTACTTCAAAGGCATCAATTAATTCATCGATCAAGGTATCGACAATTTCATAAACTCTTGGATTTGTAGGATCCCATTCCCTGCAGTATATACTGTCATTATTCGGATATGCGCCCGGAGTAATATCCAATTCCGGATATTTTGTCAGTAAAGGAAATGTCTCGTGTGCCCATGATTGATGGCCTAAACTTTGAAATTCAATCATTAATCTTATGTCATTATCTTTACATATCTTTGAAAACTTCCGTGCACCATCTTTTGTAATATTCTTATCGCCTCTCCTTAATTCAGGGTGAGATTTGTAATCAAAACTGTAATCAACTTCCAGAAAAATGACATTAACCCCCATTTGTGCAAGCTGTGGGACAGCCATTCCTAAACTATCTAATGCATCGTCATCATTATAATTAAGCAAATGTACTGCTACCCATTTTTCTCCGTCTTCAGGACCAGTTTTTGCAATTAAAGATGAATTAAATGAATAAAAAAATAGCGACAATAGAGTAACTAAAATAAAATTACCAGCTTTCATGTTAGACACCTTTTATTAAGTTTCACATATAAAAGAAATTCTCTTCAAAGAGATATTATTTACATTCGAATATTTTATTCCACTATAATTTCATCTGCAAAAAGCCATGCTTTTTCACCTGGTGCTTTATGCCATGAGGGGCAGTACCCGGTATTTTTTGCAAATATTTTTATAAACCTGGCTTTCTTTCCTGCCTGTAAAGAGACCTCCTTTCTTTCGGTCTTCATATCCGGATTAATATTATTCACATCAATTTTATCCAATAATTCATAATTTATCCCGTCGCTGGAAATAAAAAATTCTACATATTCGGGTAAGAAGATATATGCATCCGTATTATTGAGAAATCCACATGAAATACTCTTTATATATGTTATTGTATCCATATCAATTATAGCGTCCAGATCATTTACCAGAAATCCTTTCCATTTACCATCACCGTAACTGGCAGAACCTTTAATTCCATCTGTTAATCCGTACTCTCCTGCCGAATATTTATTCTCGAACGGATATCTGAATTTGACATCCCTGCCGAGAGCTTTGTGAATATAAAATACATTGCCCGAGACCCGGTTTATTAATTCTCCGTTTTCAAAAGCCGCAGCTTTTATTTCTGTAGTTGAAGTCAATTCAATTGGTTTGTTGTATATTGCCGATCCTGTTGTTGGGTTGCTTCCATCAGAAGTATAATAAATTTTTGATGAATTTATCTCATTGTCCAGCTCAACTTTTAATCCTAAAGTATCTTTCATAAGCTGTGATTTTGTAAAAACATCGAATACGCTTGGTGAATAATTTATACCCGAGAATTTATACCTTTTTATATGAGCAATTATTCTTTGAGAAAAGTCTTCCCAATTCTTGAGCCCTTTTGGAGTCCATGCAGTTTCTGAAAGTGCGGCTATTCTGGGGAAAAGTTGATATTCGGCTCTCGCATCTGCGGGCAGGTTCTCTGACCAGAGACAGGCTTCAACACCAATAATATATTTCTGTTCATCTTCTGATAATTGCTGCGGCACCGGATTATATGAATACACTTTCATTAAAGGGAGGTAACTTCCAAAAGGATCCGGTTCATATTTGGGATTACCCTGGAAATAATTGAAATATAGATATGTATTCGGAGCCATTACAACATCATGCTGCTGCCGTGCAGCATCGATTCCTCCCTCTTCACCGCGCCAGGACATTACTGCTGCATTTGGTGCGAGACCCCCTTCCAGAATTTCATCCCATCCGATTACTTTCTTTCCTCTTAAGTTCAGAAATTTTTCAATCCTGTGAATGAAATAACTCTGCAGTTCATCCTCATTCTTCAATCCCTCCTCTTTCATTCTCTGCTGGCATTTAGGACATTCATGCCAGCGGTCTTTGGGACATTCATCTCCACCGATATGAATATATTCGGAAGGAAATAATTCTATTACTTCCGATAATACTTCCTCAAGAAATTGAAAAGTTTTTTCATTCCCTGCACAATATACATCTTTAAATATCCCCCAATTTGTGCCAACTTCTATTGGTTTGCCAGTACATGATAGTTCCGGATATGCTGCTAATGCTGCTGTTGAATGACCCGGCATCTCGATTTCAGGAACTACAGTTATATACCTGCTTTTTGCATACGCAACTATCTCTCTAATATCATCCTGAGAATAATATCCGCTGTACGGGATTCCATCATCCAGGGTTCCCACTCGATTAGAACCAATTTCAATAAGTTTGGGATATTTTTTTATCTCTATTCTCCACCCCTGATCCTCAGTTAGATGAAGATGGAAAACATTTAATTTATACATAGCCAAATAATCAATATATTTCTCTATAAATTCCTTTGTAAAAAAATGTCTTCCTGTATCCAGATGCATCCCTCTCCACTTAAATTGTGAGGCATCTTTAATATAAAGATTTGGAATTGACCATTCAGTATTCTCCCCGTACCTAGCTCCTAATTCATCTGATGGAAATAGTTGCAAAAATGTCTGGACTGCGTAAAACAATCCGTTTGGAGAGTATGCTGTAAGTATAGCACTATTATTTTTAATTTCAATAGTATAACCTTCGATACCGAGAGTATCGGCAGTATTATCTATTGATAAAACTATCCTGTTTCCCGAAGTTTTTGATATACTGCCGGATAATGACAGTTTAATTCCAGTTAGACTATTTATCTTTTCAATAAGGTATTCACAAATCTCCTTTGTCTCTATGGTACTGTATTGATCGATGATTAAAGTGCTTTTTGAAAAATTATACCTACCTTCATATAATTCTAATTTTTCCGGTTTGGGTATAACTGCAGTAACTTCTTGAATTTGTTGAGGCAAACAACTAATAGAAAAGACAAGGAAAAGCATGATTAGTGTAAAATATATATGCATTGTTACCCTCTTTTAAGAATTTTTTTGATATGCTCTTTCTTTCTTTGAAAGAATTCCCAATATTTTATAGAGTATAGCTAAAAATAATATAATTTCTTCAAAACATAAAAAATTGAACTATGAAATTTTAATATCTTTTATATATTGATTAAATTTATTCTACAAAATTGAATTAAATGTATTTGTTTCCATTACGTATGAGTACGGAGAAATATTATTTTGAGAGGGAACAATCAGAATAGAACTATTTTTATATTATCAGACATACTTTGAATAGTTAGTTTATTTACAATTATGAGTACAGTTATGTTATTAAATTTATAAAAAGTATATAATTCTATTTGATCTGGATAGAAATAAAGCTAAGCTTTGATTTAGAACAATTCGAACATAAAAGTTTAGTATTAAATTAAAATTGTTTTAGAATTCTAAAAACAATAATGTTTTTAATAAATAAAATTTTATTATGAAATATAGAGAATTAAGCAATACGGGAGAAAAATTATCTGCAATAGGATTGGGATGCATGGGAATGAGCCAATCCTACGGTGAAAGAGATGATGATGAATCAATAGCCACTTTAAATCTAGCATTGGATCTCGGAATAAATTTCTGGGATACATCTGATTTTTATGGTCTTCACCATAATGAAGAATTAATTTCAAAGGTCTTAGCTCCCAATCGTGATAAAGTTTTTATTGCAACAAAGTTCGGAATTCGTAAAAAAAATGATGGAAATCTTTTCATTGATAATTCTCCCAAATATATTAGAGAAGCAGTTGAAGGAAGTTTAAAACGTTTAAATGTTGATGTAATAGATCTGTATTATGCCCATCGGATAAATCCTAAAGTCCCCATTGAAGAAACAATAAATGCTATGGCTAAATTGGTTACGGAAGGAAAAGTCAGGTATTTAGGTTTATCTGAAGTATCTATCTATACTTTACGAAAAGCAAATAGAGTTCATCCGATTTCTGCTCTTCAATCAGAATATTCTGTATTAACCAGGGATATCGAAAGACAGATTTTACCAGTCTGCAGAGGGTTGGAAGTTACTTTTGTACCTTTCAGTCCTATTGCTCGTGGACTTTTAACAAATACTGTTAATAAAGATAACCTTCCTACTGAAGATATGCGCCGTTCGCTTCCCCGTTTTGATGATGAACATTGGGATAATAATAAAAAATTTGCAGAGGCATTTGCAGATTTTGCAGCTCAAAAAAAATGCAAACCGGCACAATTAGCTCTCGCCTGGGTTTTGGCTCAGGGTGATGATATAATACCAATACCGGGAACTAAACATAAAAAGTACCTTAAGGAAAATGCTAAGGCTGTTAATATAGACCTAAGCCTGCAAGATTTGGAAAGCATTAATGACCTGATAAAAGAATTTCCAAATGTTGGTAACCGCTACAATGAATCATTGCAAAGACTGGTAAATAAATAATAAATTTTATTTTAATTATAAAATAGTAGATGTTGAAAAAATCCCTGATATATGGTGGAATTGCTTTAGTTGTAATTGTTGTCATCCCTGTTCTTATAAAAAATCATAACCTCCTTAAGGAAGAAGATATCAATAGCGAACCTCAAACTAAAATTCAATGCAATGCTCTAACTGCATCCGGAAATAGATGTAAAAGACAATCACTTCCCGGAAAAGAATATTGCTGGCAGCATCAAAGTTAACTTTATTGAGGAGCCGCTTCAATTTTCGATTTGTATACATCATACCAATCACCAAAAAGCTGCTGATATGGAAATGCATAAATCCTTCCCCCAAAACCAATCATTCTAACAGTAAATGTATTAATTTGGGTTACATCAATAGAATTAAATATATGTGTATTTATAATTACTCCATATTCTGCCGCAAGTCCGGCTACATATTTTTCTAATCGTTTTCTTAATTCAATCCCTTTAAAATTTCTATTAAATTGTCTTTAATATTAACATAAGATGTATCTATTTGTTTACTGGACTTTCGCCTATCGATTAATTTTATTAACGCATAACCATCATTGGTTTTGATAGGACCGTATAAATCCCCTACATTCATTCTATCGGCAGCTTTACCTATTTCTCCATGAGTTGTTACGGGGAAATATCCTAGATCCCCCCCCCTATTTTTTAATGAATCTACTATAGAATATTTCCTTGAAATATCCCTGAAAGACAGACCGTTATTTATTTCTTTAAGGGCATCTTCAATTTTATTGAGGCTGTCGACTAAAATCTCTTCTACATTAACTTCATCAGGATTATTTACCATATTATTATTTTTTGTATAATACTCATATGCTTCGTCATCTGAAACTGAAATTGAATCATATATTATCTTTTCCAGCTTTTGTGAAAGATAATAATCCTCCCATACCTTTATGTCATTTTTCACTGCAGGGAGTTTATCTATCCCTTGATCATAAGCTGCACGTACAAGTAATTCATATTCTATATAGTCTTTCACATATTTATTTAATACCATAACCAATTTACCGGTGTCTGAGGTATCCATTTTAAATGAATTAAATTTCATTTGGGTTAGAAACTCTTTAACTGTTTCATGATTCTTTTCAAATTTAATAAAAGGTTTATTTAGTATATTTTGATCCAGTGAGTTAATAATATTATCAAAATCATAAGAATCTAAAATTATCAATGAATTTTTATCACTCTTTTTTCTTTCCTTAATTTTAATATCAATTAAGTTAGCTATTTTAAAGAAAATATTTTTATCTACCTCAACCTTTTGCTTATGTAAGAAATTATAAAGGAAATCATTCTCAAGTTTAGTCGTCTTCCGGTCTTCGATTATCTTTTTTAGTTTAGCTTTCATATTATCTGTAGCAAATACCGGGTTATTAATCGTTCTAATCATTTTAAAGACATACCACCTCTTCCATGCTTTTAAGGGTTCAGTGTATTGACCGGGTTTTAGATTATATATAGAGTCTTCAAGATTACTTTCCAGGGTCCCGAAAGTAACAGTACCTGGGGTTTTTTGTTCCTCATATTCATGCCTTTCTTTAATCAGTGAATCAATAGGGACTCCTTTTTTTAATTCCCCATATAATTGTTTAATTTCTTTTTCATCTTCAGAATATATATACTTAACTATAAGTAATTTCGAATATCTTTTTTCTGCTTTTTCCATATCCTTTGATGTAACTTTTACCTTACCGGATATTTCATGCTTATAATATTCATCTCTAACAAATAATCGCTCCATATAACTCAATATGTCTTCAATTTCCTTTGCAGTATCCAGACTCATCATTTTAGCTTTTTGGGCTAAGAGTTTTTCTGCAATTAAAGTATATAAGAATTCTCTTTTAATTTGCAGAGTATCATATTTTGAGTTTTTAATAGGATGGGGGCTGAAATCAAACCTGTCTCTAAATTCTTCGGCAGTAATATTATTACTCCCAGCCCGTGCTACTATACTGTTATCATCTATATCATTTTGCTGGGAAAAAAGGATTGAGCTGGATAAAAGGAAAAATAAGAGAAATATTTTCATAAACAATATTAAAGTTCAGCAGATAAAGTTTCAAATAACAAATAAATACCAATTTATTTTAAAATAAGATAATGCTTTTTAATTAGTAAAGATGTCATCTTTAGAGTACTAGCCCTTGCATATTCTATTTCACAACTTCAAAAGAAGTGGATATTAGATCAACAGAATTACCTCCGATCATAATATCAAATGTTCCAGGCTCAACTATGGGGTTTAAATCTTTATCCAGAAAGGATAGCATATCAGGTGTAATAACAAATTTAAATGTTTTTGTTTCTCCGGGCTTCAAAAGAATCTTTTCAAATCCTTTTAACTCTTTTATTGGAGGTGTTATGCTTCTAACTCTATCATGAATGTATAATTGAATGACTTCTTGACCTTCTACCTGACCTGTATTTGTTACATCAATGGAAGCAGTCAATGAATCATTTTTAGTAATTTTCGTTTTATCAGTTTTAATATTTTTATAATTAAAAGTTGTATAGCTTAATCCGTATCCGAACGGATAAAGAGGTGTTGTTGGTGAATCAATGTATTTGGAAGTAAATTTATTATTCGGCATAGCAGGTCTCCCGGTAATTTTTTGATTGTAGAAAATGGGAACCTGTCCCACCGATCTTGGAAAAGTTGCCGGAAGTTTTCCTGAAGGATTATAATCGCCGAACAATACATCAGCTATAGCATTCCCCGCCTGGTCGCCTAAAAACCATGTTTCAAGGACTGCCGGTACATTTTCCGCAATCCAGTCAATTGTAAGAGGTCTGCCATTCATTAAAACTACTACTATAGGTTTTTCTAATTTAGAAATTTCTTCAACTAGTCTTTCCTGTTTACCCGGTAAATCTAAATTGACTCTGCTTGAAGCTTCTCCACTCATTTCCCTGGATTCTCCTACAGCTATTATAACAATATCCGATTTATTTGCAGCTTCAATTGCGTTCTTGAAATCTGCTTCACTCGAATCATTTATGCTGCATCCTTTTACATAATTAATTTTAGTATTTGGGGAAACTTTATTTGATATACCTTTTAAAACTGTTATTACATTATCCGGACTACCTGCAGCAGACCATCCTCCCATCGGGTCTGTTTTATTATCGGCCAATGGTCCCATTAATGCAATTGAACCAATATCTTTTTTAATAGGTAGAATATTCTCCTTATTTTTTAAAAGTACTATAGATTCTCTTGCTGATTCTCTGACAATGCTCTCCCTTTTCTCTTTACTAATTATATTTTTTTTATAAAATAATGTGTCAACGTAAGGGTGCTCAAATAATCCTAACTTTATTTTTACACGTAAAACTCTTTTAACTGATTCATTAATCTTATCTGTGCTGATTAAACCATTATTAACAAGTTTTTCAAGGTTAGGCAGATAAGCATCACCAGCAATAGTATCACCGACCATATCTACATCAACACCCCCTAAGAAGGCTTGTTCTGCTGCTTCATATTTATTTTTTGCGATTCCATGAGTTGTCAGTTCACCTATAGAATTATAATCACTTACCACAAGACCTTTAAATCCCCAATCATCCTTTAAAATTTCTGTTAATGTATGATGGTTTGCCGATGCAGGTATTCCGTTAAGATCATTAAATGCACTCATTATAGTAGCCACCCCTGCATTGACTGCAGCTCTAAAAGGAGGTAGATATATTTCTCTTAATGTCCTTTCTGAAATATCAACTGTGTTATATTCTCTTCCTGCCTGAGCAGCGCCGTATGCAACAAAATGTTTGCACAAGCAGCAATAGACCATGGATCGTCTAAATTATTACCCTGAAATCCTTCTACTCTGGCAGCAGCCATAATACTTCCTAAAAAGGGATCTTCACCTGCACCTTCCATTATTCTTCCCCATCTTGGATCCCTTGCTATGTCTACCATAGGGGCAAATGTCCATCTTGTCCCCTGTGATGCGGCTTCCATTGCTGCCAAATGTGCATCTTTCCTTACAATCTCAGGATTCCAGCTTGCAGCTTCACCAAGGGGAACCGGATAAATTGTATAATATCCGTGAATAACATCATGTGCAAATATCAAAGGGATTTTCAGGTTGGACGCCATTGCTATTTTTTGCAGCCTATTTATCTCACCCGGTACCCCGGTCCCTATTAAAATCGATCCTACTTTCCCCTCCTTTATAAAATCCTCCAAATATTTTGGTTCACCTACAATCTGTATTAATTGTCCAATCTTTTCTTCTAAACTCATCTTTGACAGTATACTGTCAATTTTCTTTTCAATAGTTTCATTAGTAAAATTAGCTGAGCCAATTTGCTGAACTTCCGTTAAAGGTTTATATATATCTGTTTGACTAACCAGACAGGTTGTAACCAAAATAATTAGTAATACGGTTTTCTTAATCATAATATTTAATTAAAGTGAGATAATTTTAATTTTATTGGAATAAAAATAAGAAATATTTTTTATAGTAGTTTAACTTTTCATCCTGATATACAATATTTTTATCGAAACATACTATTCAACTTCCCCCAGGAGAATCAGGATTCATCCACTTCATTACATTTGAAGGCGTTCGTTTATTTAATAACTCATTTGCCATAAACTTCATATAAGGATCTATATGATTGAAAAACTTTTTGTATCCTTCACATAAGTAATTTAATCCTTCTTCCCCGTCAGGAGATTTTATAAAACGGTGTTTTGGACATTCTCCATTGCAGGCAAAACGTACACTGCAATTTAAACAATAATTAGGAAGAGCATCTTTCTTATCATTCCCGAATTTTATCTGCTGATCGGAATAGACTAAAGATTCCAGAGGTTGATTTATAATATTGCCAAGTTTATTTTCCGGATAGACATAGTGGTCACATGAAAAAATATCCCCATTATGTTCTATCGCCAGAGCTTTACCACAAGTTTCATTAAAAACGCATAGGCTTTGTCTTAATCCTAACCAGCTTTCAAGCGAAACATCAAAAATTTGGATAAAATATTTCCCGACATCATTCTTGACCCATTCATCGAATACTTCACAAAGAAAATTCCCATATTGAACAGGTTCCACAGACCAGCCAGTAACATGTGCATTTTCTTTATAATCTGGGGAAACCAGCAGTAAATTATCTTTTTCTTTATGAGCCGTTCTTTCCACCACAGGTATAAATTGTATATATCCGCTTCCTGCTTCTTTTAAAAAACTGTAAACTTCGTTTGGATAATATGAATTTTCTTTGTTTACCACTGTAAGTGTATTAAACTCAACTTTATTCCTCTTTAAATAATTTATCCCTTTCATTACCTTTCGGAATGAAGGCTGTCCTCCCTTGTAAACTCTGTATTTATCATGCAGGTTTTCAGGACCGTCAATTGAAATTCCAATTAAGAAATTGTTATCATAAAAGAATCTGCACCATGTATCATTTAGAAGAACTCCATTTGTTTGAAATCCATTTTCTATCTTTTTTCCATTTGCATATTTTCTCTGGAGTTCAACGACTTTTTTGTAATAATCAACACCTGCTAAAGTCGGTTCTCCTCCCTGCCATATAAAACTTACCGTATCAATATCCTGAGTTTCTATTTGTTGTTGTATGAACGATTCAAGAATATTATAAGGCATTATGAACCCCTGATTCCCTGAACGAAAACCGGATTTTTCGGGATATAGCTTTTCTTTTTCAAGATAAAAACAATAGCTGCAATCCAGGTTGCAAATCGGACCAGTGGGTTTAGCCATTACCCCAAACGATTTTACTGCGTTTTCTTTCACATGCTGGCTCTAATCATTAACCTTCAAAAATAACATTACCTTTCCTTTTATTTGCCTGCCAGTTTGTTGTTCTTTTTACCACAATCTTATTTGCATTGTTTGCTTCAAGCCAAATGAAAATCTGTTTAGTTAAATCCTCCACCAAATTTGAATACTCAGGAAGAGTAATTAAATTGAACATCTCTTTGGGATCATTTTTTATATCATATAATTCATCCGTATCCCAGATCCCGTAATAAGTCATATATTTATACTGGTCCGTTCTAATTCCGAATACAGTAGGAGTATGAGGAAATGGCCTTTCCCAATAATATTCATACACAAAAGATTTTCTCCAGTCAATTTTTTCATTTTTCAGCAATGGTAAGAAGGAAATTCCATCCATTTGTTCCGGTTTTTTCATACCGGCAAGCTCAAGTATTGTTGGTGCTAAATCTATATTCAATATCATTTCGGAGTATTTTTGCCCTGGTTTTATAAATCCCGGAGCATATACAAGTAACGGAATTCTTATAGACTCTTCATACATTTGTCTTTTATCAATCAATCCATGTTCACCAAGAGTAAAACCATTGTCAGTTGTATAAAAGACTATTGTAGAATTACTCATCTTTTCTTTTTCTAGATTATCAAGAACTTTTCCAATTCCTTCATCTAAAGCGAGAATCGTTTCACAATACCGTCTATAAAATGTATCGAAATCTATTTGCCCCTGATATAAATAATCAACGCCATGCCAGCCGTACCTTTGAGCATGAACCCACAAAGGCTTTCCTTCATAATTCTGGCGGGTGTCAGCCATACTTTCAGGATATTCGATCTTCACATTATCAAACATCCCCAGATGCCTTTTAGCCGGCTCAAACATTGCATGAACAGCTTTATGAGATAGATATAAAAAGAAAGGTTTATCCCGTTTTTTATTAATCCATTCTATTGCATAATCTGTTAAAATATCAGTTATATAACCTTCTCTCGTAATTCTTTTTCCATTAATATTTAACTCTGGATTATAATAGACCCCCTGACCTTTAAAGCTAATCCATGTATCGAATCCTTTACGGGGCTCATCTGAAATATTACCCATGTGCCATTTCCCGATAAATGCAGTTTCATACCCAAGTTTTTGTAAATATTCGGGAAAGTATACATTATCCTCCGGTTCAGGTGCGTCATTGTCTGTTACACCATGTTTGCTTGAATACTGTCCGGTTAAAATTGAAGCTCTGCTTGGAGAGCAAAGGGATGTTGTTACGAAAGTATTTTCAAATTGTGCACCTTCTTTTGCCATTTTATCCATAGCCGGGGTCTTCAAAAAAGATGGTCTCCCTGCTCCTTCTTTACCTTTAGTCATAAATCCCATAAAGTCATATCGATGATCATCACTTAAAATAAATATTATATCGGGCTGTTCTTCATCTGATATTTTTTTTACTATTATTTCGTTCGCATCGGAAGGTTGTATGTTAAAAACATTACTAACATTTATAAGCGGAATTGTGGCTGCAGAAAAACCTAAATTTGAAATAAACTTTCTTCTCGTTAAACCGGGAGATTTATTTTTCATCCTTATTTTATAAATTCAATTATTAACTGATGTTACGCATAAGTAAAGATGACATCTTTTAAAAGAAAAATTATCTTCAATTTTTATTAAAATGTAAGTTTAGATAAAACTTTAATTTAAAAATTAAAGATATCATCTTTCAAATACCTATTCTTGCGTAATGTGAGTTATTATATATTAATTAAATCCTAATTTTGTCAGACCTGTTTTTATAGCAGGATCTTTCATCATATACTTCCATACAAAACCATTTCGAAAATTTTCAATCATCAGAACGATAGGACCTTCGTCAATACCAAGATAATCTGAATCAAACCATTTTATTGTTGGATTAAATGCATCAACAAATCCGTATTTATTCCATAATCCTTTATTTCCATACCGCTCTTTCATCTCTTCCAAAGTTGGGATAACAACTTCAGGAGCAAAAACAATTGACCCGGCCGCAGCAGTAGGAGCAATGGTTCCATCATCGTCATGAACAATATCCGGTCCGCTAGTACCCCTTGCAGCGTAATCATGAAACTTTATACCATTTGTATCAAATTTAGAACCCGGTCCATCACACGCTGTTAATCCCCATGTTAAAGAGTCATATCCCTTCCACCTTTTCGGATTCTGCATTGCATATAATCTCTGGGTTAATGTCGCACGCCTTGAATTTTCAAAATAATCAATACCTTTTTCTTTCATATACCTGTCATAAATCCCTCTGAAATCAACAAACATATGGGAGTATTGGTGACCGAATAGAGGGGGGAAAATTACATGTGATAGTCGTAGATAAGGTTCACGCCATTGGTAAGTTTTGAGCCATCCGTCATAAGATTCACGGTACTTTTTATAGCCGCTCCCTGCTGCTATAATTTGTAAAATTAAACCTTCATTATAACCGAACCATCCGTAATCCGCCAATCCTTTTTCAGGCCTCCAGGCCATGCTTATTAATCCGGCAAATTTATTCGTGTCCGGGATATTCATAAAATCCCAGTTGACCCTGTACGTTATCGAATCAGCTAAATCTCTAATTTTATTTTCATTCATGTTTTTTTGGCTATAATACTGCCTTACAAATCTAATACCCGCTATTAATAAACCGGTATCAATCGAAGATAATTCACAGGACCATACTCTTTTCCCTGTATTCATATCGAGAAAGTGATAATATAAGCCTTTATAACCGCTTGCTAACGGATCACTGCTCTGCTCTGAATTCATAAAAAATTCTAATGCTGCAAGAGTTCTTTTAATCGCATCATTTCTCGATATCCATTTGTGTTCTGCACCTATAGCCCAGATAGGGAGTGCAAATCCAACTGCTGCTATGCTTGCAGGTGAGTCTTTGGTAGAACGATCTTTGACTAATCCGTTTGCCGGATTACATTCATTCCAAAAATATAAAAATGATCTGTATTGAAGAGTGTCAAGAAATTTTCTATCTGATAGACTTAGATTATATCCTGTTTTATTAAACTGAATATCATCAGAGTATCGATTTATTTCATGTTTATAAGGAAATAAAAATAATAAAAGTATAAAATAGAATTTAATTTTATTCATATTTTCCTTTTATAAAGACACATGCGGGTTATCAAAACAACCGGCACATGTTGTACTGAATTAAAAACCAACTCCAACAGTAAATCGATGTGTTTGATCTAATCTCCCGTAATCAGCCCATGCATAATCAAATCTAAGATTATATTGATCACTTAGATTCAATTTTACACCAGCTCCGAGTACAAGTCCCCCTTCTGAATCAGTTAAAAATAAATCGCGGTATCCGCCTCGCAGCATAAAATTATTAAATATAACCCATTCACCTCCTACGTCTACACTTTCATTATTATCATTCGGATGGAGCAAATCAGCAGATATCAAAAATCTATTCGATTCATCAAATTTTATCGGATATGAAACACCGACTCTGAATATGGTTGGTAATGAATAAGAGTCAGTTCTCAACTCAGCAGGAAGTTGATCATTTTGTCCGTGTACTGCAGGGTCTTGATTATAATCAACATAAAGGTCCCTTCCGTCATAAGATGCTCTAGGTCCGAAATTCAGAAGGCTGGCACCAAGTGTTAATCCGCCATTTTCAACTTCATATTGGACTCCTAAATTAATACCGAAATTATTTAAACTGCTGTGCCAGATGTTTTCTGAAATATAATTAACCAATATGCCAATGGAAACTCTGTCGGTAAGCATCAAACTAAAACCAAGTCCCATTGCAAAATCTGAAACTGTGTATTGTTCACCTGTGCCAAGCGGTTGATTTACTGTACGGACATCAATTTTACCGGAATTTAATGAAGTAGCCTGCAATGAAATTGTTCCAAGGTTTTCAACATATAAGGATAAAGCGGCATAATCATAAGATATATCAGCAATCCAGTTAGAATATGTAAATTGAACATCAGAACTTCTTAAACGTCCCGAACTAGCTGGATTATAATATAAGGAAGATGCTTCGCCGAAAAGTGAAGTTCCTGCATTACCCATAGCACCGACTCTGGCACTCGGTTCAATTTTGAGAAACTGACCAATTGTAGTACCTACCTTTGATTGTGGATAATTTGCAGCCGATAAAATTAATATCAAGAAAATGATATATTTTCCGGCTTCAATAATAAATTTTGTTTTTGTAAATAATTTAATATTCATAATATCGCTGCCTTATTTTATAATTGCAAATTTTCCGATGTATGATCCGGTATCCGGCGCTTCAACATGAAAAATATACAATCCCGGTGCAATTTCCAGATTATCTTTAGAGCGTAAATCCCACGGTTCATATCCCTGTAATCCGTCATGGTACAATATTTTTACCAGTTCACCATTTACCGTATAGATTCTAATGGTGCAAGTTTGGGGAAGTCCTCTGAATTCAATTCTTCTTTCTCCCCTACCCGAAACCGCAAATCTTTGCGGTTCAAAACTAGCCTGCCCTACATAAGGATTAGGTACCACATAAGGTTCTTTAAATTCCTCCTTCTCTGCTGCTTTATCAAAGCTTTGAGCCATTGTGGTAAATGTAAATACATCACTGCTTGAGTATGGAATATTAATGAGTAAATTATAAACATCGCCATCTCCCGGAGGTTGTATATTACCGCCGGTAGCAGTACCATTAACATCTATCCGCCAAGTTGGTTTTAAACTGTTAGGCGTTTCCCTTTGGGCAGTTAGAATCTCTATAAAATCACCGGAATTTGAGATAGTTCCCGATTTATCAATATCTCTAAAACGGAATTTTAATTTCATATCACCTGCCGGGTCTTTAGCAATTACCTTGAATTTAGTCGGTTCAGATGGTGCACCTATTGCAGCTACTGAAGTATCTAATATTCCATTGCTGAATATTATCTGAACATTATACGGGTAACCGGGTCTTTGTAAAGTTATTGGCAAACTAGTGGCATACCGCGCAGTCAACTTCAAATTTGTTTGGCTGTCCGATGTAAATCCTGAATTTACCGAATCAACTGAAACTGTTTTAGGTGTACTGATTATTGGTAAAATACCATCGGCAACAGGACCTGTGCCCAGTCCTTCAAGATCATACCCCAAACTAAATAAAGTATCGTTACTGGTTTCATCAACCATCGAATAATAATTCGCTCTTACTGTATCTGCCTGATTTGAAAAGATGATTTTAAATATATGGTTATCAGGGACAAGAGTGGAATTTTTTATTTCTACACTGACATTTCCTGTACCTATGCCTTCGGAATGCTGCAGCTGTAATGCTTCCGCTGGTTTAAAGCCTAACGATAAAGCATTTGGAATTACAGAAACAACATTTTTAGGTAATATAGTCCCTCCTCTTAGAGTTTGACTAACAGTAATAGCATTTTCAGAAGGATATATAACTAATGAATCTGAACCTTTATCATAAGCAGCTACAGCATAATAATAAGTTTGCCCGTTGGTTACAGATGTATCCGTAAAGGAATGAGCTAAACCGTTATCTGTACCCAAATAGTAGGCAACTCCTTCAACTGTAGTCCTTGAAAACCCTAAAATTCCATCTTTTACATCAAATTCGACAAGTGCTTTACCATTTCCAATTGGTCCAGAACCTGTCGCTGTAACAATTATTTGAGGATCGAGAAAGGTTGGATCTGTACTCCGGTATATTCTATAACCTTCGAAATCATTTGTATTCGTCAATTGATCAAATGCGGTTTCTGCCTTATTATCCCATGTTAAAGTTACATAATGATCTCCAGCAAATGCATGAAGCGTTGGTGCAGGCGGAGGAACAGCAAATTGATAATTTGCCTTATAAATCTGTGAAACTACTCGGGTTGTGGTTTCAAGTTCTCTTAAGTCTCCACCGTAACCTAATGCAATACTAAATCTTTCTCTTTGACCCGCTTGTAAATTAAAAGGACCGGATGCAAATAAAAATCCAATATTATAATTTAATACCAGTGGATTGTCAAAAGATGAATCAGGATTAGAAAAAAGTGCGTAGAGTCTTTGCGGCCAATGATGGCCGTCATCAAAAAACACTACATTATCAACTGGCCCGACACCATTTCCAGCCCTTATTCTATTCATTTTAAATCCCGTTAAGCCAATTTGATCTGATTCATCTATATCGGTCCTGTCAAAATTAGGCTCACCTTCGGTAGGTTTTCCATCATTTTCACCCGTATCATGTGTACCAAAAATACCATCAGCACCTGTATCATGAAATTTTGCAACCCAGTCCATATCCTCATCACCTGTCCACCAAACTCCTTCTTTAAAAGCTAATCTATCTTCTAGTTTCCCAAAAAATGATTCAAATTTTGTCATATCATAATGTGACTGAACATAAGCCCTTATATTATCCTGGCCTGTTATTTCCTCGCCCGGTCCGCTGTCTCTTCTCTCATCTGTTATACCATCATCATCATTATCTTTTCCATCAGTCGGATTTCCCGGCGTTTCAAGGTAAGAATAACCCAGATATCCTGTTTTACCTCTTGTCCCGTCTCCGTAATTGTCCCATGTATAAACAAGATTCAGTCCTACTTCTTTTGTATAAAATGCATTATCATCATCAGATTCGGGTATGCCCTCCGGTCCGATTCCTTCACCACCTACTCCGGTATCATCGTAAAAACCAAAAATAATATTATTGTTATAATCTGTTGTACTCTCATTGGAAATATCATAATGTGAAAATAGAACATTACCGGCCTGAACATTGGCCCATTGAAAATTTCTTTGTTCAACTCTTAATCCTAAACCTTTTCTTGATGGATCCCGGCTGTCAGGTACATAATTCCACGCATCATAATATTGATCATCATAAACATAATAACTTTCCTGATCTGCGCCTGGCAGTTTTCCAAAATATCCGTCCCATGAACCGGGCCAGCCAGGATCATCAGGATCATTTAATTTATCATACCACAAGTCCGGCCATGTTCGCGGATCGTTGCTTATTGCAGGAGATAAACCGGTGTTAATTGTCGGATCCGGCTGAAAGTATCCAACCCAATTACTTCCCATTCGATATGAAGGCCTTGGCTCATAACGCATCACCCGGTTAAAATATGGACTTTGTCCCTGTCTTTCTCTATAACCTGTCTCCATTATATACGATTGTGCACCATTTGATTGATTAATCTTTGCTAAAACATATGGCGTATAACCATCACTATAATTTTGTCCTGAGCCTTTTGGCACTTCAATGGAATGAAAAACTGTTACATCAACATTTAACGGGTCCGGGGGGTAATCTCCAACCATTCCAAAGTTGTAAAAAAGTGTTCGAATATTATTTGCATCGTGCGTGCCCTCTCTTTCGGCATCTGCAGTACCTCTTAATGAATCAGGTATAACAGGTAATAACTGTTGGCAGAACACCTTATTAGAGAATAACACCGAAATTGTTAAAAGTATGATTGTTTCTATAAAAAATAATCTTTTCATATAAATCAAAATTTTAGATTTTTAAGAACATAGGATTATTTAGTCCCGAAAGAGATACCTAATTCTATTCGCCTTGGATTGTTGTATCTTGCAGGATTAAGTAATTGTGATCTGTCAACAGAAGGAGTTAAAGAATAATCCGGACTCCCGGTCCCTGCAAATACAAATCCGTTTACAACATCTTCATTAAACAAATTATAAATTCGTGCGAATATGCTGAACTGAATAAAATCAAAGTTAAAGAATTTTTCGGCTCTAAGATCCACTACTATATAACTGGGTTTACTTCCCGCATTTGTTTGTAAATCAGCAGTAAAACTTGCCGGACCTATTTGAGGAGTAAACCGTTCACCGCTTCCGTATTTAATAATTGTACTAATAGAAAAGTTATCAGGCACATAGTATATTGCTGTGGCATTAAGCGTATGACGCTGATCCCAATTAAATGGAATATCTCTCGGCCGTGAATCCTTGCCTGCTTGTGCTCTGTTTGCTGTTTCTCTCGCGTCGCTCGAATTACCTCGTGCAAATTGAAGTGTATAATCAATTGATGTACTTATCGGACCTATCGCTCTTTGCTCAAATGATAGAGTAATTCCATCGACACTACCGAAATCAACATTTGTTAATCTCGGGTATTCTGCAGCTGTATACGTGCTTACGAATTCAGTTCCAAGTAAATCACGAATATCTTTATAGAAAAAAGTGAGTTGTAATCCAATTGCATCTGTTAATGCCTGCTTTAATCCTACTTCGTATTGAACAGTAAATTGCGGTTTTAAATCAGGATTCCCCATTACTCCATACGTAACTCCCCCTGCCTGGAGATCTTTTAATATCAAATAATTCGAATTATTATATAGATCGCCAAGCCCTGGCATCTGATAAAAATGGCCATAGGAAAAATAAATTGAAGCGCTTGCTGTTAATGGAAAACTAAACCCGAGTCGAGGAGCTGCTGCAATTTTTTTTGTTGTCTTTTTAAGGGAAGTAAGAGGTGCTCCTTTAATAGAATTTGCAGGATTTTTTAAGTCTGTAGGTACATACGCATTTGCATCAAAATATTCCAGTCTTAATCCTGCCCTTACTACAAGATCACCAAGTTCTATTCTATCCTGGATATATGATGCAGCTTGTGTTGGGTAATAAGTTTCAACCTTTGGATCTTCCGGGTTTACCCCTATGTGAGGTAATAAGATTTGAATTCCGTTTACACTGGTTTCTTTTAAAAATCCCGGACTGCCGAAAGATAGCTTATATATTTGTCCCTCTACACCTGCTTCAATGAAATTTGCTCGGTTAAACTGCCAGGTAAAATCACCTTTGAATATCCCTGAATTTGTTTTTTGTATAAAACGGTTTAGACTAACTCCCTGAACAATAGCGCCATCTGCAAAATTTGCATCACCTATTGGTACTCCTGCTGTCAAATATCCAGGATCAAAAACATCTTTATATTTATACTCACTGTAGTCGAAATAATTCTGCCGGATGTCTATCTTGTAGAACATACTATTCGAAATGGTATGAGTAAAATCTATTCCATGTGATATAGATATGGTTTTTCTCTCAGGTAAACCATCCGGATTTAATCTATAACCAAAATCATCTGAAGGATTTGTAAATCCAAAATTATTAATATAATTACCGATCAATTGATAACTTATTTGAAATTTGGAAAAAGATTGATTGGCTATTTTAAATTGCCCGCTCCATTCTTTATGTGTATTCAAGGCAACCAGTTTATTATCACCGGTTGGATTAAAGATTCTCTGTTCGAAATTACTTGAATCCGTTGGTTCAAATATTCTGTTCCCAAATAACCAGCCCTCATTTATATATCTTCTTCCACTTATAAAAAATGTTGTATTGGGAAGCGGAACCGGTCCGCTTAATGTCATTTGATAATTTTGAATTTGTTTGGGTTTAAAACTATCATTATTTGGATATCTTTCTTGATCTGTTGTAAAATAGTCTCCGCTGTATACTTCACCCGATACTAAAAATCTTTCAGAACCGGATCTTAATACTGCATTTACAACTCCGCTCATCGCTTGACCGTACTTTGCATCAAAAGTTCCGCTTATTACCTGTACCTCCTGGAGCACTGATTTATCCAGTGTTAATGTTGATGAATTATCATACGGATTATTGACTGTAACTCCATCCACCTGGTACTGAACTTCACCGTTTCGTCCACCTCTAAAATGAACATCGCCGTTTGCATCTGTAATAACACCGGCTTGTAAACCTACTATTTCACTTAAACTCTGTACCGGCAAATTATTAATTTCCTGCTTGCTGACTGATGCAACCGAACTCGTTTGATTGAATTCTACTAAAGGCTTTTGTGCTGTTACAGTTACAGCCTGCGTCTCAACTGATTGCTCATTTAACTGAGCATCAATTTCTGTTGTTTGATCAGGCACAACATTAACCTCTTTTACAATTTTTGACTGATAACCTACATATCTGAATTCCACAGAATATGTGCCGGTTCTTACATTTATTATATTATAGTAACCATCAACATCAGTAGCTGCCCCAAGGTTAGTCCCCATTATTAAGACATTTGCACCAACCAATGGTTCACCATTAGTATCAGTTACTTTTCCTTTTACTTTTCCTGTAGTTTGTGCAAAGTTCACACTGCAAAAGATTATTAAAAAGAAAGTAATGTAGTAAAAGATATTATTTTGCCAATTCATTTTTATTTTAAGCATATAGCACCGAATTAAAGTTGATATAACTTTAAGATTATTACTTAAATATCAATACTATCCCTTAAGGGGATAGGATCGATCCTCATATTATTTTGCTAATACCGTTTGATATCTGATATTTTCACCTAGACTTAAATTCCTCATCTGTGAAAATCTGCGAAATCTGCGTCTTACTTCAATAATACCATTTTTCCTGTTTTACTTAAAAACTCATGCCCTTTATCACCGCTTAATTTAATTCTATACAAATAAACTCCCGAAGCAAGTGAACTTGCATTAAAACTATAAACATGCAAGCCCTGTGTCTGATGCAGTAAGCTGATATTTGATACTTGCTGCCCAAGAATGTTGTAAATTAAAAGGTTTACCTGTCCTTCATGAGGTATAGAATAACTTAATTTAGTAGATGGATTAAATGGATTTGGATAATTTCCATGCAAAACTATGCTTTCAGGAAGTATATTATTTTGATCCTTAACATCAGTAAATACATTTCCCATATACATCCACGCTGTTGGGCCAGCACCTTTGTCTGCTTTGTAAAACCATGTTCTGGAACCATAGTTATTCGCTGGGTCATCAAATGAATCCGCATCTAACAGATCTACCCCTCCGAATAATAGATGATCTCCAAGATCCGGTGTATAACCTAATTTTGTAAGATCAACTTTAAGTTCAACCGTATACCCTACATCAATATCAGTTATATCATTTACTGTCCCGTTCTTTGTCATAGCTAATGTAGCAGCACCTTGTTTAACTAATGTATCCAAATCTTCATCCGCTTTTGGATTACCGGATGAATCGAAATCTGCTAACAAATTAAGAAATACCATCTGGTGATCAAGGTTAGTGGAATCTCTTAAACCAATAACAAGTCGAACTCCATCCTTCTTGTCAGGTGTAGTATAATCACTCTGAATTAACTGATCTTTTACATCTGCAGACAAATATAGATAGTTATCCTTGTAGAACATTTTAATTGTAGCTTCTCCTGGATCCAGAACTTCCGGTACCGGATTAGAATTATTAACATTTAATTCCAACCAGCCGCTCATGTATTTTCCGACACCGGGATAACTACGGACATTCGTTGTATCATTATATTTAATATTAAATGTATAAGCTCCTTTCCATACCGCGTCGGATAAATCTCCGTCAATTGTAGGATCAGCATCTTTTGCACCATTAGGAAGAACTACGTCAGGTTGAACTTCAGGTGTTGGCCCTGAATCAATTGTTATATCGGGGTTAATCATCACTCTTCCGACGTTATCATTCTGATCACTCCATGCATGTTGCCAATAAGCTCTCCCAACCGCTCTCTTCAATGGATTGCTTTGAAAGTACCAGTCACAATCATAGATACTAATATTTAATCCAACAATATCTCCCCCTGGCTGCATTGTATTATAACCTAATGAATCAAGATTGATTTGCATTTCAAATACATATCCGGTGTCTGGTGTACTGTCATCATTTGAAGTACCCATTATTTGATATCCCATATCCCATTTAGCGGTTTCAGCAGCTGTACGCTGGTCTCTAAATTTTCCATGATATCCAAACAAAGGTCCTGAACCTACTCCACCGCCTGTAGTTGTATCGGTAAATAAAAATGTCGGAAATATTTCTTCGCGTCCCACCGGAATGGTTCTGATATCTTTCACATTCATTAAAATACCATCCCACCAGGCAGGACCAGGCCAATCATGCCCGTCGATGGAAGAATCAGGTACAATAAAAGCTATGTATAATTTATTATTTTGAGCAAGAAATTTTAAAGTAGCATGCACTGAATCAGGGTTACCGGAGGTGTTAGCAAACCCATCATTAGACCAGCCGCTAGTCGGTATACCCGAACTTTGTCCGTAAGTAATATGAATAGAATCTGCCTTTGCCCAAGAAGCTTCATCAAGTTTACCATCAAGTGTAATAGTTTCACTCGTCGTTCGAGCCCAAACAACATCTTGTCTGGCTGGAGCTTGTGCTATTATGGTTGCTGTGTATAAAAATAGTAGAAGACAGATATTAAATAATAGTTTCATTGTTCCGTTCATTATAGCCTCCAATTTATTTTAATAAAATAAAAATAACTTAATTTCTATTTTTCGCTTTTCTGTTTAGCCTCCTTTTTTATTTTTAATTTAAGTCACTGCATCCGCATGAACCGCCTATTTTTAATTCTGTAGATAAGGTTTCCGAGTAAGGTTTATTCTTATCTACTTTTCCATTTATCATATTTAGAAGAAATTGAACTGATTTCCTCCCAAGCTCTAAAAGCGGAACGTGTACAGTCGTTAACCGGGGAGTTAAAAACTGACTTAAATAAATATCATCAAAGCCGACTAAAGCAACATCATCCGGTATTTTTAATCCTAAGTCAGCAGCCGCTTTATATGCTCCTACTGCCATCATATCATTTGATGCAAATATTGCATCAGGTCTTTCCTTAATTCTCATAAGATTAATAAATCCCCTATAACCGGATTCAACACTAAAATCTCCCGGTACAATCAGCGATTCGTTTATAGGAAGATCTAATTTGATTAGAGCCTCTGAATAACCGGCAAATCTTTCATCTGAATCGCAGTTCCCAATAGGCCCCTTGATCATCCCTATTTTCTTGAAACCGTGTACTTTTACCAGATGTTTTATATTATTATAAGCTCCTTCAAAATTGTTTATTTGAATATTAACAATATTACTTAAATCTTTGCATGCATTAATTAAAACAACCGGCCGTTTACTTCTAAGTACTATTTCGACAACTTCCTTATGCATTTGTGGAGCCATTAGAATTACTCCGTCTACTCTGCCGCTTCCCATAAATTCGACTAAGGTTTCCATTATATTTCTTTGGCTGTGTGAACTGGAAACTAGTACATACCAGTTTTGACTGTAGGCTTCTTCATCAATTCCATGAATAATATCCATAAAAAATTCACCAACTAAATCAGGAAGTACAACCCCTATTGTATCTGTTGCTTGCCTGGATAAACTGCGGGCTATTGGATTTGGAATGTAGTTAAGATTGTGTGCAATCTCCAGGATTTTCTTCCGGGTCTCTTCTCTTACAAGATTATTTCCGTTAAAAGCCCTTGATACTGTCGCAATTGAAACCCCTGCCCTTTTCGCGACTTCATTAATATTTATTTTCATTATTAAATATTAGAATGTAAAAATTATTTTATAGGCAATTCTTTTTCTTCTTAATTTTGCGTAAACGCTTACAATTCAAAAAAACTTTATTGTAAACGCTTACATGTTACAAAATCCAATTTTATTTGTCAAGGATAATTTGTCTATAAATATCATTTTTGTGATCATTATCCTTTCACACTTCCCATCATAATGCCTCTTATATAATACCTCTGAAGTGCTAAGAAGACTATTATTACAGGTATAATGGTTATTACTGAACCTGCCATCATCAGCTCAGGATCTTTAGTATGTTCCCCCATCAGATTTGCAAGTGCAACCGGAAGTGTGTACATCGAATTATCAGTTAAAGCTATTAATGGCCATAAAAAATCATTCCATGTTGTCATGAAAGTAAAAATAGCAAGGGTTGTTAGGATCGGTATACAAAGAGGTATTATAATCAAACGGTATATTTCAAAATCAGTTGCCCCATCCATTCTTGCGGACTCTATTAAACTATCCGGGATTGATAACGCATATTGTCGAATCAAAAAAATTCCGAAAATATTCGCAAGTCCTGGAATTATTATTGCCATATAGGTATTTATGAATCCTAATTCCTTTAACATTAAAAAAAGAGGCAGCATTGTTACTTGTGCTGGAATTACCATTGAACTAAGAAGAAAATTAAATAGCCTATTCTTCCCCTTGAATTTGTATTTGGCAAAAGCATATCCTGCCATAGAATTGAGAAATAATGAAATAATGGTTACGGCAATTGATAGAAATAAACTATTGAAAAAATTTCGTGTAATATTTAAACGTAAAAATAGCGTTTTATATTGAATCAGGGTGAATTGATCTGGTATAAATCTTGGCGGATAACTACTGGCATGCCCGTCAAGCATAAATGAAGCCGATACCATCCAGAAAAACGGGGCAAGAGTTACCAAAGCAGTTATTATTAAAAATATATAAAGAAAATTTTTCTTCATCTATTCAGTCTCTTTTTGAAGTTTCAATTGTGCAATAGTTCCGATGAAAATGATGAAAAAAAGGACAAATGCAATTGAAGCAGAATATCCCATATGCCACCATCGAAAACCTTCCTGATACATATACATTACAATACTAAGTGTGCTGTTCAAGGGTCCTCCTTGTGTCATAATATATGGCTCGGCAAATAACTGAAAAAAACCTATCATTGTAATGATACTAACAAATACGGTAGTAGGCGCAAGCATCGGTAAGGTTATATTTTTAAACTGCTGCCATCCATTTGCTCCTTCAAGATTTGCAGCTTCATATAAATACTCAGGAATATTCTGAAGTCCCGCAATAAAAATTATCATATTATATCCGAAATTTTTCCATACCGACATTATAATTATTGCTGGCATCGCCCAGACTGGATTGCCTAGCCAATCTATTGCTTTTATACCAAAAAAACTTAAAGTATAATTTAACAAACCGAATCCCGGATTATATATAAATCGCCATATTATTGCTACTGCTACTAACGTTGTTACAACCGGAATAAAATATGCCAGCCGGAAAATCCCTTTGAATTTAATCAGCTTTGAATTTAATAAAATAGCTGCACCAAGTGAAACTGCAACAGATACAGGTCCTGCTACTATAACGTAATAGAATGTATTTTTTAATGCTGTCCAGAATAATGGATCATTAAAAAGGTTTAAATAATTCTGAAACCAAATAATTCTGATGTTGGAGTAATTACCGAGTGAATATATATCGAAATCTGTAAAACTGATTAAAAATGCCGCTATAACGGGAATAAAAAAGAAAATAAATATGGCAATTAATGCAGGAGCAAGAAAAAAATAAGCCGCAGAAACCTTGTTTTTGTTTTCAATTTTCATGAATCAATTATTCCCGATTCTCAATCTTTTCTTTTCAACCTAAATTCTCCCAAAGGGATGGCAATGCCAGAAATCAGATTTACCTGCCGGGCAAGGCAGGAATCCGCTATCCCTTCATCTTCTGCTCAACATCCATCTTCGCTTTTCAAGTATTTTATCAACATCTCTATCCAGATCAGCTAAGGCTTTATCAACATTTATTGCTCCCCGTGCTGCGAATTCCAGATATTGCTGTAGTTTGGAGAATACAATCTGTTCCCACTCCGGAATTTTAGGAGTAGCAACTACATGCTGGAACTGCTCATAAAACGCCTTCATATATTGATCATTTTTTAATGATGAATCATTCCATGCCTGTTTTACTGCAGGTAAATCATTAAGCAGCCTATACAATTCTACTTGAATTTTAGGACTCGATAAATACTCAAAAAATTTCCAGACTTCTTTTTTATGCTTCGAGCTTTTGAAAATAACAAGACTTGAACCACCGGCTAAAGAAATTCCCGCAGTGGAATCATTTGGACCCGGCAATGGTGCTGTCATCCATTTATCCGCCAAATCTCCTGTCATCCATTTTTTAAATTCCGGAATATTCCACGGACCCGATATATACATGGCTATATATTTTTTTGCAAAGGCTTGATAAATATTCGGGACATCCTGGATACCCATCGGCGATAAGCCTTTTTTATAAAATTTAATTAAATACTTAAAAGCTTCTTTAAATTTTAAATCACTAAAATTTCCATATCTCTTATTATCCTTTAACAGTTTAGCCCCGTTTTGTAAACCAAATATTACCGGTGTTGCCCATTCATTTGTCGCCAAATAAATTGCGTATTTCGCCTCTTTCTGTTCAACAATTTTTTCTGAGACATCAAAAAGCTGCTGCCATGTTTTAGGTGGTGAGTTATAGCCTGCATTTTTTAGAATATCAGTTCTGTAAAATAATATTCGTGTATCGATATACCATGGTATCCCATATACAAGGCTATCGATTATATTTGTATCCCAGATCCCGTCAAAATATTTATCTTTATTAATTTCATTACTTTGTTTTATTAGAGGTGTAAGGTTTTCAATTGCATTCATTTGAACAAACTGAGGTATCCATGTATTACCCAGTTGACATGCATCGGGAGTATTATTACCGGCGTACGAAGAGATGAGCTTTTCCTGAGCTGCCGTCCAGGGCATCATTTGAACTTTTACTTTTATACCGGGATTTTCTTTTTCAAAATCAGGGACTAATTTTTGAACTATCTCTCCCTCTGCACCTAATCCCCAAAAGTTAATTTGTATATAATTTTTATCTTTATTACTGCAGCTTGTAAAAAAAAGAAAAAATATTACTACTAATAAAAAAGCTTTTAGCATTTTTTTAATTGATTTCCAGAATTATTTTAAACAAGAATTCCTTTTTTGGTAATCTTAATTTTGTCTTCGCTCCGGAGGAGCGAAATATTTATAGAAACTGAATGAACCAAAGATATCCGCACTCCGGAAGAGTGCTATATTGCTTTATTTGGTTAGATTTTAATAAAAATTTATAATCTGTGAAAATCTGCGAAATCTTGCCATAGACATTCCTTTGGAAGCATCTTATTTCTCCAAGGCCATTTTACCGGTTAAAATTTTTCCATTTACCTTTAATGTATATAAATATACTCCTGATGCAGCATTTCTTCCAAAATCATCCTGTCCATTCCATTTAACTTCATTTGAACCCGCATTAAGCTGTCCGTCAAATAAATCCCTTACTTCCCTGCCTAAAATATCATATACTTTCAATTCAACATTTAGCCTTGAAGGTAAATTAAATTTAATGATCGTAGAAGGATTGAATGGATTGGGATAATTACCAATTATTTTATAGGAAGTTATATTATTAGCTTGAATATCATTTACACCGGTTGAAATAGAATCAGGCACGAACCCGATGGCATCAAGCATAGTTTGAATTTCCGGGTTTGCCATAAAATTTTTCCAGAGCAATTGAGATCTGTAATTTTCAATCATATCTATAATTGGACCTTCATCTATTGCAATATAACTGCCGGCATACCAATTTTGACTTAGATTAAATGCATCAATAAAACCATAAGTTCCCCAAAGCTTATCGCCATAAACATAATAAAAACTTTTTAATGCTCTTATTGATTGTTCAGGCGTATATGGCATTGAAGAAAGTGCTGCAGTCGGTGAAATTGTCCCGTTATCGTTAGTAGGGCTTTGTGCACCATATCCCCATGGATTATCACTGGCTGTTAAACCCCATGTATCAGCATTATAACCTGGGAAATTTTTAGGGTTATTTGAACAATAAGCCTGATCAATAAGTGTATAATTTCTGTTATTATTAAAATAGTTTGTATAGATATCTTTTTTATCTCTAGGATCAAATCCCATAAAAGAATAATGAACAAAAAATAACGGTCCGCCGTAATCCCAACCAACAAATAAAGGAATCCCATAGAATGAATTTCCATTTTTATAACTTGAACTACTGGCCCATCCTTTATAATATAAACTTGCAGGTATAGGGTGAGTAGGAGAAGCAATTGCAAGGAGATAAGTAATCATTGTTTCATTGAAACCTTGTATCGGAAAGTTCATATCCCAATTATAATTTGGAGACCAATGCCAATACAAAAAATTACCATTATCCTTTCTATACCAATCCCATTCAACCGATTCCCATATTGAAGTTATAAGATCTCTAATTTGGTTTTCATCTGAATTATTTTGATTAAAATATTCTCGTGCGGTTAATAATCCTTCCATCATATATGATGTTTCTACAAGGTCCCCGCCGTCATCTTTTGCACTAAAAGGAATTACACTGCCTGTGGTTCCATTGATCCAATGGGGGAAAGCCCCATGAAATCTATCAGCTTTGGTAGTAAGGAAATTTAAAATAGTCTGCATTCTCGCAACACCTTGTGCCCTGGTAATAAAACCTCTTTCAATTCCTACCAGGATTGCCATCACACCAAAGCCCGATCCGCCAATAGCACACGTTTCACCGGATCCTAATCTCTCTCGTGCCAATCCAGATACTGGATGAGCATAATCCCAAAAATATTTAAACGTGGCTCTCTGCACCATATCAAGCAATACGCTGTCAGAAGCGCTTGTAGTTGAAGCCGTAACTTCTTCACTTAAAGCAGACTCATTCCCGCTTGAGTCATATGCAGAAATTTTATAGCTGAGAGTTTTGGGAGGAATACCTGTATCATCAGTATAGCTCGTATCAGACCTGGATTTAAATCCAATAATTTCATAATCACTGCCGTTTGATTTGTAAATTCTATATCCCGCAAGATCAGTTTCAGTATTTGGATTCCACGATAAATTTATTTTTGTATTTGATGCTGAGGTAGTTAAACCGGTTGGAACCGAAGGGGCAGTTGTGTCAATACCCCCTTTCGCTGTCATTCTAATTTCATCGAGATAAATTAAATGCAAACTGCCGTCTGAAAAGCCCTGCCCAAAATAAATCGTTTTTATTTTTGTGAGATCTGCGCTGCCAGGATTTTGAATAAAAATGGAAAGCGGAACCGAGACTTTTATCCATTGATCTTTCCGAATTTTATTTATATAGTTTGCTAAACTTTGTTCTGGTGTTTTTACGTTTTGGATATCTTCAAGATAAATTGAAATTAAAGAAGCCGAATCTACAGTTGTCCCGGTAAAAACTTCAAATGTTATATAATCCTTTATTGTAACATCATGAACAGTCCAGCCTTCTTCGGCAACCGCAATTCCCCAATCGCCGCCGGCAACAGATTTCCACATTAATCTTAATGCGTTTGTTCCTGAATATTTATGATTAACATCTACAGGAAATTTATTTCCGTTAGCAGTTACAACCGTACTTCCATTTTGACTAAATCCGAAGCTGGGATCGTAATAATTATCATTTGGACTGTCACTAAAAAAAATATAATCCTGTCCAAATGTGATACCGGCAAATAATAACAAGAATGTTAAAATTGTGATTTTTTTCAAGAGCGCTTCCGATTGATTAAAAATTCCTTTTCATGCCGTTATACTTAGAGCTTGCGTGAATATCATTAACCAATTTATCTACAAAGGTAGACGGTTTTAACCGTTGGAAAATGAAACAAAAACGAAACTTTTGCTAACCGTTTTAATTTATCTGCCGAAAGTAGATTCTTCTACTGCAGGTAGACGGTTTTCTTGACTTTCACACAGCCTCCTTAATCCCCAACTATTAAAAACATAAAATCATTTCTTGATAACTCAACTCCTCCATCTCCTTCTGTTAATACTATTTCCATCTTATGACTTCCAATTTCAAGATTTTCAGGTATAATAAAATTAAATTCCTCATAATTTATGAAGGTTATATCATCCTCTTTTATTAAAATTGAATTAAAACAATCATAATAGTTATCATCAATATAAAAGTTCAATTTACAATCATTAATTGTTCTATATAAGTCATTAATTACATAAATATCAAATAATAATTTTGTTCCTCTAAAATATTGTTCCTGTCTTAAATAAATAGAAATATAAAGCGGCTGGTAAGCTTTTTTAAGAGTATAATATCCCTTTTTAGGTTGAAGATAATAGTCAACTACAGACCAGGTTATTGACGGCCAGCTGTCAACAAACATAAACTGAAATATTCCGGTAATATCTCTAAATTTTTTCCTTCTATAAAAATCAACTGCAGTTTCTAAAAGTTTTGCCTGATAATTTTGAGAATTGTGAATAAATGTCTCTATATTATCCCCCATCTTAATTTTTGCAATATTAAAAGTTTGATCTTTCTGAAAATTATGATACTCCCATTTATTCCAGTCAGGCGGGAATAAGTCCTTTTCTGAAATAAATTTTTTCAATGAGCCATATTCCGGTAAAGCTTGAGCACCAAACTCAGTTACCATGGGACCCATTGGCACTGCTGCAAAATGTTCCATCTTCCCCCAATACCAGCCATCGTATGGATGTTCTTCATAATTGGATGATTGTCTGATTATTCTTTGACTGTCTTCGTTTTTAACAGCTTGAAAAAGTATAGGATCTAAAGAATAAGTTTGTTCTCCCGGTTCATTGTGACAGCACCAAAAAGCTATTGAAGTATAATTATATAGCTGGCGAACCATTTCCTTAATTTGAGTAACTGCATTATCAATAAATTCGGATGAATCATCATATGTCCACTGCAGGCTGAAATCCTGCCAGACTAATATTCCCTGCCTATCAAACTCCTCATAAAGTTCTTTCCTGTTAACATGAGCATGAACTCGGACTATATTAATATTTGCATCCTTCATTAAGTTTACTAATATCGAAATTTTTTCGTCCGATAAACTGCTTAAATATTGCTCCGGAATTATATTTGTTCCTCTTAAAAAAAGTCTTCTTCCATTAATGAAGAATTGTTTCTTTTCATCCAGATAAACTTCCCGTATTCCGAAATTTATTTTTTGCTCTTCGAAAAATTCGGAAGTAATTTTTATCTTATAAAGATTCGGTGTTCCAAGATCATAGCACCACCATAATTCCGGGTTTTCAATTTGAATTGAATAATTAATTTCATTTATCGATGAAATGAATTCAATATCTATTTTTTGATTTTTATTTATTCCTGATGGGGAAAGAATATCAAACTTAACCGGTATTTTCTGAGGAGCCTTAAAAGAAGAAATAAATGTTATATTAAAAAGAAGATTGGCAGCATTAGTTTTATGGTTTATATTTGAAGATATTTTAATAGAATCCACATAAACAGGATATCCGTATTTAATTAAAACATCATTCCAGATACCGCCGGTATTCTGATCCTGTCCATGTTCATATATTCTTCCCCCAGGTCTGCAATCATGATGATTAAATATGCCTTTTATTAATCTTTTCTTGGATGGCCAAACTTTATGGGGTTCCTCAAATGGGGAAGTTACTTTTACAATTAAAACATTATTTCCATTATTTAAATTTGTATCAATCCTGAACGTGAACTCCTGGAAATAACCTTCATGGTGTCCTATATATTTCCAGTTTAACCAGACATCGGCAAAATAATCTATACCGCAAAATTTAAGTATTTGGATATCGTTTGGTTTTTCGTCGAAATCTAAATTAAATTCTCTAATAAACCAGACAGATCCGTTAAAATTATTTAATCCTGCTAATTGCCAATTATTTGGAATTGACATTTCTGAAAAAGTACTTGAATTATCATATTTCTCTTTAACCTTATCGATAGAAAATCTTCCATCAGCATCAGTTAAATATTTCCAGGTACCGTTTAACAGGAAAGAAGTTATTCTTTTATTAATAACCAGAGATTTTGTCTCTTCCATGAAATTTTATTTTATTATGTTGAGTTACACAGATATTGTCATTCTGAACGTAACGAAGTGGAGAGAAGAATCTTATGGTTAAATTTTTGCACTATACTGATAAGATTCTCTTTAACATTGCGTAACTTTAGTTATTAATTATTTCATAAATACTTTTACAAACGATCTTTCTTTTCCGCTGCATTTAATAATATCCGACTCTACCTTGGTACCATCAACTTCCATATATTCTATTCCATAAGAAGAATGATTCTCATTTAAAACATCAATATGATAAACAGTATTTCTGAAAGTCCTTTTGATTGAGAAACTGCTCCATTCCTTAGGAATACAGGGATCAATTATTAAACCTTCGGTTACTGCTCTTATACCAAGTATCCAATCAACAATTACTTTTTGCAGCCACGCAGCTGAACCGGTATACCACGTCCATCCCCCTCTTCCATAATATGGAGATCCGGGACCATCAATATTACCTGGAGTTACATATGGTTCTACAAAATATTCATCCGGATTCATTCCGTTATTTATAGGATTGATTTTTTTGAATATATCATAAATAGTTTCGGAATCCTTTAATAAAGCATATGCCCAGATAGCCCATACCGCTGCATGTGTATATACACCTCCGTTTTCACGCCGTCCTGGTGCATAACGTGAAAGGTAACCAATATATTTATCCGGTTTCGAATAAGCTGGATAAAGTAGCAATGGCCCATTTTTCTTGATTAGATGCTTTTTAACAGATTCCATAGCTGTTTTTTTATTTTCTTCTATACCAATATCACTAATAACAGCCCAGGTTTGTGCATTTAAGTAAATCTTCCCTTCTTGATTTTCTTTGCTTCCAATTTTTTCTCCTGAATCCTTTGTTGCTCTATAATACCATTCTCCATCCCATGCATTTTTCGTAAAAGAAGTTTTTAATTTTTCTGCTTCACTTTTTAATTGTTCTAACCTGTTTATGTCTTTCTTTCTTTTACATACTTCCTGAAATTCTATAAGAATATAATAAAAGAATTCCGCCAGCCATATCGATTCCCCTTTCATATCTAAACCAACAGCACTTAAACCATCATTCCAATCTCCTGCACCAATTAATGGCAGATTCCGGTCGCTGTATCTGCTTAAAACTTTATCTATTGATTTCAATGAATGTATATATAATGATTCCATCGTTTCGGGATGATCATAATATTCCACTTCTTCATCAACAAAATCCAAATTATCTGTTTCTTTCAAATATTGAATTATTAAAAAAGGGAGCCATAGAAGGTCATCTGTCATTTTTGTTTCAAGTCCGGTCTCTGTAATAGGATGCCACCAATGTAGTACGGTGCCATCAATAAATTGATGTTTTGCATGTAGTTTAATTTGTTTTGCAGTATGTTTTGCATCAAAAGGTAAGAATACAAGACTGTCTTGAAGTTGATCTCTGAATCCAAATGCTCCGCTCTGCTGATAGTAAGCTGTACGTCCCCATAATCTTCCGGCTATAGCCTGATATTTTAACCACTTATTAACTAAGAGGTTCATTTGTTCATCCGGAGTTTTGATTTCAAGTTTATCAAATAAGTTGAGCCACTTCCCTTTTACAGCTTTTAGAGCGTCATCAATATTTTTTGAAGTTTTATATTTTTCAAGTATAATTTCAATTTCGTTTCTGCTCTTTCCCGCTCCTAAATAATAATCAAACCTTTCTTGTTTCCCCTGACCTATTTTTAAGTTTATTTTCAAACTTCCTATAGGATCATTCCAGCTTCCTGTAAGTCCGCTCAAAGTATCTTTTTTTAAAGCTGATGGGTCTGTAAGATTTCCATATTGTCCGATAAAAGATTCTTTTTCAGTATCATATTCATCAACTTTTTTGTTTGAGGCAAAATATCCTAAATAATTATAATCAATATTCCAATGACCACGATCCCCCAGAGGTATTTCCCACAATTTTTTTGTTGCAAGAATACTATTAAGCTTTTCATCAAATGAAGTTACTAAGAATGTTTTATGAAATTCCCTATGATGATCGGCTGATGTACCAAGACACCATTCGAAATATGTATACAAAGATAGATCGATTTCTTCACTTGTATTGTTTTCTATCTGTATATCCCAGATTTCAAGATTGTCTTCATTAGGTACAAAGAGTGAAAATAAAATTTTTATCCCTTTATATTCGGTTTGGAAAGTAGTATATCCAAAACCGAAAATGCACGTATAGGAATCGGGTTCTTTTTTAACAGGTAGGACGGTTGGGCTCCATACTTCACCGGTTTTATTATTTTTTACATAAATATATTTCCCCCAGTTATCCTGTATAAGATCCTGATGCCACCTTGTAATTCTATTAAATTCGGAATGTGTCAACCAGCTGAAACCCCCACCGGTTTGCGAAATTACAAATCCATAATCCCCATTTGTTATTACGTTAATCCATGGCTTTGGTGTTTTGTAATCCTTGATAATATATTCATTTCCATCATCAGAAAAATAACCATACTTATTCTCAAATTTTCTCTTCAAGATATAGCCTCACAGAAATCAACTAAAGTGGATACGCAGAAAATATTCAGCCGGCTCATAAATGACGCCGGCTGAGATTGAATATCAAAATTTGGGAATTTGAAATTATTTCAAAAGCATTAGCTTTTTCGTTGCCGAAAAATTTCCTGCAGTGATAGTATAGAAATAAACACCGCTGCTCAATTCGTTTGCATTAAATTGAACATTATGTTCACCCGCTTCAATTTGATTGTTTACTAATGAAGCAACTACGTTCCCTAAAACATTGTATACTTTTATTGTAACAAATGATTTCTCAGGAACAGAATAACTGATAGTTGTCGTCGGGTTAAATGGATTCGGGTAATTCTGATTTAACGCAAATGAAAGAGGTTTGGAAGAATTAACTTCTACTGCTTTGGAATATTTAAAGCTGCCGCTAAAATCGATCTGTTTCAATCGATAGAAAAATTTTCCGCTAACATTCTTATCAAGGTAAGAATATTTATTCGCGCTTGTTGAAGTTCCATGTCCGTTTACAAGACCTATTTGTTTAAAGCTGATATTATCGGAACTTCTTTCAATGGCAAAACCTGAATTATTTGTCTCTGTAGCTGTACTCCATCTTAATTCCACACCTTCTGAATTTGCGAATGCTGTAAATGAACTTAATTCTACCGGAACCGGAGGAGGTGTAAATTCGATCATATCAAAATAACTTACACTGCTGTAAGGTCTGGGAGGACCTGAAGAAAAATCAGGAATTACAGTTATAGTTTTTACCGTTTTTCCTATATCAGATGTAAAATCAAATGTTACTTTCTGCCATTGATGTGCCACTGTATTGGAATCAAAATGATCTGCTCCAAATCCTTCCCCTTCATATTTAAAATCGACTCGCGATGTTGTATCTTTATAAACCAGGAATGTGGGATGGGCGTTTTGAGCAGTTATTACAAATGGAGTTATTTTGTTATTGAAAACCCCTGCCCAGGGATCGGCAGATTGATCAACAGACAATTTAGCAACATTGGCAGTAGTATTCAAACCGGACATATCGGGATTAGGTACTACTGAAAATTGTTCTGTAGTGCCATTAAAGAGAGTCCAACCTGTATCTTGGGCAGTTGTTTCGAAATCCCAAATAGGTTGAGCAAAAATTGAAACAGAAACAGAAAGTAAGAAGAGTAAAAATGCAAGCTTCATATAAACCTCCTTAATATTATAAAACGAAATGTAAACGCTTACATTATAATCTAAAACATATAATTTTCAATGTCAAGAAAAATTTATAAGATTCTTATTTAAAACCTAAATTCTTGCGGAAGATCAAAAGCTATTAAAAATAAAAGCCGGCGCGAATTGCAGCCGGCTTCTTACCCTCTAGTTTATAAGCTCAAGGATAATGCCATATTTTTTTGATTCTATTTCCAATAATGTTATTCTGTATCAAAGAGTAATTGTTTTGAAATATTTTAAATGTATTATAATATTACACTGATCTTTCTTGGAAACTCGTTGGATTAGCTATAATTTAAACGGCATATTATTTGTCAAGTTGGTAGGAAATTAACTGTTTTCTATTTACCAGAGAAATCTAAATGGGAAAAATAATTGCCGTCGCCACACCTAAAGGCGGTGTAGGAAAAACAACAACTGCTTACAATTTATCTTATGCGTTTGCATTGAACGGCAAAAAAACTCTTTTAATTGACGCTGATCCGTCTGGTTCATGCTCATCTGTATTTTATGATTTGAATTTCAATGGGGGAATTTTTGATATTTTTAATTATACAAAATTATTAAAACATATCATCCATCAAACAAATCAAAAGAATCTTTTCTTCATCCCTTTCAAAAATATTTCTTTTCATGATGAAACCAGACTATCCAAACTTACTAGTAATGTCTTACTATTTAGAAATCAATTAAAACCTGAAGCAAATTATTATGATTATATAATAATAGACTGCCCCCCCTATCTTGTGGGTATGACATCAAATTCCTTAATAGCTGCTGATTCAGTAATAATACCGATTCAGCCTAGTCCTTTTTCATTAAAATCTATTGCAAAAATGGTTGACCATATTGATTTTTTAAAAAGAAATTATAATCAGCATCTTTCAATTGAAGGAATTCTCCTTACATTCAATGAGAAAAATTCTACTGCTTCCTTTAAAGCAAAGAAAAATCTTATCTTGAAATATCCAAATCATATCTTAAGGACTATTATTCCTAAAAATACAGATATAACAAATGCTTTCTTCTCAAATCAATCGGTTATATCTTACAATGTTAACGCAAAATCATCTATTGCATATATGAGACTAGCTCAGGAAATTCTGGAAAAGAATCAAACAAGTTTAAAAAGTATAAATCACCAATTAAATGAAATAAATAATAAATTATTTTAGCTATGAGAAATGCAGAATACTATATAATTTCAGGTAATAACAAAATGTTATTAGGGAACTTCCTTGGAGCTGTCTTTGATTTTACCAAGGCAAGCATGTTGAATCCGGATTTGCCGCAGCCTTATACAAGCAGAGCCGCTGCAAAAATTGAACTTCATGATTATGAAGGTGCTATTGAAGACTGTACGGAAGCAATAAGACTTCATTTTAGAATGGATATGGATGAAGAAAAACATCCGAATCTATACAATAATGAAAGTAGAAGAAGGATTAACCCAATCTATGCAAAATTATATTCTATGATTGGCACGGCAAAGCTTATCCTGGGTAATACTGATGCAGCCATGATTGATCTGAATTCTGCCAGACTTCTAGGGAATAAAGATGCTGTTGATATTATTAAAACCTATAGCAAATAAAAAAATTAAGGGATCCTGATAATATTACTTAATTGGATCCCTTTCTTTAATCCTCCTCCTAATCTTAATCTTAAACTGGCTGAGCCAGAATTAAAAGTCAATGCTTATTAATCCCTATTTGTAAATAGTGCCCTGATTAACGATTAACTATTAACAAATAACTTTTCCACTTTGCGCATAATTTCTGAACTAAAGGATTAATCTTCCTCATAATCGTATCTTCCTCGTAATCGTAATCTTTCTCGTAATGTATCTTACTTATCGTAATCTTACTCGTATCGTAAATCCTTCTCGTAATCGTAATCAAATTGGAAATCATAATCTTTCTCATACTTCTTAACGTATTTTACTCCTTTTTGTAATCCTTTACTCCCAAATTAGAAATAAAAATATGTCTCCAATCTAAGGTGAATACGCTGTGAATACGCTATGATTACGCTGTGAATACGCTATAATTATATATAAAATACTCTATTTGTATGTGTTACATAGGAAAATTTAAGCCTTATACCACTTCACCGGGGTATTCTATAAATATATTTTTTTTGTTTTATTTTAATTTGTATTTTAAGCCACATAAAAATTTGTTTTATTCAAATACCGGATATTAAAATACCATTCACATCATTTATTATTGCAATAATCATTTTCTGTAATGAATTAGGTATCCTTCTGTAGAAAATGGAATTAGCATTTATTAAATCTCTCCCGAAAGCCGCTGCTAAATACAGCTATACAGTTGCATGGATTATGGTAATTCTGTCCCTTTTAATGACCATTATGTTCTGGATTATGGTCAAAGAGGAGAGTCATCAAAACGCAATTGTCCGGTTCGATTTTCGTGTTCAGGAAGTTGTAAGTTCAGTTAAAAAACGGCTGATGGCATATGAACAGGTTCTTTTAGGTGGAAGCGGCTTGTTTGCTGCTTCAGATGATGTAAATAGAAGAGAATGGAAAACTTATGTCGATAAATTGAAGATCGATCAGAATTATCCTGGAATCCTTGGCATCGGGTTCTCTAAGGTTTTATCTCCTTCTGAAAAAGATAAATTTATTAAATCTGTTCGGAATGAAGGTTTCAACAATTTTTGGATCTGGCCCGAAGGTAAACGTGATATTTATACGGCTATAGTTTTTCTTGAGCCTTTTAAAGGAAGAAATCTGCGAGCTTTCGGATATGATATGTTTACTAATCCAATAAGACAGAAAGCTATGATAGAAGCCAGAGATAAAGGTATCACATCTATATCAGGGAAAGTTACTTTAGTTCAAGAAACAAGTAAAGATATTCAATTTGGATTTTTAATGTATGTTCCTATTTATAAAAAAGATTTACCTACTGATAATGAAGAGGAAAGACGCAAAGCTTTAAAAGGTTATGTTTACAGCCCCTTTAGAATGAATGATTTAATTGAAGGTACTTTGGGTGAACAATTTAAAATTCTGAATCTCGCTATATTTGATGGTAATACAGAGTCTGAAAAAAATATGATGTATAATAGTAACTCTGCTGATTCAATTCCCGTTAAAAATCAAAATGGAAACTTTATTGAAATTAAAAAAATTGATTTTAACGGGCATATCTGGACTTTTAAATTTACTTCTCTGCCCGGATTTAATAAGACAATTGATGCTGAAAAAGCATGGATTGCTCTAATTGCGGGCGGCGCTGTTACTTTGTTATTTTTTACTGTGGCTATCTCCCTTACTACTACTAGAAAGTTATATAAGAAAACCGAGCAAATATTGGAATCGACGCGTGAAGGGATATTTGGTATAGACCTTAAAGGGTTATGTACTTTTGTGAATAAATCCGCTATTGAAATGCTTGGTTTTGACCCCACTCAAAGCAATAAAAATATTCATGAATTAATTCATCATTCTTATCCCAACGGAGAAAATTATCCTATTAACGATTGCCCGATTCATAAAGCTTTAATTGAAAAAAATGGTTGTATTAAAGATGATGAAGTTTTTTGGAAAGCCGATGGCACTACTTTCCCGGTTGAGTATTCATCAAATCCTATCATTGAAAATGGTGAAGTTAAAGGAGGCGTCGTCACTTTTACCAATATTACCGAACGTAAAAAATCCGAAAAAATAATCGAAGATTCATTAAAGGAAAAAGATATTTTACTCAGGGAGATTCATCACCGGGTAAAGAATAATATGCAGATAATTTCCAGTTTACTTAATCTTCAGTCATCATATTTTCATGATAATGCAGCAGTGGATGTTTTTAGAGAAAGCCAAAATAGAATTAGATCAATGGCCTTAATTCATGAAAAATTATACCAGACTGGAAATCTAGCCGCTGTAAAATTAAGGGATTACGTTCAGGACCTGGCAACCCATCTTATGAATTCTTATAGTCTTGATCCAAGAAAAGTTAAGCTTTCTTCCGATATTGACAATGTTTCACTCGGCATTGATACAGCTATTTCCTTGGGTTTAATTATAAATGAACTATTATCTAATGCATTTAAGTATGCATTCCCTAACGGGACTTCAGGAGAAATTAAAATTTTGTATAAACCCGATAATGAAAATAACTCAACTTTGATTATTAAAGATAATGGTGCTGGGTTCCCGGAAAATATTAACTTTAAACAAACAGAATCGCTTGGATTACAATTAGTTAATACTCTCGTTGATCAGCTGGAAGGTAAAATCGAATTATATACAAACGGGGGAACTGAATTTAAAATAGTGCTCCCTAATTTCAAATGATTCTCGCTCTTACTCCTACTCTTACTCGTACTCATGCTTGTACTCATGCTCGTACTCTTGCTCATGCTCGTACTCATGTTCGTACTCATGCTCTTGCTCATGCCCATACTCTAACTTATTTTCCAGCACATGTGAAAATAAGCAAATGATATATCAATCAGATTAAACTATATTTACAGTCGGTCATCAATAATTTATGAAACTATATTAAGAGAGGGATCAATGGATAAAAAGGCAAAAATTTTAATAGTTGAAGATGAAACAATCACGGCATTAGGCATAAAAAAAGATCTTGAGAAATATGATGATGTATCCGTTGCGATTGTTAATAATGCTGTTGATGCCGTTATTACTGCCGAAAAAGAAAAACCGGATTTAATTGTAATGGACATTATGTTAAAGGGAAAACTTAACGGTATAGATGCTGCCGGAATAATATCCGGTAGATTTAATATCCCTATTATTTATTTAACTGCCTATCAGGACGATGAAACTTATTTAAATGCCTACCTGACAAATCCTGTCAAAATCATTTCCAAGCCTTACAATAAAGGAGAATTATTAGATACTATAAATGAAGTTCTAGTTAATTGACTCAATAATTAGTTTCCTAGCAACTGAAACTTTAATAATAATTGATACCGGGATTCATAATGAATCCTTTTGGAAAGCAGCCCCATTTTGAGGAAGATTCTTCTGAATAATTTCATTTGCCAATTCAAGGTAAGCTATTGAACCTTTTGATTTTACGTTAAAAAGAATTGCCGGTTTACTAAAAAATTCAGATTCCGTAATCGCTACATTTTTAGGAATTATTGTCTTGAATAAATACTCGGCGAAACTTTCGTCCAATTTCTCATTTGTCATTGCCCATGCTTTTGTATGCGCTTCATACATTGTCAGTAATATTCCTTCAATTTGAAGTTTGGGATTATAATTTAATCTAATTAAATCCACATACTTGAGGATTTTCTTTAATGCAGTGATAGAAAATTGTCCCGCTTTTACAGGGATTAATAATGAATTGGAGGCAGTAAGAGCGAGAGTAGTTAATCCTTTTAAATATGGCGGACAATCAATAATAATAAAATCGTAGACCTTTAATTCATCTGCATTAAGGATATTCTTAAATATGTTAGTATTAGTTGTTAACCTATTTAATCTTTCTTCTCTTATTAGATTTGAAAAATCTGAAGGTATAATTTCGAGATTGCTTAAATCTGTTTTGTGTATGACCTTCGATATATGGGTCGTAAAGCTTATTACATCAAATATATCTCCCTGAAAATTATCAGGATTAAAGCCCAGATAATTTGAACAAGCTCCGGAAGGATCAAAATCAATTAGTAACGTCTTCTTTTCAGCAACCGCTAAACTTGCGGCAAGGTTTACTGCGGTAGCTGTTTTCCCTACGCCCCCTTTAGGAACTGCAACAGCAATTGTTTTACCCATTTTCGAGCCTGTTTATTTTACTCTTTAATTTTTGATAAATTCATTCTCGAAATTTCAACTAAATATCTACCAATATTAAATTAAAATGAAATGTCAATTATATTATTTATAAAAAATTTATCAAAATCTTGATTTTAGTCTGCAATAAAAATAATTTCTATCCTCATTATTTTTATTACTATTGCAAGGACGAGATTGGAGGTTAATTTATTAAAAAGTTGCATAATATTGTGAATAAAGGTATTATCAGGTATTTCTTAAATATTATTCACTCCATAATTTATAAAATATGAATTATTTAACTTAAAAACCATGTCAGAAGAAAAAGAAATCAAAAACATTACTATAAACCGTAAAGCAAGACATGAATATTCTGTTTTACAAACTTTTGAGGCTGGAATTGTTCTGCTTGGAACAGAGGTTAAATCATTGAGGCAGGGTAAAGTAAATTTCGTTGATAGCTATGCAGCTTTGAAAAATGGTGAAGTTTGGCTAATCGGAGCTCATATTAGTGAATATACTCAAGGTAACATAAATAATCATATCCCTACAAGAGACCGGAAGCTTCTTTTAAATAAAAGCGAAATTAGAAGACTTATTGGAAAAGTTAAAGAAAAAGGACTCACTTTAATTCCACTGCGTATGTATTTTAAAGAAGGGAAAGTAAAAGTTGAACTAGCTTTGGCAAAAGGAAAAAAGGTTTATGATAAAAGAGAATCCATTGCTAAACGTGATCTTCAGAGAGAGCAGGAACGGAAAATAAAATTTTAAATGAAAAATTATTATACTATTTTACAAATATCAATAATTATGATTTTTACTGATGTCTATATTAAAATTTCCACCTATTAATGAACAAATTGATTTAATTAAAAGGGGAACATTTGAAATTATCCCGGAAGAAGATCTTATAAAAAAATTAGAAAGATCACTTGCTGAAGGGAAGCCTCTCAATATAAAGCTTGGCTGTGATCCAAGTAGACCCGATTTACATATAGGTCATTCTGTTGTTTTACGGAAGCTCGCACAATTCCAGTCTTTAGGACATCAGGCAATTTTAATTATTGGGGATTTTACCGGGATGATTGGTGATCCTTCCGGAAGAAATGTTACCCGGCCTGCTCTTTCTTTTAAAGGAGACTAGAGAAAACGGGCAGTCATACCTCGAACAGGCATCTAAAATATTAAATAAAGAAAAGACTAGAATCGTTTATAATTCCGATTGGCTGGGGAAAATGAATTTTGAGGAGGTAATTAAATTATCCTCTAAATATACAGTTGCCCGGATGATTGAAAGGGATGATTTTACTAAAAGATTTAAATCCGGCGAACCAATAAGTGTTCACGAATTTTTATATCCTCTTGCTCAAGCAATGGATTCTGTTGCTATAAAAAGCGATGTAGAATTAGGCGGGACCGATCAGAAGTTTAATCTTCTCGTTGGAAGAGATATTCAGAGAGAATATGGATTGGAACCCCAAATAATTATTACAACCCCATTGATTGTAGGTACCGATGGTATCGAAAAAATGAGTAAATCTTATAATAATTATATAGGAATTTCTGAAAGCCCTCAGGATATCTTCGGTAAAACTCTTTCAATTCCTGATAATTTAATATATAACTATTTTGAACTTGCTGCCGATATTTCAAATGATGAATTAAAAAGTATAAGGCTGCAGCTTGAAGAGCATTCAATAAATCCAAGGGATCTTAAAAGAAAACTGGCTAAAACATTAGTAACCATGTATCATAATCAGGATGCCGCAGATCAAGCAGAAAAAGAGTTTGATAGAATATTTATTAAAAAAGAAATCCCGGAGGATATCCCTGAATATCATTTCCAAAACAAAATAAAAGAGATCAATATTTTAGATCTGATAACTGAGGTAAATCTTGCCGGTTCAAAAGGAGAAGCGAGAAGACTGGTCTCACAAGGAGGAGTTTCTATCGACGGTGAAAAAATAACCGATATAAATTCTAATATAAACTTAACCGGTGAACAGGTGCTTAAAGTTGGAAAAAGGAAATTTATAAAACTAAAAATATAATTTCGGAAAGGAGATGAAAATTTGTATGTTCCTTCAAGAATATTTTTTACAAAAGGGGTAGGGAGACATAAAGAATATTTAAGTTCTTTTGAGCTCGCATTGAGAAACGCAGGTATAGAAATTTGTAATCTGGTTTCGGTAAGCAGTATCTTCCCAGGTAATTGCAAAAGAATAACTAAAGAAGAAGGTCTAAAAGAATTACTTCCCGGACAAATTACTTTTACTGTTCTTGCGCGGAATTCTACAAACGAGCCCAACCGTTTAATCGCCTCTTCAATTGGTGTTGCCCTTCCTGCAGATAGTTCCCAGTACGGCTATCTCTCTGAACACCATCCCTTTGGTCAAACAGAGAAAGTTGCTGGTGAATATGCAGAAGATTTAGCTGCTACTATGCTTGCCACTACTCTCGGTGTCGATTTTAATCCTGATATCGATTGGAGTGAAAGGGAAAATATTTATAAGATGTCCGGAAAAATTGTACGGTCTTTTAATATTACCCAATCTGCTGAAGGCGATAAAAATGGTTTATGGACGACTGTTATTGCAGCCGGAATTTTACTCCCTTAATTATATGGAAATAACTTGTATACTGAATTCACGTTCTGGATTATATTTTCAATTATTGCTGCCATTATTATTATAATTGATTTATATGCAACCGAACATACAAGCGGTAAATTAGGACTAAAAAGAAGTATAATTTGGAGCGGTGTTTGGATAATCACCGCTCTTCTTTTTTGTACTTGTATTTACTTCTTTTTAGAAAAAGGTCACCAAAGAGGACTTGAATTCTTAACCGGGTATTTAATTGAATATTCCCTTTCTGTTGATAATCTTTTTGTATTTTTAATGATTTTCAAAGTAATGGGAATATCTCAAGCCAACCAGCCCCATATCTTAAAATGGGGAATTCTAAGTGCTGTTGTTTTTAGAATTATTTTTATTCTTATCGGCGTCGGACTTATAAACCTCTTTCATTTTGTAATATATATATTCGGATTTATTTTATTATACGGCGCATATAAAATGGCATTTGGAAAAAATGAAGAAATAAATCTGGAAAAACACCCTGTTGTTAAATTTATAAGAAAATACTTTAATGTTTTACCTGATTACGAAGGGAAAAAATTTTTTATAAAACAAAGTGGAATAATTTATGCAACTCCTATTTTTTTAACCTTTCTACTAATCGAATCTTCCGACATTCTTTTTGCAGTTGATTCAATACCGGCAATTATTGCAATAACAAGAGATACATTCGTAATTATTACTTCGAATATTTTTGCAATATTAGGATTGAGAGCTTTATACTTTACTCTTTCTGGATTGGTAGACCTTTTTGCCTATTTAAAATATGGTGTCGCACTTATTTTATTTTATGTCGGGATGAAAATGCTAATATCCGAATTACTGCCATTACCTACCTCAATTTCACTTGGTATTATAGGATTCATATTGATTGGATCAATTATAATTTCGGTTGTAAAGAATAAAAGAAATAAGCAAGAATAATTTTTTGTTTTCACCTTAGTAACACAAACTCACCTGAATGACGGAAACCTTATTACCTTATTTTTGTGTATGTACACCCTACCGATTCTTTTATATTTTTCGCAAAAAAGTCCCTTTCATTCCATAAATATGAATTAGTAATGCAATCGTTAAGCCTATAAGCATCGGCTCAATCGTGTTTAATATATCATTTAGCTTGAAATTTTCTCTTATAATAAACCAGATAATACTTCCCCCTGAAGCCAATATCATCTCTAAAACAATGGTTCTGTTTTGAACTCTATACTTTGGATAATATGAACTAATAACCGGTAATATTATTCCCGGAATGCAAAATGAACCTATTGTATACCAGATTTCAATTACCGATGGGATAAAGTAAGCAAGAATTATTGATAAAATTCCTGAAATAATTAACCCATAAATAGTATAAGGTTTTAACTTTTTTTCATTCTTATTCTTATTCAATTTATAAATGAAATCTCTCCCTATTGTAGTACCGCTTAGAAATAAAAAGCTGTTAAGTGTTGACATTATTGTAGCAAATAATGCCGCATAAAAGATACCTTTTAGTCCCGGACCTAAGACTTTTTCAGCTAAAAGAGGATAAGATTGAACCGGCTGGTTTATATCAGGTAAAACTGCTCTTGAATATAAACCCGTGCTTGTAGTCAAAAAATCAAATAATGCCCAAAAAATTATTGAAATTAAAATTCCTCTTACAGCTACATCACCTGATTTTGCAGCATAGCATCTTTGATGAAAACCCGGATCTGCAAATGTCCATAAAGCGATTAAGTACCAGACAATTATAAAAGTTGGTGAGGCTCCTCCGGTTATTTCTAAATGGGAAGCTGGTAATTTAGAGGTAAGGAATTCTATCCCTCCGTATTTAGAAAAAGCAAATATTAATATAAGAATGAATCCGCCGAACATTACAAAGAACTGGAATGAATCTGTATAAACATTTGCCTTAAAACCTCCTTGAAGTAAATATGCAATTGAGAGAATTAAGCCCAAAATTAGACTAAATAATATGCCCGTGCCGAAAATAAGCGATATCAAATTGGCTGTCATTAATAAATAAGGGGCGGGAGAAACAAGTACAAAAACAAATACAGCAGATATTAATCCTGCCTTTTCTCCGTAAACTTCAGTTAACTTATCAGGAATTGTAAATAATGAAGCATTTCTTATTTTTTTTGCTAAAAGTAGGGCAAATAAGAAAGCAAAAATGTAGTATGGCAGCCCTTGAGTAAACCAGCTTACAAGGCCGTATCTATAGGTAAACTCCCCCACCCCCAAAATTCCACCGTACCAGGTAGATACATTTGTTAAAATGAAAAGAAATAATCCTACTTTTCTTCCGGATAATAAGTAATCATCGGCTTCAGTACCCGATTTTCTTCCTGAAATAAAACCTATTGTGATAACAGAAAAAAAGAAAATTATAATTACAAGTAGATCTGAAGTGCTAAAGGAGATCATATTTTTCGACAGTTTTATAGTCTCTGATTATAAATATGATGCCTCCCGATATATTTATTTTGGTTGAATCATAAAGCGCTATATTGCTCGTACTTTCTTTCTCACCAAAAGGAAGAGAAATATCTCTCAAAGGATATTTTAAGTCTCTTGAATCTATTTTTGTTTCTTTATTAAAGCCATATAGAGAAATTGTCTCTCCGGGGTTAGTTTTTAATTCGATGTTTCCTGTATATGGAGTTAAAATAGAATTCTCTGCTATAATTCTAAGCTTAATTTTATTAAAGAATTTTATTACTATTCCAAGATTACAGAATGTGTGGTCAAGCCGGTTTCCTGTAACGCCTAATAAAATGGATTCACTAAATTTTCCCTTTATTGCAAACTTCAGACATTTTTCTACATCGGTATCATTCTGTCTTTTTATTTGAATTATTTTTGAATCAGGTTTGAATTTATTTAGTGTTGATTCGTGTACCGAATCCAAATCCCCGATTATATAATCAGGAATGATATTTAATCTCTTAGCACTGTTGGCTCCGCCATCCGCACAAATTAAAGTTGAATAGTTATTCTTCTTAAGATATTTTATAATAGATTTTTGAGGAGACCTTCCATTTGCTAAAATAATACATTTTTTCATATCGGATATATTATTTCAAATTTTCAAAATGTCTATAATCCAATCTGTACTCCTGCTAAGAAATTTCTTTCAGCCGCAGGGAAAAACTCAGCACCAATTGCATTTGCTGAATATAGTTTATCGAAAATATTTGTAACCTGTAAAAAGATTTTACTTGGATTGAGTGCGCTGAAAGCTTTAAGTGAATAGCTTATATAAAAATCTGCAGTAAAATATGCATCATTAACATTATCATCATAGCTTATAAATCCCGGAAACTTCACAAGGTATTCCGAAAGCTTTGAGTCGTAATAATCAGAATAGAATTTACCGACATATCTTCCTTTCAGTTGTATGAATAACGGTTCAGCATTATAGCTCAAACCTAAGTTAAATAAAATATCAGGAAAACCGCCGATTCTATTGCCGCTTAAATTAATTAAATTATCCGAATCAATATAATAAGTACCATTACTAACATAATTTTTACTGAAAGTTAAGTTGGATAATAATGATAAATTATAGGGGAGCTTTATAGACCCGGAAAGTTCAACTCCTCTGTGGATAGTGCTGCTCATATTCCCTGTAATTGGCTGTCCGAAAATATCTAATTTTCCGTTATTAACTATTTCATCATCAAACAACATATAATACAAATTTATAGAAATATTAAAATTCTTCTTAATTATTGAATATCCAAGTTCAAAATCATTCATCGTTTCCGGCTTTACATATGGCTCGGAAAAGTTGTAAGAACCATCTTCATTTTGCACAAATTGCGGTGTAGAACCCCATATAGATTCTTCTCCGGAATAATATGTTCCTAATCTCGGTTCTCTAGTAACTCTTGAATATGATGTATAAATATTTTGCTCTGGATTAAATTTATAATTAACACCGATTCTTGGATTAAAATATAAACCGTCAATAGAAAAACTGTTATTGTAAAAATGTTCATTATTAAATCTATATTTATGATAGGCAAGCTGAACTTCACCTAAAAAGTTCCAATTATCATTTAATGTATATGTTTCATGAATAAATCCATTAATTATATCTTTTGCACCATTAAAATAATAAATATGGAAATCCTGAGATAAACCATCCGGAAGATTTGAAGCATAGGCTATATTCCCCCAATGTATTGACCTGTGGATTCTGAATTCACCTCCAATAATTAATTGACCATTTTGATGATTGTAACTTAATTTAGGTATCCATCCATATTGCTTATTTTCAACCTCAGCTTTAACTAATATACCGGATGGATTCTGACTAGGGTGAAAGCCGTATTGTGAGGTTAAATGTAATGAAGTTGTGTCTAAACCGGTACCATCGTAATCAAAGAATCCATCTCCTGTTACCAGGAATAGTGCAGAATTAAATGTCAATACATTACTCAATTTTAATTCATTTAACAATTCATAATGAGGCTGGGAAAAATTTTCAATTTCATCAGGTCTTCTGTCTACGATATATGAAAAAGAGTCGGCTTGAGCATTAGTTTCCCAGTAAGAATAATTGGCTCTTCTTAATGTCTTATCTCTTGACTGCAAATTTTGGCAGCCCCTGTATAAGCTAACCCATCGGCAATTGGCCCTCCGTAAAAATTGAATTGTGTAGTTAATTTTTTATCATATCTCACGGCAGAAATATAATATGAATTAAATTTTACCCATGATAAATTTCTATACCCGCTGCTTAATATCTTCGATAATTTTGCACTTATAGAATACTTATTATTAATTAATCCGCTTGATATTGAGGCAGAATATTTGCGTACGTTATAGCTCCCTAAAGCTGCAGACAAATTCACCATTGGGTTATTTGAAAAGGATGATGTAATAATATTTATCGAGCCTCCGATGGCAGGGTAGCCAAAAACCCCCGAACCTGCACCTCTTTGAACCTGTATTAAATCTGTGCTTGCCAATAAATCCGGGAAATCCAGCCAATAGACATTATGGTCTTCCGGATCATTTTGAGGTATACCATTTATTGAGACCGAAATTCGTCTTTGGTCGAAACCTCTTATACTTAGATAATTGTATCCTATACCGTTTCCGTTTTCCGAATAAAAAGTAGTTGAAGGTAGTGTACTTAAAAATTCAGGTATATCCTGAACCGAATACTTCTCTTCAATATCCTTTCTTTTTATTTTACTGAAAGCTAATGGGGTAACTCCCTCCTTCCCGAGACTTCCCTCAACTAAGACTGTTTGAGCAGGAATAATTTTAGGTTCAAGATTTACAGTAAATCTTCCGCCATTCTTTAGATCCTCGATAGAAATTACCCTGGTATCATATCCTAAAAATGCTATTACCAGATGAACATTCGTGATATGATATTTAATACTAAAATTCCCCGAACTATCGCTTGCAGTACCTATAGCAGGATTTTCTTTAATATAAACATTTGCTCCCGGTAATGGATTGCCCGTTTCACTATCTATAACCTTCCCTTTAATTTCGACATTCTGACAAAATACAGTAGCGCAGTAAAACAAAAAAAGAACAATTAAGCATTTCATTTTTTTGATTCCTTTCAAAAAAAAAGCCGTTTTTAATCCGAATCGCAAGAGCGGAACGGAGAAACGGCTAAATCTTAATTATTCTTTAACCCGTTTCCCTACGCTGGCATTACCCAGATCAGGTTTTAGGGTTTATTCTCAGTTATTCCGGTTATACCGGAATAACACCCCTAACGGCCTTCATTATTTTTTATGAACTATTTTTTAATTTCCCTAATTTACTAAAAAAATAAATAAAGTTATATATATCTCGCAGCTATCTCATTAACCTCTAAGACAAAGGCTAACATCGGACTTCCAGTCCGGTGCAAAGCTTAACCCCTCAACCAAACCACAACCCTTCAATATTTTTAACTCCGAAGGTGTGACATTATTATAGAAATACGTAATAGCAACATACTCCAACACCGAAGGGGTGGAATATTCCCCCTCCCAGTACCTCGGTGAAGTTGAAATTAATTAAACGGAAGGCATATAAAAAAAAGCCTGCCCCAAACTTAATCTAAGGCAGGCTTCTTAAATATCAATAATTTATCACTTTATCTTTAACTTTTGACCTGCAACAATCGTATTCCCATCCAGATGATTTATATACTTCAGTCTTTGAACTGATGTATCATATTTCTTTGCCAGGCTGTATAAAGTATCTCCGTTTTCTACAATATGAACATAAGCAGATTTATTGCTGACATTTTCAGGCAGATCATTTATATCTGAATTTGAATAAATTTTTAATGATTTACCTGCGTAAATGACATTACCGCTTAAACTATTCCATCGTCTGATATCAGAAGAACGGACTTTGTATAATTCCGCGATTTCACCAATAGAATCACCCTTCTTTACCCTGTAATAATTTACATTGGCGGAAGTTTTAGTTGTATTATCTCCCAGAGAAGATGTATGTTCATCAGTAAACATTGTTAAGGTATGTCCGGCAATTAATTCGTTGCTGCTCAAATGGTTCCATCTTCTTATCTGTGCTATCGAAACTGAAAACCTTTCAGCTAATTCACTGATGGTCTCGCCTCTTCTAATTCTGTATCTGAATTTTGTTGTTTTATCCGATCCATTGTCATTAGTAGCATAAGTAGAAGCTGGTTTATTAGTACTTATCTTTAACCTTCTTCCGGCCAAAATTCTATTGCTCCTAAGATTATTCCAATCTTTAAGAGAATTAACATCCACCCCGTATCTGGATGCTATAGAATTAAGATTTTCACCTCTACGGATTCTGTGATATACCCAATAATTACTGCTGACGGGTGTACTGGTATTGGTAATAGATTTTTCAACAGGTGTCTGATTATCCAGGCTTGCATAAAAATCTTTTTTATCTTCCGGTACATAGATACTCAGTGTTTGTCCAACATTAATTGTCTCAGTGTAAGGGATATTATTCCAGTTTCTTATATCGCTGACACGGGTATTAAACAAATCAGCTATACCTAATAAGCTGTCTTTTTTCTTTACTCTGTAATTTACTGCAACTTTATTTTGAGGGACAACTACTTTGCTGGAGGTTATATCTTCACTGTCTGTTTCATTACTAGTCTCAGCAATTGTATTATCACTGACGCTTTCTGATTCGTTTTCATTTAATGCTATAGATTCATCACTTTCCTCTGATGAAGAAGTAGTATCCATATCTTTATTTAAAGCTAAGTAAGGAGATACATATCCACCGGTTGAACTATCATTATCATCGGCTGATTCCACGTTTGTATTATATGCAAAATCCTTTGTTGAAATATTATTGTTTACAGGAATTTTGAGAGATACACCGGGATAGATTTTGCTTCTGACTGAAATATTATTTGCATCTGCTAAATCATGCGCCGAGACACCGTACCTGCTTGCTATCCTTGAAAGAGTTTCACCTCTCCGGACATCATGAACAAGATAATAACGTTTTGCCGATTCAGGAACATTAACTAAACTTGCTGCTAACTGCTGGGACATTCCAACCGGTATTCTTAGCGGATAACCTCCCGGAAAGGAAGGAGGTATACTCAATTGTGTTAATTCAGGATTCATATCCTGAAGTGTCTCTAAATCTGTTCCTATTGAACTCGCTAAGTAGTTCAAAGAAATTGCATCATTAACATTATAGGTATCATATTGAACCGGTTTTTGATAGTCAATATTTGTAAAGCCGTACTTTTCAGGATTCATTCCTATTAAACAAACAGCTATATATTGGGGGACATAACTTCTGGTTTCCTTTGGCAGGTATTTGCTGATTGTCCAGAAATCATTTGAGCCTGCTCTTCTCATAGCTCTTGTAATTCTACCTTCTCCCGCATTATACGAAGCTAGAGCAAGATACCAATTGCCGAGATCACCGTACAAATCTCTTAAATGCCTGGCAGCGGCTAGTGTAGCTTTTTCGGGATTTCTTCTTTCGTCATAGTAAAAATCAGACTGCAGGCCGTATAATCTTCCCGTTGATTTAACAAACTGCCATAATCCAACTGCACTTGCCCATGAACGGGCTGTTGGATTTAATGCACTTTCAACCATACTAAGGTAAGCTAATTGTTTCGGTACACCAACTTCAGAAAAGATTTTAGTCATCATTGGAAAATATTTTCCCGACCTTTCTAGCCACAACTGCATATGAGGTCTTCCTTTGGTGGTGAAATAATCAACCCATCTATCAACTATCGGGTTAACTTCGAGTGGTATATCTGCAGGAATGATAAGTGACTTTGTTCCTTTATTTTTCTCCCAATCCATTGATACTTCGGGAAGGTTCTTCCCCATCCATTCTTCTAGTGCGGCAAATGAAACTTCTACCGGAACTTCGGGCAATCCGTCAACATATTTTCTATAATCATCTATAATAGATTTTGTAAGTTCTACATATGCTTCATTGTCTTCAATTCCCGGATAGTAGCTGAGGTTATTTACAATCCTCAATGATGATTCATACTTCTGTATTGTTTCAGAAGTAGGACTTTTTTCTTGACTGGCTAATGCAGCAACATAATACTGCCTCGCCTGTTCAAGCATTTCTGAAACGATTCCTCCATTTTCAACTTTTACCGGTTTTTTTGCGGATTTATCGTTTTTGGTAATTTCTTTATTTGCTCCGCAAGAATAGAAGATCAAAGTAAATAAAGAAATTATCACAAGCGGTAAGAATTTTTTTCCCATTAATTCTCCATATTTTCTATTTTTTGATATTGAATATAACAGTTGATTATCGATTTATCAAGTAAAAAATTAACTAATTTATGCTAATTTCCTCTATTATATATATTTAACTAAAATTTTCCTTCTTATAAAGGGATATTCCCATGCTTTTTTGGCGGGTTTTTATCCACTTTTGTCTTCAAAAACTTGAATGCATTTATCAATTTTATCTTAGTTTCCTTTGGCTGTATAACATCATCAAGGTAGCCTCTTTCGGCAGCAATATAAGGATTAGCAAATTTTTCGATAAATTCTTTAAGTTTTTTCTCCAATTCTATTTCCGGATCCTTAGCTTTCGATATTTCCTTTTTGAATATAATTTCAACGGCACCTTTAGGTCCCATTACGGCAATTTCAGCAGAAGGCCATGCAAAATTAAAATCACCCCTTATATGCTTGGAATTCATTACATCATACGCTCCGCCGTAAGCTTTTCTAGTAATTACTGTTACTTTTGGCACTGTGGCTTCGCAGAATGCATAAAGTAATTTTGCACCGTGTTTGATTATTCCGTTCCACTCCTGTTCGGTTCCGGGTAAAAACCCGGGTACGTCTTCCAGAACAAGAATAGGTATATTAAATGCATCGCAAAACCTCACAAATCGGGCACCCTTTACAGAAGCATTTATGTCCAGAACTCCGGCTAAAACTTCGGGCTGATTAGCAATAATGCCTATGTTCATACCGCCGATTCTGCCGAAACCTACTATGATATTATCTGCATAATTTTCATGAACCTCAAAAAAATCGCCTTCATCAACAAGAAGGTTTATTATCTGCTTCATATTGTAGGGTTTATTAGGATTTTCCGGTATTATTGTATTGAAAGCGTCATCCGGCAGCAGGGATTCGAAATTAAATTCTTTATCAGCTAAAGTATCCCTGTAATTTGAGGGGAGGAAGGCTAATAATCTTTTTACTCCCATTAGAGTTTCGATTTCATTATCATTTATAAAATGCGCTACTCCGCTCTTCACTGCATGCGTTTCAGCTCCGCCAAGATCTTCAAAACTTACATCTTCATGCGTTACTGTTTTAACCACATTTGGACCGGTAACAAACATATAACTCGTATTTTTTACCATAAATATAAAATCAGTAATTGCCGGAGAATAAACCGCTCCGCCTGCACATGGACCTAAAACTACAGATATTTGAGGTACAACTCCGGATGCTAAAGTATTAAGCAGAAAAATATCCGCATAACCTCCCAGACTAACTACACCTTCCTGAATTCTTGCACCGCCCGAATCATTTAATCCAATTATGGGTACGCCGACTTTCATCGCCATTTTCATAATCTTAATAATCTTTTCTGCATGCGCTTCCGATAAAGATCCGCCAAATACAGTAAAATCCTGACTGTATAAAGCAATTGGTCTGCCGTCTACTTTTGCAAATCCGGTTATTACTCCATCTCCGGGATAGTGAAGTTTATCCAATCCAAAATCTGTAGCTCTATGCTGAACAAAAATATCGAGCTCTTCAAAACTTCCTTCATCAGCTAGTAATTCAATTCTTTCTCTGGCTGTTAACTTCCCTTTTTCATGCTGTTTTTCAATTTTCTCTACTCCCCCTCCCAATTTTGCATTTTCTTTCTTTTCGATCAATTCATCTATTTTATTCTGCATTAAAACCTTTCTAATATTTTTAACTTAGAATTCTAAATAACAAAATAATTCTCGAAATTGGGAAGTTTTTTCGGAAGTAATTACCCATTCAATAATCAGTTTAATTACAACCTATCAACCGATGGAAAATTTAAGCCCTTAAATAATTGAATTTTCTACAAAAATATCAATGAACAAAACTATTTAAAAATAATCAAATTTTAAATAGTCAATATTTTTAAGAAAGCTCAATTTCTATACCAATAAAGATATTAGTAATTATATAGTAAAACTTATTTCATCAATTAGATTTTTTGATCTAAATAAAGATTCAATTTCATCTTTAATAGCAGTAAATTTTTTTTCTCCGGCAATTTGTAAACGTTTACCTTCTACTTTATTTAATTTTAATTCATGAAATATCGAACCCGGATTTTTTTTCATGAGAAAAATAGAGTCGGAAAGCTTTATTGCAGATGAAATATTTGTTGTGGCTAAAATAAAAGTAATTTTTAATGTATTAGCCACAAGATTAATTACATCGTAAAGCTCTTCTTTTGTTTCATAATCCAGCTTCTTTAAGGAATCATCAATTGAAATAAATTTCGGGTTAATTATCAGGGCTCTGGCAAGAGAAATCCTAAACCTAAAACCTATACTCTTGTTGTCGGGGAAATGATTTTCATATCCATTTAGACCTACCAAAGATATAATATTATTTATATTCTTTTCAATGCCATTATTTGAATTAATTTCGGAAGCAAACATTAAATTGTGCTTGACATTCAGCCAGGGGAAAGATGAGGGTTCTTCAGGGATATAGATAATTTTTTGTAGGGATGTTTTATAATTTACATTATTTAATAGTACTTCGCCAGCAGAAGGTTTCTCAATGCCGCCGATTATTCTTAATAAAGTAGATTTTCCTGAACCATACGGAGCAAGGATTGATATAATTTGTCCCGCCTGTGAGTTTTGTGTTACTGAAAAATCAATATTTTCAAGAACATGGTTCCTTGCACCTGCAGGCATTTCAAAATATTTGCTTACATTTTTTACCAGAAGAATATCCGTTTCAGTGCTCAATACCGCTCCAGAAGAAGAATTTGTTTATTAAATGTCTGATTATATAAGAACCAAGGAATATAATTAACCCTGCAACAATAATTACGGCAGCCAAAGCCGATAAGTCCTTAAAATCTAGGGCACGTCTCATAATGGTTCCAAATCCGTTGCCGTAATTGGCAAATTCGAAAATTATTAACATGGTCCAGTAATAAAGATGATTATGGTAAATGAATTCCATTAAATCGGGCTGGAACGATTTCCAGATAACTTTATTAGCAATGAGAGAATTACCTGCCCCTAATGATAATGCTGAATCAATATAAACCCGGTCAACTTTAGAAGATAATTTTACATGTTCCAACAATAATGAATTGAATACAACAATAAAAATGAAAAGATATTTGATATATTCAGATTGGGGGAACCAGAAGATTAATAAAAAGCCCCAAATAATTCCTGGAATATATTTCGAAAACCATTCAATTGAAAAAATAAAATTTCTGACTCCATCTTTTTCATGTAAAAGATATTTATTCAATATCCTGAGTAAATAAAAAGCCGCAATCATTGTAATATAAACAGATGCTGCAGAAGAAATGAAATTTCTTAAAATATGATAATCATTCCATAAAGCACCGAATGAATCAATCACAATTGAAGGTTTGGGAAGAAAATTATTTGATGGTAAAATAAATTCGAATAATATTATCCACAGAAGGAAATAACCAATAAGAAGATAGACAATATTTTTCCCTGATTTATTTTGTGAGATCATTTATATTTTATTCTTTTCGTAAATATAAAAATATAATTTATATATGATAAAAGGTAGTGGATACTCGCTTGATAACCGCATAAGCTTATAGAATCTTACAGTGAACCACATAGACACATAGAACACCTAAGAAATATTATCACTCCTAACCCTCTTCCTATGTTCCCTATGTGCCTTGTATGTGGTTATAAATTTCCCTTAATTTAAAAAAGGATTTTCCCTCTTCTCAATCCCTATTTCACTCCTTTCTCCGTGTCCGGGATAAATTATTACATCATCGGGCAATTTAAATAGTTTCTCCTTTATTGAATTCAACAGAATCGAATAATCCCCTCCCCATAAATCTGTTCTGCCGATACTCTTTTGAAATAAAACGTCTCCTGTTATACAAAATTTTTCATGTTCAAAATAAAGACAATGCTCTCCCGGAGAATGCCCCGGAGTAGATAATATTTTTATAATAGAATTCCCTAAACCAATTTTAGAATTTTCACTCAAATATTCATCGGGTAAAGGGGGTTTTTCTATTTCGATACCGAATGTCTCTCCCTGTTTATCAGCATTTTCCAGCAAAGGAAGGTCATCTTCAGGCACAATAAAAACCGGAGAATATTTATCTTTGACAAATTTACACCCGAGAATATGGTCGATATGGCAGTGGGTAATAATAAGATACTTAACAGAAATATTTCTGTCGGCAATAAAATCTTCCAACTGTTTTTCTTCAAAAGGATCAATACAGCCCGGATCTAATACCATACCTTCAGATGTCTCTTCATCCCAGACAACATAAGTATTTTCCGAAAAAGGATTAAAAACAAATTTCTTTATCACAACCATTTAATATTTTACTCATTGTCTTAAGACTATAAACTGATTCCAACAATTAAGCAATTAAACAATTAAACAATTAACTTCATTTAACCTTAAAATTTCTAGTAATCCTATTATTCAATTTTGACGTATAACTCTTAAAATTATCCTTAGTCTCTTCAATTGAATCCCCCCCAAATTTTAATAAGAAGTACTTAGCAATCGACCATGCGAGCATAGATTCTGCGATAACAGCACAAGCGGGTACAGCCACAAAATCACTGCGTTCACGTCTTGCATCCACAATTTTCATTGTTTTAAGATCTACACTTTCAATAGGGCTCATTAAAGTAGCAATCGGTTTCATTGCACCGCGGACTATAATAGGCAGACCGGTAGAAATCCCCCCTTCAATCCCACCTGCGCGGTTAGTTTTTCTTGAAAAACCGTCTTTGGTTTTTATTATTTCATCATGAGATTCGGAACCAAACTTTTCTGCGGATTCAAAACCGGAACCAATTGCAACCGCTTTAACTGCATTAATTGACATGATGGATTGAGTAATTTCAGCATCTAATTTTGTATCATAGTGAACGAAGCTGCCGAGTCCAACGGGAACACCGGTTGCAACAGCGACGAATGTTCCTCCTAAAGTATCCCCCTTCTTTTTTGCTTCTTTAATTTTATTTATAATCTTTTCTTCATGTTCTTTATCGAGAACTCTAACATCACTTTTATCCGATTCCTCTGATAAACTCCATGCATTAAAATTCTTCGGCAAGTCATTATTAAATAATCTCTCTAAAAAGTTATTCTTTGAATATATTCCTCCGATACCTTCGACATAGCTCCCAAAATAAATTCCGAATTCTCCAAGAAATTTCCTTGCAATTGAACCAATGGCTACTCTGGCAGCAGTTTCACGTGCACTTGATCTTTCTATTGAATTCCGTATATCATTAAAATTAAACTTGGAAATTCCTACAAGGTCTGCATGTCCGGGTCGGGGAATAGTTATTTTTTCAATAATTTCTTTCCTTTTATCCGGAGTCATTTTGGAAATCCAGTTTTCCCAGTCTCTGTTTTTAATTAATAAAGTAATTGGAGACCCGAGAGTCTTTTGAAATCTTATGCCGGATAAAATTTCTGCGGTATCAGTTTCAATTTTCATTCTTAAACCTCTTCCGTATCCAGCTTGCCTTCGTTTAAGATGAAAATTGATATAATCATTTTCAATTTTGATATTCGAAGGAAATCCTTCCAGAACAGCAATTACTGCTTTTCCGTGAGATTCACCTGCAGTGAGAAATCTTATCATTTTTTAATCCAAAATTAGTGAGATTACAAATATAAACAGGTATGAATAATTTATAAAATTAATATTCAAATAATCTATCCAGTGTTTCAAGAACCTCGGAGAGGTTCCATTATTGTAGAAACATAATCTACCCGGTGTGCCAAGAACCTCGGAGAGGTTCCATTATTGTAGAAACATAATCTACCCGGTGTGTCAAAAACCTTGTAGAGGTGCCATTATTGTAGAAAGATATTTATCCGGTGCGTCAAGAACCTCGGAGAGGTGCCATTATTGTAGAAAGATATTTATCCGGTGCTTCAAGAACCTCGGAGAGGTGTGCCATTATTGTAGAAACATAATCTACCCGGTGCGTCAAGAACCTCGGAGAGGTTCCATTATTGTAGAAACATAATCTACCCGGTGTCTTAAGAACCTCGGAGAGGTTCCATTATTGTAGAAACATAATCTACCCGGTGTGCCAAGAACCTCGGAGAGGTTCCATTATTGTAGAAACATAATCTACCCGGTGCGTCAAGAACCTCGGAGAGGTTCCATTATTGTAGAAACATAATCTACCCGGTACATCATGAACTTCGGAGAGGTTCCACTATTGTAGAAAATAATCTACCCGGTACATCATTAACCTCGGAGAGGTTCCATTATTGTAGAAAATAATCTACCCGGTACATCATTAACCTCGGAGAAGTTCCACTATTGTAGAAAATAATCTACCCGGTGGTTGTTTCATGAACCTCGGAGAAGTTCCACTATTGTAGAAAATAATCTACCCGGTGCGTCAAGAACCTCGGAGAGGTTCCATCATTGTAGAAAATTAATCTACACGATGCCTCAAAAACCTCGTAGAGATTCCATCATTGCAGAAAATTAATCTACACTGTGCCTCAAGAACCTCGTAGAGATTCCATCATTGCAGAAATTTAATCTACACTGTGCCTCAAGAACCTCGGAGAGGTTCCATTATTGTAGAAAGATAATCCACCTGGTGTATCAAAACCTCGGAGAGGTTCCATTATTGTAGAAAGATATCTACCTGGTGTATCAAGAACCCCGGAGAGGTTCAATTATTGTAGAGACTAAAGACTGGCAAATGGAACATTCTTATCCAATTTCCTCACTAGGCACGATCAAACAACCTCCCCAAAAATCAATTCAACATCAATCCTTATCCAAAGATAAATCAAAGAATTCAAATAAATACTTTCTTTCATATTTAACTCCAAATTTCTCCAAAAATTCTGCGTATTCTTCCTGGAATGTTCTCTTTTTATGATGTAATTCCTGTTTAGCAACATAATTATATATATCATTTAATTGAGATTTGCCATACGAGAACGCCCCATATCCATCCTGCCAAAGGAATTTACCACGAAACCAATTTTTAGAATTTATAAATGAAGAAGATTCCTTTTTTATACATCCGACAAACTCTGATATTTTATCATCCGGGTGTGCTCCATAAAGAATATGAACATGATCCGGCATTCCATTTATTATGATCGATTTATGTCTCCTCTTTGTAATTATTCCACTTATATAGCTAAATACTTCACCCCTTATATTTTTTATTAATAACCTGTCCCGGTATTTTGGTGAAAACACCAAATGAATATATAATTGTGTAAAAACCCCTGGTTTCATCTACTACTCTCCCTTTTATTTGACACTTTTAAATTACAATAATAGAAATATCTACAATGATTCGCCAATTTCACTTAACCTATTTTATAGATAAAGAAACATATCTGGTGCATCCAAACCTCGTAGTTATTCCATTATTGTAGAAACATAATCTACACGGTATATTAAAAACCTCATAGAGGTTTCCATTATTGTAGAAAAATTCTACCCGGTGCATCATGAACCTCGTAGAGGTTCCATTATTGTAGAAACATAATCTACACGGTGTATCAAAAACCTCGGAGAGGTTTCCATTATTGTAGACATAATCTACCGGTGTGTCAAGAAACTCGGAGAGGTTCCATTATTATAGAAAGTTAATCCACCCAGAGCGTCAAGAACCTCGGAGAGGTTCCAATATTGTAGAAACATAAATCTACCCGGTGTGTCAAAAACCTCGGAGAGGTTCCGTTATTGTAGAAACATAAATCTACCCGGTGTGTCAAAAACCTCGGAGAGGTTCCGTTATTGTAGAAACATTATCTACCCGGGGTGTCAAGAAACTCGGAGAGGTTCCATTATTGTAGAAAGATATCTACATGGTGTCTCAAAAACCTCGTAGAGGTTCCATTATTTTAGAAACATAATCTACCCGGTGTCTCAAAAACCTCGTAGAGGTTCCATTATTTTAGAAACATAATCTACCCGGTGTCTCAAAAACCTCGTAGAGGTTCCATTATTTTAGAAACATAATCTACCCGGTGTCTCAAGAACTTCGGAGAGATTCCATTATAATAGAAAGTTAATCCACCCGGTGCATCAAGAACCTCGGAGAGGTTCCATTATTGTAGAAACATAATCATTTTATAAAATTCTAATTATTTAACATTTCAATTATCCCCTTTTCCATTAGTAGATTGTTGAGAAATAAAATTTTCCAATAAGGATTTTGCTGTCTCTCCTTCCGGAGAACTTTCGGCAGCAAGAGATTTTAGGATAGAAATTCCTTCCTCTACTTTATTCAGATCAAGCAGTGTAACTGCTTCACCCAATTCAGCTTCTTTACTATCAGGATATTGTGGGGCTTATTGTTGGAGTAATATTGATTGGTTAATACCTGCCAATGTTTGATATAGTAAATTATATGGGAGTATAATAATTTCATTCCTTAATTTCTATTCCGGCAAATTAGATAGATTCACGGTTTCATACCCGCCTTGTTTTTTATCTTCCGGATGTGGTTCTATTCCAATTACAGTAATTTCTTCTTTCCAAGGCCCATAAACCCAGAAAATTCTCCCGGCACTTGGGGTTTTATTTTCAATATAAGATTGCCAGACCTTCATTCCGAACTTCTTACTCAATGTCTTTATTTCATGTGTTGCTAAACTATTATGCTTTGGATTTTTGCCTAAGTATGTTAATGCTTTTACAAGTTTCTTAAATTTCTTTTTTTCATCCCCTTTTAATGAATTATTTCTAAATCTCCTTGATAAATCATCCCAGAGCTCTTTCATTTCCGGTATCCCCATTCTAATCTTATACTCCAATTCTATTCCTCATCAATATTGTAACTTTCAAGGTCGATAGGCTCCGAGGCTTTTCCTTCTTTAAAATTCTTCATCGATTTTTCAATCATCTTCAAAGTGTTTTTTGAAACAGAATTCGGATCAATAAGAATTCTAGGATTTAACACTATTCTACCATTAGAATAGACTTCAACGACATAGTGTTTGAAAGAAACACCCCGTACAGTTAGTCTTTTCTTATCATCTAAATTTGCTTCGTATTTCTTAATAATTTCCATAGTTAACAAACCTTAAAATTTATGTGTGGGATTTCCCACAAAAATAAAAAAAGTTAATGACAGAGTCAATTTTAACTGCCGAAATAAAAAGGTTTATATGAAGCAGAATAACCACGCAGATATACCAGTTATCCCAAAGAGTACAGTCAATTATAATATTCTTTATATTAAGAAACTCATCAGATTTTTTAGTAAGATCAATGATTTCTCCTTCAACAAGAATATCATAATTCTGCGGTAATTTTATTACTAATGTGTTACCAATTTTTTTTATTTTTATACTCATATTTATAATTTATGATAAAGTTATTTCCTTTCCTGTAAAATATGATTAGAAAATGGTTTCCCATTTCAACTAATTTTTCTATATTTTTAATTCCGAGCTGATCTGCAGTACCGATTGTAGTTACCGTATTCACAACTTTACCATTTCCCATTGTTTTGATACTCACCCCTAGCAGTTTTAGAAAGTTCAACTATCTTACCGCCACCTTCAACGATTTTTCCAGTAATTGTAGCTCCTCCTTTAGCAAGAGGATATTCTAGACGTGCATTATCATAATCACCATCTTTATCATATACCTCTCCAATTAAATATTGTTCTATTGCAGCAGGTTCTGTATTAAGCTTGTTATCATTAACCAATGTTCTAAAATACCTTTTAGCCTCACCGGATCTACCTGTATTATAAAGAAAATCTCCTATCTGGTATTTCATATCTTCTGTATAAGGAGAATTGGGATAAATACTGACCAGCTTTTTGGCTTCTAAGGCAGCATTTAGATAATCCTTTTGTTTTTTATAATATTGAATTACCTGAAACTGAGTATGATTTGAATAAGCAGAATAGGGTGGATATTCATTCAGTTAAAAACTCTCTCATCTTTTGAAGAGAAGAGGGATCATTTAACTTCATTAATTGAGTTATTTAAAAATATTTTGCTCCTTGTGTCCACTGACCCTTTTTGACAGTACTCAGGTAATTTTCATAAGATTGTTCTGGCTTCCTCTGCATTTCATTACTTTTTAACGAAACTTTTATTCTAAAACATTGATGATCTTGACAGTACCGACAGGTTCTTCCGCTCTCCAAACTTCATAAGTATTATTTATTTTAATAACACTTTTTATTTCATCCATAATGAAAAACATTTGAATGGGAAAAGGCATTCCATACGCTGCTTCAGACGATTCTTCAATTTTGTAGAAGAATGTAAATCGCCGTTCTCCAATGATTAAGAAAAGCCAATGTAACGTATCATCTCTTGGTAGATTTTCCTCTTTCAATACACGACTTCTTTTAATTGTCAATTCACCTATGTAATTATATTTTCTACCTTCTGTATTCATAATTATTTATTTTGGAATTATATAAGGTAATATTCTTCTGGAAAAATGTAAGCCCCAATATCAACATAAGGATACCAATATTTGCTTACATCAATAGTCCCATTAACCGTATCTTCAATAACTTTATAGCCATTCGGGTAAATTCTTGAACCATACCAATGAGCACCTTCTAAAGATTTAGCAAAATACTTTACTCTGTTCCACCTTCCTTTAATAGCTAAAAAAGGCTGTTCGAGAATTCCTTTGAAAAGCCTATTTATAATAAATACTCCAATAAAAAAGAAAAATCTAATTTTTTCATTCTTTCATCATTTATTTAATTCTTAATATTTTTTAACTGATCTGTTAAATTCCAATTTTTAGGTTTTTTATCAGGGGAAAACCATTCTGCACCATTTTGTATCCATCTTTTCCTATATTCACCAAAGCTTAGATTATTACTTTGGTCGTCAAATCCAAATTCAAATCCACAACAATGACATATTATGCATGAAGGGTTTCCTTCTTCATCATAAGGGCTTTCGCTTAAAAATGGGTAACCACACACTGGGCAAATGAAATTCATTTTAATTATCCTTTCACTGTTTCAGAAAATAATTTATGCCATCCTTAGGCTTGAAATATGTTCTAATACTGCCCCGAATAGACTTTACAGCAAACTCATTTGTGGTATTATTATAAAAGATGGTATCACCATTGGAACAAACTTTGGTTAGAATATTACCCCCTGGTTTTGAATTAACCAATTTTGGGGCTTCTAAAAGATATTCTTCTTTGGTAATATTTCCAAATTCTGAACGGGGATTTAAATAGTGATCTATTGAGCTTTCTTCAGATTTAAATTCTGATGCTATTAATCCACTTTGTTCTATTATCCCAATCCCAGGCATTAATTGAGTCTCTCTCCCTAATATATTTTAAAAGTTCCAATTGAAGCGGGTGAACCGAGGTGAAAAGTACCGGAATAATCAAAATCCCGTCCCCTTTTTACAAAAGAAAAACATGGTACTAATTTTCCTATAACTTTTGATTGCACAGTCTAAATCTTTTATTGAACCGCTTAACGTAATTATAGAATCGGATGAAACTTATGTTGGCGGAAAATATTCCGGTTAACGTGGCAGAGGTTCTGAAAATAAAACCGCTGTCTTTTGTATGGTTCAAAGATAAGGTGACGTCCGTGCTATGCCTGTGAAAGATGTTAAAGGTAATACTCTTAAAAAGATTATCAATGATAACGTTCAAAAAGGTTCTGTTGTTATGAACCGACGAATGGTTGGCTTATAACGGATTGTCTAAAGATTTTACCCATCACCGGATTGGTCACCTCAAAAAGGAATATGTTAGAGACAATATATATACACAAAATATAGAGAATTTCTCAAGCTTGTTGAAACGTGGAATTTTCGGAATATACCACTCGGTAAGTGAAAAGCAATAATATTGTTGTATACCTCTAAGGCTTTATCAAATTCATTTCTTTGTTTATAGATATCTGCCAAAGTCATTTCAGCTCTGGGGGTTCTTTTATCGGTGGGATAATCAAGAATGAATTTTTCAAACAACTCTTTTGAGGTATTCAATTTTACAGAATCCGGTTTGATATTAGAACTATCTTTAACTTCCAGGCTTTCATTGTAATAGCTCAATGCTACTGCAAAATCACTAAGAACAACCAGTTATTGATGGAGGGATTATCCTGCTTTACTTTCTTATATTCCAGCCGAGCATTATCATAATCGCCATCCTTATCATATACCTCTCCAAGTAAATACTGTCCTATTGCAGCAGGTTCTGTATTAAGCTTATTATCTTTAATTAAAGCTCTATAATAGCTTTTAGCCTCACACCGGATCTACCTGCATTATAAAGAAAATCGCCTATCTGATATTTATTTAGGACTGAAGATGTTGTATAATATGAGATAATCGATTTTAAGGGGTGTTTTTTGAAAAGTAGAGGTAAATGGTGGTATGAGATAAAAAAGATGGCTTAGAAAAGAAAAAATGGCTGGAAACCTACGCTATTTCGTAGCAATTTTTAGAACTGAGTTAATAGATCTACGCACAAATTGACGTAAGGGTTTAAAAAAGGATTTATTGAGGATGCTAAGGTTGAGTTTTTTGATTATAAATTGATGGAATGCCATTAGGGTGATAATAATAAATTGACAGAATGGTCGGGGTTGTTCATTATAAAAGCTTTACTTAATCAATAATTAAATAAATCCTGACCCATGGACACACTTGACACACGGTGGTTAAAATAAATTATATTGGGAGGTATGCAAATATGTGGAAAAGAATATACCAGCGGATTGATAGAAAGGATTGTAATGACAATTCAGAATGACCCATCAATCAGCAGAACTCATCTTTCAAAGCAAATATGTGACTGGATGGGATGGCATTCAATTACGGGAAAGCCGCAGGAGGTAAGTTGCAGAAAAGCCTTACTGGAATTAGACAGAAGGAATATAGTTCAATTACCGGAGAATGATAGAGAATATGCATTTCAAAAAAAGACAAAGAAGAAGGAGAGAAGCAACTGGCATTATATTAAAGCAGCATGTTCGTTAGTCAGAGGTCAATATGAATTAGAAGAATTAGGAGAAATAGAAATAAAACCAGTGAGCAGTAAATACAGCAAGGATTCAAAGATATGGAATTGGATAATGCAGAAGCATCATTATCTTGGAAGGGGTCCATTATGTGGAGCACAAATAAGATACGTGGTAAAATCAAAACAAAAGGGTTATTTGGGAGCCTTAAGTTTCAGTGCATCAAGCTGGAGCGTAAAGAGCCGAGATGAATATATAGGATGGAGTCCGTCAGCCAGAAGAAAGAATTTACAGTTATTAATAAACAATAGCCGTTTTTTAATATTGCCGGAGTTACGGGTAAAAAATCTTGCCTCATATATTCTAAGTCAAAGTTTGCAGGGAGTAAAAGCAGATTGGGAAAGAGAATATGGATATAGACCGGTAATGGTTGAGAGTTATGTAGATGGAGAATATTTTAACGGAACAAGTTATAAGGCATCAAACTGGATATATGCAGGAAAGACAACAGGACGCAGAGATAAAGAGAAAGAAAAAAAGAAAACATTAGGGAAAAAAGATATATATTTATATCCATTAGAAAAAAGTTGGAAAGAAAAACTATGCAAGGAAAAAGAGGGTAAATTAGAAGACAAATCAGAAAGGATAAAGGAAGCTAAAGACTGGGTAGAGGAAGAATTTTGCGGAGTAGAGATAGAAGATAAAAGGCTGGAGAGGCGATTATTTCAGCTTGGAAGGGACTTTTATCAGCAGCCTGGAATGATGATAGCAGGCATGTGGAGGTTCAAAGGCAAAAACAAAAGCAGCCTACAGATTTTTCAGTAATAAAGAAATAAATATGGAAAAGCTTCTTAAGCCGCATATAGAATCGACAATAGAGCGGTGCAAGAAAGAAGAAGTTGTACTAGCAGTACAAGACACAACAATATTGGATTATACATCTCAGCCGGAGATAGAAGGGCTAGGACCAATCGGTTTTATAGATTCTAAAAAAGTAGGATTGATACTGCATGATACAATAGGATTTTCAACAACAGGCAAACCGCTGGGGGTATTGGATGCGCAGTGCTGGGCAAGGAAAGAAGATGAAAGGGGGAAAAGATACCGAAGCAAGCAGCTGCCAATAGAAGAAAAAGAAAGTATAAAGTGGTTAAATAGTTACCGGAAAGTAAAGGAGATATCGAAACATTCTGTTGAGACAAAATTCATATCAATAGGAGATAGAGAAGCGGATGTATACGAATTGTTCTATGAAGCACTGAAAGAAGAAAGCTCAACTGGGAATAAAGTTGAGCTATTGATAAGAGCTTGCCGGAACAGAAAAAGACAAACAGAAGGAGAAATGCTTTGGGAGAGGATGCAAAGAGAAAAACTATCAGGTTATATGGAAATACAAATACCAAGAAAGACATCACGAGCAGCAAGGAAAGCAAAACTTGCAATAAGATATGTTAAGCTTAAAATACAATCCCCAAAGAAAAAACATTTACCGGAGATAACCTTATGGGCAATATATCTAAAGGAAGTGGAATCCAAAGTAAAAGAGCCATTAGAATGGATGCTGCTGACTACAATAGAAATAAAAAACTTTGAAGATGCATGTCAAAAAATAATCTGGTATTCTAAGCGTTGGGGAATAGAGCAGTATCATAAAACATTAAAAAGCGGTGCCAGAATAGAAGACCGTCAATTAGAAGATGCAGATAGAATAAGAGCATGTTTGGCGATAGATATGGTGATAGCCTGGCGTGTATATTACTTAACAACGATAGGTAGAGACAGACCATTGGCTCCTTGCACGGAAATTTATGATGAGTATGAATGGAAAGCGACATACTGGTATATGAAGAAAACACAACCGCCGGAAGTACCACCAACCTTGAATGAATTGACAACTTTAGTCGGCAACCTGGGAGGATATTTAGGTCGTAATTCCGATGGACCACCGGGTATAACTGTACTGTGGCGTGGTTTAATCCGTGTAAGAGATATTAGTGTAATGTACAAAACATTAACAGAGTCATTGAAGAGCGGACCATAACCCACCGTCTTCAGTATGGGTAAAGGTCAGCTTTGCAAGGGAAAGGTTGGATAGGGTTTATTTAATTAAATGACATACTGTATAACCTCACCCTCTCCTTACTACCTGAGCTTTATCCAAACATGGGACAGATAACTCTCTTCATGTACGCGAAACTCTGTTTCGCAAAAGAAGCATTAAACAATAAGGCTACAGTCAATATAAAATAATTTGATAATTTGTAATAGTTTTATAGGAATTTTGATGAATTTTTAGTGTGGTGTTAACTTGGAGGAAACTTGGATGTAGCTTGGAGGAAGGATAGAGGCAAAAATGCAGATTAAATATATAGCGAAACAGGATGCAAAAGAGTGACATTTTTGTCAAAAACATAAATTGAAAGTTTCTGCTAAATATCTGAAAGATTAAATATTGCAGAAATTATTGTCTTTTGCATATAACTAGAAACCGTTGATGCTTCTATATTAAAGGTTGACTTGTGGTATTATTTTTGCGATATTTCGGACTGGAAACAATACTCCTCAAACGATGTATAAAAGGTTGAATAGAAAGGAAACTATAATGGAGGCTGTAGTTGAAAATGTCAAAAAATACTTTCAATTGCCTAAACCACTTTTTGAGAAAGCAGAGGCAATATGTATAGAATTAGATTTAAATTTTAGTGAATTATTAAGAAAAGCATTGGAAAACTTTGTAAATAATTTAGAAACAGAAAGAATAAATAAAGAAATTGCCGATGCTTGTAAATATTACTATGAAATAGATAAAGATATAGCATCTGAATGGCGTTCTACCGAAGGGAAAATCTAGTTGATCAAAATATTTAGAGGTGAAGTATATTATGTTGATTTGGAGCCAACGAAGGGTTCTGAAATGCAAAAGAATAGACCCTGTGTTGTTGTTTCAAATAATGCTATTAATTTTAATGCTTCGGTTATTGTGATTTGTCCGATTACTGATTCATACGGTAAGAATAGTCCTATTCATATATTGATTCCAGAAAAGGAAGGTGGATTAATAAAACCAAGTATAGTCCATTGTGGTCAAGTAAGAGCAATTGATAAATCAAGATTAGGAAATAAATCGGGAGATTTATCTGAAGAAACCATGAATGAAGTTACTGTCGGAATAGCGTATGCTATGGATATTCCTCAACACCCTCGAATAATTATAAAATCATAATATTTAAATTCCACGTTAAATTCAAACTGAGACACTACCTAAGAAAAAGAATTCTTATACTTTGCGTAACCCATGTAATTAACTAATTTTGTTATACAATCTTCTAAGATTTTCTGATTTAATAGGCTTTAGGCTATCCTTAATATCGGGAGAGAATGATGAAAATATTTCACTTATCTTTGCTTCTATTTTCTTTCATAATATTTACATTACAGGCTCAGGACCATTCTTTTTACTACAAACAGAATAAATTCGGTTTGACTTCACCCGGAGCAATGAAATTTGGTTTATATGGGTATGACAATCCTGCAACATTGAACAATTTAAACCAATTTGACTTATTATTTTTATGGTCAAATGCCGGTAGAGATAATTTCAAAAACTGGGGTCTATTTAGCGGGGTACCGCATTTTGGTTTCAGTGCAGTACACAATTCCGAATCAATATTCTCGGTCACAAATTTTAAATTATCTGCTGCCGTAGGTTCACCGGCTTTTTCTCTGGGTTTTGGATACGGTTGGTCATCCGGTGATTTAGATTATTTTGAAAGTCCCGATATCTTCACTTTAGGTACTTTGTACAGACCAATAAGATATTTATCTATTGGATTAACTGGGAATATTTCCACTGATCAATACAGTGAAGGTGTAATCGATCTAGCAGTGAGACCCCTTGGAAATGAAATAGTATCTTTATTCGGAGATTATGTTGTTCAAAAGGATCTCCCTAAAAACGCAGTAAACTGGAGCGTTGGGGCTGCAATTGAACCTTTGCCCGGAGTGAGGATAATAGGAAGATATTTTGAAGACAAATCTTTAAATCTTGGATGGCAGTTTAGTTTTGGCAGAGCTGCATTTTCATCGGAGGCTGTACATATACATAAAGGAAGTGACAGCAACATTTTTGGAATAAGAATTGGCGGGTACGATAGAAATATTTTCCATGGAATTCTCAATAAAGCTAGTTATGCAAAGATTGATTTATTAGGAGACACAAAATACCAGCGCTACAGGTTATTCGATAATTCAAATACTCTTCTTGAGCTTATAAAACAAATTGATGCAGCTAAAAATGATAATACTATTGCAGGGATTGCAATAAATACAAGCGGTATGAATATAAATAAAGAAATGCTGTGGGAATTAAGAGAAAAATTGATCGATTTTAAGAAAACAGGCAAACATGTGGTAATTTTTATTGATGTAACCAGTATCAGCGGATACCAATTTGCATCTGCTGCCGATAAAATTGTTATGGATCCTATGGGTGAAATTACATTACAGGGTTTTCTTTTCGGAAGGCAGTATTATAAAGGTACTCTTGAAAAGATTGGGGTTGGTTTTACCGAACTTAGATATTTTAAATACAAATCTGCTGTAGAGACTTTTTCAAGGGACAATATGAGTGAAGCAGACAGCATTCAATGGAAAGAGATTGTAGACGATGATTATTCCCTGGCAAAAAATGATATTTGCACTTCAAGAAATATTTCTAAAGAAAAATTTGATATGCTGGTTGACAGTATTGCACTCTTTACCGCACAGACTGCGCTGGAAAATCATCTGGTAGATACTCTCGGAAGATGGGATAAAGTCGAAGAAATTATTAAAAATCTTGAAGGTGAAAATAAAGGGATGAGTTCGCCTCATTCCCTTGCAGAATTCAATTTACCTTCTGATAATTACTGGGGAAAGAAACCGGAAATTGCCATTGTTTATGCAGTGGGGGTGTGTGCAATGGATGCAGGCATTAAAGCACGGAGTCTTTCCAAAGATATAAAATCAATTACCGAGGATGATAATATAAAAGCGCTGGTGTTTCGAGTGGATTCTCCCGGAGGAGACGGAATGGCTTCGGATGTAGTTGCAGAAGCATTGAAAAAATGTAAAGAAAAAAAGCCAGTTATTGTTTCGCAGGGTTATGTAGCAGGGTCGGGCGGTTATTGGATTTCAATGTATGGTGATAAGATAGTAGCAGCACCAAATACAATTACCGGTTCAATTGGTGTAATAAGTGGATGGTATTATAATAAAGGATTAAAAGAGTCATTAGGAGTTTCAACTGACTATGTTAAACAGGGCAAACACGCTGATTTACTTTTTGGCATGGCAATTCCGTTTACCGGAATTTCTCTGCCTAACAGGGATTTAAATTCTGATGAAAAGAATAAAGCTGAAGAAATTATTAAGGATTATTATAAAGATTTTGTTAGTAAGGTTTCTAATGGGAGAAATCTTTCATACAATTATGTGGATTCAATTGGACAAGGAAGGGTATGGTCAGGAACTGATGGATTGGATAACAAATTAGTGGATATTTTGGGGGGACTCTCAGATGCTATAAATATTGCCGTTGATAAAGCAGGGTTAACCGGGAATGAATATAATTTCATACAATATCCCAAACCGCCTTTAATCAGTTTTGATTTTATTAGACCAAAGATTTTGGGAATTGATATTGAGAATAATTCATTTATAGAACATTTTAAGTTTAGGCTGAATCATAATGGGTATCCATTATTCATGCTTCCAATGGATTATATGGATTACTATTCAAGCAGTTTGAATATTTTGCCGTGAGCAGACAGGAATGTCTGCTCTTTTGCGAAACGGGGTTTGGCGTTACATTAGCTTAACTGTATCTCCCGGATTTATTTTTCCTCCTTTTATCACTTTAGCAAACAGACCTTCGCGGGGCATAATACAATCTCCGGTTAGCTTTTTAATTGAGCAGGACGTATGGCACTCTTTTCCGATTTGTGTAATTTCCAGAATAACCTCATTATTAAGAATTAATTCATCACCAATATTAAGCTCTTCAGGTTTTATCCCGCGCATAATAATATTTTCAGCAAAGGCACCCTGTGAAAGAGATGGGATTATCTCTTTCATCCTGTCTATACTTTCACCTGCTAATAAAGATACCTGTCTGTGCCATTTACCGGCATGAACATCCCCTTCAATTCCCCAATCTTCGATGAATCTTGAATTTGAAACCGGTTTTTTAACAATACCTTTTTTCTTACTTATGCATATTGCTTCAATATATCCCATTTACCACCTGTTTGGAAATAAAAATATTTCAACCAATACATCTTTCTCTATAGTCTGATCCTCTTCCACAATAATATAACCATCGGCACCTGATATAGAAGTAATCATAAATGAGTCTTGTTGATTTAGAATTTCAAATTTTAATGCATTATCTTCATTAACTAATTTTACCCTCAAAAATTGTGCTCTATCCTTGTTATTCACGATTTTCTGTGAAGAAAGAGTATATATTCTTTTATATAATAATTCTGAGCAGTTCAATCTATAAATGACTTGAGCAGCGTAATGGAAAAAGCAGATGTAGGCGGAAACAGGATTACCAGGTAAGCCAAAAAGCAATTTAGTCCTTTTCTTTCCTTGTTTCACAGCAAAGAATAGAGGTTTGCCGGGTTTTTGTTTTACTCTCCAGAACAACATTTTAAATCCACATTCTTTAGCAGCATTCTTAACATAATCATGCTCACCAACTGAAACTCCTCCGGTAAATAGAATTATATCCGAGATTTCTTCTGCTCTTTGAAGTATTTCTATAGTTGAAGATAAATCATCTTCAACAACAGCAGATAATACCGGATTACCTCCGCATTCTTTAACAGCCGTAGAAATCATAACACTATTTGAATCAAATATTTTATCCTCTTCAATTTCCTGATTACTATAATTCAGTTCAGATCCGGTTGTAATAATTGATACCTGAGGGCTTTTATACACTTTTATTTTTGACTTCCCGATTGAGGCAAGTAAACCAAGTTGTGCCGAACTTAAATTAGTATCCTTTTGAATCAGCAGCTCGTTTGTTTTATATTCTTCTCCAGTAAACCTGATATTCTGGAATTTCTCAGCATCGTTTTTAATTCTGAATTTCATTTTCTATTTTTTCAATATCTTCAATAGGAATTACTGTATCAGTTCCTTCAGGAACTCTTGCACCGGTACTTATTGCTACGGCATCGCCATTTCTAATTTCATTTTTAAAGAAACTCCTGCTTTGCTTTCTCCAGATATTCTCAATGATTTTTTATCTTGACTCGCGGCAGACATTTTCTGATAATCTTCCCATTTAATTGCGTAACCATCCATTGTACTGTTATTAAATCTTGGGGATGGGAATGGTGAGTAAATATCTTCAGCTAATCTTTTACCATGAGCATTTATAAGTTCAAGTTCCTCAAATTCAGAAGGAGGAATATTTTCCAAAACAATATTTAAAGCATCTTGAATTGTAATCATTTTATTTTTCTTTTTTTAATTTTTCCCAAAAAAGTTAAATAGTCAAACACACATCAATCAATCATCCATTCTTTCAATCATTCATCCATCCAACCATTCATCCTCCATTCCCACATTACTCCATTATTCCATTACATCCATTCCTCCTCATGTCCCCCTCCCTGCATCATTGAATATGCATGAAGCAATCCGGGAAACAATGATTGAAGACTTTCCATGGCACCGCGTAAACTTCCTGGAAGATTTATAATTATTGAATTACCACGAATCCCTGCAATTTCTCTTGAAAGCATTGCATAAGGAGATCTATCTTTTCCGTATTTTCTTATTGCTTCTGCAATGCCAGGTACCAATTTCTCAATTACTTCAGAGGAAGCTTCCGGCGTTAAATCCTTTGGTCCTAATCCGGTACCTCCTGTAGTTAAAATTAACTCTATCTTTTCTTTATCCGCCAGTTCTTTAAGTCTTAGTTTTATCTTCTCCTTATCATCCGGCAAAACTTCATAAAATTCTACAGCAATAGAATTATTCTCTAAAAACTCTTTTATAATTTTCCCCGATTTATCTTCTCTTTCTTTATTATATGTTGAATCAGATATAACTATAACTGCTGCTTTTATATTTAGGCATTCGTCTCTAAAATTACTCTTCCCTCCCCTTTTTTCCACGACCTTGATATCAGTGATTAGCAGATTATTCGTAAGTGGTTTAAGCATATCATACATATTTAATAATGAAGCAGAGACAGCAGTAATCGCTTCCATTTCCACACCAGTTTTCCAGACAGCTTTTACTTCAGAAATAACTTTTATTTTATCTTCAAATAATTCATGTGAAATAGAAATCCAGTCAACCGGAATAGGGTGACAAAAAGTAATTATTTCACTTGTTTTTTTAGCAGCGCTTATCCCGGCAGCGCGTGAAATTTCAAGTACATCCCCTTTGGGTACAATTTTGTCTTTTATCCTCTCAATAATCTCTCTATCGGTTGTAATCCATCCTTCAGCTTTAGCATACCTGAGAGTATCAAATTTCTGACTTACATCAATCATTCTTAAACTCTTTTAACAGTAAAACATTTTTATTTACTAAATACCTGTATCCAAACTCAAAGATAATACCTGCTGCCAATGCAATAGATAAATTTTTCGTTGCAAATGAAATAATTCCCACCAGGATAGCAGTAATTAATTGAATATTATCTTTAACCTTTTTAACAAGAATTGACATCCTATAGCTGTCGAACAGCAGCATAGCCGCTAAAAGCGGCACAGGAATAAAAAATAGAAATGATGCAAAACCTGCCAGAGAGAGCAGTATTAAAACAGAGCCGGTAATGATTGTAGCCTTCCCGGTTTTAGCACCGAACTGTGCATGTGCAGCCATGCCCCCTGCCCCATGACATATAGGGAAACCTCCTACTAAACCTATTATTGTATCACTTAAACCAATTGAGAACCCCAGCTTTGAAGCAGAAACTTTTTCCGCTTTATTATTCCAGAGTGTATGGCAAATATCATTTGCAGCATAAACTGCATTTCCAAGAGTTAGCGGAAGCTGTGGAATAATTAAAAAGATAAGTGCGTCAAGGAGAATTGAAAAATCAGGAATTGTAAAAGATATTAAACTCTTACCGCTATTGTTAATTCCCGGAGAATAACCTAATAAATTAAAGAATATAACACTCAAGAATATTAATATTAATGCAATAGGGATTTTTTTCTTAAATTGAAATATTGAAATAATCGCAGTTGCAGCTATTAATAACAGAATACTGATTGATAATGATGAACCGGTAAAGTTTAACAATATCCCCTTTTCAACAACCAGTTGAATTGCTTTCTGTGCCAGTATTAAACCTATTCCAAGCTGTACACCCCTAACAAGTCCGGGAGTAAAAACCCTTTGAAGAAAATTAATCAATCCGGTTATTGATAAAATCAGGAGTAAAATTCCATAAAAGAAAGCTGTAATGGAAAGCATTTCCATCGAAAATCCTTTAGCAATTGCAATAACCGCCATCGCTTTTAAAGGCTGAACTGCAACAGGTACTTTGAAGTACCAGCCTGTAAAAACATAAACTATTCCCCACAATAAGAATAATCTCTCGGGAGGAAAACCATTTACTATAACCAAAGCAAAAGCCAGCGGAAGCAAAGTTCCCAGATCCCCCACAGCACCTGAAAACTCATGAAGGCTTAACTTATTTACATAAATATTGTCATTCTGAACGGAACGGAGTGGAGTGAAGAATCTCACTGCTTTAATTTTGCGAAATTTTAATATACTTCCCATACCATTTATCATAGAAATTTTATTTTACGTAACTTCACTAATAATTAGAAATCTCGGTGCAAAATTCATCCGCCAATTATTGCCATTGAATTTTTTATGGAAAGCCTTGAAGCATTCTCTGATTCAAAACCATTATTAAATTTTTCATTTATATTATTTATAATAGCTTCTTTTATATCAGTATTTGAATAATTTGTTCTAAGCATATCCCGCAGATTTAAAGAGCTATTATCATAAAGACAGGTCTTTAATATGCCTGTAGGAGTTATTCTAATTCTATTGCATGAACTACAGAAACTTCTTGAATAGCTTCCGATTATTCCAATCTTTCCTTTGAAACCGGGAATTGAGAATAAATCTGCAGTTGAATTATTACAAGGCAAATTGACCATTCCCGTATATGCTTCCTGAAGAATATTCAATATTTCTCTTGCACTTATAAATTTTATAGAATTGCTTTTCCCGTTAAAAGGCATTTGTTCAATAAACCGAACTTCGATGCTCTTATCTTTCGCAATTGCAGCTATAGCGGTCAACTCATCAGTATTGAAATCTTTAATAACAACAGTATTAATCTTAACCGGTATTTCGAGCCGGAACATTTCATTTAATGATGTCAAAATATCTTTTAAAAAATCTCTTTTCGAAATCAATTTGAATTTTTCTTCATTTAGAGTATCCAGACTTAAGTTAATCCCCTTTATCCCAATCTTCTTTAATTCTGATAAATAAGGAAAAGTTAAAACACCATTAGTAGTAATGTAAATGGAAAGAGCAGTATATGATTTTGCAATAGATTCCAAAAAATCTATAAATCCTTTTCTAACAAATGGTTCCCCCCCTGTAAAACGTACTTTATTTATTCCCAGTTCGGAAAATATTTTAATTAATTCAAGCGCTTCTTCATAAGTGAGAATATCTTTGTGTGAGAGGGATAGTATACCTTCATCCGGCATGCAATATAAACATCGCAGATTGCATCTGTCTGTTACGGAAAAACGTAAATAATTAATTATTCTGCCGAAATTATCTTTCAGAGAAAGGCCCGGATTTCCCTTTATATACATTAACTTTTCCCGTTAAAATTGATACCCCTCAAACTTTAGAAAAACTATTTCTATTTATCCGCATATTTTATATATATTAAAATAATAAATATTTTTAATAATTATATGAAAAAAATAATGCAGTCTAACTGTTATTTTCTTGATAAACTAATTTTCTTGATTCAAAGAAGAGTATATCGGTTTTAAAAGATTGTGCCTTTAACAATTAATTTGAACAAGGTGTGATTATTATTCTGAACGGAACAAAGAAGGATTATTCAATACCCCGCTAAAGGGTGAATAAAGAATTTCCTCAGCTCTAATTTATTGAAATTATTTATACATATGGATAAAAATCTTATATTTATTTTTTGACTTTTGAAACTTTTGACTTTTATGAAACATATAATTTTAGGTGCCGGCGGTGCAATAAGTAAAGTATTAGCTGAAGAATTACTAGCCGATAATCAAAAAATAAAGTTAGCTTCACGCACTATAAAAACAATTCAAGGAATAGAATCTGTAAAAACCGACCTGTTAAGCTTCGATGAAGTAAATAATGTAGTTGAAGAATTTTCAACAGTATACCTTGTTGCAGGCTTAAAATACGATATAAAGGTCTGGCAGGAACAATGGCCTAAAATAATGCGGAATACAGTGGAAGTATGCGGAGCAAAAAATGCCAGGCTGATATTTTTTGATAACGTATACGCTTATGGTAAAGTAAATGGAACTATGACGGAAGAAACTCCATTAAACCCATCAAGTAAAAAGGGAGAAGTAAGAGCAAAGCTGGTTGATTATTTAAATACTGAAATTAAGAATAAAAATGTAACGGCACTAATTGCCAGAGCTGCTGATTTTTATGGTCCCTATACGGAAAACGTAAGTGCAATTTCAATAGGAATTCTGAACAAATTAACGAGTTCGAAAAAAGCTCAATGGTTTTGTAATGCAAAAGTAAAACATTCCTTTACAAACACCGGTGATTGCGGAAAAGCCCTGTATCTGTTATCTCAAAGTGAATCAAATTATAATCAAACATGGCATATGCCCACTGCAAGTCCTCCGCTTACCGGCGAAGAAATTATTAAGATTGCTGCACAAAAGTTAAACAAAAAAGCAAATTACACTGTTCTTAAAAAATGGATGTTCAGTGTTTTAGGCACATTCAATACCTTACTAAAAGAACTCAATGAAATGATGTATCAGTACGAATATGATTACATATTTGACTCCTCAAAATTTAATAATCATTTCAACTTCACTCCTACCCCATATGATCAAGGAATAGAAGAATCAATCAAGAACTTTAAAAAGACTTAGCATCCTCATGCAATATTCCAAAATTCCATCTATCAAATGACAATCGAATGACTACAAATGCAACCGAATGACTATTGAATGACCATTGAATGACAAGAGAATGTCATTTGAAATTTAACCTGCAGGTTCACCATGCGTAGGCTTCCGGAGCCTGATTACCCGGTCCTGGCCAAATCTCATCTAATTTCTTTAATGTTTCTTCAGAAAGCTTAATATCTATTGATGCACTATTTTCTTCCAACTGTTCCATGGTTCGCGGTCCCACAATGGGAGAGGTAATATCTTTATTATGAAGCACCCATGCTAAAGCAATTTTGGAAGGCTCTTCTCCCAGTTCCTTGCAAAGCTTTTCATAAGACTCTATTTGAGGCCGCAGCTTCTGTACTGATTTTTGTAATGGTTCTCTGCTTCTTCTGCCTGATTTAGGATTATCAAGAATTCCGCAAAGCAATCCGCCTGCCAGAGGACTCCATGGAATTATACCTACCCCCATTGCCCTGCAAGCCGGAATAACTTCAAGTTCAATGTGCCTGTTTCTAAGACTGTAAATGCTTTGTTCTGAAACTAAACCAAGAAAATTTCTCTCTTTAGCTTTATAATTAGCCTCAACAATATTCCATGCTGCAAAGTTGCTGCTTCCGATATAAATTACCTTCCCTTCTCTGACAAGCTGTTCCATTGCCTGCCATAATTCTTCCCATGGTGTATTTCTATCTATGTGATGCATCTGGTAAAGATCAATATGATCAGTTTTTAACCTTTTCAAACTATCTTCACATGCTTTGCGAATATTGTAAGCCGATAACTTTTGATCATTTACACCTTCACCCATTTTCCCATGAACCTTTGTTGCAAGAACGATACTTTCTCTTCTGTTGTTTCCCCGCGCAATCCAGTTCCCTATTATATTTTCCGTCAGTCCTACTCCTTTATCCCATCCATAGACATTTGCGGTATCAAAAAAATTGATTCCAAGTTCTAGAGCTTTATCCATAATTTTAAAACTATCCTGTTCTGATGTATAGGTACCAAAATTCATTGTCCCTAGGCAAATTTTACTTACTTTTAATCCTGTCCTTCCTAAATAAGTATACTCCATTATTTCTCCTTAAGTTTTCTTTGAATTTAATTTTCTATCCTGTAAAAATAATAAATCCCCGGCTAAAGGTTTTTGTGATTGGACAAAAACTTTACATTGTTCACCTTGTCTACATATTATGAAGAACCAGACAACATGACAAATGCATAGTTACCATTGTCCATAAGCCTTTCCCTTTGCAAGCATAGCCGTCAACTTAAGGGAGAAAAAAATAGTACTGTTTGTCCTCAAAATATTCGATTTTTGTTTAGCCAAAACAAAAAAAGGAATATAAAATGAAGACAAACAGCCAAAAAACAAATAATACTGAATCAATAATAGATAAACAATTAAAAAGAATCCATATTAAAAAGCTTGCAAAACTTAGCGGATTCTATAAAAGAAAGCCCAGAAAAATAGAAGCAAAAAATTTCATTATATCATTTCTAATGACAATATGGAGTTGCAAACATAATACATATAGTGTATGGGCGAACAAACTGGGTCTATTAATTAATAATACAGTCTCCAAACAAGCTGTGGCCAAGAGGGTAAATAAAGAACTTGTAGTATTCCTCCGGAGTGTATTACAGGCAATAATGAAGAAAAGCCTATGCCCGGGAAATAAAGAAGTAATCTCAGATAAATTAGCAGTTTTTAACAGGATATTAATAGAAGATAGTACAGCAATACATCTAGATGATAAACTAAGTAAAAATTATCCAAGTATTAAAAAGAATGGTAAAGAACATGCCACTTTAAAAATACAAACAGTTTACGAAGTAATTAGGAAAACCTTCCTAAAGTTTGAACTTACAAGTTATAGGAATAATGATCAGGGATATGCAAAAAAAATACTAAAGCTCTTAAAACCAGGAGACTTAATTATAAGAGATTTGGGATATTTTATACTAGGAGTATTTAAGAAATTAAGCCAGATAGGAGTATGCTATGTAAGCCGATTAAAGAAGGGAGTTTTTATATATCGGACAGAAGAGGAAAAGCCAATAGATTTGGCAGCAATGCTAAAAAAGAGAGGCATCCTTGATATGCAGGTGTTTTTGGGAAAAGAGGAGAAAATGCGAGCCAGACTTATAGCAATACCTGTAGAACCGGAAGTAGCTGCCGCAAGGCGAAGGAAAGCTAGAAAGGATAAAAATCATGGATGTAATAGAAGAAAAGATTATTTCTGTTTATTAGGCTGGAATTTATTAGTTACAAATATTCCTGAAGAACAAATGGATAGTGCTGAAATATTAAAAATTTACTCGATGCGATGGAGAATTGAAATAATATTTAAGTCTTGGAAAAGCTGTCTTGGTATAAAGAGAATACCTCGAGATACAAACAGGATAAGATTAGATGCATTCATATACTGCATGCTAATATTTATTCTGATGTTCCAGGTTAATTATTATAGCTTGTATTCAAAAAAACTTTCTCTGGCTTTATTTGAAAAACAGCCTCACTTAAGTATAATAAAATTCATACAATATATAATTGATAATATAAGATATCTCATATACTATAATTATATTAAAAATCATTCTATTATTCGACTAATGGATAAACAAATTTGTAACTATTGTGTTTATGAAAATAGACCTGATAAAATAAATTTTAACCAAAAGTTAGCATGCTTAAGTTGACGGCTATGCTTTGCAAGGGAAAGGTTGGATAGGGTTTATTTAATTAGATGACATACTTCCTTGATTTGTCTGGTTTCAATCAATATCATTAAATTTAATGAGGACAGCTATGCAACTAATGAATAATTATATCATTTTATTGATTTTTATAAGAGAAAGAGCTACAATTGTATAAAGCATTCCTAAGAACAATATAAAAGATACTTTCCTAGACATATTGTTTTATCCTGTAGAGTGTTTATTTCTTTAGTATCCTTAAAAATTTTTCTGACCTTAACTATGATAAGTTATTATGCCGGAAAATTAAGATGATAAATCAAACAGTATCGCACTATAAGATTATTGAAGAACTCGGAGCTGGAGGAATGGGAGTTATCTATAAAGCCGAAGATCTTAAACTTCACCGTAATGTTGCATTAAAATTTTTACCTTTCGAACTTACCACCGATGAGGAAGCAAAAAACAGGTTTATTATTGAAGCACGTTCAGCCTCATCTCTTCAGCATCATAATGTATGCACAATTCATGATATTGATGAAACCACAGATGGCAGAATGTTCATCTGTATGGATTATTATGAAGGAGAAACGCTTAAAGAAAAAATTTCCAGAGGTCCGCTTGCAGTAAATGAGACTTTGGATATTATAATACAGATAGCTGAAGGACTTAAAAAAACACATGAGAACGGGATAATTCATAGAGATATAAAACCTGCAAATATTCTTATAACTAAAGACGGCATTGTTAAGATTTTAGATTTCGGCATAGCTAAGCTACGCGGTCATTCTTACGCAACGAATATCGGGAAAGTTTTAGGTACAATTTTATACATGTCGCCTGAACAAACAAGAGGGGATCAGGTAGATCAAAGGACAGATATTTGGTCGCTCGGAGTTTTATTATATGAGATGATTACCGGCACTCCTCCTTTTAATGGCGACTATGATCAAGTTATTATCTATTCTATTCTTAATATAGAACCCAATGAAATTAATACAAAAAATAATCCCGATCTGGAAAGATTGGTACCAATAATAAAAAAATGTCTCCGGAAAGACCCTGAAAATCGTTATCAGAATATTGAAGTATTTGAGACCGATCTAATTGAAGTTCAACAGGATATTAGCTTTCCGGAATTAATGAGTAAAAGGGAAAAACAGTTCTATACAAAAAAAAGAATTATAGTTGCAACAGTTCTTATATTAACTATTTTAGTAGTGCTGACAATCTGGTTAACTAGAGCAAAACCCCTTTTACCTTTAAGCAAATCCGAATATGTTCTGGTAGCAGACTTTATAAATAATACTACTGAAAAAGACCTGGACAATTCACTTTCATTTGCGATGAAAGTTTCCCTCAATCAATCTTCTCTATTCAATATATTTCCCGATGAGCGTATAATCAGTGCTTTAAAGAGAATGGAGAAACCTTATAACGAAAAATTAACTGAAAAAGTTGCTCTGGAAGTAGCCAAACGGGAAGGGGTACGTGTTTTAATCGATGGTGAGATTTATAAATTAGATAAAAAATATATCCTTACAAGTAAAATTATAGATGCAGTTAATGGTGAACCGGTATCGCTTATTAGAAAGGAAGCATCTGTTATAGACGATGTACTTCCGATGATGGATCAATTATGTGAAGAATTGAGAAGTAGCCTCGGTGAGTCGCTTAAGGAAATCGGTAAATATAAAGTACCTTTGGAGAAGGCAACAACTCAATCACTGGATGCTCTTGAAGTATATTCAGAAGGAGATATTGCAGAAGGTGACGGCAATTATGAAAGATCAACTGCTTTAAAAGAAAAAGCTTATTCTATAGATACATTATTTACATTAGCAATTAACGATTTATCTTATATTTATAGAAAATTGGGAAATGACAGCCTTGCATTATACTATCACAAAAAAATAATCCCTCTCTTATCACGCGTTACTGACAGAGAACGGTTGTATATATTATCGATGTACTATGGACCAACTTTTGAATTTGATATTCCAAAAGCTCTTCAGTATATCGGTCAATATGTATCACTTTATCCAAATGATCCTTTAGGTTATGCACTGCTCGGATGGCTGTCAATAGATACCGGAGATATAGAAACGGTAATTGAAGCAGGAAATAAAT
>CAVUOL010000073.1:0-105359 GCA_963742995.1 uncultured Ignavibacteriales bacterium
AATTCCGAAGCTAATTTCAAAGACATCGATTTATCGTTACTATCTCTAGCATATCTCTTTATCCATCTCAAAGCAAGTGCAACCCTTCTTTCAGGCCTTACTTCGGTAGGTACCTGATAAGTTGCGCCTCCAACTCTTCGGCTTCTAACTTCGATAATAGGCTGAACATTACCCAATGCCTTTTTGAATATTTCTAATCCCGGTTTTTGGGTTCTATTTTCAATAAGATCAAAAGCTTCATATACAACATGGCGTGCTTTCGATTTTTTACCATCGTACATTATACAATTGATAAACTTAGAAACCATGACATCATTAAATTTCGGATCAGGTTTCAGATATTTTTTTTCTGCTCTTTTCTTTCTCATAAATTATTTAACTTTTGGTTTTTTAGCTCCATACTTAGATCTTCCTTGCTTACGATCTTCTACACCGCTGGTATCCAATGTACCTCTTACAATATGATACCTAACACCGGGTAGATCTTTTATTCTTCCTCCTCTAATTAAAACAATAGAGTGTTCCTGTAAATTATGCCCTTCACCCGGAATATAAGCTGTAACTTCCATGCTATTAGTTAATCTTACCCTCGCTACTTTTCTTAAAGCTGAATTCGGCTTTTTAGGAGTTGTTGTATATACTCTTGTACAAACACCTCTCTTCTGCGGACACGCATCAAGTGCGGGGGCTTTTTTCTTTGCTAAAATCTGCGTTCTTCCTTTTCTAACCAACTGATTTATTGTGGGCACAAAATCTCCTTAGATCAATAAATTCAAAAAAATTTCAGACTTTAAATATAGGATTAAGTACAAAATTTGTCAAGAAAACTAAATATTATTTTAACTCTTCCCGCTTTTACAATATAAATAAGAGCTAAAATAAGCATAGCATACTGCCTGTTAGCGGTAACAGAAATTATAATCTTTGTTTAATATTAAAAATAATTCCTAAAAATTATAGAATATCTATTATTTTTAATATAAAAAATCCGGTTTTAAGTAAAAAACCGGATTTATAAGAATAATTAATTTATTGTGCCTGGACTTCTTCTTTAGGCTCTACTTCAGCAGGGACTTCTTCAGCCTTCAAAATAATATTTTTATATTTCTTCAATCCAGTTCCGGCCGGGATTAAATGACCCATTACAACATTTTCTTTTAATCCAAGCAGGTAATCAACCTTTGCTTCTGTTGCAGCATTTGCCAGAACTTTTGTAGTTTCCTGGAACGATGCTGCAGAGATAAAGCTTTCAGTAGAAAGAGCAGCTTGAGTTATACCCAAAAGTACATGTTCAAATGTGGCTGCAAAAGCATCCCTGGTAATAAGCTGCTTTTTGTCTTTCCTTGATAGATCCGAATTAATCTCTCTAACTTTGTTCTTAAGAATAAGCTGATCATCTTTATATCTTGAGTCACCTTTATCTTCAATAGATACCATTGAAGAAGTTTTCTCGTTTTCCTCTATAAATTCATTCCTACCGACGATATCTTCTTCAAGAAATCTGGTATCACCGGGAGAAACAATTTTAATTTTCTGAAGCATTTGCCGAACGATTACTTCAATATGTTTATCATTAATTTTTACACCCTGCAATCTATAAACATCCTGAATTTCATTAACAAGATATTCCTGAACAGCACTTGTTCCCTTAATTTTCAGAATATCATGCGGATTAATAGGTCCATCTGTTATTTTTTCACCCGCTGGAATTTCATCATTTTCCTGAACAAGTACATGTTTTCCTAAAGGAACATTATATTTTTTTTCATCGGAACCGTCCGGAGCTGATACTAATATTTCTCTTGAACCTTTCTTCCTTGCACCAAATCTAACTGTACCTTCAATTTCAGAAACAATAGCAGGTTCCTGAGGGCTTCTGGCTTCAAAAAGTTCTGTTACTCTTGGTAGTCCGCCTGTAATATCACGGCTTTTTGTTGCCTGTTTGGAAATTTTTGCAAGGATAGTTCCGGGAACAATTGTTTCGCCTTCTTCAACTGAAAGATACGCTCTCGTCGGAATATTAAAAGATTTTTTCGTCCCGTCATCAGCTTCAATTGAAATACTTGGAGTTAAAGTTTTATCCTTCGATTCTATAACAACTTTCTGAACGTGACCTGTTTGCTCATCTGTTACCTGTTGAAGTGTGGCAGTATCAATTAAATCAACAAACCTTACACGGCCGGCAATATCAGATAGGATTACTGAATTATAAGGATCATGATTATATAGTGGTTGACGTTTTTTAACTTTCTGACCGTCGTTTACTACTAATTCGGCACCATATGGTACATCGTACTTTTTCATTTGACGGTTATTATCATCATAAATTCCAATAGATCCCCTTCTTCCGGTAACAACCTTAACAGTCCCAAGGAAATCAGATTTTTCGACGTATCTTATTCTTTCAAATTTTATGATACCTTCGGTTGTAGCTTCAACCTGAGATTGGCTGGCAATCCTTGAAGAAGTACCACCAAGATGGAAGGTTCTTAATGTCAGCTGTGTACCTGGTTCGCCGATTGACTGTGCCGCAATAATTCCTACAGATTCACCGATTTCAACAAGCTTGCCGTTTGTAAGATTTCTGCCGTAACATTTTGCACAAACTCCTCTTTTCGATTCGCAAGTCAAAACTGTTCTAATATAAACTGAGTCTATGCTGGAATCTTCAATCTTATCCGCGATTACTTCAGTGATCATTTCACCAGCTGAAATAATTAATTCATCTGTTCTCGGATCATAAACATCTTCTTGAGCAACACGGCCGGTAATTCGTTCTCCCAAAGGTTCTCTTTCCTGTTCAACATCTTTAAGAGCAGTTATTTCAATTCCCAGAATAGTTCCGCAGTCAATTTCGGATATTATAACATCCTGAGCTACATCAACTAATCTTCTGGTTAAATAGCCTGCGTCTGCAGTTTTCAAAGCAGTATCCGCAAGTCCTTTTCTTGCACCGTGTGTTGAAATAAAATACTCTAGTACAGAGAGACCTTCTTTGAAATTAGCGACTATCGGATTTTCAATAATCTCACCAGCTTGTCCTGATAAAGTTTTTTGAGGTTTCATCATAAGTCCTCTCATTCCTGCAAGCTGTCTTACCTGCTCCTGAGAACCTCTTGCACCTGAATCAACCATCATATGCAGTGAATTAAATCCTTGATTATGCCCGCGGATTTTATCCATTAAAGCACGAGCAACATCATTAGTTGTATGAGTCCAAACATCGATAATCTTATTATATCTTTCGGCATCTGTGATAACGCCTTGTTCATGTTCGTTAAGAATCGACTCTACCTTCTTATCAGCCTTGGATATTAAATTTTCTTTTTCTTCAGGAATAATCATATCACCATAGCTTACCGATAAACCGCCCGCTGTGGAATATCTAAATCCAGTATCTTTCAAGTCGTCTAAAAATTTCGCAGTGACCTTATTGCCCATCTTTAAAAACATTTGACCTATAAAACCGCCGAATGTTTTCTTTATAAGGAGTTGATTAAAAAAGCCCATTTCTTTGGGAACAATCTGGTTGAATATTACGCGCCCGACAGTCGTTTCAATCAATTCACCATCCACTTTGACCTTAATTTTAGCATGCAAACCAACTACTTTGGAATTATAGGCAATAATGACTTCATCACTTGAGCCAAAGAGCATACCTTCCCCTTTTTCTCCTTCTCTCAGTTTTGTAAGATAATAGCATCCTAAAACTATATCCTGAGTCGGGACAACAATTGGACTTCCGTTTTGAGGTGAAAGTATATTATGACTGCTCAACATTAATAATGCAGCCTCAAGTTGTGCTTCATATGAAAGCGGCACATGAACAGCCATCTGATCACCGTCAAAATCAGCATTAAAAGCTGTACAAACCATAGGATGAAGCTGTATAGCTCGTCCATCTATCAATATTGGCTGGAAAGCTTGAATCCCAAGACGATGAAGCGTTGGAGCACGGTTTAATAGAATCGGATGACCTTCGATAATTTTAGCAAGAATATCCCAGATTATGGGATCTTTTCTGTCAACAACTTTTCTTGCACTTTTAACTGTTTTGTTATGTCCTCTATCAATAAGTTTTCTGATAATAAAGGGTTTAAATAATTCAACCGCCATATCTTTAGGTAGACCGCATTGATGCAGCTTTAATTCAGGGCCTACTACAATAACAGAACGGCCTGAATAGTCAACTCTTTTACCAAGTAAATTCTGACGGAATCGCCCTTGTTTTCCTTTAAGCATATCGCTTAAAGATTTTAAAGGCCTGTTATTATCACTCCTAACTGCACTGCCACGTCTTGAATTATCAAATAATGCATCAACAGATTCCTGAAGCATTCTTTTTTCATTACGAAGAATAACTTCAGGTGCTTTAATATCGATTAACCTTTTAAGACGGTTATTTCTAATAATAACTCTTCTATATAGATCATTAAGATCACTTGTTGCAAACCTTCCTCCTTCAAGAGGAACTAATGGTCTTAATTCAGGAGGAATAACAGGAATATAATTTAATACCATCCACTCCGGTTTATTGGGAATTTTGTGTTCTTCTTCTTTAAATGCTTCAAGTACTCTTAATCTTTTCAACAACTCGGCTTTTTTCTGCTGGGATGTTTCCTCTTTCAACTGAGTTCTCAAATCTTTAGAAAGCTTTTCAACATCTGTATGTTTAAGTATATCCTTTACAGCATCACCGCCGATTTTAGCAACAAATTTATTAGGATCATCTTCGTCTAGTTTTTCATTTCCTTCGGGAATTGAATTTATTACTTCAAAATACTGGTCTTCTGAAATCAAATCTAGTCTATGTAAACCTGTTGGTCCGGGATTAAGAACAACGTAAGATTCATAATAAATAATTTTTTCAAGTTCTTTTAAACTAAGTCCTATTATATTCCCGATTTTTGAAGGTTGGGCTCTAAAGAACCATATATGAGCGACGGGAACGGCAAGACCAATATGCCCCATCCTTTCACGGCGTACACTTTTTTGAGTTACCTCAACACCACACCTGTCGCAAATAATACCTTTATATCTTATTCTTTTATATTTTCCGCAAAAACATTCCCAATCACGTGTTGGCCCGAATATTTTTTCACAGAAAAGTCCGTCTTTTTCAGGTCTGAAAGATCTATAGTTAATTGTTTCAGGTTTAGTAACTTCTCCATAAGATCTGGACAAAATATCATCTGGGCTAGCAAGACCAATAGTTATACTATTAATATCACGCATTGCATTTTCTTGAACTCTGTAAGGCATAATTTTTATCTCCTAATTTCTAAGTGAAATAATACTGCCCGCTATAAGGCAGACATGTTCAAAATGATTAATTAATTTTAATATCAAGGCCTAACCCTTGAAGTTCTTTAATTAACACATTGAACGATTCAGGAATATTAGGTTCCTGTAAGTTTTCACCCTTAACAATTGCTTCATAAACTTTAGCTCTACCGGCTACATCGTCACTTTTAACCGTTAGAATTTCTTGAAGAATATGTGAAGCTCCATAACCTTCAAGAGCCCAAACTTCCATTTCACCGAATCTTTGTCCGCCGAATTGAGCTTTACCGCCAAGGGGCTGCTGTGTAATTAGTGAATATGGTCCAATAGACCTTGCATGTATTTTATCATCAACAAGATGGCTTAGTTTAAGCATATAAATATAACCGCATGTAACTTTCTGATGAAATTTTTCGCCGGAACGTCCATCATAGAGGTCAGTTTTACTTCCTCTTTCCAGCCCTGCTTTCTCGAGCCAGTTATCAACATCTTCCATTTTGGCTCCATCAAAAATAGGAGTAGCAAATTTAACTCCTAATTTTTTACCCGCCCATCCAAGTGCTGTCTCATACAACTGACCGAGATTCATTCGGGAAGGTACTCCAAGCGGATTTAATACTATATCAACAGGCGTTCCATCTGCCAGGTGAGGCATATCTTCCATTGGGACTATTTTTGCAACTACACCTTTGTTTCCGTGTCTTCCCGCCATTTTATCTCCAACGGAAAGTTTACGTTTTTTAGCAACATACACTTTAGCAAGTTTAACAATTCCTGGAGGAAGTTCATCACCGCTAGTAATTTTTATTTTCTCTCTCTTATACTCTTCTTCGAGATCAGAGAGTGTATCGAAATAATTTTTATATAAAGTTGTTATATGATTATTTAATTTTTTTGATTCAAACCAATCAAGTGTATAATCCAGTTTAGTTACATCATCCATTGAAGAGAAAGTTGAATCTTTAATATTAGTATTATTCCTTAAAACAATACTTCCGTCAAGATCTCTTATTCCTGTGGTGGTTTGACCATCTGCTAATTTTGATAACTTTTCAACAAGTTTATCATAGTTCTCACTTAAAGATTGTTTATGATGGTTTTCAAGATCATCAAGTATTCTTTTTTCAACTTTCTTCGAATCGTTATCTCTTCTTTTTCTGCTGAACAATCTTGTTTTTATTACAGTACCTTTTAATCCGGGAGGTGCTTTTAAAGATGCATCTTTAACATCACCCGCTTTATCACCAAAGATTGCGCGTAATAATTTTTCTTCGGGAGTCGGGTCGGTTTCCCCTTTGGGAGTTATTTTACCAATAAGAATATCGCCTTCTTTAACTTCCGCTCCTTCTCTAACAATTCCATTTTCATCAAGATTCTTTACAGCCTCTTCACTAACGTTAGGAATTTCTCTTGTTAGTTCTTCTTCACCTCTTTTAGTTTCTCTAACCTGAAGTTCAAATTCTTCAATATGAATAGAAGTATATACATCTTCGCTTACTACTCTTTCACTTATAACAATAGCATCTTCAAAATTATATCCCCGCCAGGGCATAAATGCAACTAAAACATTTCTTCCAAGTGCCAGTTCACCTCCATCTGTCGAAGTACCGTCTGCAAGTACATCTCCTTTGGAAACTTTTTGACCGTCTTTTACAATTGGGCGCTGATTAACACATGTTTCCTGGTTGGTCCCATTAAACTTGGTCAATTTATAAGTGACTCTTTTAACATCGTCAAATGAAGTTAAAGCATCAATACTGTTTGGATTGATATCATACTTAACAATAATATGATTTGCATCCACACTTTCCACAGTACCATTATCTTCGGCTACAATGATAGCTCTTGAATCAGTGGCTAATTTCTTTTCCATACCTGTTCCAACAAGAGGAGCCTCAGGTCTTAATAAAGGAACAGCTTGTCTTTGCATGTTTGAACCCATTAAGGCTCTATTGGCATCATCATGCTCGAGAAAAGGGATTAATGCCGCAGCCGCACTAACTAATTGAGCAGGAGCAACATCCATATATTGAACATTTTCCGGAAGGGCAATTGGAAATTCACCTTTATATCTCGATTTAACTCTTTCATTAACAAATTTAGATTGTTCTGTTAATGGGGCGTTTGCCTGAGCAATTGTAAAATGATCTTCCTGTTCAGCCGTTAAATAGTCAATATTATCCTGAACTTTACCTTTCTCCACTTTTCTATATGGAGTTTCTAAAAATCCATACCTATTTACTCTTGCAAATATTGTAAGTGATGAGATGAGTCCGATATTTGGACCTTCAGGTGTTTCAATCGGGCACAAGCGCCCATAATGCGTATAATGCACATCCCGCACCTCAAATCCAGCTCTTTCTCTTGTTAAACCGCCCGGTCCCAAAGCCGACATTCTTCTTTTATGAGTCATTTCAGCTAATGGATTAGTTTGATCCATGAACTGGGATAGCTGATTGGTACCGAAAAAGGCATTAATTACACTACTTAAAGTCCTTGCATTAACCAAATCCTGCGGTGTAAAACTCTCCGTATCGCGCATGTTCATTCTTTCCTTAATAGTTCTAGCCATGCGTGCCATACCTATATTAAACTGCTGACCTAATTGTTCACCAACTGTTCTTATTCTCCTGTTTCCCAGATGATCAATATCATCAACAGGTTCATTCCCCGCTCTAAGTTTAATGATATATTTCATAATAGAAATTATATCTTCGATAGTCAGAATAGTAGTTGTTTCGGGGATATTCAATTTAAGTTTATCGTTCATTCTATGGCGGCCGACATCACCAAGATCATATCGTTTATCATTAAAGAACAGCTTATCGATTAATCCCTGTGCAGTATCAACATCCGGAGCTTCACCTGAACGAAGTTGACGGTAAATTGCATAAAGAGCTTCTTCCCTTGTATGCGATGAATCTTTTCTTAAAGTATTTACTATTAGATCCTGATCTGGTGAAGTATTTGAACTAATAAATTTTAAAGTTGTTACCTCAGCTTCTTTTAACCGCTCAATATCATCTTCAACCATTACACTATCTTTTGTGAGGAAGATTTCACCGGTAGACATATCGAAGACATCGCTGGCAATTGTTCTGCCAACATATTCTTCAATTTTTACTTTATTTATTTCGACTTCTTCAACAAGATTGAACAAGTTTAATATTTCTTCATCGGATTCATAACCTAAAGCACGCAATAAAGTTGTTGAAGGAAATTTTTTCCTTCTATCAATATATACATACATTACATAATTGATATCCGTTGCAAATTCAACCCATGATCCTCTTAAAGGGATTATCCTGGCAGAATAAATTGGAGTACCGTTAGGATGTACGGTTTGAGAAAATGCAACGCCAGGAGATCTATGTAATTGCGAAACGACAACTCTTTCTGCCCCATTAATTATGAACGTTCCTTTTACAGTCATAAAAGGAAGATTTCCCAAATAAACTTCCTGTTCAACACTATTAACAAATTCCTGTGTTTCCGGGTCTTTAGTAGATAAACGAAGTTTACCTTTCAAAGGTGCGGAAAAAGTTAAACCTCTTTCGAGGCATTCATCAACAGAATACCTTGGTTTCTCAATATTATATTCAATAAAATCAAGTCTGTAGTTTTCCTTATTATCAAAAATAGGAAAATTAGAAGTAAATACATTCTGCAGACCTTTATTATCCCTCCTGCCCGGTAAAATTTTTAATTGGGCAAAATCTTCAAAGGAATCCGTCTGGATACTTAAAAGATCGGGTGGAGCTATAATCGAGGAAATCTTACCGAAAGAAATTCTACCATTACTATTATTCAATTTAAACCTCCAATTATTATTCATTTACTTAATCAGTCTCAACTATTCAACCATTCGCTCATTCATCTATTCATTAAAAAAAGCGATAGGGCAGATTTCACCGCCTATCACTTTTTATAAAAAGTACATTATTTCCAAAGTTTTTATTTATATTAATTACTTTAATTCTACTGTAGCGCCGGCTTCTTCAAATTCTTTTTTGAGTTTTTCTGCTTCTTCTTTAGAGACAGCTTCTTTAACAGTTTTGGGTGCAGAATCAACTAAGTCTTTCGCTTCTTTTAAACCAAGGCCGGTATGAGCTCTAACAACTTTAATAACATTAATTTTCTTATCACCAATACTTTGTAAGATTACATCAAATTCGGTTTGTTCTTCAACTTGAGCAGCAGCTCCTCCGGCTTGATTACCACCGCCAGCAACTACAACGGGAGCTGCAGCAGTAACACCAAATTCATCTTCCAATGCTTTTTTCAAATCTGACGCTTCCATTAAGGAGAGGCCTTTTATTTTCTCAACAATTTCAGCTATTTTTTCTGACATTGATTTTACTCCTAATAAATTAATTTACAAAAAAATTATCAATTTTAAGCTGCTTCTTTCTTTGAGATCTCGTCAATCACGCTAACCAGGTCTCTCATAACAGCGTTTATAGTACCAACGATACCGGAAGCTGGTGAATTCAAACTAGCCAATATGCCTGCAATTATTTCTTTTTTAGACGGAAGAGATGCTAATTCATTTAATTTACTTCCATCATAATACTGATTTTCAATATAACAGGCTTTTAGTACTAATTTTTGTTTATCATCAAAATATTTCTTAATGATTTTTGCCGGAGCAACTGGGCTATTTTCAGAAGCAAAAACATAACCAGTCATTCCAACTAAGTGATCTGCTAATTTTTCATATTTGCCGGATTCATCAAGAGCTCTCTTAAACAAAGTATTTTTGAATACTTTGTATTTTACTCCTTCATTACGGAATTGGTTTCGTATTCCATTAATATCTTCAACCGGAATTCCACTATAATCGGCAAGATAAACTGCAGTCGATTGATCGATCATCTCTTTTATTACAGAAATGATCTCAGGTTTTTCATTCTTTATCATTTTTCTCCCATACCAAATAATACATTATTGGTGCTGGCCTTTCCCGTTTTTTCATCGGGATTTGAAGCATTTATTTTTTTGAGTGCGTAAACTTATTTATTGATTAATGAACAGCAGGAAGTTCGTCTTTAGAAATTCTTAATCCGGGACCCATCGTTGACGAAAGATAAATACTCTTTACATATTGTCCTTTAGCCGAAGATGGTTTCATTTTAACAATTGTATTTAAAAAAGCTTTAGCATTTTCTTCTAACTTTTCAGCCTCAAAATTAAGCTTTCCTAACGGTGTATGAACGATACCTGCCTTTTCTACTCTAAATTCTATTTTACCTGCTTTCACTTCTTTAACAGCTTGAGCGACATCCTGTGTAACAGTACCGCTTTTAGGATTCGGCATTAAACCTTTAGGCCCTAATATTTTACCTAATTTACCTAATTCAGACATAGTATCGGGTGAAGCAACTATAACATCTACATCAGTCCACCCGCCCTTAATCTTTTCAATATATTCTTCAAAACCGGCATAATCGGCTCCGGCATCCACAGCTTCCTGAGCTTTTGATTTTGTAATGACCAAAACTCTAACCTTTTTACCGGTTCCGTTAGGTAATGAAACAGTTCCTCTTATCATCTGATCTGCATGTCTCGGATCAACACCAAGTTTTATTGAGCAATCGAGGGTTTCGACAAATTTAACTTTGGAATTTTCTTTTAATGCTTTTACTGCATCAATTATTGAATATTCTTTAGTTCTATCGGTGTTTTTCAAAACTTCTTTATATCTTTTAGAATTTTTCATTGATTCACCATTAAAAATCGTATAATAAATAAATTAATCTTCAACTGAAATTCCCATACTACGCGCAGTACCGGCGACCATACTCATAGCATGATCAACATCGAAGGCATTAAGATCGGGCATTTTTAATTCAGCAATTTCTTTTACCTGATCTTTAGTAACTTTGCCGATTTTATTTCGATTTGATTCCGGAGATCCTTTATCAACCTTTGCAGCTCTCTACAACAAAACAGCTGCAGGAGGAGTTTTAGTTATAAAAGTAAAAGATTTATCGGCAAAAACGGTTATTACGACCGGTATAATTAGTCCTTCTTTTTCAGAAGTCTTAGCATTAAACTGTTTACAAAATTCCATTATATTAACCCCCTTTTGACCGAGTGCCGGACCAACAGGCGGAGAAGGATTTGCTTTGCCGGCAGGAATTTGTAATTTAATATATCCAGTTATTTTTTTAGCCATATAGTTACTACCTTATAAAATTATTTTTCTAACTCAGCTTGTACAAAATCGATTTCAACAGGAGTTTTTCTTCCAAAAATTGAAACCATCACTTTTATTTTCATTTTCTCTTCATTTACTTCCTGTACGGTGCCGGTAAAATTATTGAAAGGGCCGTCTATAATTTTAACAAGATCACCAGACCTGAAAATAGTTTCCATCCTTTCGCCGCTTTCATCCTGTGTAATGCGCCCTACTATTCTTTTCACTTCTTCAGGCTGCAAAGGATTCGGATTATTTTTAGTTCCAAGGAAACCCATAACAGATTGAGTATTCAAAATGAATTCTTTAACCTGGTTATCTAAATCAGCATGAATTAAAATATATCCCGGAAAAAAGTTTTTAGTTTTACTTTTCTTTTTCCCATCCTTTACTTCAAAGACTTTTTCCGTAGGGACTAAAATCTCTTCAATTTTTACCCGTAATGACTCATTGTCTTCCAGTTCAGATTCAAGTAAAGTTTTTACTTTGTTTTCATGTCCGGAGAAAGTTCTAACTACATACCATCTTTTATCAAAATCCTGCACTAAAAAATTCCTCTAAATATTTGATTAATTGCCATATCAATTACATATGTGAAAGCAGCAATAATTAAACATACAACAATAACGACAGTAGTTGACTCTTTCAATTCATCTTTTGTCGGCCAGGTGACTTTTTTCATTTCTTTCATTACGTCATCAAAAAAGCCAATAATTTTTTCTTTCATGAATTTCTCTTAAATAACTTAGTAATTACTGCACGTCAGGAGGGACTCGAACCCCCAACCTGCGGTTTTGGAGACCGCTGCTCTAGCCAATTGAGCTACTGACGTAACAATCTCTATTTTGTTTCCTTATGAATAGTATGTTTTTTATCCCAGCGGCAGTATTTTTTAAATTCAACTCTGCCCGGATGGTTACGTTTATTTTTTGTAGTAGTGTAGTTTCTTCTCTTACACTCCGTACATTCCAAAGTTATTATATCTCTCATAATTTTAATTTAAACTAATTTAAATTTTGTTATTTAATCTTTAAGTTGATTGCAAAATTGCAAGATTACAAAATTACAAGATTGTTTTTAAATCTTTTAACCTTATAATTTCAACCAATCTTTTGGAGCTGGCGACCGGGATTGAACCGGTGACCTCATCCTTACCAAGGATGTGCTCTACCATCTGAGCTACGTCAGCAGTTCTTATTAATCCCTTCAAACTGTTCTAACGTTTAACAGCTTTACCTCTTGTAGAATATTCTTCAAAATGTATAAGAACCCATGGTTGATGCTCTTTCATCTTATGCAACTCTATTCTTTTTCCCAAATCTTCAGTTGAGCGGGAGACGGGACTCGAACCCGCGACCAATCCCGCTCCGAGCGGGATGACTCTAGCCAACTGAGTTACTCCCTTCAACTGATTCTAAATATCTCTTTACATTCTTTTGAGATTTTAGATATCGTTCGCGTTGAATAGCTTCACTTCTTGTAGCAAATTCTTCAAATTGTATAAGAACCCATGGTTGATATCTCTTAGTCCATCGTGCTCTCGGACTATTATGCAACTCTAATCTTTTTTCCAAATCTTCAGTTGAACCAATATAATATTTTTCAACCTTTTGACTCTTCAATATATACGTCTTGTAACTCACTTGAGCGGGAGACGGGACTCGAACCCGCGACCAACAGCTTGGAAGGCTGTGACTCTAGCCAACTGAGTTACTCCCGCCTGTTGAAAAGCTTTTTATTTAGTCTTTCATAATATCTTTAAGAACTTTTTTTCTTCTCTATCGAAACCGCGAACAATCCCGCTCAAAGCGGGATGACTCTAGCCAACTGAGTTACTCCCGCACCTAAGAAACTTTTAGTTAAGTCTTTCAATATTTTTATGTACTCTTTATTTGTACCTGCAACCAATCCCGCTTCGAGCTGGATGACTCTAGCCAACTGAGTTACTCTCGCTTTTAGGAAACTTTGACATAAAAACCATCAATAAAAAAAGAACAAAAAAATAAGGGAATGAAGATTACAACTAAATATTTATTCCCTTTAAGTATCCATCATCAATAGAAAGCGTGGGCGGCGAGGGATTCGAACCCCCAAAGGCGTCAGCCAACGGATTTACAGTCCGCCCCGGCTCTCCAACTCCGGCGTCCGCCCGAATTAAAAAATACAGACAACAAATATATTTTGATTCTTGCAAAAATGCAAACTATTAAGGTAGGTATAAAAAATGCGAAATTTGAGAAATAAACCATTCCAAATTACAAAAAACAATCAATAAATAACAATCTCAATATTCTGCCAAAAATATTTACGTTTTCTTAACGTAGATTTCCTCCAATAGTTATAGGGGTTTCACCTTTCGAATTTGGAATTTCTTCATTGGAATTTGTTTGTTTTTTGAAATTTGCCATTTGTTATTTCAACCTAGTGTTTCCACAATTCCCTATCCAAACTCCTATACTGTATCGCTTCACTTATATGCTGCGATAAAATATTTCCCGATTCATCCAGATCAGCTATTGTTCTGCTTACTTTTAAAATTCTATCGTATGCTCTTGCGGATAATCCAAGTTTTGTCATTGCCATTTTCAATAAATCGGCTCCTGCAGAATCAAGTCTGCAGAACTCTCTTACTTCTTTTGAACCCATATCCCCGTTATTAAAAATATGCTTAGTATTTTCAAATCTTTTATACTGAATATTTCTTGCCTTAATAACTCTACTTCTTATTTCAGAAGAAGTTTCGCTTTTAGTGTTCGCAGAAAGCTCTTTATATTTTACTGCAGGAACTTCAATGTGAATGTCGATTCTATCTAAAAGCGGCCCGGATATTTTTGCCATATACCTTTGAATTTGAGGAGGAGCGCAGGTGCACTCTTTAGCAGGGTCTGTAAAAAATCCGCACGGACAAGGATTCATTGCAGAAGCAAGCATAAAATTAGCCGGAAACTCTAGAGACAGTTTTGATCTGCTGACAGTTACCTTTGCATCTTCCAAAGGCTGTCTTAAAACCTCTAGAACATTCTTCTTAAATTCCGGCAGTTCATCTAAAAATAAAACCCCATGGTGAGCATAAGAAACTTCGCCAGGTCTTGGGAAAGAACCCCCTCCCACAAGTGCTGCATCGGAAATAGTATGATGAGGACTTCTATACGGTCTTTCAGTTATAAGTGCTTGTTCTTTTGGAAGAATCCCCGCTATTGAATGTATCTTTGTTGTTTCTAGAGCCTCTTCAAAAGTCATTGGAGGAAGAATTGTCGGGATTCTTTTTGCAAGCATAGTCTTACCGCTTCCGGGTGGTCCTATCATTAAAATGTTATGGGAACCCGCTGCCGCAACTTCAAGTGCCCGTTTTACATTCTCCTGCCCCTTAACATCCGAAAAATCATCATGATAAATATTTACCTGTGAAAAAATCTCCTCAATATTTGTATATACTTTTTCCTTTTGAATTTCACCGTTTAAAAAATTTATTACTTCCGAAAGGTTTTCCATTCCATAGATATCAACTCCATCAACTATAGAAGCTTCCCTGGATGAATCTAACGGCAGAATAATTCTTTTTATTCCTTTCTTTTTAGATTCAACAGAAATCGGTAGAGCACCTTTTACGGGACGAAGCTGTCCGTCTAATGAAAGTTCTCCAAGAAAAACCGTATCTTTCAGAGATTCTTCATCAACATTTCCGTTAGCAGCTAATAATCCGACAGCAATTGGAAGATCAAAAGAACTTCCTTCTTTTTTTATATCGGCAGGCGCAAGGTTTATTGTTATTCTTTTTACCCGATAATCAAATCCGCTGTTTTTAATTGCTGCAATGACTCTTTCACGGCTTTCTTTAATAGCATTATCGGGCAAACCGACAATGGTAAATGAAGGCATATTTTTTTCCACATTGGTTTCAACTTCAATTAGGTAAGCATCAATCCCGTAAGTGGCACTGGTAAGAATTTTGGAAAGCATTATTATTCCCGGTTTCCTTGTTTTTTACAGATGAACCCCTGAAAATGAAGGGTAATTTTTTATTCACAAGTTAATAAAAAATGAAATAAAAATGCAAGATCATATCCGGATTATCTCCTATCAAAAATAATTTTACTTCATCCCCCTCTGATGGTCCACCAACTATTAGATATTTAACTTTGTTTTTGTTTAATAATTCTAAAAACTCTTTGAAATCCTTGTTGATGATCATAACGCCAACTATTATACTCTTCCCTTATTTCTTCTAGTGTGAGTAATCTTTTTTGATATGACTGACTCTTCCAATATTCGAAGTCACTTTTCTCAGAAGTGTTTTTTAATATATGAACAACCTTTGCAATCATGAGTTATATATGCCCTTTAGAATTTTAGTATAAAATTACTACTTTTGCTGTTTTGTTTCAACCACCGTCATGGTAAAAATGCATGTTCTTAGACATCCCCCACACAGATCCGGGGTGCAGTTTTTCCGCACCGCGCTCTTCAATAATACTCGCTTCCGTATTCAGAAGTTCGCTCCAAATAATTCAAGCTGCCTGTTTCTTCTCTAGGTTATTCTTGGTTCCAGTAATGGATATTGCTTTAGCATTTTCCTATATCCTTCCCATGTATAGCTTCTTCTTTGACTCCTTTTATTCAGCCATTTCTTTAATAATGACTCTACCTTCATATAAAACTGGCATAGTCTATCACTAATCCTCCTCTAATTTTTTTAATTTAAAATTTGCAAGTGATAACTTTAGTCTAGGTACTTCTTGTAATGATTTTATTATTTCTTTCTTTGTGAATATCTCGCCTGAACTGCCAAACTCTATAAAATCCTCCGCTAAAATTTCGGAAAGGTCTGAAACTGATTTTCTAATATCCGGAGATAAAAGCAGCGTTTCCAAATATTTTATTTCTTTCTCAATAGATTCAATATTATTCATATTTAAGTTGTATTTTCTCTATTCTCTTTGCACCCGAATTTAAAGTTTTTCAGCTATTTAATAAAAATTATTTAACAACTAAAAATTTTCTTGCAAAAGATTTTAGACCTTTATAGTAAAAAAAGTAGATTCCCGATGGCAGACTACTTGCATTAAATTTTATTGTATGAAATCCAGGTTCTTCTGTTTTATCTTCAATTGCTGCTACTCTTTCTCCTAATATATTATAAATAGAAACAGTTACTTTAACAGGAATTGTTAAAAAGTAATTTAATGAAACATTTGTTGAAATAGGATTCGGATAAACTGAAGAAATAGTCTCATAATTTGCATCATCTGAAATGGGGAAATGGTAAAAAGAAGAATCTATCATTTGGATATTGGCATAAATATCATAACCTTTATCTTCATTTTTTATACTTTCAAAGCATAGAAGTAATTTATTGTTATATATGTCTAAATCAATACTATTATTGGAAATACCCCAATCATTATAAAAAAATGTTTCAAAATTATAAAGGTTAATTGGCATTATACTTCCTTTATTATCATCAATCATAAGAGCGTTAATTTTATTATTATCACTCCATGCAGCAAAAATATTTTTGTTAAATATTTTTATTATTTTTAGATAAGAAAGATTGCTATTAGCTGCGAATGAATCAAAACAATTTTTACCGTCAGAATAAATTCTTTTCAAATTAATATTGTTATCATAACCATAAGAGTTGCAGTCTGTCCAGATAAACGCCAGATTTTTATATATATCTAATTTACAGGCCGCATTAAGAAAAATTCCGTCTCCGGAGTAAACTACTATAGAATCAGATATAGATGAACCTTCCGGATTAAAAAGCATTCCTTTCAGATCTTTACCATAAATACCTGTCTCTATAAAATAATCTGTCCACATTATAAGTATTTCAAAATTTTTGTTAATGGAAATATCCTGAATAACTGCAGAAGGAGTATAGAAAAGTTTGCTGTAATTATTGTAGGGTGTAAAATCGGGATGAAACTTTTGAAAATAAATTGCTGAATTACTATAGCTTACCTGCCAGCATATTAATAAATCACCTTTGTCATTTATCTGGTTATGGCTCCAAAGATTATCTGCATAATTTAAATCAGTTAATTTTTTATTCCCGCCGATTTTATTTCCATCTCCTGAAATTTTTTGGACTACAACATTTAAATAATATTCACCTCCTGAAAAAATTACATAAAAATTTCCTGCATTGTCCGATAATACTTCAGGATTAATACCTTTTTCAAAAATTGAAGTGTCATTTACAAGTATATTTTCTGATAAAGCATTTCCATTTTCATCGAGAACCTGAGCATAAATCTGGGTAATTCCATTCCTTTTATCTTCCCATGCAACTAATGATCTTCCGGTTTCATTGTATTCAACTACGGGATTTTTTTGTTCCGAACTGCAGTAATCATCCGCAGCTTTTATTGGTTTTCCCGCCGGATTGAACCCTAAATCAAATTTCTGAACCATCGCATCAGCATCATCTTTATTTAATTTTGTGAAAGCTGAATAAAAATTTTTATTTTTTACTCTGGAAAGCTTTCCAAGATTAAATGATAAATCTTTTTTTTCTCCGAAGCTTTTTCCATTCTTAGAAATAATTTGACTGAATCTTTTTTCCCCGGAAAAAGACAGGTAAAAATAATTATCATCTGAGGTAACAGCATAATAGGCACTAAAAGATTGTTCTTCTTCAATATTGAATTGCGGAATAACAAATCCCGAATTTATATTATAAATTCTTGCGTATGCACCTTTCTCAGCCCACACAATAAAAAAATATCCGTCTTTTGTAGATGCAATTGTTGGGAAGGTAAAATCAATAGTAGCAGAAGAGTCGCTTACTTCCAAATTGTTATCTATTAACTCTCCATTACTATTTATTTTTTGAAGAAATATTCTTGAATGATTATTTTTATAGCTGCTCTTGCTCCAAACAATAATGAAATTTCCGGAGCTGTCTGAAGAAACAGTATTTTGAAATCCAAGACTGCTGGTATTTTCATTTGAATGTTCTAGTATTTCTTTTTGATCAGTTACTGGGGTAAGGTCACTATTAAAAATTCTGTAAAAAAGAATAAATTGACCACCTATATAGTCCCCATTTTAATTTTTATTTAACCCTTATAAAAAATGCCCGAATCTTTATAAACAGCACAAAAAGAAAATCATAAATTATACCAAATTATTTACCTTATTCCCCGGTTAAAAAATAAGAAATGGAAAAATAAATAAAGATTATGTGAATTTAATTTTATTCACTAGTTGTATATTTTTTTATGCATGTTTAAAATCATAATATTTTCATCAAAAATTCATTTCTGTGAAATCTGTGTCTGCGAAAATCTGTGTCTTTATTTGGTAAGCACCATCTTTTTGGTCTGTGAGAAGTCTGGAGTCTCTATCTTGTATAGATAAACCCCCGAAGGCAAATCCGTAGCATCAAAAGTAAATTTATGAACCCCCTTATTTAATAGCCCGTCATGAAGTCTGGCAACTTCCTTTCCTTCAAGATTGTAAACTATTACTTTAACTTCACTATCCTCCAATAATTCGACTACAATACTTGTTTTGGGATTAAAAGGATTAGGATAATTCTGTTCTACAATGAAAGGTTCAAATGACCCCCGTCCAATTTTTACCTGAGATGAGTAAACAATAGAACCGTCTTTATCGACCTGTTTAATTCTATAATAAATAACATCCGATGATTCGTCATTCTGATCAAGGTATGAATAATTTTTCTCATTTAAATTATCTGCATCGATTTTAAATAAAGGAGTATAGCTCCCGTATTTTGAAGATTTTTCCAGGACATAAAAATCAGCCTGCTTATAGTCGCCTCCGTTCCAATCGAGTTCATAAGAATTGGAAAGCATTTTGATATTTAATTCCGGCGCTTTTGCGAATATCGGGGCATCCGAGTTCACTAACTGAATCCCTGAAGTATTTAAATCCATTTTGTTCTTCAGGTTCGATAATGCATCCAGATCATCTACTTTAAATCTTGCTAATACTGTTGAACTATCTGCAGAAAAATTCTGAAAGTTACAGTTTGAGAAAGAATAATCTATTGTGTTATTCAAATCAATAACTCTTAAAAGATCAATCTGAAACGATTCATCCTCTTCAAAATTATAAAACTCAAAGCCGAGATCTTTTGCTTCTACAGAATTATTTAATTTGTATTTCGCAATAAGCTTGCCGTCGCCGTAAAATGAAACGGTATTGTTTTTAAGCGAAAATAATATGGAAATATGATACCAGCATTTTAAGGATAAAAATGAGGGTTCGGAATAGATCTGTGAACCTGATTTTGAATCAGCCGATAAAATCTGAAAAGAATTTGTCGATAATGTAAATTGGAATTCCGGAATTAATTTATCCCTAATCTTTAGTATTTGTTCCTCCGGATTATCTAATTTAATCCAGAATTCAGTTAATAAATTATCTGATTTAATATCATTAGTAGAAAAATCCATATATGCATTTTTTGAAAAGAATAATGCTTTTCCCGCTACTCTCTGAACATTGTAAAATTTAACCGGAACCATTAAGTATTCCGATTCTTTTATAGGCCTGTTTTTTATTTTAGAATTTACATAACCTAAAATTTTCCCTTTAGCCTTAAATATTCCGAAAAATTTAACAAAACCCCTTGTGGTATTTTCACCCTGGAATCTAAATAAGAACTGGAAAAATGATCCAGGTGCTAAGGCTGAATCGGAAAGATTTACAATGCATTTATATGCGGGACCGGTATATCGTTCAAGCTGTGCTGATTTAAAATCTAATGCGGATTTCCAAAGAAGGGTATTTAGTTCAACATCAAGTAAAGAGAGTTTTTCATCGGGTAAAATATATAATTCAAGTGTATCTGCTTTTGTGAACCTGTTTGTAGTCACCAAAGAAATATCAAAAGCTGAATTTACAGGTATATAAGAGGGGCAGGTTATTCTATAGCTGTCCTCTTCGTTTTGTGCAAAAACAGATAAGACGAAAATAAATAAAAATAAAATAGTAAAAGTTTTTTGCATAGCACCCCGATAACTGGAACAAAACCAGATATTAATACTATTTATAACTTCTTAAAAAATTAATCCTATCCTGCAGCTGGTGAACAGGAACTAATAATTTGTCTTTGCCATAAATAGCATCTTCCCTTTTTGAAAAGGCTAATTCATAATCTTTGCTCATAACGATTGCTTCTTCGGGACAAACCTCTTCACAGAATCCGCAAAAGATGCATCGAATCATATTGATTTCAAATTTTTCAGGATAACGTTCTTTTTCACTTTCTGTTTCACCAGCCTGTACCTCAATTGCTAAGGAAGGACACACACGGCTGCAAAGCCCGCAAGCTACACATCTCTCGACACCATTTTCTTCCTGAACTAAAACAGGCCTGCCTCTGTATGATGCAGGGGGAATGAACTTCTCTTCCGGGTATTTAAGTGTAAACTTGGGCTTAAACATATTCTTTAGCGTTAGCGATAAACCCTTAACAATTTCCGGTATATATATCTTCTCTAAAAATGTTAAATCTTTTTCTCTTTTCTTAACTGCCATTTAAATCCTTAATCAATTCTCATATTCAAGAACTTAAAGTTTAAAGATCATAATTAAAGCTGCAACCCAAATAATATTAACTAATGAAAGCGGAAACATTACTTTCCAGCCAAGGCTCATCAGCTGATCATATCTGAATCTTGGGAGACTCCATCTAATCCATAAGAAAAAGAACAAAATCGCTCCCATCTTCACACAGAAAGTAGCTATTTGTATTATAACAGTCAACCATCCGGGCAATCCAAGGGAATTAATATTTATAAAAGGTAAATTATACCCGCCAAGGTAAAGCGTTATAATTAAAGCACTTGCAATGATCATGTTTGCATATTCTGCGAGGAAAAACCCCGCAAATTTCATACTGCTGTATTCAGTGTGGAAGCCTCCAACCAGTTCCGGCTCCGCTTCAGGAAGATCAAAAGGTAAACGGTTAGTTTCCGCAAACGCTGAAACAACAAAAGTGATAAATCCAATAGGCTGTATCCATGCATTCCAGAGCCAGGCACCCTGTGAACTTACTATTGCCAGGGGCCTAAGCGACTCGGATAAAAGTAATACACCTCCGACTGAAAATCCCATAGAAATTTCATAAGAGATCATCTGAGCTGAGGAACGAATACCGCCTAATAAGGAATACTTACTCCCTGAAGACCATCCGGCGAAAGTGATAGCATATACACCAAGAGATGAAAGAGCTAATACATATAGAATTCCGATATTTATATCTGCAACTACCAGGGGGATGGTTAATCCGAATATATAGATACTTGGTCCAACCGGGATAACAGCATATGTTGTAAAAGCTACAAATAAAGCGAGCATTGGAGCTAATGCATGAATTCTCCGGTTTGCATTTGTAGGGACAATATCTTCTTTTAACAATAATTTAAAAACATCGGCAAAAGGCTGCAAGATTCCTTCCCACCCTACACGGTTAGGTCCAAGACGGTTTTGAGCCCATGCACTTACCCGTCTTTCAAAATAAACTAAATAAGAAACGGTCAGCAGCATGAGTGAAAGAATTAATACAATCTTCACCAATGTAATTCCAATTAATTCAAGGATAGTCATGTATATAAAGCCTATACTTTTTCTGAAATTTCAATTTTAACTTTTACGCCTGATTCTCCAATATCATCATAATCAATTCCTTTGAAGGCCTCATTAGATTTAGCTAATTCTTCAAATACATCTTCCACATTATTATATTTCATTTTATATCCCATTGAATTCGAAATAGCTGAAATAATTCTCCATGCTGATTTTGCGTCCCGCTTATTTCCTTGAGCCCATTTATCGAATTTAGTCCCGAATTTATCCAGCCTGCTTTGGGACATACCATCCATTGCTCTGTCGAGATCTACTGTTGCTACAGCAGGTTTCAATCTTTGTATCATCCCCTGGAAATTTACCATTGTACCGTTCTTCTCTGCATAGGTTGCAGAAGGAAAGACTATATTGGCCAAAGAGGTTGTTTTATCAAAATTAGTCGAACATACAATCAAGATTTCGAGTTTTGCGAGTACACTTTCCAGTCCGGGATTTGATGAAACAATATCATCATCAATTAAGAATAAAATTTTTATTTTTCCTTCATTGATAGCCTTAATAATTCCATTCAAATCCGCCGCCGGTTTAACTCCCGTAAGTTCAGCTCCAAAGGAATTAGGAGTAACATCATTTTGTCTTAATATATCGTCTCCGAATTCTTGATTAATATGCTGCATAAATAAGATATTCTTAATACCAGCCAATTTTGCAAGTTTTGTCAGAACGAAATTATCTTCATTAGTAGCATAAGGGGAACCAATAAAAGCAATTTCATTCTTTTCATAAGATTTTAATTCAATTGCTGCAACATTCAGGGCTTCATTCCATGATTCCTTATTCAGTTTTCCTTCTCTTCTTAAATACGGTCCGTCCACTCTGTCATCGGCATTAATAGATTTAAATGTATTTATTCTTCCGTGGTCGCACATCCAGTAGCTGTTGACTTCTTCATTATACCTTGGGGTAAGTCTTAACACCTCATTATTTCTGACCCAAATTTCAGAATTGCAGCCGCGTGAACATCCGGTACATATTGATTTTGTTGCTGACATATCCCAGACTCTTGCACGAAACCGGAAATCCCTGTTTGTAAGAGCTCCTACGGGACAAATGTCGGTTGTATTTAATGAATAAGGATTATCCATTTGCTCGCCGGGATAAGTTACAATAGTGACTCTATCCCCTCTTTTTATAAAAGTAAGCTCAGGATCTTTAGCAATTTCATCACAAAAACGGATACAGCGTGAACAGGAAATGCATCTTTCTGCATCAAACATTACATAAGGGCCTAAAGGAACTCTTTTATCCTTATGATTTTTTTCATCTGTAAACCTGCTTTCTCCAACACTATGTTCATAAGCATAATCTTGAAGCTTGCATTCACCGGCTTCATCGCAGATAGGACAATCAAGCGGATGGTTGATTAATAAAAATTCCATTACTGCATTTCTAGCTGAAAGTGCTTTTTCAGAAGCAGAGTGAACTACCATTCCTTCAGCAGCAAGAGTTGAACACGCTATAACAAGTTTCGGTATCTTCTCTACCTCAACTAAACAAACCCTACAATTCCCTGAAATTGTTAAACTCGGATGCCAGCAGAAATGAGGGATATCTATTCCATATTTTCTTGCAGCCTGAATAATAGTTTGACCCTGTTCAAATTCTATTTCCTTTCCATCTAGAACAAACTTCGACATTATAAATCCTTTTTTATTTTCAATAAACGAAAGACGAAAAACAGATAGACGTCTCTTCGTTTTCCGTCTCTACGTCTATACTTTAATTTATCACCGAATCAACAGATTGATATTCAAAATTAAAAGCTTCCGCTACACCCTGATACGTAATCTTACCATCAATAACATTTAATCCCAGCCTTATTTCCGGATTAGTTTTAATTGCTTTTTCAAAGCCTTTATTTGCTATTTCAACTGCATATGGTAATGTAGCATTTGTTAAAGCAAGAGTAGATGTATTCGGCACTGCTCCCGGCATATTTGCTACACAGTAATGCACAACTCCGTCAACCACATAAGTAGGATTTTCATGTGTAGTCGGGTGACATGTTTCAATACATCCTCCCTGATCAACAGATACATCGACAATAACCGAACCTTCTTTCATCAGCTTCAGCATATCTTTAGTAACCAGTTTCGGAGCCTTTGCTCCCGGAATTAAAACCGCTCCTATTACCAGGTCTGCTTTTGGTAAATTTTCCCTGATATAATATTCGTTAGACATCATCGTTGTAACATTTTTCGGCATTACATCATCAAGATATCTCAGTCTGTAAAGATTACTGTCTAAGATCATAACTCTTGCGCCGAACCCAGCGGCGATTTTTGCAGCGTTGGTACCTACAATTCCTCCACCCAAGACCATAACTTCTGCAGGCCCTGTTCCCGGAACACCGCCTAAAAGTATTCCTCTCCCTCCCATGACTTTCTCCAGGTATTTTGCCCCTTCCTGAGGCGCCATTCTTCCGGCAACTTCACTCATCGGAATTAAAAGCGGTAAAGATTTATCCGTTTTCTGAACGGTTTCATATGCAATAGCAACACATTTGTTTTTCATCATCCCTTCGGTAAGCTCTTTGTTTGCGGCAAAATGAAAATATGTAAATACTATCTGCCCTTCTCTAATCATATCATATTCATGATCGATCGGTTCTTTTACTTTCATAATCATTTCGGCATTTGCAAATATCTCATCCGGTGAAGAAGCTATTTCTGCACCCACAGCTTTATAGTCATTATCCGAAAACCCGCTCCCGGCACCGGCATTTGTTTCGACAACAACCATATGGCCGTTCTGAATTAAAGTGGATGCACCTACCGGTAATAGTGCAACTCTATTTTCGTTTGTTTTTATCTCTTTTGGAACCCCAATTAACATTTTACGCCTCGTTATTTTGCTACGCTGCCCATTTTAACAGTGTATTTTTTGATTTGATTATTACTTTTATAAATGAATCTTCTTGTAGAAGTTCATTCGATATTTCAAGAATATCTTCAGCGGTGACTGAATCTATTTCTTTTAAAATTTCATCAAGATTTTTAATTCTATTATAATATAATTCAGATTGAGCCATGCGTATCATCCGGTTAGATGTACTCTCAAGACTCAATATTAAACTCCCTTTTATTGATTCTTTGGCTTTCTTCAATTCCCTATCGGAAATTTTTATTTCTCTTAGTTTCCTAAACTCCCTTATTACAATAGACAATGCTCTATCAATCATCTTTTCGTTAGTGGACAAATAAACACCAAAAGATGATACATCATAAAAAGAATTAAGGAATGAATTGATTTGATACGCTATTCCATTTCTTTCGCGAACGGTCTGGAATAACCTTGAACTGCTCCCTTCTCCGAGTACCTGAGTTAACAGTGCCGCCTTAGTTCTTCTATCATCATTATAGCCATAAGTAGACTTTCCAATAATTGCATGTACCTGTTGAATTTCTTTATCGATGAATTCTATTTTAGCAGGCAATATGTTCAAAGGATAGTGTTTTCTTTTTATCGCTGCTTTTCCAAGGTTTACATTGAAATATTTATCAGTTAATTTTATTAACTTGTTATGGTCTACCGCACCGGAGGCAGAAATTATTAAACGGTTAAATCCATACTTCTCTTTAACAAAATTGAAAAGCTCGAACTGGGAGAATTTTTTAATATTTTTTTCTGTTCCGATTATGGGGAGACTTAGTGCATTACCGGCAAAAACAATTTCTTCAAATTTATCGAATATCAATTCTTCCGGATTATCCTCAATATCATAGAGTTCATCAATTATAACACTCGATTCTTTTTTAATTTCGGCTGGTTTAAATGCCGGCTTCTGGATCATATCGGATATAACATCAAAAGTCTTTTCTAAATGTTCTGCCAGTCCTCTTCCGTAATAACAAGTATGCTCTTTTGACGTGAAAGCATTTAAATATCCGCCTGCGGATTCAATCTCAACAGCTATTTTTCTGGCAGATCTTTTCTGTGTCCCCTTGAAGAGCATATGCTCTATAAAATGCGTAATCCCGTTATTTTGAAAGCTTTCATCACGCGAACCTACATTGAACCAAAATCCTAATGAGAATGATTTTATACCCGGTATTGATTCTGATAAAATCTTAATGCCATTTGGAAGAACTGTCTTATTAAATTGGTTCAAAATACTTGATTTTTTTCCGTAATTGATAAAAAATTCGACAACAAATATAGAGAAACAGGTATATGTAGTCAAGGAAATGAACAGGGGAGTTCATCTTCAAGGAGAGCTTCTCTTACTCTTATATTACCCCCGGCCATTTCTGTCAATTACCGGGATCTGAGGATGGTATAAGCTTGACATACAGGAAATCAATCGGAACTGCAGACTCAAAGGATATTAGGAAATAATACGGTTTTGAAACGGTTTCAATACGGTTTTAATACGATTTCAAAACGGTTTCAGAATTGAATTACTAAGGTTGAATCTCAGAGTTATAGAGCCGGGATGCAATAATGCATTCTGATGGATTAGGGTATATCAAAGAGAGCCGCAAATTAAATGGTTTACAGAATTAGGATTAGAGTTCTTAAATCAGAAGAAATAAAAGTTTAAGGTTTTATTGGAAGCCGCTTAGGTAATGTGAACGCCGAGTGGTACGGGCGGCGGGTGAAATAAACAAACAATTAATAAAATTTAACCTTAATATACACCTCAGTATCCCTCCCCTTATCATCCAAACATGTAATTTTTATTTTCTCTTTATCCGGCTTAAAAAAAAGATTTCTTCCCCGGCAATGATTTTTTAAAATATTTATCATCCAGATACCAGTAAATTTGTTTAATACCTGATCCACACGCAGCCTGAAGAAGAATTTCCTGGTTTGAATTTTCTTCCACAAAATATTCATAATTGTCGGATGGAGAAGTTATTATTGGTCCCTTACCTCCAAATTTTATCTGGCAATTAGGATTATGGGGAGGTATTTTCTTAAAGGCTTGATTATTTTGAATATACCATAGTTTCAATTGTGGGTCATAAAATGGATAAAACTCTTTTTTATAGCCGCTTGCAGGCAAACATCCGGGACAATATTCAATTGTTGCCGGTAAGTTAACATAAACTTCCTTATAAAGATCGCAATATTTATTGAGTGAACAATTTGAAATATAATAATCCTTGATTGTAGAATAACAATTTTTTACCGGCAGCAGGCCTGTTTCAGAACATACTTCTCTTGTTAATACTGTTCCAGGTTTTTTAAACCAGCTTTTATCCGGACCTGTATCAATCGAGTTAAAAAGATCAAATAATAACGGAATCGCCATTTCACTTCCTGATAAATATGGGGATCCTTTCCCGCTAAAATTTCCAATCCACACCCCGATTGTATAACGCGGATTAAAACCTACTCCCCATGCATCCCTTTTTCCATACGAAGTTCCTGTCTTCCATGCTATTTTTGGCAGTCTGCTCAAATCAAGCAGATCATTCGGAAAATCCGGACGGTAATTGTTCGAAAGGATATCCGCAATTAAATATGCCGAACCTTCAGATAATAAATTTACCCCCTCCCCCTTTCCTTCTTTGTATAAATAATTTAAGGGGTATAATTTTCCACCGTTTGCGAAACATGAATAAAATCTTGTTAATTCCTTCAATGTAATGCCGCATCCCCCCAGTATTGTTGAAAGTCCAAGTATATTCTTTTGTACTTCTATTTCCTTAAATCCTCCCCTGATTAAAAAATTTATAAACTCATGAAAACCTGTTTCCTGAAGTAATCTGACTGCAGGTACATTTAATGAGTTCATCAAAGCAAACTCTGCTGTTACATCACCCCTAAACTTTAAATCATAATTCTCAGGATTATAACCGCCAAAATCCGTAGGAATGTCAAGAAGCTTCATTTTAGGTGTAAGTATCCCTTTATTAAAAGCGTATGCATAAAGCGCCGGTTTTAAAGTTGAGCCGGGAGAACGGATTGAGGTTACTCCGTTTACCTGGCCGGAAGAATTGTAATCATCATAATCTGCAGAACCGCAGTAACCAACAACAGACGAACTCTTATTATCGATTACTAAAACTGCACCGTTTGTAATCCCCTTTGTCTTGGTCCTGTTAATATAATTGTATAATAAAACTTCTGCTTTTTGCTGAATAGCGGGATCAAGTGTAGTCTTGATTTCTGTATCTTTATCTATTGAATTGATATAATCACAAAAATGGGGGGCGGAAAGTTTTCTCTCGTAGCGATTGGAAACCAAAGATTCATTAAGGGCATCATTTAAACTTAAAGACGGGAATACCTTTCCTTTCTTTAATTTTCGAATCCAATAGTTCCTTTTCTTGAGAGTATTTTCGACATTATGATCTATTCTTAAATCATTCGGATCATTTGGAATGACCATTAATGTTATAGCCTGAGCCAAACTTAATTTCGAAGGGGGTCTGTTGAAATAAAAATAAGATGCTGCTTTTATTCCTTCAACATTTCCTCCGAAAGGAAGAAGGCTTAAATACATTTCCAAAATCTCTTCTTTACTATAATGGATTTCAAGCTGTATTGCCCTCAGCATCTCAATAAATTTATTGGAATAAGTCCTTTGCTTTGGATTTAATAGTCTTACAACCTGCATGGTGATTGTCGATGCGCCAGATACTCTTTCTCCCTTTGTTATATTCGAAAAGAATGCACGTACAACAGCAACAGGATTGACTCCGGGATGCCAGTAAAACCATTTATCTTCTTTGTTGATAATAGCTTTTACAAGTTCCGGAGAAACCTCTTCCGGTTTAGTCTCCATTCTCCACTTGTCATCTTTAGAAAGATATACAGTCAGCAAAGAACCATCTTTAGCAGTTATTTCCTTTGAAAATGATACATCAACTTTAGGCGGGAATAAAAAATCCAAAGAAAATAGTAAAACAAAAATACTAAGTAGAGTTAATAAATATTTTTTAATATGCTTCTTCATGATTTTACAAATCACATCAGTCATTTGACGTTGGATTTAGAGCCTGTGAAAATACAGAAAAACCGTTAGGTGGGGGCTTAATTTTCCTGTTAAACCAATGGATAAATCCATTGGTTAATGATATTCACACAGCCTCTTTATCCAACTGATAATGTTGAATACAGCTGCATCGGGCATCCTTCATTTTATATCCCCTCCGGTAATCTTACAATCTTATTCTAATATCCACTTTTCTTTTTGTTTCTGTGCTTCTTCAATAGTCTTAAATTTATATACTCCGTGAGGAAATCTTTTAGTAAATAACTTCCCGAAAGTTTCATAAAATCCCGAGAGCATCTTATAATATTTTTCATCCGGATTTTTTACAAGTAGTGCTTCGTGTGCTTCCTTTAAAGATTTATATTTATATACCGGCATTTTTTTTTAACTCCCTTAAAAATAAAATATTTAATCATTGTTCTTCCGATAATTTTGTAATCTTGCCAATCATGTAATCTTGTAATTTTATAATCCTTTCAGACCTTCTCAAACCTTGCTGTAAAATGCCTTAACATCGGCGCCTGATATGTAATTTTATAACCTCCTAAAGTATTTCGTTTTTCAAATACTTCAAGTATAATTTCCAGAACATAGTCAATATGACTTTGAGTATAAACCCTTCTGGGAATGGCTAGTCTTACAAGCTCCATCGGCGGAGGAATTAAATTCCCTTCTTTATCATATTTTCCGAACATAACAGACCCGATCTCAACTCCTCTTATACCTCCTTCAATGTATAATTCACATACAATCGATTGTCCTGGAAATTGTTCGGGCGGAATATCCGGCAAAAACCTTTTAGCATCAATATAAATAGCATGTCCGCCGGGAGGTTCAATAATAGGTACTCCGGCATCAACTAATTTTTCTCCTAAATATTCTACACTCCTGATCCTGTACTGCAGATAGTGTTCATCCAGAACTTCCTCCAGTCCCTGAGCAACCGCTTCCAGGTCCCTACCTGCTAATCCCCCGTATGTGGGAAATCCCTCCGTAACAATTAAAAGATTTCTGCACTTCATTGCCAGGTCATCATCATTTAATGCAAGAAAACCGCCTATATTGGCAAGCCCATCTTTCTTAGCACTCATTGTAGCACCATCAGCATAAGAAAACATTTCCTGCGCTATTTCAAGAACTGATTTTTCAGCATAACCAGCTTCTCTTTTTTTTATAAAATAAGCATTTTCCGCAAATCTGCATGCATCAAGGAATAAGGGAACATTATAACTTTTACATACCTCTTTCACTTCCCTAATATTTTGCATTGATACCGGCTGCCCTCCGCCTGAATTATTTGTTACCGTTATCATCACTAGTGGAATATTTTCAGCTCCTTTTTCTTTAATAAATTTTTCAAGTTTCTCTACATCCAGGTTACCCTTAAAATCTGCTCTTATTTCCGGATGTTTTCCTACTTCTATTAAAAAATCAATCGCTTCGGCTCCTGTAAATTCAATATTAGCTCTTGTTGTATCGAAATGAGTATTGTTCGGAAAATATTTTCCGGTACCGCCGACAATAAAGAAAAGAATTTTCTCCGATGCTCTCCCCTGGTGCGTAGGGATAATATGGTTCATTCCGGTTAGTTTTTTCACAACCGATTCAAACCGGTAAAAACTTTTTGAACCTGCATACGATTCATCCCCTTCCATTATCCCCGCCCACTGCTTAGAACTCATTGCAGATGTTCCGCTGTCGGTCAATAAATCAATTAATACATCATCGGCATGTATTAAAAAAGGATTATAGCCTGCTTCATTCAGAGTTTTCTTTCTTTCCTCTTTGGTAGTGAATCTTATTGGTTCTACTGATTTTATTTTGAATGGTTCTATTATAGTTTTCATATTCTTTTAACTTTTATTTTGGATACATATGTATTTTACATATATTTTTATTGCCTTTGAAAAAAACTATGAATAATTTACTTCTGTTCAAAATATTATTTGGAGGGCAAATGGACAATAATTTTACAAATGATTTAAACTCCCCAAATTTCTCACCTGATTCGCGGGAAATAGAATTAAGTCATTCGGATAAAATTGCAGGGGTTTTTTCAGAACCGGCTAAAACTTTCGAAATTACTTCAAAATTCCCACTTCGAACTATTGATTGGATTTTGCCGATAATCTTACTCCTTATACTTTCGATTATTTCTCAGTTTATTTTATTTAATAATCCCGAGATAAGCTACCAAATGCAGCAGAAACAGAGAGAGGCTGTCCAAAAAATGGTAGATGAAGGTAAGATAACTCAGGAACAGGCAGATAAACAATCACAGTTTATGACCGGCTCGGTTATGGTGATAATCCGTTCTGTTTCAACTCTAATATTCGGCTTTATTTTTTTCCTTATAATTACCGGTAGTATATTTTCTTTTTTGCAGATTTGCGTTAAAAGGAGATGGGAATTATGTATCTGCTTTGGTTGCAAACGGACTGACTGCATATATTGCCATGATTCAAATTATTCTGGCAACAGTTGCAAGTATAATCTTAGGAAAAATGGTTCAGGATGTTAGTGTTACATCTTTAATCGGAATGGAAAAATCATCATATTGGAGGATGGCTCCTCTCTTTCATTGATGTAATAACAATATGGAGTTTTGCCGTTCTAAGTATTGGACTGGCAAAGATGTTCAAATCCAGGTCAATGGGTAAATATTTTGCCTTAGTATTCGGTCTATGGATTTTATGGAAAATAATCATCTTCAGCTTAAGTAATGCCATTCCATTTTTAAAGAACTTTTAATCTAATTTTATTATTAATACCTCATTTCTCTCTCCTCGCCATTACAAGGTGAGGGGGTGAGGTTAGAACGCTTGGTTTTCTCATATAGTGCTTACATCTATTGAAGTTCCTTTGGTTAAGCGTAAGAAATCTCTTGTATTTATTGTTAAGATCTCATCTGCTTTAACTTTCAATGCACATTCAACCAAAATTGCATCATATACTATTCCACCGGAGAGATTTGATTTATCCATTTTCTTAATAATTCCGAAATAATCTTTATCGGTGAGGTAAATTGTTTCTGCTAAATTCATAATATTATTTTCTATTAATTGTCTTGCAATTATCGGTGTAATTTTAGGTTTAAAAGGAGCGCTTGTTAAGACACTGTAAATTTCTAAAATTGAATGCGACGAAATTAAAAATTCAAATTCCTTTTTCTTCGCTTTAATTAAAAAAGATAAAGCAGATTTATGCTTTGGATGTGATTCAACAAACGCGGCTATTAATATTGAACTATCAAATAAAATTTTCAACCTTTTTCTCCAAGTGCTAATAATTTTCGCATTCGTTTATTTCTATCAGATTTAATTAGCGTATTTTTTCTGTTTTCCAATTTCCCGGTGAAAACAAGAATCCCATCCCTATTAATAATTGACTCTTTTTCTTTAACCAATTCAATAACTATTCGATTATCTTCTTCTGAAATATTTAATTTTGTTTCCAGGCTTATTCCCAGTTGTCCACGTAATTTTTTAGGGATTATTATTCGACCAAATTTATCTAATGTGGTTAACATTTTTTCCTCAATTTTATTATTGGCAATTTAAGATTTTATTTTGCCAACATCAACACTTTAGCTCAATCATAAGTTCCTTACTATATTGGAAGCTTGTGATTAATGATTGCTCGAATTAAATAAAATCGAATTTTTCTTGACAATAGGCCACCCAATTAATAATATTGCAAGCGCAAACATATCTTTTTTCTATTAATTGGTATACTGGTGAGACGTTTTCAGGGGTTTTCGCCGGTGTTTGTTTGCATATCTTGTATATTATATAAAATCATCATCTTTTAATGGAAATATTTTAAGATAATTAGGATAATTTCTTAGGATAAGTTATATTTTTTTGTGCTATTTTACAAAACCTATTAAGACTAATAAAGCAGAAAATATATTTCTATTAATTTATAATTGAGAGATATTTTTTTAAAATAATTGGAGGTATACTAATGGTTAAAAAAGTTCTAATTAAATTTGCTGTATTGTTAGTTTTCCCATGGATACTTTTTGCCCAGATTCCGGATCATTTTACTAATTTGACCGTTTTGCCCAAGACCATTTCAAAAGATGATTTAGTGGGTGTGATGAGAAATTTTACGGAGGGACTGGGAGTCAGGTGCAATTTTTGTCATGTAGGTGAAGAGGGAAAACCATTGAGCACTTATGATTTTGCTTCAGATGATAAGGATAATAAAAGAATAGCAAGAGTTATGCTGAAGATGACGAATAATATTAATGATGATTATATTACGCAACTTAAAGATTTTGGTGAAAATATAATTGAGGTAAAATGTGTAACATGCCATCATGGTGTAAAACAGCCGAAAACTTTAGCGCAGGATTTAATGGGTGTAATTAAAGGAAAAGGTGTGGATGAGGCAGTGAATACATATCATGATTTATATAAACAATATTACGGCGGATTTTCATATAATTTTAAAGATAATTCACTTGCGGAATTAACGCAAATGCTTATTGACGATAAAAATTACGAAGCGGCAGTAAAAATAAGTAATCTTAATGTTGAGATGTATCCGAATTCAGGGTTGGCTTATTTTGCTTTGGGAGAGTCTTATGAAGCAAGCGGTGATAAATTGAAGGCAGTTGAAAATATTAAAAAGGCTATTGAGCTTTCGCCAGGCAACATGATGTTTGATAGGAAACTTAAGCAATTGCAATCACCACAGTAGGGTTTTATTTCGGGGCTGACCATAAAGTAATTATTCTTTAAAAAATGGCACACAGATGACGCAGATTTTAATGGATTTTCACTGTCCCGACAAAGTCGGGATGAAAATTACTTTTTGGTCATCCCCTAGGGCAACAATGACAATGACTTAATGTAAATAGATGTTTTTTATCAAAAATTAAAGATTTTTCTTGACTTAGTATTTTCTGCTTTGTATGTTCAATCACAATAATTCAAATTTCCTTTTAAATTATAAACTCACTTTCCGAAAATAGCAGAAAGTCCTTAGAAAAATTTTCGGTTCCGGATCTATTATCATTACTGATTTAGTTTATTTTAATCTCTTGCTCTTAACTTGAACTTGCCTAATTCAAGTTACTCATTTTTTTTATTACTGATTTCTTTCTGTATTGATTGAAAAACCTGTTCGTATTTTCTAAAACCTCAACACGGTTCTATATTTTTTTTATAGTATTAATAAAATTTTCAACGTTAGAGGATAAATGGAAAGCATTCCCGCAAATTCATCTCAATTTTCAGGCAGCCCGCGTTATACTACACGGGAAACATGGAGTAATTGTGTGGATGACCAGATTGTCTTTCCCTTAAAATATTTCAAACCTGAAACTCTTGCAGAACTAATTGAAATAATAAAAATTGCTGAGGAAGAAAACTGTACAGTTAGAGCTGTAGGTTCGGGACATTCATTTTCCGAGATACTGCAGACTGAAGATTTCCTCATTAATACCCACGGAATGAATAAGGTTATTAACCTCGATAAGAGTCTCCTGAAATCCGATGAAACTTTAAAAGCAAATGATTATGATCCCGGATTTCTTGTACATGTCGAAAATGGAATTACTATAAAAGCTTTGAATAAGTATCTGGATTCACAAAACCTTGCACTATATAACATGGGAGCCTACGATGCCCAGACTATTGCAGGTGTTATTTCCACTGCAACCCACGGCACCGGAATTAGTCTAGGTCCCGTTGCCTCCAGTGTTGTTTCAATGGTTCTTGTTGGCGAAGAAGGAAAAGTTTATAGGATTGAACCGGAAGATGGTATTACAGATTCTGAAAGATACAAAATAAAATTCCCTGAAAATATTCTTATTCAGGACAATGATTGGTTTAATGCAGTTCTCGTTAGTATGGGATGTATGGGAATCTTTTATTCGGTAATAATAAAAGTTATGCCTGCTTACTATTTAAAGGAAGAAAGGGTAGATAAGATAAATGAAACCTATTGGGAGGATGTAAAACAGAATTTAGACATAAAAAAATTGCTGAATGAAAACAGGCATTTTGAGATATGGATAAATCCATATAAAATAGATGGAAAACATAGATGCCTAATTACTACAAGAAATATATTCCCCGGCGATATTCAGAAGTTATCTTTTGGAACTCGTACCCGTCACTGGCTTATTGAACTTTTTATTCCTTACACCGAATTATTGATAAGAGCACTCTTTAAATATTTTTATAAAAAATCTCCAGATTTTATAAACTGGAGTATGAAGCAGGTAATTGACTATGATGGTTATGTGGATAAAAGCTTTAATGTGTTAAATCTCGGCAATGCCAATTATGTCAAAGGATTCTCCGGTGAATATGCAATTTCATTAAAAGATGACCTTTATATTAAAGCTGCAGATAAGATAATAGAACTTGCGGAATTTAATAGAGCAAACGGAGAAATTTATCACTCTGCTCCTTTTTCACTCCGCTTTGTTAAGCAATGTGATGCATTCTTAGCCATGATGCATGGTGAAGATAAATGCATGATTGAAGTCCCTGCTTTAGTAGGCACTCACGGCGGGGTTCAAATTATCCAAAGGATAGAAGAAGAGCTTCTAAAAATGGGAGATATCAGACCTCATTGGGGACAGCATAATTTCTTAAATGCAGATACTATTGAAAGATTATATCCTGAATTTGACAAATGGAAGCAGATTTACAATATGATAAATATAAAAGGAACTTTTGAAAATAGTTTTACAAAAAGATGCGGATTTAAAAATACAGAATAAACGGTATTAGAAAGATGACATCTTCAATTTTTATAGACAAGGTTTTATCTGAACTGACATTTAAATAAAAAATTGGAAATGATTTTTCTTTTAAAGATGTCATCTTTTCACAAGCATAACTCCAAATAATAAATATATATATATGGACAATACAAAATCCGAAACAGTCTTTAGAACATATCTCATGGTGCTGTCAATTGTTCTTCTATTAACATGCATCCCGCTTTCGTGTCTATTCATTTTTGCATCTAAGGAGATGGGATTGCTTTTCTTATTAACTCCTCCCCTTCTACTTTTTCTATTTGTTGTAAGCAGAATAGCTTCAGGTGGAGTTAGAGGTAATAATATATTTTCCGATTTATTACTTATCTCTTTTTTGATAGTTGCAGTTTATTCTTTAATTAGAGTTATATCTTCAGCAGTTAGTTCGGAATTTAACCTTACCTACTTTATTTATTTTTTAATCTCGTCTATTCTATTTTCAGTCACTTTGATTCTATGGAGGAAGGCAGTTATAAGCAGATTTGGATTAAATACTCTTTCACCAACCGAAGCTCTTTCATATAGAGCGCTTGCCGAAGTAGTTATCGGAGATTATAAAACAGAAAATTATTCATTTGATACAACGGTAAAGGATTTTGATAAATATTTGTCAATTATCAATTCTTCACAAAAGTTATCAGCCAGGATGGTTTACCTGGCAGTCCAATTTCTCCCCATGCTTTTTTTTAATCCCCCGCTGACCTGGATGGGTATTGAGGAAAGGAAAGCCTTCATCAAAAAACGTTTCTTCAATGCTAAAGGCTTATTATTAACAATTATGCGAAGTGCCAAACAGCTTGTTTATTTTATTTATTACTGTAATAAACCCAGCTTCAGTTCTACCGGTTATAAATTGTTTGAGGAGAGAGAAAGATTTCAAGAGATGCCTGCTGAACCGGAGCCCGTACCGCTTAATGTTGAATACATCAGCAGCTCCAAAGAAATTCAGACCGATATATGTGTTATCGGATCCGGTGCAGCAGGTGCGGTTGCTGCTTATAATATCGCAAAGAATACTGGTAAAAAGGTAACTATTCTTGAAAAAGGGAAATATCATATACCGCAAAAAGATTTTACTAATATTGAGTCTGAAATGATAGGTATGCTCTACAGGGATGGAGCATTGGAACTTACTCAGGATTTTGACCTCGCAATTCTGCAGGGTAATTGTGTCGGAGGCTCTACATTAATAAATAATGGAATATGTTTTAGAACTCCGGCTCCGGTTCTAAAGGAGTGGGAAAATATTGGGGCAAAGCTCGATAGTGATAAATTAGATAAATATTTCACAACTGTTGAGGGTACAATCCGCTCAAAATCTTTGGTTCGAAATCCTTCCATAACTAATGAAGGGGCTAATAGATTTTATACCGGTGCAGAGAAGCTTCAGTTAAAACCGGAATGGTTTGAAACTAATTTTGGAACCTGCGGAGGAAGCGGTTACTGTAATATTGGATGCAAATATAATAGAAAGCTCTCAATGCTCTTAAATTACCTGCCTCTTGCTCAAAAGGAAGGGACTGATATTATTGCAGACTGCGAAGTGCTGAAAATTGACACAAGCAATGGTAGAGCAGAAAAAATTTATTGCCAAAATTCATCGGGAGTAAAGTTTACGGTATCGGCAAAACAAATTGTAATAGCTGCCGGTGCAGTAGCTTCCAGCACTATTCTATTAAAAAGCGGCATTAAAAAAAATGTAGGTACACGGCTTTCTTTTAATATCACAACTCCAATGATGGCAGAATTTGCTGATACAATAAATTCTTTTGATGGCGTTCAAATGTGCTGTTATGTCAAGGGAGATGGATATTTGGTGGAAACGACTTTCAATCCTCCGGGAACTTCCGCATTAATTATGCAGGGATGGTTTGAAGCTTTGAATGAAAGAATGAAGAATTATACTCACTATGCAACTGCCGCTCCCGTAGTAGGAAGCGAACCTAATGGAAGAATAAAATTAAATTTATTCGGGCAAACTACTATCGATTATACTATGACAGATAATGATTTTAGAAAACTTAAAGAAGGAATGAAAACTCTATGCAGAGTATTTTTAAGCGCAAATGCTGTCTCTGTTCTCCCTTCTTCTTATGACGATTTAGTTATAAAATCTGAGAAAGATCTTACCTTAATAGATAATTCAATAAAGAAACCGGAAGATATCAGCTTAAGTACAGCACACCCGCAGGGAGGAAATCCGCTTTCGGATAATAAAGAAATTGGAGCTGTTGGTACAGACTTTAGAGTTCACGGTTTTAACAATTTGTATGTATGCGATGCAAGTATATTCCCAACCGGAGTAATGGTCAATCCTCAATTAAGTATTATGGGAATTGCTAATTATGCTGCGGATGTTATTTCCTCAGATATTTGAAATATTATGAATACAGTCAAAAGAATGAATTACGATATTCCTGTCAAAACATTTGATGGGAAATCTTTTACTCTTAGGGCAGTAAGATTAATAAATGAAAACAAACTGCCGCTGATTCTCTGGGAAGGTTTCTACCAGAATGGAATCTTTTTCGATTTAATGATTGAGGACGGCAGTATAGCCGGATATCTATATAACAATGATTATGATGTCTGGATTATCGATTCCCGTGGTAACGGTGGTTCTACCGGTCAAAATTTTCCGGCAAGTATGGATGACTTTGCAGCTTTTGATATTCCCTCAGTAATTTCTTTTGTCTCGGATGCAACAAACTTAAAACCTGTTTATATTGGTCATAGTCAGGGCGGGAATACTGCTTTAATGAGCATGATGGGTGCTTGCAAATCCACCGAGGGTAAGGTCTATCTCTCTGAAGAAGAATCTTCAAAACGCCAGTCTGCATTGAAAGCTCTTATTACTCTGGGAAGTTATCTCGATTTTACTTTCAGCGCCCAGTCTTCATTGCAGGAATTTGTAAAAAATGGCATAGTTCTGAAGCTTTTTAAGAAAAAATTTAATATTATAACTTCAACTTCAATATTAAATATCCTTAAGATATTTAATCGAATTCCAGTACCTGTCCCTCTTTCACTAAGAAGAAGAATGCTGAATAATACTTTCTTAAGAACGATTTTATTTCCCCTAACAATGATTCTGAATTTTGTATCAAAATCAAATCTATGGTCATTTCTATACCATATTCCGAATGTCCCAGAAGAAGCAAGAATTCGTATTTTCTATAATACTATGGAGGCTACCTATTGGGGTATTCTGGCTCAATATCAGAGAGCAGTCTTAAATGAAAAGATGATGTCTCTTGACGGGAATATTAATTACTCCGAAAATTATGCTAAAATAACTCTCCCCATTTCTGTTGTAACTATGGAGTATGATACTTTAGCCAATCCTGTAGAAACTAAAAATAGAATGTTTACATATCTAGGAAGTAAAGAGAAATATTTCTCCGAATGGAAGGGACAGGGCCATGAGGATTTTGCAATGAATCCTCAATATTTTCACCAGCTTTTAGAAGTAATTAAAAAGATAGAGCATTAAATATGAAACATCATGATATATACACAGATATAATCCTCAACTGTGAAGAAAATGGATTAGCACCTAAATATGTTATTAATAAAGATACATACCGGGAACAAAGCAGTTCTTTCTTTCATCAGTCTCTTCCGGTTAGAACCGAACCGGTTAAATATAATTCAAATGGAGAGGAAATTTTTGTAGTAAGTGATCTTCATATTGCTTCAGGCCTAAATGATGCAGGGGTTTATCAGGGAACTGAAAATTTTTTTGCAGACGATTCTTTTCTCAGGTTTCTCAATTATGCCGATAGTATTAAAAAAACTGATAGTGCCCTCCTGGTTATCAATGGTGATATTTTTGATTTCCTTAGGATTACCGTTTATCCCGGTAAAGTCAATGAAATTCCTTTTTCAAAAAGATTTAAACAGGCACTAAAATTTAATTTTCTTGCAAAAAAGAAACAACATTTACCTCTCGACCCTGATGAAGAATATGAAGAATGGATGCATGAACTTAATAAAGTAGGGATTAAAAAAACAAGTGAAGAGCTGAAAAGAAGTATTTCAAAAAAAGAAATGAGATACGGACTCCAGACAGATCCTTTCAAATCTATTTATAAATTAATTAAAATTAAAAACGGTCATCCATCTTTCTTACTCGCATTAAGCACATGGATGGAACGCGGGAATAAGCTGCTTATCGTAAAAGGGAATCATGATCTTGAGATTTATTGGCTTGCTGTAAGAAATTATATCAGGTTAATAATTGCTGAAGGAATTTATGACATGAAAGTAAATAAAAATAATATTAATGAAATTCTGAAAGATATTGTTCTTCCCGGCATAACTTTCATAGATGATTCTGTTGAAATTGATAATGATTTTTATATAGAACATGGGCATAGGTATGACAAATTCTGTATGATTCTTGATGACGCCGTTCTAAAAGATAATCCCTCCGAATTAAATCTTCCTTTTGGATCTTTTTTTAATCGTTACCTTTTAAATAGGGTTGAATTGTTCTACCCTTTCTTGGATAATGTGAGACCTTCAGTGAATGTTCTTTCAATTTTATTAAGAGAAAATTTCGCTCTCGGTTTGAAGATAATGTTCCAGTATATTCCCGCCTTTTTTAAAATATTATCAAAGAAATTGCGCTACGGATGGTTTATGTTTAATAGGATTTTTTGGTTTATTCTCGCCGTGTTGCTCCCTTTCATTATTGTTTATTTATTTTATCCGCAAATCATTAAAGTAATAAAAGATCAACTGACAGCTATACAAAATCCTTCTGATGTTGCAGCATTTATTATAAACCAGATAAAAAATATTGGTCCGTTTATAGTATCCTATCTTCTGGCAAGATTAGTGGCCTGGTTTCAATTGAGCGAACCCTCGAGTCTTAATAAATTTGCAAAGCTCCGGTTTGAAAGATCCAATTATAAATTTATGACTATGGGTCATACTCATAATCCCGGAGAATATATTTTCGAAATCAATAATATTTATAGAAGATTTTATAATACCGGTACATGGATTCCAGTTGTCGAATCTTCAACAGCAGAAATTCGTGAAGATAAGACATATACTTTTTTACATTTTGTAAGAGATGAAGCCGGAAACCTGCTGCCTTCTAATGATGGGCTTCTTCAACGATGGAATGATGATGCCGGAAGGCCCGAATTGCAGGTTCTTATTGAAAGAAAATAACTATTCTGATCAGCTTTAATCTACGGAGGAGGAATGAAAAGGTTCTGGATAATTATCATAGTTATTGTTGTAGTATGCGGAATTTTATTTGCCCTTACTTATTCGATTCCCCAAATTAAAGAAGTTGCCGGTGAATTAGCCGCAAATAAAGTCCCTTTCTGGTTAATAGGCCTTCTCGCCCCAATTCTGTACTTATTCAGAAATATAGGAAAAGGATTAACAAATATTTTACCTGTGAGCGGAGAAGAGGATAATATAAAAAAGGAGAATGAAAGAATCAGTAAGGAACTTGAAAGAATCAATGCCGAAGTTGAAAGACTCGATAGCTGGAGAAAACGCGAAATCGATATTCAAATGAAAGAAATTGATAGACTAAAGACTTCTATCCAGATGTTGACTGAAGCTTCCAAAGCTCTTGATTCAAATATCGAAAAAATTAAGGAAACTGACCCGTCAAGTTTTACAGAAGGGAAAAGTGCAAAAGATATATTTGACGGCTTAAGCCGGTATTTAGGAACTCAATAAGCAAGGAGAATATATGAGACTTTATTTGATCTGGTTTTTTGTAATAATTGGTTTTCTTTCATCACTTGAAACTTACGCTCAAAAAAGTTTCCAAAAGGATTGCAATGAAAATGAAATGATACTGCTTAAAGCCGGAGAAACCTTCATTAACAATTGCGATTCAACTTTTGTGTTAAAAAAAATTACTGCTGCTAGATTGTTAGGGGTTGTAATGAAACAGGATTCCTTAACCTCTTCATTAGAGAAGCAAAACGGCATTCTTAAAGATATTATAGATAAGCAGAATAATATTTCGGAAAAATATCAAAAGATTTTAGCAATTCAGGATTCTTCTTATAATTCTCTGAGAGGGCTGCAGGGCGGAACTTCCGGTCTCGTACAACAATCGCTAAAAAATACAGAGAACGCCCTGACTTATGCAAAAAAGCTTAAGCTCACTTCCTATTTAACCAGCGGAGTTATTGGTTTTACTGCCGGCGGATTAATCGATAATAAATCAAAACCTTTTGGATTGGGAGGTGCATTCTTAGGTCTGGCTCTGGGTGCAGCTCTTAATTACTTAATTCAGGAAATTCTATAAGGTGAAAAAATGAAAAGAAGAATATTTTATTTTATAGCAATTATTTCCCTTGTCAACTCTCAGGCTTTAGCACAGGATAGCACTACAAATATCTACAAAGCCAATCAATTTGTTTTAATTATTGCCGGCGCACTTTTATTAATATGGATTGTTATGGTAATTGTCTATCTGGTATGGGCAATTCATAGATATAATAGCAATTACGGATTAAGTAATCATGAATGGAAAATTCTTCACCCGTACATGTATGCCGATGAAAATGAGAGGGATGAGTATATTAAATTAAAAAATCAAATTATGGTTGAAAAACAGAATATGGCTGGAGATACTGAGTTAGTCACGGCGCCAATAGAAGAACCTGATGAAAATCCTTATAAATTAGATTCTTTTGGATTACCTCCGAATACTATTAGAGGGATTATTGCACTCACCGCTTTATTTCTTTTTATACTCATGGAAGGCATCAATTATTTCAGCACCATAGCGGTTGAAGACAATTTTAAGGAATTAATTCTGGCTTTACAAATGGTTATTGCGTTCTACTTCGGTTCCAGGGCAATTGAAGTTTTTAAGGCGCGAAGCGAGAAACAAGAAAAGAGTGATGAGAGCACTGAAAAACATGAAATCATTAAAAAATCAGCAGCAGTTATTACTCCGGAAAAACAGACTCAGGTTACGGAAGTTGTTGAAGAAAAAGTAACTCCTCCTGTTAGTGAAACACCGCCGCTACCTGAAGAAAAAACAACTGAAAGGGTTATTAGTGCTATTGAAAATACTAAAAAGGCACAGGTCGCTGCAGAAACGATTAATAAATTCAAAGATGATAAATCCATTCAGAATAGACCGCTGCCTGAAAGAATTTTAGCTCTTACAGGTTCTTTTGAAACCAGTGAAGGTTTCCCCAAATGTTTTACCGGGTTAAGTAATAATTTTGACGGTCAGGGAATCAGCTTCGGAGTCCTTCAATGGAATTTTGGGCAGGGTTCACTGCAGCCTTTGCTGCAAAAAATGAATGATAACCATACGGATTTATGTAAAGATATTTTTGGTTCCCTTTATTATGATTTCGATAAAATGCTTAAGCTGACAAAACCGGAACAAGCTGCATGGGCTAAAAATATTCAATATTCGCAGGTTAAAAATGGGAAAGTTCATTGGTATTTAGATCCCAAATGGGTACAGGCTTTTATTAATTTAGGGTTAACCGACGAAATGATATCAATCCAAACTGATGCTGCAAGTTTAATTTATCAAAAAGCACTAAAGCTTTCCGAAGATTATGAATTAACTACTGAACGGGGGGCTGCACTTATGTTTGATATTACTACCCAAAACGGCAGTGTCGACAGGAAGGGTTCCGGAAAAAAAATTAGAGAAGATTATCTTAAAATAGCTCCCGGATTAAGTGATGACGAAATTCAAACAGAAAAAATGACAATAATCGCTAACAGGAGAGCAGAAGTTTCAAATCCTACTTATGTCGAGGATGTACGTTCAAGAAAATTAACTATTGCAAAGGGTGAAGGAAAGGTTCATTCAAAACAATACAATCTTAAGGATGAATTTAACATTACACTTTCACCTTTTAAAGTATAAGCAAATAAGTGAGGTTCACTTTTTCAAGTGAGCCCCACATTAAAGAGTATATGAGCGATTTTTATATCGCTCAATAACATTCGATTGTCTCCTTTTAAGGTAAAAGCTATTTCAGAAGCATAAGTTTTTTTGTCGCAGTATAATTATTTGTTTTTAATTGGTAGAAATATATTCCACTTGAAAGATTCGATCCGTTAAATTTAATTTCATAACTCCCTGCATTCATTGTTTCATTTACTAATGTTTCTACTTCGTTGCCTAATATATCATATACTTTCAATGAGATAAAACTGCTCTTAGGAATTTGATATTTGATAGCTGTAGAAGGATTAAATGGATTGGGGTAATTCTGTGAAAGAGAATAATTATTAGGAGCCTTAGGATCTATTTGTTTTACACCTGTTACAGATTTCAAATTCAAATTAGCAGCCGCATCACCAGGATGAACTACAATACTATCATTAACGTAGCCTTGCGGGAACTGGTTTGCACTTAGAGTATAGTTATTTATTTTATCGCTAATTCTAAATTCAAAATAACCACTGTTATTTGTGGTAGTTCGTACAAACCCGGTATCTGAGCAAGAAACAAAAACATCTGTCATTCCGGGAGCACTTCCATTAAAGGTTAATCTTCCCTTTATTGTAGAATTAATCTTAAACAAGTAAATATTATGGATTAAATTATCACCCGTATTTATTGAAGGAAGATTATAATTAAATTGCATATAGCTGCTATCAATCCATGAACCTATATTGAGATTGGTCATTGGCAAATCCGTCGATGATAATCCGATATAATATTTCCCCTCATTATCGGAATTCGCATTACTCTCAAAACCTCCGTTGTTGTTGTTTATATATATATTTGCATGTACTACAGGATTGCCATCTTCATCTTTTACTACTCCGCTGATTGATGCAGAAGCATTCGTTATACTAAAGTCATTATTTGCATACTGACTGGCTATACCAGGATCAATGGTAAACCTGATATCTTGAGGAGAAATAGTTGATGACTTAAAAATAAAAGCATTGCTTATGGTCAGCTTCCAGGGATTTCCTGAAGTATCAGAATCCATACTAATCGTAAAGTCACCATTAGCATCAGTCAAGGCACTCCAAAATGTACCTCCTTGAGAAGTAGATTGAAGTTCCAGCATAATATTTTCTTTACTAAAATCTGCCGGTACATTAACATGTCCTGAGATTGTATATGCAACCGCTTCGAGAGGAGTTATAGTTCCGGGAATGGAAATAATTGATCCGTTGTTCACAAAAGATAGTATGTAATGTCCAGGTGCCAAACCAACTTTTTGCTGGAAAGAAACGTGACCATTTACTAAACCATCTATATCAGGCGGCCCATTTTGTCCTTTGGAATCGCCATCAATTTGACTAAAATAAGTCCACTCAACATCGTTAGAATCCAGAACTTTATTATTATTTGCGTCTATCCAGAAGTTAAGGAATGTTGTATCTCCGGGATTTGGAACATCATAGCTCCAGCTTATTACATCTCCCGAAGCTATTGTAAAATCAGCTGAAACCCCTGTTACCTGCAGATTAGTTATCTGACCAAATGTATTTAATGCAAATACAAAAAATAATGAAAGAAAAAGTACCAATAACTTTTTCATTAAAACTCCTTTTAATAAATTATTTAAAAATATTTTATCAATTAAACATGAGCTTTGGCTTCAAAATAAGTGCCATGAAAATAGAACAATAATTCCCTTAAATCATTGTTTTTATAATCATTTACATATAAATAACTGGATTGTAATAAATGAGTTGCTGATAATAATCAGTAAAAAATACAGATATGCTCAGTGGAATTTTTAATTAATAACTCATGTTACGCAAATTGTTTTTTTTGTCATATTGAACGGAGCGAAATATTTCAAAATTGAGCAAATCATAAACCTTGAGATTCTTCACTTCGTTCAGAATGACAATTGTGCGTAATATGAATTAATAAATTAAGAAGTTAGCTTCACCTTAAAGGTGAGCCTCACTTTTTAACATATTCACATCACGCTCTGCGGGTCCATATCAAAATATAGTCTTACATCTCTAAATCTTGACTTCCTGTTAAATTCAATGAAAGAATCTATAACTGCTTTTCTTAAAATCTTTCCTCCCGGATCAGTCTCTTTTGGGCTTTTAATAATTAAATGAAATCTATAAAAACTTTTTAATCTTGCAATTATTGCGGCGGAGGGTTTTGATATTTTTAACAATTTATTATACGCAAATATTTCTTTGTAAAAATCCGTAAGAGCATCCTTGGCTTTTCCCTGATCAAGATCTTTTGTTTCCACAAGGCAAATATGTGTAAAAGGAGGATAACCGGTTTTCTCTCTTACTTCTATTTCTCTTTGGTAAAAACCGGTATAATCATTTTGCAGAACCCGCTGCAAAGTGAAGTTATGTTCATTCTGGGTCTGGATAACCACTTCTCCTTCCACTTTACTTCTCCCAGCTCTACCTGCAACCTGCGTTAATAATTGAAATGTTCTTTCATCAGCACGGAAATCAGGAAGCCATAAGGTTGTTTCCGCTGAAATAACACCTACTAAGGTTAAGCGGGGGAAGTCCAGGCCTTTTGATACCATTTGTGTTCCTACGAGTATATCAATATCCCCTTTTCCGAATTCATTAAGGATTTTACTTAAAGAAGCCTTTTTTGAAATTGAGTCTGAATCTATCCTTCTTACCCTGGTGTTAGGAAAATAATATTCAATTTCATCCTCTACCCTCTCTGTGCCGGTTCCGAAATATTTCAGTTTCAATGAACCGCAATTTGAACATACTTTAGGGACTTCTTTTATAAATCCGCAGTAATGACATTGCAGAATATTTTTATTTATATGATATACTAGAGGAACTGAGCAATTTATACAAGTTTCAATATTACTGCAGTCTTCACAATAGACCTGAGTTGAAAAGCCTCTTCTGTTTTGCAGGATTATCGTCCCTTCCTTTTTCTTTAGTCTATCTTCTACTTTATCAAGCAGTTTTTTTGAAAAAATATTCTCCATTCTTTTATTCTTTTTTTCAATCGAAATGTTAACAAGCTCTATCTTCGGAAGCTTTGCATTATCTATCCTTTCAGTAAGGTTCAATAATTTATACTTCCCGTTCAGAGCATTGTACATACTTTCAATAGAAGGAGTTGCCGAACCAAGAACCACGGGTACTTTATTCAAGCTGCCCAAAAAAATAGCCGAATCTCTTGCATTATATTTTGGTATCATGTCAAACTGTTTGAAACTTGCATCATGTTCCTCATCTACCACTATTAGTCCTAAATTTTTAAGCGGTGAAAACAATGCAGACCTTGCACCGATTACAACCTTGCATTTCCCTTTGAGGATCCTTCGCCATGAATCATATCTTTCCCCGAGTGACATGCGGCTGTGTATTACACTTACAAGTTCCCCGAAGTTATTTCTTAATCTCGATGTAATTTGCGGAGTTAATGATATTTCAGGTACAAGTATCAATGCAGTTTTATTTATACTTAAAGATTTTTTTATCAATTCGATGTAAACTTGCGTTTTCCCACTTCCGGTAACTCCATATAAGAGGAAAGTTTTGAATTCCCCGTTTAATATTTCCGGAGAAATTTCATCAATGACCTTTTTTTGTTGTTCAGTTAAATCAAATTCCATCATTCTTTCAGTATAATCTTCAGAATATCTTCTATCTATCTCCTTTTCAAATATTTTTAGAAAACCTTTCTGCTTAAGTGAATCAACAGAAGCTTTGGAAGCCTTAGTTTTACTTAGCAGCTTGGATAATGGAATTGATTTATCTTTTTGTGAAATTAGTTCAAGAAGAATACCTACCTGTTTGGGTGAACGATGTTCTATTTCCGGTATTGATTCATATACTTCAATTGCCGGTTTCGTAAGTCTAACATAATTTATTTTTTTAGGCTTTACCTTTGCATCGGAAATATCATTTAAAATTGTAAGTGTTTCTTTGTTCTCTAATGTTTTAATGATTGAATAAATATTTTTCTTTCCGGTAAGTTTCTGGAGGTACGATAAATTTATCTCTTCTCTTTCAGATAAAATTTGTAAGATTTTCCCTTTTACCGTATTCTTATTTTTTTCTTCTTTTAGTAATCTAATAATTGCATTTTGATCTATGATAATTTTTCTTTTGCTTTCGATTTCAGTACCATATGGAACTCCCAATCTTAATGCTTCTCCAAGAGAACATAAATAATAGTCAGAAATCCATTGATAGAACTTAAAATCTAAGGCGGAAAAGATTGGTTTATCATCAAGTATATCTGAGATAGGCTTCAGCTTTTCATTTACTTCTGTACTTTCAAGAATATTAATAATATATCCAGTTAAAATCCTCTTACCGAATGGAGCGACTGCCCTAACCCCCGGCTTTGCAAATTCCTTAAATTCTTTCGGAATTATGTATGTGAATGGTTTTCGAAAAGGGAGAGGAAAAACTATTTCAGCAAACATAATCCTCTTGCACTTGAACTTGCTCTTAAACCCTTCCTATTTATAACTCTCATAATAAGGACTCAACTTTCTATATGGATTTTTATCGAAAGAAAAACTAAACATCTCAAACTTTAAAGGATTGATTTTACTGTCCCACAATATTCTTTTATAATCTTTAGACTTAATAATTTCCCCGTTTGTTGAAACAACACTGTCCTCAAGTCCCAGAGTCAGAAAATAAAATCCCCCTTCGTAAGCTATTCCCTCAATACCTTTGATATTATCAAATTTATAAACAGCATTCCCCATTAAAGTGTCATTTTGCATAAATAAATCCCTTTTTACAATATCTTTACGGCTCTTCTTCATCGATGCAATAAAATCATCACTTTTCAGCATATAATTGAAAAGGTTATTTTTATCTTCTTCAAAGTCCTGATCTGTTTTTGCATCGGAACGAATATCGGTTACCAGGATATTTGTTGTGCCGCTGTTATCGGGATTTAATTTTATTTCATAAGAAACTTTATGAAAAATTATACAGCCGCCTACAGAAAAAATTAATAGTATTACTGCAGTTGAAAGTATTGCTTTTTTGAGACTTAAATTTTGGTTTTTCAATTTAACTCCTTTTTATATAACTGCATTTTCCAGTAAAGTTAAAGTTTGATTAATTGAATTAAATTCCGCTTTAATTCCAACAGGTAAAGTTAATTTATTTTTTATATGTCCGAAAGACATTCCGTAAATAACCGGAATATTTAGTTCATATAAACGGCTGTATAAAACTTCCTTAAGTGAAAAAGAATTTGAATCATCTTTCTTCGGTTCACAGCCGTTGAAGTTTCCTAATATAATACCGGAAGCTTTTTCAAATTTGCCTGCTTCTATCATCTGGGTTAACATCCGGTCTATTCTATAAGGCTCTTCATCTACTTCTTCAAGGAATATTAATTTTCCTGAAGTATCAACATCATAAGGAGTACCTATAAGCGATACCGCAAGAGATAAATTACCTCCGATTAATTCACCCAAAGCTTTACCACTTCTGATAGTATATATCTCCGTATCATTGTTTCTTTCATCCTCCGGATTATACATAGTATAAGTTTGATATGGATAAATCAAAACATTTTTCATATTACTGATGCTGTAATCATTGAATGTAGAAATACCGACCGGTCCATGGAAACAAACCAGTCCAGTCTTAGTATAAATTGCATAAAGCAAAGCTGTGATGTCACTATAACCTATTAAAACTTTCGGATTTTTTTTAATCAGCTCATAATCAATTAAGGGAAGAATTCTTGTACAACCGTAACCTCCTCTTGCGGCAACTATCCCGTCAATGTCTTTGCGCGTGAACATTTCATGCAGATCAGAAGTTCTCTGTTCATCTGTCCCTGCTAAATATCCATCTCTTGCCAGTATGTTTTCTGTATAAGCGGTTTTAAATCCTAGCGATTCAATATTATTTATTGATTCTTTAAGTTCATCTTGTGTTATAAAGCTGCCCGGAGCAATTAAACCTATGGTGTCTCCGATATTTATTCTTTTAGGTTTTATTATGTTTAACGTTTCGATTGTGTTAGAAAAAATACTTTTGATTGGGAATACACCCGCAGAAATAGATGCTAATGATAATCCTTTTAAAAAATTTCTTCTGTGCATAAAATAATCTTAATGCTAAACGGGCAATACGGAATTTATAGTTAAATTGGTTAATTGCTAAATTGTTAAATTGCTGCTAAAGTATAGAATCTTCATCATATATTAGATGTTCGAAAGTCTCCCTGCTTCTAATAATCTTAAGATTATTGCCGTCAACTAAAATCTCCGGGGGTCTTCTCCTTCCATTATAATTTGATGACATAACCATTCCATACGCTCCTGCAGACATTATAGCCAGGTATTCGTTTCTATTACTTTGCGTAATCTCTCTCTCTTTGGCAAAATAATCTCCCGATTCACAGATAGGTCCGACGATATCGGCTGTTATATCCTCTCTATTGCCAAACAACTCCACAGGCTGGATATGGTGGTAAGCTTTATATATGCTCGGGCGTAATAAATCATTCATAGCAGCATCAACAATAATAAATTTTTTGAGATTATTACTTTTTGTATATATAACCTCTGCTGCCAGGATACCTCCATTTGCAACTAAAAACCTTCCAGGTTCAAAAAAAATATCACAATTTAACTTTTTCAATATGGGGACTACTTTATCTGCTATTTCTGTTACTGAAAATGTCCTCTCATTTAGATATTTGATACCTATACCCCCTCCTACATCAAAATGTTCTAATTCAATACCTTCTGATTTTACTTTAAAAAATAATTCGGATAACTTTTCGATTGCTTCAACAAATGGCTCCATTTTGGTTATCTGGGAACCAAGGTGCATGTCAATACCGGTAAACTTAATATTTTTTAAGTTTTTCTCTTCCTTAAATAATTCGTAGGCTCTTGCAGAATTAATCCCGAATTTGTTTTCTGCTAATGCTGTTGAAATATACGGGTGAGTTTGAGCATCTACATCCGGGTTAACTCTGATAGCTATCTTCGCCTTAATATTTAACCTGGAAGCTATCTCATTAATCAAATATATTTCCTGGTCGGATTCAGCTTTTATCATTAATATATTGTTTTTTAATGCCAGTTCAATTTCATGTGCAGTTTTACCGACACCCGACAGAATAATCTTTTCCGGTTTTGCGCCTGCTTTTAAAGCCCTGAGAAGTTCCCCTTCCGAATTAACATCTACTCCGCTTCCTAAATCACTAAATATCTTTATAACACTTATATTAAAATTAGATTTGGATGCATAGAATATTGTATGAGGAATCTCTTTAAATGCTCCGGTAAATTCATTGTACCTGTCTATAAAATATTTTTTACTATAGATATAGACCGGAGTACCGCACTCTTCAGCTATTTTTTTTATAGGGAGCTCTTCACAAAACAATTGATTATTTTTATAAGTGAAATAATCTGATTCGAAATACTGCATAAAGTTAAAATTATTGGTTAATTAAACATTAAAGATAGTAAAAATCAATTTTAATTATTGAAAATAAAGAGAAAGGGCCGAAGTCAAAAAATAGGGATATCTTTAGCTGCATAAAAGATTGCTAAATTTAACAACATTCTTTGACGTAGCAGCACTAAAGAATTTTGGTTAGTAAGGAATTCTATTTTGGAGTTGACTAAAAAATTGAATTTTGATTTTTTATTTAAAAGGGAACCTTTAGTGTTTTGAATAACGGGTCTACCAGAAAGTAATTATTTTCTGAAAATGCACACAGATGACGCAGATATTTAACGGATTTTCACTATTTTAAATTGAAAATTATTTTTGGACACCCCCACGAGAGGAATATTGACTTTGATTGGATGAAGAGGCTGCTGTGAAAAATTAAAAAGCATTGGGGGCTATTTTCCCTCAATGGATAATACATTGGTTAATGATATTCACACAGGCTCTGGAAGTCCGGCGTTAACCTTTGGTTTACGAATAAAATATTCCATTTGAATTACCTTCCTTTTTGGGTAAATTTGTAGTTATTTTTTAAAAAAATCAATAAGTTTTATGAGATATCCGTTTGCTGAAATAGAAAATAAGTGGCAAAAATTCTGGGAAGAAAAGAGAATTTATGAGACTGATTTATCTAAAACAGATAATAAGCTCTATTGCCTGGTAATGTTTATCTATCCTTCCGGCGCCAAGCTTCATATTGGTCATTGGTATAACTATGGACCTACAGATTCATGGGCCAGATATAAAAGATTAAAAGGTTTTAACGTTTTTGAACCAATTGGCTATGATGCTTTCGGTCTTCCTGCTGAAAATTATGCTATTAAGACCGGGATCCATCCTCAGGACAGTACATTAAAAAATATTGAAGATATCCGCATCCAATTGAAGAAAATGGGCTGTATGTATGACTGGAACGCCGAATTATTAACTTGCGATCCTGCATACTATAAATGGAATCAATGGCTTTTTTTACAGCTTTATAAAAAGGGGCTTGCCTACCGGAAGAAAGCACCGGTTAATTGGTGCCCTAATGATCAGACTGTTCTTGCAAATGAGCAGGTTTTATCCGATGGAACGTGTGAAAGATGCGGTACTGTTGTTATTCAGAAAAACCTTACTCAATGGTTTTTTAAGATAACTGATTATGCAGAAGAACTTTTAGAAGATTTAAATGAAATTAACTGGCCCGAGAAAACAAAGCTGATGCAGAGAAACTGGATCGGAAAGAGTGAAGGTGCGGAAGTTAAATTTAAATTAGCTCCCGCAACGAGGGACAGGCCTCGAAAGAGGGACAGGCGACAGAAGTGAAGTAATTAATGTTTTTACTACACGCCCGGATACATTATTCGGTGCAACTTATATGGTTATCGCTCCCGAACATGAATTGGTAGATTTAATTACAACAGATGAGTTTAGAGCAGAAGTTGAACAATATAAAGATTCGATAAAATCTTTATCTGAAATTGACCGTACCTCAACGGTAAAAGAAAAGACAGGGGTATTTACCGGTGCTTATGCAATTAATCCGGTTAACAATAAGAAAATTCCGATATGGATAGCCGATTATGTTTTGATGACATATGGAACAGGCGCAATCATGGCAGTTCCTGGTCAGGATGAAAGAGATTGGCAATTTGCTGAGAAGTTTGACCTGCCTATTATTAGAACCGTAAAAACTCCTGATAATTTTGAAGGGAAAGCATACACTGGTGATGGACCTGCAATTAATAGCGATTTTCTTGATGGTCTTTATGTTGATGACGCAAAGAAAAAAATTATTGATTGGCTTGAAGAAAAAGGAATCGGTACAAGAAAAATAAATTTCAGGTTAAGGGATTGGCTGATTTCAAGACAGCGTTACTGGGGTACTCCTATACCAATTATTTATTGTCCAAAATGCGGTGAGGTTCCTATAGATGAAAAGGATCTCCCGGTTAAGCTCCCCTACGAAGTTGAGTTTAATCCTTCCGGTGAATCTCCTTTAGCGGCTAATAAAGATTTTATTAATGTTAAATGCCCTAAATGTAATGAGGATGCTAAAAGAGACGCCGATACTATGGATACTTTTGTTGATTCATCATGGTATTACTTCCGGTATTTAAATCCTTCTTTAGATTCGAAAATATTTGATACTGAAAAAACCGATAAATGGGTTCCGGTTAATCAATATGTGGGTGGAGCAGAACATGCTGTTATGCATCTTCTCTATGCAAGGTTTATTCATAAATTTTTAAGAGATATCGGTTATACAGACTCGGATGAGCCTTTTACAAACCTGCTGCATCAGGGTACAATAACCAATCAAGGTTCTAAGATGTCTAAATCTAAGGGTAATGTAGTGAACCCTGACTTTTTTACTCATGATCTCGGCACGGATGTTTTTAGACTATATTTAATGTTTATGGGGCCCTATGAATTAGGCGGTGATTGGAGTGATAAGGGTATTGCCGGTACGGAAAGGTTTGTGCTGAGAGCATATGAACTTTTCAAGAGTCATAAAGACATTTTCATAAATACTAAAGCCGGAGAAAATTATGATATCGATAAACTTTCTGAAGAAGAAAAAATTGTTTATAAAAAAGTAAACCAAACAATAAAGAAATATGATGAAGAAATAAGTAATTTTCGTTTTAATACCGCAATTGCTTCATTAATGGAATTATTAAATGAATTTAAAAATCTTGATAAATGTTCAAACGAAATTCAGTCATACTCTCTTGAAAGGTTTGCACTGCTTCTTGGACCCGTTGCTCCTCATCTCGCGGAAGAATGCTGGCAGATCTTAGGGAAAGAAATGTCCATATTCGAAAATCCGCTCTGGTTTGAACCGGATAAAGATGCTCTGATTGAAGAAAATGTAAATATCGCTATCCAGGTTAATGGCAAGTTAAGGACTGCTGTAGAAATGCCTTTAAATAGTGAACAGAATGAAGTAAAGAATATAATTATGAAAGATGAAAAGGTAACGAAACATCTGGATGGAAAGAAGATTATAAAAGAAATCTATGTAAAGAATAAAATATATAATATCGTGGCAAAATAATAAATCATAATTAATCATAAGAATCTGCGTTCCATTAAAAATTATTGAGAAAGTTAAAAATATATGCTTGATTTAAAATTTATTCGTGAAAACCCGGCATTAGTTAAGCAAGGGATTAAAAACAAAAATGAGAAAGACAGAGTAGATGAAATCTTAAAGCTGGATGAAGATAGAAGGAATCTAATACTTCAAGCTGATGAGCTAAAACATAAAAGGAACCAGGTTTCTTCTCAAATCCCTCAAATGAAAAAAGCCGGAAAGGATGTTTCATCTATTCTGGCAGAAATGAAGAATGTTTCGGATCAAATAACTAATCTGGATTCACAGCTAAAAAATGTTGAAAATGATTTAAATGATATTGTAATGTTCATCCCTAATATGCCTCATTCGTCAGTGCCCATTGGTAAATCATCTGAAGAAAATATCGAAATTAGGCAATGGCTCCCGGAAGGTTTTTCGTTTAAGCAGGATGAAAAAGTTCTGGATCACATTGAATTAGGGAAAAAATTAAAAATTTTAGACTTTGAAAAAGGAGCAAAGATTTCCGGTTCGGGATTTCCTCTATATCTGGGAAAAGGAGCAACGCTTGAAAGAGCATTATTAAATTTTATGCTTGATTTCCATTTGCAGAATCATGGTTATAGTGAGGTGTTTCCTCCTTTCTTAGTTAACCGTGATTCAATGAAAGGTACCGGACAGCTTCCCAAAATGGAAGATGATATGTATTTTATAAATAAGGATGACCTCTTCCCTATTCCAACGGCAGAGGTTCCTATTACTAATATATATAGAGGTGATATTTTAAATGAAACGGATTTGCCGGTTAAATATGTCGGCTACTCTGCTTGTTTTAGACGGGAAGCAGGTTCATACGGAAAGGAATCAAAAGGATTTTTAAGAGTTCACCAGTTTAACAAAGTTGAAATGGTGAAATTCGTTAGACCTGAAAATTCTTATGATGAACTGGAAAAGTTAGTAAATGATGCCGAAGATATATTAAAAGAATTAAAAATTCCCTATAGGATATTGATGCTTTGTACCGGAGATTTAAGTTTTGCAGCGGCTAAATGTTATGATATTGAAACATGGTCTCCTGCGGAAAATAAGTGGCTGGAAGCATCTTCATGCAGCAACTTTGAGAATTTCCAGGCACGCCGTGCAAATATCAGATTCAGAAATGAAACAACTAAAAAACCTGAATTTGTTCATACATTAAATGGTTCAGGTCTGGCGACAAGCCGGTTAATGGTTTCTTTACTTGAAAATTACCAGACTCCGGAAGGAAAAATTATAGTCCCTAAATGTCTCCAGAAGTACACCGGATTTGAAATTATTGAAGGAATTTAATAATGGACAAAAGAGAACAACTAATAAAAGACTATTCATACCTTCTTTGGTATATTAAAGAAGATTCAAAACAAAATATTAATGACGAATTTTTAGTTGAAACAATGTTGAATAACGGAGATTGGAAAGGAATAGAGAGATTAATAAATTTATTTGGTATAAAAAAAGTTTCTGACATTTTCTTTAAACAGATTTCTAAAAGAAGAAATAACTATAGAAAACAAACTAAACATTTTTTTACTCTCTATTTTAATAAGCATGTTTCATAAAGAAATATTAACTAATGAACAGGCTAAACTTTTACCGCTTATAAGAAAGTTCAAAAGGATCTATTATTTAGTTGGTGGAACTGCAATCGCTTTACAAATTGGACATCGCCGTTCAATTGATTTTGATCTCTTTACCAGCTCAAAAGTCAATAGGAAAAGTTTAGAGAATATGATAATTAAAGAAAGATTTAAATTCAAAACGCTTTCGCAAACACCACAAGAATGGACTTTTTTTATAGGTGAAGTAAAAGTAACTTTTTATCAATTTTTATATAATATTGAACCCAAATTAAATTTTGAAAATATAATTGGGATGCCTTCACTCTTAGATTTGGCATCAATGAAAGCCTACACTTTAGGAGAAAGAGCAAAATGGAAAGATTATATAGATTTATATTTTATCTTTAAGGATCATTTTTCTTTAATGGATATTTCAAACCGGACTTCCCAATTATTTAAGGAAGGGTTCAGTGAAAAACTTTTTAGAGAGCAGCTTTCTTATTATGATGATATTAATTATGATGAAGAAATCGAATTTTTAGTTAAAGCCCCTTCAAAACAAGAAATAGAAAATTATCTTACAAATATTGCTTTACAATAATTATGAAAAACCTTTTCACATTAAAAAAATATTTTGCAAGATATAAAAAGAAGCTCTTTTGGGGCTTTGTTTTTATAATTTTTTCAAATGCAGGGACTGTTTATGTTCCACTCTTAATGAAAGATGCAATTAACGATTTACAGCATAATGTTACAACGGGAATGCTTCTAAATTATGGCTTATTAATAGTCGGGGCTTCACTTATTGCCGGCATTTTTAGATTTCTAATCAGGCAGACTATCATTGTTGTATCCCGTGAAATTGAATTCGATCTTCGTTATGACTTTTGGAATCATATTCAGAGACTCCCGTTAAGGTATTTCCAGAATAACTCTACCGGCAATATAATGGCTCATGCAACTAACGATATAAATGCCGTGAGAATGTTCCTTGGACCTGCTGTAATGTATTCTGTAGATACATCAATAAGGCTTGCGATAGTTATTTCTATTATGTTTTCATTAAATACCAGTTTAACGATATATTCTCTTCTTCCTCTGCCGTTACTATCATATTTAGTTTATAGAGTAGGTAAAATTATTCATGCAAAATTCACTCTCATCCAGGAAAAGTTTGCCGATTTAACGACTAAGGCTCAGGAAAATTTTTCAGGCATACGCGTAATAAAATCTTATGTAAGGGAAGAGAATGAAATAATAAGCTTTAAAAAATTAAGCAGAGAATACCTAACCCGTAATATGGATATGATTAAGATTCAGGCTTTCTTTCAGCCTATATTATTTCTTATTACAGGTTTTTCAATAATAATAGTTATTTATTTAGGCGGTATTCAGGTGATAAATAATCAAACAAATCTGGGAGATATAGCCGCATTTATTATTTACCTTGGAATTCTAATCTGGCCAATGATTGCTTTCGGCTGGGTAATAAATATTATTCAGCAGGGTGAAGCGAGTATGAAGCGTCTTAATAAAATCTTTCATGAACCTTTTGAAATTTATGAAGATGAAAATACCGATTATTCTATAGACAGTATAAAAGGAGATATCGAATTTAAAAATGTATCCTTCCAATATAATGAAAATCTTCCTTATATATTAAAAGATATAAATCTTAAAATACCTAAAGGCTCTACATATGCTATAATGGGATATACAGGCGCCGGAAAAACCTCTTTCATAAATTTAATCCCCCGTCTTTATGATCCTACAAGCGGTGAAATATTAATAGACGGGAAAAATGTTAAGAATATTCCTTTAAATATCCTAAGAACTAATGTAGGTTTGGTACAGCAGGAGTCGTTTCTTTTTTCCGATACTATAACAAATAATATCTCATATGGATTAAGAGAAATAAATAAGGAAAGAGTTGTTGAAGTTTCTAAGATTGCACATTTTAATAAAGATGTGGAATCTTTTCCAAAAGGGTATGAAACTATGATGGGGGAACGCGGCATTACTTTATCGGGAGGACAGAAACAGCGGGCAAGCCTAGCCAGAGCTTTAGCTATTGATCCCAAAGTTCTAATTCTTGACGACTCTTTTTCTGCTGTTGATACTCACACTGAAGAAGAGATTCTTCAAAGCTTAAAACAGTTCATGAAAAATCCCGAAAATCTATCTGACGGCAAGGCAAGCAGAACCAGTATAATTATAAGCCACAGAGTTTCAACAGTAAAAGATGCGGATAAAATAATTGTACTTTCAGAAGGTAAAATTGCAGAACAAGGGACTCATGAAGAGTTAGTTAATTTAGGCGGTATTTATGCCGATATTCATTATAAGCAGCTCCTTGAGAAGGAGTTGGAGGAATTGAATTAAATAAACTGTTAAAACAGTTAAATAACAACTTTGGTTTACATTAATCCCGGGGTTAATAAAAAAAGATGAATATTTTTAACCGTTTCAACGGTTTAACCAAAAGGCTGTCACTAGCAGCAGTAAAATAGATAAACAATATTCTTGAGCAATGAAAACAATAGCATTCTTTGAAGTTACTCCGAAAGAAAAGAAATATCTTAAGAAAAAATTCAAAAAGGATTTTGAAATACTTTATTATAAAGAGGAATTAAATCAAGAGACATCCAGGTTAATAAAAAATGCTGATGTAGTTTCACCTTTCATTTATTCAAATATAAATTCTGAAGTTTTGTCAAAAGCAAATAAACTCAAATTGATTGCCACGCGGAGCACGGGATTTAACCATATTGATATAAAGACGGCAGAGAAGAGAAATATTTCCGTTTCTAATGTTCCTTATTATGGGGAGAATACTGTGGCTGAACATACATTTGCATTAATACTCGCCCTTTCACGAAACCTGCACAAGGCTTATATCAGGACAATCAAAAATGATTTTACTTTGCAGGGACTGCAGGGTTTTGATTTAAAAGGAAAAACTCTTGGGGTAATAGGTGCCGGAAGCATAGGTGTACATGTAATAAAGATTGCAAAAGGGTTTGGTATGAAGGTCATTGCAAGTGATGCACGACCGAATCATATTCTTGAAGAATTGTTAGATTTTAAATATGTATCTTTGGATGATTTATTGCAGAATTCAGATATCATTACTTTGCATTGCCCTTATAATGCACATACTCATCATCTGATTAATATGAACAATATTAACACAATTAAAAAAGGCACGTTATTTATAAATACTGCAAGAAACGGGATTATAGAAGCACAGGCATTATATTATGCTGTGGATAAAGGAATATTTTCCGGTGCCGGACTTGATGTTTTTGAAGGTGAAGAGCTGTTAAAAGAAGAAAATCAAATGCTAACTAAAAATGTTTCGGTCGAACACCTTGAAGCAATTTTAAAGAGGAATATTTTATTAAGAAATGAAAATGTAATTATAACTCCGCATATGGCTTTTGATTCCGCAGAAGCAGTTGAAAGAATTTTAGATACTACTGTGGAAAATATTATTTCCTTTTTTGAAGGTAAAAGTTATCATAAAGTTGTATGAAAAAATAGGAATGGTGGAGTGATGGAATGTTGGAATGGATGGATGAGTGAATGGATGAATGGAGACTCACGAATAAAATATAAGGAAATATGGCACAAGATTATAAAGCAGAAGAAGAAATATTAGGAAAAGCTTACGATTCCCGTTTAATGAAACGGCTGCTGGGTTACATTAAACCATATAAGAAATATGTAATTTTTGCAATATTATTAAATGTTGTTGTTGCTGCACTTGGTCCTTTACGTCCTTATTTAACTAAAATTGCAATCGATAATTATATTGCTAATAAAGATTTTCACGGCTTGCTGATTATCAGTCTACTTTTAATGGGTTCACTTCTGCTGCAGGCTATAATTCAATACCTATTAACTTATTATACCCAGTATCTAGGGCAGAAGACTATCTTTGATTTAAGGACCCAGATATTTCAGCACACACAGAAATTAGCGCTGAAGTTTTTCGATAAAACCCCTATCGGACGAATTGTAACAAGGACTACAAATGATGTAGAGGCTTTAAGCGAACTATTTTCTTCAGGGATTGTAATGGTTTTTAGTGATGTCTTCATTATTGTATGGATTTTAGTTTTTATGTTTTTCATGGATGTAAAATTATCACTTGTAACACTCTCTGTTCTGCCCATATTAATTTACGGTACCTTCCTTTTCAGAAAAAAAGTAAGAGAATCGTATAGAGATGTGCGCTTACATCTTGCACGTTTGAATTCTTATATGCAGGAACATGTAACCGGCATGAATGTAATTCAAATCTTTAATAAAGAAAAAGATGAATTAAAGAGATTTTCTGATATAAATAGTGATTACAGAGAATCAAATATAAAATCGATATTCTATTATGCTATTTTCTACCCGAGTGTGGAGTTATTGAGTTCAATTGCTTTGGGTTTAATAATCTGGTATGGCGGTGGGGAAATAATTCGCAGCAGTTTAACTATAGGTGTGCTCTTCGCCTTTATTCAATTTACTGAAATGTTTTTTAGACCCATACGGGATCTTTCCGAAAAATATAATATTATGCAGACAGCTATGGCTTCTTCCGAAAGAATATTTAAATTGCTCGATAACCAGACATTTGTTAAGAATCCGGAGCAGCCTGTAGAATTGAATAGCGTAAAGGGAGAAATTGAATTTAACAATGTCTACTTTGCTTACAATAGTGAAGATTATGTACTAAAAAATATTTCTTTCAAAATTAATCCCGGAGAAACAGTTGCAATTGTAGGAGCAACAGGCGCCGGAAAGACTAGTATAATAAATATCTTAACCCGGTTTTATGATATAAATAAAGGGAATATTCTCGTCGACGGAATTGATATTAGTACAATAGATAAAAAAGAATTAAGAAAATATATCTCTATTGTTTTGCAGGATGTATTCTTGTTTTCCGGTACCGTTAGATCTAACATCAGTATGAACAATGATCAAATACCTTTAAGCAAAATTGTTGAATCTGCAAAAATTGTCGGGGCTGATAAATTTATAGAATCACTTCCTAACAAATATGAAGAAGTTGTTAAAGAAAGAGGTGCAACTTTAAGCGTTGGTCAAAAACAATTGATTTCGTTTGCAAGAGCGCTTGCTTACGATCCCCAGATTTTAGTTCTTGACGAAGCTACTTCAAGTGTAGATACCGAAACAGAGATATTAATTCAAAAGGCAATCGAGAAACTCTTAATCGGGAGAACGGCGATAGTTATTGCACACAGGCTATCCACAATTCAAAGTGCAGATAAGATAATTGTGATGCACAAAGGAGAAATTAGAGAAACCGGTAATCATCAGGAACTTCTCGCTAAACGGGGGATATATTACAGATTATATCAACTGCAATATAAAGATCAGGAAATTACTAAGGCGGTATAGAAATTTGGTCATTCAATGGTCATTCAATGGTCATTTATAGTCATTTATAGTCATTCGTTGGACAGGTCGCGGGACAGGCATTCGATAGTCATTTTGTAATTATTCAATTGTTAATTATGATGTAATTTTAGTTTAATGAAAGGAGTTATAGATGGCTGAGAAGAAATTTATGACTTTGGCAAGACATATTATTGAGACGGAGAAGCTTCATCCGGGAGCAACGGGTGAGCTCTCTAAACTTCTTTCAGATTTTTCACTTGCTGCAAAAGTTATTTCTCTCGAAGTAAATAAAGCCGGACTTGTTGATATTCTGGGATTTACAGGGCATAGTAATATTTATGGGGAAGAAGTAAAAAAACTTGATATGTTTGCTCATAATACTTTGTTAAGAGCTGTAGAGCATAGCGGACAGCTTTGTGTAATGGCTTCCGAAGAAACAGAGGATATCATTCAGATTCCAAATGAATTAAAAATAGGTAAGTATGTACTTCTTTTTGATCCACTTGATGGTTCTTCAAATATTGATGCGAATGTAAGTGTGGGAACTATTTTTTCAATTTTTAGAAGGATTTCGCCTGGCGGTACACCGGGAAATTTAGAAGATTGCTTACAGATGGGATTAAAGCAGGTTGCAGCCGGTTATGTTCTTTATGGTTCAAGTACAATACTTGTATATACAGCCGGACATGGGGTTCACGGCTTTACTCTTGATCCTTCATTTGGTGAGTTTCTTTTATCCCATGAGAATATCGAAATCCCCCGAAGGTCACGAATCTACAGCATAAATGGGGGGAACTATAAATATTGGCATCCAGGATTAAAAAAATATATTAAATACCTGCAAGAGGAAGATGAAGAAAGCGGCCGTCCCTATTCATTAAGATATATTGGGTCGATGGCAGGTGATATTCATCGTAATTTGTTATATGGCGGAATATTTATGTATCCTTCTGATTCAAAACATAAACATGGGAAGCTGAGATTAATGATAGAATGTAATCCAATGGCTTTTATTGTTGAAGCTGCAGGCGGAAGAGCAACTGACGGTAAAAGGAGGATTTTAGAGATACAACCCAAAGATCTTCATGAAAGGACACCGCTTTTTATTGGTAGTGATGAAGATGTAAGAATGGTGGAAGAGTTTATGGCAAGAGAAGAAATTACAAATGAAATTTATATGAATAGCAGTAAATAAATTGCTATATTATTAGATACTTTTTAACTTTTCAATCTCGGAATTGATTTTTCCTGTTAGTTCTTCTTTGGAAATCCCTTCAATTTTTATTTTTGTACTTTGAATCAAAGTAGCAGGATCGTCCCCTTCCCCTTTCAAATATTTATAAAGAGAAAACCCTAATCTGTTTCTATCATTCATTATAGGTATATATTCATGAAATTGCTCGACGAGATTATATACCTTTTTTTCTAACGAATCATCAGGGAAGTTTTTTGTTTTTGGCGGAGGTAATGTGCCCATATATTCTTCAAACTTTCTTTTTATAAACCTGTTATTATGATAATAACAAATATAAAAAGTTTGAATATTAAAAAGAATTATTTGTAAAAATTTTTTCTTCATACACTTCATACAAATGAATATCGTACATTTAATTTCTCACCTATGTAAAATAAGATTTCAATTCTGTAAATTAACAGACTAAAAATTAGCAAAATATAATTGAACCTAAGCAAGCTTAAAAAATTATTAATAATTCGATTGAGTTCTTTAGGTGATGTTCTTTTATCGACTCCTTTAATAAGAACAATAAAAGAAAAATACCCTCAAATAGAAGTTGATTACTTAGTGAAGGAAAGGTATAAGGATATCCTTATTCAAAATCCTTATTTGAATAATTTACATACTTATTCCGGAGATAAATCCAGGATTGTTGAGTTAATAGATAGTCTTAAAAATCAAGATTATGAACTTATAATAGACCTCCAGAATAATTTAGTATCAAAAAAGATTAGATCATTTCTTAAAACATCAGAAATTAAGTTCAATAAAAATAATTTAGATAAATTATTATTAGTCCGCTTAAAAATTAATAGATTAAAAGATGCACCTCCAATTCCGGTTAGATATGCATTAGTTTTGGAAGAATTTCAGCTTGATGATAATGGATTGGATTTATTTACCGATAAAACCACTTCAGGATTATTAAAAGAAAAAAAATATAAATACATTGGTTTTTGTCCCGGTTCAAGACATTTCACTAAAATGTGGCCCAAGGAATATTACATCCGCTTGGGAGAGCTTTTAATAAAAGAAGATTACAATATTGTTCTTTTCGGCGGAAAGGATGATAAAAAAACATGTAAAGAGATATCTTCTAAAATTTCCGGTTCAATTGATTTAAGCAATGATGATGATATTCTCCAAACAGCCGCAGATATGAAAATATGTGATGCAATTATCTGTAATGACTCAGGTTTAATGCATGCAGCATGTGCTCTGAAAGTACCCGTTTTAACTTTCTTTGGATCTACGGTCAAAGAGTTTGGCTTCACACCTTATAAAAATAGAAATATAATTTTGGAAAATAATTCATTATCTTGCAGACCATGTACGCATATTGGTAAATCTTATTGTCCCAGAGGACACTTCAGATGTATGCTTGATATTAATCCTGAAAATGCATTTAATAAATTAAATTTTTTGCTTCAACCATAATGAAAAGTTTTTGGTTTATCTTTTACAATTTGATCGTTATCCCACTTTTATATATTGGCTCCCGTGTCGCAGGATTATTTAATGAAAAAATGAGGAGAGGTATTATCGGACGTAAAAGGATCTTTGAAAATCTGATTCTTGATGCTCTATCTATAAATAAATCAAAAAAATTATTATGGTTCCATTCTTCTTCTCTGGGAGAATTTGAACAGGCTAAACCGATAATCGAGGAACTTAAGAAAAACCAGAACCTTAATATTTTAATAACCTTCTTCTCTCCTTCGGGTTATGAAAATTCTAGAAGATATCCCTATGCAGATCTTAGTGGCATATATACCCTTTGATACAAGTTCCAATGCAGAAAGATTTATTAAATTATTGCGTCCGGATCTTGCTATAATGATGCGGTATGATATATGGCCGAACCATATATGGGCAATGAAAAGAGCCGGAATTACTTCTTATTTAGTTGATGCTACTATGAAAAGCAATTCATTAAGAAAAATTCCATTGATTAAGGATTTTCACAGAATACTTTTTAAAGATATAACCCGTATTCTGACTGTTTCGGAAAAGGATGCTGAGGAGTTTAAAGACTTTGGAATTAATGGCGATAAAATTAAAGCTATAGGAGATACTAGATTTGATAGAGTTTATCAGCGGAGTTTATCTGCGCGTTCCAGGAATTTAATTAAAGATGATATACTTAAGAATAGAAAAGTTTTTGTCGCAGGGAGTACATGGGAAATGGATGAAGAAGTTATACTCCCCGCGTTCATTAAACTTGCTAAATATGATAAAGACGTAATTTTGATTATAGCACCGCACGAACCAACTCTAATTCACATGGAAAAGATTGAAAATGATTTGGCAAAAGAGATTAATACTATAAGATTTTCGTTCTTAAATAACTACAAAAATGAACGGGTAATAATAGTTGATTCAATTGGAATTCTCCTTACATTATACACTTATGCTCAAGCTGCATTTATAGGCGGCGGCTTCAAACAAAATATTCATAATATACTTGAAGCGGCTGTCTACGGTATCCCGGTTTTATTTGGTCCTAAAATAGAGAAATCTGCCGAAGCACTGGAACTAATGAATAGAGGAGGGGGAATTATGATTAAAAATAAAAAAGAAGCTTACCGTCAGCTTAGAACTTTGTTTAGTAATGATGAGTTAAGAAAAGAAAAAGGGGAAATCTCTTATAAATTTGTTCATGAAAATTTGGGTGCTACCGAACGAATGCTTGAAGAAATCAATAAGGTGATTTAAATTTCAAATGTGCTTTTCTCTAAAAGGGGCAGCAATGCCGGGAATCTGTAGTTTTTAGAGGTATCTTTCCTTTAAAATTTTCATATGATGCATTTCATGACCGGCAATAATATAAAGGAGTGCAAGTACTGTAACCTTTTTATCATTGGCAACGCCTTTTTGATAATACATATCTTCACTAAAATTTTTAAATAAGCTGATTGTCGATTTTCGGACTGTCCTGTAATCTTCAAGAAGATTTGTAATTGTCCTATCTTTAAAATTTGATTCTTTAACATAATCATCCTGTTCAAATCCCGGAAGAGATTGTTTTTCTTTTCTGGAAATACACAGCGCTCTATAACCCATTATCCGTTCGGTATCGATTATATGGCCTAATACTTCTTTTATAGTCCATTTACCATCCGAATATGCATAGTTAGCTTTATGATCAGAAAGAGACTGGAGAAGGCTTTGAATTTCCTGGAATTGGTCTTCGAGGTTTCTGAGAGGGTCATTCCCCTGAACATCTTTTATATACCCTTCATAATAGGAAGCATATTCATTCTTTTCAGGCCGCCGCATATGATTACCTTTTAAAATTATTTTTGCTTAATTAACATGAAAAATTCTTTTGGAATTTGCAAATTATTAAATCATTAAAAAAATAAAGAATTCCCATTTCGATACAAGATTAACACATTTATACCAATAGTCCTTAAACACTTATCAGAATTCTGATATTATATCAAATATCTGATAATTATTGTCTGTCAGAATCTCACTTTTTATAAAAAGATAAAGGGTAAAAATGGTATAAAAAATGCATCAAATATTAATTATATTTGATTGTTATTTTTCTAATAATAATAAGGGGTTAGAGTGGAAAAAATATTACTTATTAGAATTCTACTGATAGCGATAATCTTCATTCACACTATTTATGCCCGATCAAACACTAAAATGGGGACTGAAACTTCTGTAAAAGACTTCATAAGTCCGATGAAATTATTTCTTAAAGAAATTAATTATATTATAATAATATATAAAAACAATGGGGATTTATTATGAAATCACTTTTTACATTTTTAAGTATTTTCCTATTTGGATTTTTATTCTTAACCAATGTTAATGCGCAAAACTCTAATTTTAATTTAGATGCTTATAAGCAATTCCTTCAGGCACATCAAAATATTTCTGCTGAGGGACTACAGCAGATGCATGATGCAGGAAAGTTTGAATCAGGCATACACCAGGATTATAATTCAGCAGTTTATTTTGACAGTATTGATGCAAAATATCATCTGACCGAGCATGAAAAAGCTTTACTTCAACAAAATGGTTTTGTTATAAGTGAGAGACTAAAAACGAATTCATTCGGCGGTGCTTTCTTAGATATCTTCCAGCAGGATTTACCGGTTTTTGTATCTACCGATGCTATTCTTTATGCGCTTCATATTTCTTATGATAGAATTTTAAAAGATGTAGAGCTAAGTGTACTAATTGATTCTGTAAAAGGTATGCTTATCCGGATGCATTCTGCTGTTCCGGAGTTAGCTACTGTTTATTCAAACAATCCTTCGATGATTCAAATGCTGAGGGATATAGATTTTTATCTTACTGTCGGAATAGATTTGATAAGCGGACAGCAAATGAATCCATATTATTCAGAGAATACACAAAAGATTAACAATGTGTTATCTAAAATTAATGAAGCAGACGGAATAGGTTCGGATACATTATTTTCCTCTATTCCGGTTACTTATGATTGGAGCCAGTTTAAACCCAGAGGTCATTATATTGATGAGTTCCATCCGCAGCTTGCGGATTATTTCAAGGCAATGATGTGGCTTGGGAGAACCGAAATTTATTTATTAATGCCGAGAGCACAGACTGTTGACGATTCTGTTAAGATATTCAAATCGCTGCAAAGACAATCAATTGATGCAATGTTAATCCATGAAACATTTAACAAATCCAATGTAAGTTCCACATATAATTTAATTGAGAGTATACTAAAGTTTTTTGTTGGTGATCAGGATAATGTGACAATACAAAATCTTTCAGATCTAAAAAATGCAGTTAATTTAAATAGTGCTTCGGATCTTCTCGATAGTTTAAAGCTGATTACATTTCAGGATTCATTAAAAAATCAGCCATATGCCTATCAGTCAATTTTATCTCAGGTATTATTTCATGATCCTTTAAGACCTGACAGCATAATTCCGGCTTCGGCATTCCTTTTATTCGGGCAAAGATTTATAATTGATTCTTATATTTTTTCAAATGTAGTTTTTGATAGAACTAAATCATGCAGACTTCTTCCTAATTCTCTGGATGTTTTATTTGCTCTGGGTAATGATGCAGCAGCACAATTACTCAAAGATGAAATTTCACAATATAAATACGGAGGGAACCTTGCTGCTTTAAGATACTTAGTAGATTCATATGGAGCTGACTTCTGGGATAAAAGTTATTATAACATGTGGCTTAATTCCATTCGTTCTTTAAATCCGCCTGCAGAAAGAAATACCTTACCTTCTTTTATGAAAACCGCAGGTTTCTGGCAGGAAAAATTAAATACGCAGCTTTCATCGTGGGCGGAGCTAAGACATGACAACCTTCTTTATGCTAAGCAATCATATACCGGAACTACAGTATGCTCTTTTCCATACAGCTATGTAGAACCTTTCCCGGAATTCTTTGAAAATTTAAAGACTCTCGCGAAAACGGCAAAGAGTGAAATTTCAAAGTTTAATCTTAATACCGGTATGATGAGTTCAGTAAGCTATTATTTTGACAATTTAGGAACGATAGCTGATACTCTCGGAACTATTGCGCAAAAAGAATTAAATGGTGTTGCTTTTAGCAAACAGGAAGGTGATTTTTTAAAAAGGATGATATATAATACTATCGGAATGAGCGGCTCAGTTCCTTATGAAGGCTGGTATGCAAAACTTTTTTATGATGATGATTTTTATTCTTCAAAAGGATTTTTAACAAATGATATGGTAGTTGCAGATGTTCATACAGTACCGACTGACTGTTTAAATACTTTACTCGGATGGGTAAAGCATGTTGGTACCGGACCGGTAAATCTAGGAGTATTTACAGCACCTCTTCCCGGTAATAAGGTAACTGCGTTTATAGGACCTGTGCTAAGTTATTATGAATATACTTCAACAAATTTCTTACGGCTGACAGACCAGGAATGGGAGGATTCTGCTTTAACATCAGCACTTCGTCCTTTCGTGGGTTAATAACTATCTTGCTGATATTATTGGCGAAAGCAGAGGGACCGGAGCAAGCTTACTTACCGGAATAAATAATGAAGATCATCAGCAAAATACACCTGACACTTATTTGCTTGTAAAAGCCTACCCAAATCCCTTTAATCCGACAACAACGTTTATTGTAAACATTCCTCAAAGTTTATCCGGTGATTTTGTTCAGCTTTCAATATATGATGTTCAGGGAAGAATTGTAAAAACAATGCTAAATAAAAATCTATCTGCCGGTAATTATCTTTATAAGTGGGATGGAAAAAACGACAGCGGCATACCTGTTTCAAGCGGAGTTTACATTGCGAATCTTCATGTTAATGAGCAAATGAGTTCGGTAAAGGTTCTTCTACTTAAGTAATAAAAACCGGTGCTATCCCTCAAGAGATGGTATCGGTCAAAGAAATATGGGAGGGCTCATGAAACGGAGATATTTATTTTTCATGATTTTTATTCTTGCCTATTCATTTTTTCATTCAGGCAAAGCTCAATGGATTATCAGAGACATAAATACTAAGGAAAATCTCACAGATGTAATAATGCTGGATGCAAAGAAAGCGATTGTAATCGGGGATAGAAACGGAATTTTTAGAACCACTGATGCCGGTTCAACATGGGTAAATGAAACAATAATGCTAAGTGCAGTTTATCATTGGAATGCAATATCATTTTCCGATTCGTTGAATGGTACTATTGCAGGTGATAATACTGTCTGGAAAACAGTAGACGGAGGAATAACATGGAATTACTGCATTGTTCCCTCATCAAATAAAAATATTTCAATTTTGCAAATAAATCCCGAGAATATTTATGTTGGTGATGATTCCGGTTTTGTATATCATTCCATTGATAGTGGTAAAACTTGGAGTTCTGAAAAGATAACTGAATTACCAGTCCGTTCAATTTATCCTTTCAAGGCAAACCCTGAAATCTTCGGTCAATTTGAAAATCTGATTTTTGCATTAACTCCAAATTCATTGTTTGTAAAGGAATTGAATGATACCGGTTCATGGAAAGATTGGGGAAACCTGGGATATTTTAGCGGTCTGGGTTCCGGGGCTTTTAAAGGGGCATTTTCAGAAGATGGAACAGAATTCATTGTTGGGGTAGAAGGAGATTTGATTTTCTCAATCAGCAATAATTCGTTTAAGACCTCCTGATTCTCATTGGTATTTTGTCGGCCCTCCACTCGAAATAGGAGAATTGCGAGGATTGTCAATACCTTCATCAAATATAATTTATACATGCGGCTCTAATGGAAAAATATTAAAATCGGCTAATGAAGGTAATGATTGGATTTCGTATAAAACACCCGCTGCACAAATGCTGAATTCAATTTACTTTTTTGATAATCAAAGAGGATTTGCCGTGGGCGATTCAGGCACAATTCTTTATACGCAGAACGGAGGCGGGGTATCTAATGAAGAATACGGACAGCTTGTACCCTATGGTCTTCAGGATAAGATAATTACAGTATTATCCGGAGAAGAGCCGGATTACAGTAGTAGTCTATATAATTCCAATTTCCAATATATTTTTGCCGGTACTCAGGAGAATGGGATATTTAGTAAATCAATCGCTGCAGAGAATGAGGAATCTCTTGATTGGATTCCAGTAGGATTTAGAGGCAGATCAATTAGCGCTTTATCAGTTCAGCATTGGGGTGCCGGCCCAATTGACGGTTCCCGATTATTTGCTGCTGTAGCATTGGACAGCAGTCAAAATGATTCAACATTAATACTCAGCAGAGAGGTACATTTACCAATAGATACTAACTGGATTAAATCAGACAGCGGCATTAATAATAGTGTAAAAAGGATTAATTCATTAAATAGTTTTTATTATACAGGTCATACTCCTCCGCAGCCTGTTATTGCAGGAACAAATTCCGGTATTTACAGAAGAGCATCAGGTCTTTGGTCTCAATCAGAAATAGAAGATGAAAATTCACAGCCGGAAATAATTTCTATTGATGTTTCACAGCATTGGTTTGGAGAACTTGCCTGGGCAGCAGGATATATTGAGTCTCCTGAAATAGTTCCGGTTGCTCTACGCTCAACTGACCAGGGAATTACATGGAAATTATTTACATTAGCTAATTTTGAAGCATCGGCAACATCTATAGCAATAAATAAAAGAAATCCCGATTCGGTATATGTAAGCTGTAACAATAATATATATCTTAGCCCGGATGGCGGGAATAGCTGGGAAACGGTATTCACTTCAAGGGGAATTTTAATAAATACAGTAGCTGTTGATCCGCTTAATCCGGAAAATGTTTTTGCAGGGGGATTATTTTTTGATGATAGCCATCAGAGCCCAAGCCATGGGGTTTTTCTTCATAGTACAAACGGAGGTAAAGATTGGAATGAACCAGACGCTGCTACTGATAAAACGATTAGTGAAGTTACATCAATTATAGCTATGAGGAAATCGATTGATAATAAAAGTTTTGTTTATATAGGTACACAGGGGACGGGAGTTTGGGAATATAAATATTCCACTATTACCAGCATTGGAGAGAATACTAATCTCCTTAAAAAATTTATTCTTTTCCAAAATTATCCTAATCCATTTAATCCTATGACAACGATAAAATACGAACTGCCAGAAGGATCAAAAGTAGAGTTAATTATTTATAATATTCTTGGTCAGAAAGTGGCAGAGCTTGTAAACTCTTTTCAAAAAGCGGGAAGATACGAAGTTAGATGGAATGCAGAAGATTTTGCAAGCGGAGTTTATATATATCAATTGAAAGCAGAGAATTTTTCTCAATCAAGGAAATTAATTTTAATGAAGTAAGGAAGATACAATATGAAACAAATTTTAATTTGTTTAGCAATTCTGACCTCTATTATCTCTGCGCAGCAAAAATATTATACCTTCTCAGAGTTAAAAGGAATGGAAAACGACCAGGGAAATACGCAGCTTTTTTACAGATTATATGACTATGAGAAAAGAAATGCACCATTGGATGACTATGAGGAAAACGGCATCTATCATTGGATATTAATTCAAATTCGGATTCACTTTTATTATTTGACGGAGGAACTTTATTTAATAATTATAAGACTATAACAGATTATGAATTCTGGGAAAAGAATCCTGCAAAGTATATATATAACGCAACTTTTGTAACAGTAGACCCATCAGGTTATATTTTTAGATATGATTCTTCTCAATATTTACTTTATGTATTTGGCGGACATGACGGTAATCTGAAAATATCAAATCAAAATGACAGCTTAATTTATTCCTCAATTAGCGGGATTTTATTTCAAAGTGTTGATGGAGGCTGGACATGGGATACAGTCTCAAATAGACCAATCAATCTTTTAGCAATTTCACCTAATAATGATCAGATAATTTTTGGGAGTATAGATTCGGGTGAACTAAGTAAATCTATTGATGGAGGTAAAACTTTTTCGGTAGTAGACACTTCAAAATCAAACTATGTAACTGACAATAAAATTTCATTTGATAAGGATACAAATTACGTTTATCGAGTATTTAATAATCAAAACTCATACATTCTTACGGTTTCGAATAATCAGGGAAATGCTTTTAGCTGGACAAGAAGGTTTAGCAACACAGACAAATTATCTATCAGTGTAGATTATTCACAATCTGGTACAATTTACCTTGCAAACGGGAAATATATTTATGTTTCTAATAACTTTGGCGAGAGTTTCAGTTTATATAAGAAATTAGATAGAAAAATAATAGGTATTTATAAAAAGCCGGATTCCAATTTATTATATGCTGCCACAAAATATGATTTATATGAGGTAACTTCAGATACTATCAGGACACTAAAACATCTTCCAATAAATCCCGGATTATTCGAATGGTATCCTTTATCAATTGGGAATAAATGGATTTATAATGGGACGGTATGCTATTTTGATAACCCGCCGGTTCCTTGTAATTATTATAATGATGTTGTTGAAGTTACTAAAGACACTGTTTTATCTAATGGATTTAAATATTTTAGAATCCATTCAAGCTCAGGGGATACTTTTGAACGATATAATTATGTAGATGGAACCGTTAGAAGATACACAGCCGATTCATCATTTAGTAATAATGAATTTGTAATTGAAGACCTGACTGCTGAACGGGGAGACACATCATTTACCAATCGATTTAACAATTATAATAGCATGATTCCCAAAATCTTCATTGAGGAAGGCTCCGAATATCTTTTTAATAATGTTTATCCCAAAAAGAAATTCCTGGTTCAAGATCTAGGATGGGAGACATACTCATTAATAAAAGGATTTGGAATTGACAGCATAAGTTCCAGCTTCGATTTTGGCTCAAGTATAAGTCATCTTAAAGGCTGCCTTATAAATGGAATAGTGTACGGAGATACCACGGTTGTAGGGGTAGAAGATAAAGGGAATACTCTTCCAGCAGAATTATCATTATCTCAAAATTACCCCAATCCATTTAATCCAACTACTAATTTCGAATTTCAGATTTCCAATCGCGGATTTGTAAGTCTTAAGATTTTCGATCTATTAGGCAGAGAAATAATAACATTAGTTAATGAAGAAAAACAGGCAGGCGCTTATAAAATAACATGGAATGCAGGGAACCTGTCCAGCGGTGTATACTTCTATCAATTAAAAACAGGAAGTTTTAATGAAGTAAAAAAGCTTTTATTGTTGAAATAAGTATAGTCATTCAGCCATGTTGTTAATTTAATAACTCAAGTTGACCACTTAAATTGATAACTGTCTACCTTCAGTGATATATTAAAACAGTTAAATATCAAGCTTTTGGTTTACATTAACCCCCGGATTAATCCCGGGGTTAATAAAAAAAGATGAATATTTGTAACCATTTCAATCTTATTTATTGGTGGCATTTTTATTCCCAAATTTTCACTTCAAATAATCCTTCGGAGCTTGCAGCAGCTCTAAACATTCCTTCTGTATTGAAAGGGGTTGTATAATTTCCATCTTTATCGACTGCTATTAAGCCGCCGTCACCGGGTTTAAGGCGTTTATGTATCATTTCATCTGCAGCTTCCTTAAGAGAATAGTTTTTATATTCCATTAAAGCAGAAACATTAAATGCTATGGTATTTTTTATAAATAATTCACCGGTACCGGTACATGAGACAGCGCAGGTTTTATTATTTGCATAAGTCCCTGCATTTATTAAAGGAGAATCCCCTACTCTTCCAGGCATTTTATTTGTCATGCCTCCAGTTGAAGTGGCAGCAGCTAAATTTCCGAATTCGTCTAATGCAACGCAGCCTACAGTTCCATGTGCACCTTCAGCTTCTTTTTTATATTTCTGCCATTGTTCGTATCTAATTTTAGTATCAAAATAACTATTAGGTACTGTTTCTAAGTTAAATTTTTGGGCTAATTTATCTGCACCTTCACCTGCAAATAAAATATGGGGAGTTTTTTCCATAACAGCTCTTGCAAGCATAATTGGATTTTTAACATGCTTAACAACCGTAACTGCTCCTGAAGAAAGATCTTTACCGTTCATTATTGAAGCGTCCAGCTCATGCGTACCTTCCGAAGTATAGACGGCACCTTTACCTGCATTAAATTTCTCATTATTCTCGAAATATTTAACAACAGATTCAACGGCATCAAGGCTGCTTCCGCCTTTTTCAAGAATATCTTTACCTATCTGCAAAGCTCTTTTTAACGACTCAATATAATCCTGCTTAATTGAATCCGGCAAAGATTTACTTATTGTTCCCGCACCCCCGTGAAGCACTATTACATAATTATGATTCTGTTTTGAAATAGCTTTGTTAGAAGGAATAAGTTGTATAGATAGTAATAACAGGGTGCAGCAAAGAAATATTAAAAAATGTCTCATTTTTTTACCCGGACATATTATGATTGTTAAATAAATATTTTTTAAGTCTGTTAATAAATTCGATTTGGGCTGAATTGATCTTTTTCTCTGCATTTTCGAGGTTAAAGAATTCTCCTCTATCTACTTCCGGAAAGTTTTGTCTTTTACCTGAACGGGGAGGCCATTCCATTTCAAAGGTATTACATTCAAGCTCAAAAGGTGAATCATCATTTGCTTCAAAAGCCCAGGCATGCACCTTCTTACCCCCCTTTTGAATTATAAAATCCAAAGGTATAAACTCACCTAGGGGGCTTAATCCGGTTTCCTCTTTGAATTCCCGTTTAGCTGCATCCAAAAGGTCTTCATTTTTTTCTATTAATCCTTTGGGAATTCCCCAGTATCCGTCATCTTTTTTTAAGAAAAAGGGTCCGCCAGGATGGACTAAAAATATCTTTATTTCTCCGTCTTTAAAGGTATACATCATTAAACCTGCACTAATCAATTCTGCCATTTTTAACCATACAAATTATGTAAGAATAAGTCATTTGAAAGATGACATCTTTACTTTATAAAATTTAAGTTTTACTTGAACTTAAATTTTAATACAAAATTGAAGATAATTTTTCTTTTAAAAGATGTCATCTTTTGAATATATCATTTTGAATATAATCTCAAACCGACAAGACCGGCAATTATTAAGAAGATAAAAAATATTCTTATAAAATCTTTTGATTCACTAAATAAAAGGATTCCCAATAAAGCAGTTCCCACAGCTCCAATTCCGGTCCAGACGGCATAAGCGGAACCCACAGGTAAAGTTTTTAATGAGTAAGCTAATAATCCCATGCTGATTAAAGCAAAGATTATAGTTAAAATACTAGGTAATAATCTGGAAAAGCCCTGGGAATATTTCATGCTGATTGCCCATGCCGTTTCAAATATTCCCGCGATAAAAAGGATGAACCATGCTGTTTTATCTAGCATTATTTATCCTGTAAATTTTAGATAGTTCCATAATATAGTTCTGTTTTATATTCAAAATTTACCTTTCCGTTCACTTTATTCTTATTGAAAATATCTTCTAATTGGTTTATCATGGGAGTGTATTTAGGATGACCGGGCATAGGAGCATATGATGATGACAGTAATCTTCCTTTCAGTCCCTCAAAATCAAAGTATTGAGAATTAGGAAAAATTTTCAGTTCATATTTGTTAAAAAATTCGTCTAATATTCTTTCATTTACATTTTTATGATCGACTAACTTATAATCGACCGAATGGTTTACTAACAGTTCCTCATAAACACGGAGGAATTCGGATGAACCGGTTTTCCTATTATTCCAGATTAAAATAACGTATCCGTTTTCATTTAATATTCTTTTAAATTCTTTTTTTGATTTTTCAACATTAAACCAATGGAAAGCCTGCCCTGCTGTAATTAAATCGACTTTATCGGCATCGATTCCCGTATTTTCCGAGCTACCGTTTATGCTTATAAAATTAGGATAATTCTTTAATTGGTGCTCTCCTGCTTTTCTCATTTCTTCATTGGGTTCAACTCCTAAAACTTTATTTCCATTTTCAAGGAAAAGCTTTGATAATATTCCGGTACCGGAGCCAATATCGGCTATCTTCCAGCCTGAACGAAAATTAATTTTATCAGTTAAAAAATCAATTATTTCTTTTGGATATCCAGGACGGTATTTAATATAGTTTTGTACCCGGTTAGAAAATCTTTCTTTTGAATCAGGCAGTGAATTCATATATTTTTATTGTAGATTTATCAATTATTTCTTTATTAGTTATCATTAATTTAATAACTAATATAAATATAATTTTTAACTAAAAAATTGAACAATATCTAAAAAAGCGAATGGAGTATGAGCCCTAAACAAATTAAAATAAGTGATAAAACAAAGCTTTCTATAAGATGGGATGATGATTCCGAATCTTTAATAAGTCTAAGATATTTAAGGGATGAATGTCCATGTGCAAATTGTAAGGGAGAGACAATATTATTTAAGACTTACAGGCCTGAAAAGAAAGCAGAAGAATCACCAGGAATGTATAAAATAAAGAATATTGAAACAGTCGGCGGATATGCAATTCAGATTGGCTGGGGGGACGGACATAATACAGGTATTTATACATGGGATTATCTTAAAAAATTATCTGAAAGTGAAAACAAAGGAAGTTCGCAGGATTATACCAATCTTATTTAGCAGGTTTAGACTGTTATGATTTCAAAAAATGAATTGAAATATTACTCAAGCCTTCTTAAAAAAAAATTCCGTGAAAAGGAAAATAAGTTTATAGCCGAGGGTGAAAAGACAGTTGAAGAAGGATTAAAAAGTAAATTTATATGTGAAAAGGTTTTTTTAACTAAAGAATTTTATGACAATAAATTAAATTATCTTGATAATCCTGGCATTAATAAGAATATTTTAGAAATACTTAAAGTTCAGGAATTTACGAAGATTAGTGATACGGTCAATTCTCAGGGCATAGCTGCAGTTTTTCAAATTCCAAGAAATGAGATTAATCCGGATAGAATAAATTCAAATTTAATTGTCTGTATGGATAATATTTCTGATCCCGGTAATGTCGGTACAATATTAAGGAATTGCGATTGGTTTGGAGTTAATGAAATAATTTTGACAAAAGGAAGTGCTGAAGTTTATAATCCGAAGACAATTAGAGCAAGTATGGGATCAATATTCCATTTGAAAATATATAGAGAAATAGAAATCTCTTTTCTTTTAAGGCTTAAAGAAAATAGTTATAAGATTTTAATGACAGATATAAAGGGAGAAGATATAAACAGTTTTATTTTTCCTAAGAAAACTGTTATTATTTTTTCTAATGAGTCTTTAGGACCTTCAGGAGAGCTGCTGGAAATTTGCGATGATATAATTACCATACCAGGATATGGAATGGCGGAATCACTTAATGTTGCAAGTGCATCTGCGGTGATATTGAATAGGGTAAGGACTAGGTCTACGTTTTCTGAAATAGAATGACAGGTAATACAAGTTTACTTTGATTATGATTCTTTTTGGGGATTAGGAGTACGATTACGAGTATGAGTATACGAGTACGAGTATGAGTATGAGTATGAGTACGATTACGAGTATGATTAGTAGTACGAGAACGATTTCATGTGGCTAAAGCCTAGTTTCTTTTTATTTATTAAATCTCCCCGACATGAATGTCGGGGCAATTCAATTTTCACACCAGCTCTGAAGCCGAGGGGAATTGATAGGTGTTAACTTTTGAGTTAAAAATTAATTGATATCAGAAAAGGGGGGCTTACCGGCATTTACCCATGCAGTATATAGAAGAGATGCCAGGTCTTCTTCGGCAGTTTTGAACTGCATTTTTGTAACATAAGCTGTTCTGAACCAGAAAATTCTGTAATAGTCATCATTTTCAGTTGAGCTGCTTTCTTTATGAGCTAATTTATCTCCCTGAAGAAGTACATCATTTACGGTATTTGCGTTCGAAATATATTTAAATATCATTTTAAGGGGGGATTCTATATAATTCACATTTGATGAATCTATAATTTGTTCAAGTGTATCAATATGCTTATCAACCATAGTCACTTCATATCTAAAGTGAACTCCTTTTTGATCTGTGAGCTGACCATTATAATTTTCTGTTGTATGCATTGGCTGATGTCCGTCTGCCACATAATGGCCAAGATCGGCAGCATAAATTAAAATTCTATCCCTGTTTTTCTCCTTGAATGCTTCTGTAAGTTTATTCAATGTTTCGAGAGTAGACCAAGGAAGAGTACCTTTCGAAGTTACGATACTGTCTCCGTATTTTGAAATTAATTCTTCTTTATTTTCAATCATATTACCGTTTAGAAATTCTTTATAGTAATCGATATCTATATAATGATGCGGGGCTTCGGTCTTATCTGTTTTTCTTCTTATATCTGCATCCGAAGCATGCTGAGCTAAATAATCTTTCCATACCTTAAAAGAATTCATTTCTGCAGGAAGAATTTCGACTGCATTTGTATTAATAACTGCATGCCCTTTTTCTCCCCATGAATAAATGAATCCTGCCGGTAAAAGTAAGACAATAAGAAAGAATCTAAGCTTGAATTGAAATTTCATATTATTTTTTCCCTGTAATTTGAACAATAATTTTTCTATTTCTTGAACGGTTATCAAAATCTATTAAGATTATTTGCTGCCAAGTCCCCAGCAATAACCTGGTGTCTTTGAAAGGAATTGTAAGTGAAGCTCCTTGTAAAGCAGCTCTAATGTGAGCATACCCGTTACCATCATGCCATGTATTATCATGCTGGTAATTTACACTTGACGGGATTATCTTCTCAAAGAACATTGGATAATCTTTTAATAATCCAGGTTCGTACTCAATTGTTGAAATCCCGGCTGTTGAGCCTCCTACAAAAATGAGTGCGCTCCCCTCTGTAAATCCTGCAGCATTTATTTGTGACTGCACATGATCTGTTATATCTATAACTTCGGTATTCCCTTTTGTGTTAATATTAAAAGAATGAGTCTCTATTTCCATATTTACAATATAAAATGAATCAAAAATTACTTAATGAAGTTTCAAGTATCAAGGGGAAATAAATAAGTAAATTTACTATAGATATTTAATCCCTAAAGGGATTATAGAAAGTCTTAAATATCATAAAATGATTTTGTCCGAATAGAGATAAAAATTGGCAAAACTAGTGCTTTTGAATGGAGGATTATATATGGTGTTAACCTGGATTTAACGGCTGTTAGATGGCCATTAGATGGCTATTTGATAGTAAAAGAAATTACCGGGAGGTAAATTGCAACAAGTTTAGAATATCTAAGAATAAATTGTTCATGTATTTATTATTCTATATATATTTCCAAATGAAAGATATAAAAAGAAAGGGAAAAATTAAATGGGCGGTTTTCGATTTTTATTAACATTATTGCAATTTGTTTATTGCATAAAAATAAGCTAATAAGGTTTCTGTTATTTGGGGTAATTTATGTTACTTAGTAGACGTATTCTTAATTATGCTGATGTATTAATTCTATATTTGTGCTTACTCCCTGAAGGATTACGATTAAGATTAAGAGGAAGATTAAGAATAAAATAGTGCAAGGAGAGGGGGAGGTACTGGACTGGAAAGAGATTGTGTGAAAATTTATTTCACCCCTTCGGGGTTAGAATAGAAACACCGGGCTAAAGCCACGGTGTTAACCTTTGGATAAACCTAACCGTCAGCTAAATCCAAAGGCAATTTAACTTCTGTAGATAAATCTTCATATTGTATTTCTAAGTATCTCTGCCTTTTATTAATTTAGCACTTTATAAAAAATTATATAAGGGAACTTTATGCAGACTAAAGATTATATTGAAATAGAAGAAAAATATGGTGCTCATAATTATCATCCATTGGATGTTGTTATTCAGAAAGCAGAAGGTGTCTGGGTTTATGATGTTGACGGGAAAAAATATTTAGATTGTCTTGCAGCTTATTCGGCAGTTAATCAGGGGCATTGTCATCCAAGAATAATAAATGCATTAAAGGAACAGGCAGGGAGGGTTACTCTAACTTCAAGGGCTTTTAGAAATGATCAGCTCCCATTACTTTATAAAGAATTGTCTGAACTTACAGGATATGAAATGATACTCCCCATGAACTCCGGAGCCGAAGCAGTGGAAACAGCGTTAAAAGCAGTTAGAAAATGGGGATATAAAACTAAAGGTGTGGATGAGAATAAAGCTGAAATTATTACTTGTGCTAATAATTTTGCCGGCAGAACTATCACAATTGTTAGCTTTTCAACGGAAGAACAATATAAAGATGGATTTGGACCATATACACCGGGATTCAAAACTATACCTTACGGCAATATGGAGGCTTTGGAAAAAGCTATTACAAACAATACTGTAGCTTTTCTTGTAGAACCTATCCAGGGTGAAGGCGGAGTTGTAGTTCCTTCTGAAGGTTTTTTGAAACAAGCTCATGAAATCTGCAAAAAGAATAATGTTCTGCTGGTTGCAGATGAAATACAGACGGGCTTGGGAAGAACTGGTAAACTCTTTGCTTTTGAATATGATCAAATTAAACCTGATGTGGTTATAATCGGGAAAGCATTATCGGGAGGATGTTATCCCGTTTCGGCAGTTTTATCGGATAAATCGATATTAGGCGTTTTTAATCCGGGAGATCATGGTTCAACATTCGGAGGGAATCCGTTAGGGGCTGCAATCGCAAGAGAAAGCATAAAAGTCATAGTTGAAGAAAAACTTGTAGAACGATCATTTGAATTAGGAAATTATTTCAGAAGTAAATTAAAAGAAATCCCTTCGGATCATATTAAAGAGGTTAGGGGTAAAGGGCTATTTATTGGGGTAGAACTAAAACCTGAAGCAAAAGGTGCCAGAAGATTTTGTGAAGCATTAAAGGAATTAGGAATACTCTGTAAAGAAACCCATGAAAATGTTATTCGATTTGCTCCCCCGCTGGTCATAAAGAAGGAAGAAATTGATTGGGCGATTGAAAGGATAAGACAGGTTTTCTAAATCTTAAATCTTAGAAAGAATCTATAAGAATGGATGGATAACGGAATGGATGGATGAATGATTATAAACAGCAATCTTAAAGTTGGGCTTACTCTGAAACTTAGACTATTTGTAGTGGAACTTTGTTTTCAAATAAGATGAATATCTCCGGCTCACAATAAAGGGTTCATGAAATCCTTTTATAAGAATTGAAAATGAATTATTGAACCATTTCTCAACTTTATCGATATGGTTTAAGTTAATTATAGTTGACCTATGTATTCTTATAAAAATATTTTCCGGAAGGATTTCTTCCCATTTTTTTAACAGCCGTCTAACGAGTATTTTTTCATTGTTATTAAAAACATAGGTATATTCATTATATGCGGTAATGCATGAGATATTTTTTATTTTGACTAATTTTGGTTCACCGTTTACCTCAAGAATAACATGGCCGTCTTCATCTATTTTTTCGGTTTCTTTTTTATCTTCTTTTGAAATGTTACTTTTTGGATTATTGCTATTTTTTGCTGCTTCTTCTATCAATTCCCTTTTTTTAAGCCTGGCCTTGATAGTATTTACGAGTTCATCTATCCTAAAAGGTTTAGTTAAATAATCATCAGCCCCTAATTCCATACCTTGCCTGATATTCTGTTTCCCTGCAAGGGCTGATAAAAAGATGAAAGGAATCAGAGTTGTTGTAGTATCTTCAGCTAGCTGTGATTTTACAGAATAACCGTCAATTCCCGGCATCATTATATCGCAAATTATTAAATCAGGCAGTATTTCCTTTGCTAATTGTATCCCCGATTTTCCTTCGAAAGCGTAAAAGACCTTGTACCCCTCATTTTCCAGGACATCAATTATTAATTGTTGAATTGCCTTGTCATCCTCAATAACAAGAATCTTTTTCATAAAGAAATCATAAAAATTATGACAGATGTTTAATTAAACTGTTCATTAGAGATAAAACAGAAGTTATGCAGGAACCGGTATTTAAAAGATGACATCTTTATTTTTTAAAAATAAGGTTTATCTGAAATAATATTTTAATAAAAAATTGAGAGTACTTTTATTTTTTTAAAGATGTCATCTTAACATTTGCTTACTCAAAATACGTAATTAATATTTTTCAATTTCTTCATTAACAAAAGAGAAATGATTTTCATCATAATTTTCTTTTTTATTAGAGAATTTAAATTGATTGATAAGTGATTCGAGCTTTTGATTTATTGAATTTAATGAATCTGCCGAACGTGAAATTTGCTCAATTCCAGCGGCACTTTGCTGTGTAACATTACTGATATCGACTATATTTTTACTTATTACTTCTGCAGAAATTGACTGCTGTTCACTAGCTGAGGCTACCTGTGCGGCAATATCGTTAACTTTTTCAGCCTCTTTTATAATATCATTTAATACTATACCCGCTTTATCAGCAAGCACTTTTCCAGTTTCGACTTCTTCTGTTCCTTTTTTCATCGATTCTACAGCATTGAAAGTATCGGTCTGGATTTGATTTATCATTACAGCTATTTCCTTAGTAGCTTTAGATGTTCTTTCAGCTAATTTTCTCACCTCATCAGCTACAACAGAGAAACCTCTTCCCTGTTCACCTGCTCTTGCTGCTTCAATAGCAGCATTTAGAGCGAGTAAATTAGTTTGATCGGCAATTTCATTTATCACTTCAACAATCTGTCCTATTTCATTGCTACTCTTGCCTAACGCTTCAACAGTCTTAGCTGATTGTTTAACAATTTCCGAAATTCGCAGCATACCGGTTATTGTTCCTTCAACAACCTTTCCTCCTTCTTTAGCCTTACCTCCGGCTTTTTTAGCAGTTTCAGAAGCTAAATTAGCATTCTTTGTATTTTCCAGTATAGTCCTAGTCATTTCTTCAACAGAGGCAGCAACTTCTGATGTTTTTACAGTTTGTTCTTTTGAACCTGCGGCCATTTCTTCAGAACTGGATGATATTTCAGAGCTGGTTGATGCAGCTGTTAATATAGCATCCTTAACTTGCGAAATAGTTTTATTTAAGGCTTCACCCACAGTGTTGATATTTTTTTTGATTAATTGATGATCACCTTTATAATCTCCTTCAACCCTAATTGTTAAGTTACCTTTTGCCAATTCCTTAAGAACTTCTGCGGATTCTTTAACCGGTGCTAAAGCAGCATCTTGAATTGAATTAACACCTTCAATTAACTTCTTCCAGCTGCCCGAATATTTATTTGAATCAGCTCTGAAATTCAAATTACCTTCATTATTTTCAAAAATTAACTTATTCGCATCATCAAGAATTTTCTCTATTATACCTATCTCCTTATTAAATGCAATAGCTAAAGCATCTTTATCGGAAGCGGGATTTACTTTTTCAATTTTACCTGCAGCTATTTGTTCGGCAGCTACCACTTTTTCTTTCTGTGCATCCTTCAACTTCTTAAACAGTTCTGTAAGTTCTCCTATTTCATCTTTACCGTGCGATTCAATATTTACATCATAATTTCCCAATGAAAATTCTTCAACGATTGTCTTTAGATTGTTGATTGGTTTAGTTATTGCGGGAGCGATAAAAAATGCACTTAAGAAAAATACAATTGTACCTGCAATTGCTCCACCTAAAGTATAATATATAGCTGAATCAACACTGCCGTTGAAAGTTGAATTTAAATCATCCGACGTATTTTTAAGATTCAAGGTAACTATATCGAATCTCTTCTTTAATTTTTCTCCTACCTCTTCTCCGGATGACGTAGCGATATCCGAAGCCATATCATAACTCTGGGTCACGGAAGCACTTAATATTGCATCTATAACAAAGCTTTTATAATCACCCCAGATTTTTGAAACTTCAGTGATTTCTTTTTTAATTTTTGAATTGAAATTTGATGTCATTAAATAGTTTAGAGAATGATCAATATTTGTCTTTAGATTATTTAACTTTTCGTTATTTTGCTTGAATTTAGCAGCAAAGGCCGGCATTGAAAACTGCATCATTAAAGACTGAATAGTTTGAAAATTTGTATATGTCTCATCTATTACCTGCTGCGGCTTAACATATTCGGAGAATAAATCATCTTTAACATTTGACATCTGATTTAATTGATAATAATTTATTACTACAAGTATTGAGGAGATAGCAGCAAGCATTAAGAAGCCAAACTGGATTTTACGAACAAATTTTATATCTTTAATAAATTTCATTTTAATTCCTGTTCATTTTATTATTATCACATAATGCATCTTATAAAATCAAAGCTTTATCATAGGATCTTATATTCAACTTATCTATCTACTAAACAAGTTGAGTTTTGAAAAATCAATCTAATACTATAATCGAAAAAATCTGAAATAATTATAGGCTTTTCGAAATTTTTAATACATTGAAATATATTTTAAGATGTTAGTTTAAAAGTGATAGGCAAAGATAACTTTACTTTAATTGCTGTCCCATTATCTTTACCGGGTGTGAATTTTGTGGTCTTTACTGCTTCAACTGCAGCTTCGTCGCACCCTGCTCCTATTCCTTTTAAGACTTTGACATCATCTACATCTCCGTTTTCATTTATATAGATCAGAAGATATACTTTCCCCTGTATCCCGACTTGCTGTGCAACTTTAGGGTATTGAATTTTACTATAAACATTTTCAATTCCCCCCTTTGGTTGAGGCATAACCTCAGCAAAAGGTTTATACAAGTCATCCTTTCCGCTTGCAAAACTATTGCTGATCGGTGTTAAAAAAACCAATAAAACAAACATTTGGAGTAAATTTTTCATAATGACCCTTCCTATAAATTAAACATCACTCTTATTATCGAATAAAAATCATTTTTTTTAATCCCATTAAAGAATTTTTTTTTGAATGCATATGTATCAATTTGAATCTCTAGTTCTACAAGGCAAAAAATCTTATATTTTATCTCTTTTTGAATCCAAATAAAATGGATTTTATTTCCCTAAACTTTTATAGTTTTACAAAAATTTTTTATATCTAAGAATTTGTGATTATTTTTACAGATTTTAATCATACGTATACACCTAGAGATCACAAAAATGAAGATTTTAATCGTTGAAGATGAGGTAATAATAGCTAAAGATATTGAACATACTTTAAAAATAGACGGATATGATGTTGCCGGCCATGCCTCCTCAGGTGAAAAAGCTATCGAATTAATAAAAGAGACTAGTCCGGATTTAATTTTAATGGATATAAAATTAAAAGGAGAAATGGATGGAATAGAAACAACTGAAATCATAAAAGATCAATTTGATCTGCCTGTTATTTATCTTACTTCTTATAAAGATGAACAAACGCTTTTAAGAGCAAAAGTTACGGAACCATACGGCTATATTATTAAACCATTTGATAGAAAAGAGTTAAAAATATTTATTGATATTGCTTATTATAAACATCAAACAAAAGAAAAACTAAAGGAAAGCAGAGAATGGTTTTCAACGACACTAAAAAGTATCGGAGAAGCGGTAATAGCCGCTGATTCAAATGGTTTTGTTCAATTTATGAATCCAATCGCTGAAAAGTTGACGGGCTGGTCTGAAACAGAAGCGCAATCTAAACCTATCAATGATGTATTATTAATATTTAATGATAATAATGAAAATATTCTTAATAATCTTTATTTCAATATAAATAGAGGTAAAAATTTTAAAGAAAAACAGTTGAATTTATTTTTAATGAATAAAAAGGGGAAAACTGTTCCAATTGATTTTAGCGGCTCTCCGATTATAAATGGGAAGAATAAAAAATTAGGGGCTGTATTTACATTCAGGGATATTTCTGAAAGGAGAAAAGCTTCCGACAAAATTAAACAGAGTGAAGAACGGTTTAGACAGTTAGCCGAAAATATCCGGGATGTATTTTATGTGACAAATTTAGATTTTAATGAGATGTTTTATATTAGTCCGGCGTTTGAAGAAATTTGGGGCAGATCTTTACATGAACTTTATTCCTCTCAAGACATCTGGAGAAATGCAATTTTTCCCGAAGACAGGGATTTTGTATCTGATAATATAAATAACCTGACAAAAAATAATGGATTTGAAATTGAGTACCGGATAATTAGGCCGGACAGAAAAATAAAATGGATTCGCGACAGGGTTTTTCCAATTAAAGATCAGAATGGAATTCCCTTCAGATATACCGGGATTGTGGAGGATATTACAGATCAAAAAATTGCCGAAGAAGATTTAAGGAAATTATCATATGCGGTTCAGCAGAATCCGGCATTAATTATAATTACGGACCTTAAAGGTAATATTGAATATGTAAATCCTAAATTTACTTTCATTACAGGATATTCCTTTGATGAAGTAAAGGGACAAAATCCCAAGAATGCTAAAATCAGGCTTTACTAATCCAGGAAGAATATAAAATACTCTGGAAGACAATAACGGCGGGAGGAGAATGGAGGGGAGATTTTTACAATAAGAAGAAGAATGGTGAATTTTATTGGGAGTCCGCTTTAATTGCTCCAATAAAGAATAGAAATGGTGAAATTACTCATTTTGTTGCTGTTAAAGAGGATATTACAGATAGAAAGAAACAGGAAGAACAATTGATTATTGCGAAAGAAGAAGCGGAAAAATCCGACAGATTAAAGTCGGAATTTTTGGCTCAAATGTCCCATGAAATTAGAACTCCGTTAAACAATATTTTAACTTATGCCTCATTGTTGAAAGATGAAATAGAAGATAAATTATCACCCGAACTCGAACCCGCTTTTAAAGTAATTAATAGGAGTGCCATGCGACTTATAAGAACAATTGATCTGATATTAAATTTATCTAAAATTCAGACGGGTAATTTTGATACAAACTTTGAATTAATAGACCTTGATGATGCAGTTCTTTATGAATTAATCCTGGAGTTTTATACAAGAGCGAGTGAGAAGAATATAAAATTAAATTATCAAAATACTGCAGAAAATAAAAAGATTTTAGGTGACAGTTATTCAATAAGTCAAATTTTTGTTAATCTTATAGATAATGCAATAAAATATACGAACAACGGCGAAATAAATGTAATTCTTTATAATAATTCAGAGAATGAAGTTTGTGTTGATATATCGGATTCAGGGATTGGAATTTCGGAAAAATTCTTACCACTTTTATTTAATCCCTTTACACAGGAAGATAACAGCGACAAGAATAATTACGAAGGTACTGGGTTAGGATTAGCTTTAGTAAAAAAATATGCAGAGTTGAATAATGCTAAAATTTCGGTGAAAAGTAAAAAAAGCGGGGGGACTGTTTTTACAGTTAGGTTTAAATATAAATTTCAAGATTACAAAATTGAGTCCACTCCGAAAAGTGACTGATGAAAGTTAAAAAAAAATAAAATATAATTCAGAATAAAATTGGTATGCTGAGAAAAAATTTAATAAATTTTGTAAGAGAAAAATCAGAGAATTAAAGATGTTCAAACAACACAAAGAACCCACCATACCAACATTATTCACAGGATTTGGTCAGATACTAGGCCAAAAGAAGATGCAAAGGTTAGAAGACAAGAAGAACTGGGATAGTATATTCAGAGATGATGTTACCTTCAGGATAGATGAGAAAGTATTTTCAGAAATATACAATCGTGATACCGGTCGACGAAATGCTCCAATAAGAATCATAGTATCAATGCTGATATTAAAAGAAGGATTTGGCTGGAGTGATTCAGAGCTATATGAAGCAAGCAGGTTTAATATATTGGTGATGAATGCATTGGGATTAAGTAACGCAAGTGATGAAGGACAGGTAGAATCAACATATTATGATTTCAAGAAGAAATTATATGAATATCAGCTAAAGACAGGAAGAAGTTTAATAGCAGAGGCATGTGAAAAAACAACAAAGACACAGGCGGAAATATATACGGTGAATGCTCGATGGATAAGAATGGATAGCAAATTAGTAGGGTCGAATCTAGTAAAATGTACAAGGCTTCAATTAATAATCAGTTGTCTTCAGGAGTTTTATAAAAGTTTAGATGAGAAGTCAAGAGAAAAGCTACTGAAGGAAGACAGAAATGTATTGGAAGAGTTAATAAGAAAGAAAGCATATCAGATAGTATATATGTTAACAGAAGTACAAAAGGAGGAATACTTAAAGAAGTTTGGAAACATATTATCGAGGATAGAAGAAATATATAAAGATAAGGACGGTAATACTTCCGGGGATATAAAAAAAGAGAAATATGAGATGATAGTACGTTTGTTAAACGAGCAATATGATAACAAAGGAGATAGGATAGAATTAAAAGCAGAATCAGAAATTCCATCAGATGCGATACAATCACCATATGATACGGATGCGGCATATCGTAAGAAAGGCGATAAAAAGGTAAGGGGTTATTCACTAAATGTAACAGAAACATGTAATAAAGAAGGATTGAATCTACTGATATCAGCTGAAGTATATAAAGCCAATAAATCAGACAATGAAATGTTAAAAGAAGGGGTAATAAAAGCAGAGGAAATATGTGGCAAGGTAGAAAAAATATCAGTTGATGGAGCATATCATAGTCCTGAGAATCAGGAGTATGCGAAAGAAAACGGAAAAGAAATACATCTGAGCGGAATATCAGGGGGTGAGGGTGATTATGACTTCGAAGAAAAAGATGGAGAATTAAAAGTAACAAATAAAGAAAGCGGAGAAGAAATAATTGCACACATTACAAAGAAGGGTCACTATAGAATTAAGGAATCAAATGGTAAGAGAAGATATTTTACGAAAGAACAAATCTTAAGTTACAAGAAACGGAAAGAAGTAGAAGAATTGCCAAAGGAAATAAGAAATGTAAGATGTAATATAGAAGCGAGTATCTTCCAAAGTTGTTTTCATTTAAGGAAAGATAAGACCAGGTATAGGGGATGGTTTAAGCATGAGATATGGGCAAAATGCAGGATGATGTGGAGCAATATGGTAAGAATAAAAAACTATAGAAATAAATTATCTTTAAAAGGAAAAAAGCTAAATATTGCTTGTGCATGAAGACCAAAATATTAAACATACAAAGGTAAAAAAGAGCAAAAGTTAGTTCAAAGAAGCTAAAAAAGAAAATCGACAGAAATAATTAAACTGAATAGTAATAAATTAAAAGAGAGAGCACTTAAATGTAGATTTATAAGAAAAAAATAACTTTACTATCATGGTAGAGCTATGAAAAAAAGATTTTTTCTATTCAACAGGATAATCTACAACAAAGGGCTTTTCGGAGTGGACTCAAGATTACACAATTACAAAATTAGTAGGATTACAAGATTATTTACACACCTCCAAATCGCTAATGCGAATTTTGATTGAATTTAACGAAACGGAGTTTCGTTCTACACTTTTTATTGTATATTTTTTGTGACTTCAATTCCTAGTTGTTCCATGCGGTACCGGAGTTTGGATCTTGAAAGGCCCAATATTTTTGCAGCTTTTACCTGATTGCCGTTTGTAATATTTAATGTTTTAAGAATTAAAATCTTTAACACAAGATCAATTTTTACGCCTTTGGGAGGAATTTTAAGGACAAAATTTTCATCAGTTTCCTTTTCATTTTTATTCGATACCAAACTGCTTAAATGATGTTCCTTTACTTCGTTTTCTTCAATTAATAATACTACCCTTTCCATTACATTCCGTAATTCCCTAATATTACCTTTCCATCTATATGCCTCCAGGATAGCTAAAGCATCGCTACTTATTCCAATTACTTCTTTATCGAATTTTTTAGAAAATTCTCTTAAGAAAGAATAACTTAAAATTGGAATATCCTCTAACCTTTCTCTTAAAGGAGGAACAACGACTTTGGCAACATTCAATCTATAATAAAGATCTTCTCTAAAATTACCCTTTTGAACTTCTTCTTCAAGATTTTTATTGGTAGCGGCCAGGACTCTAACATTAACTTTTACTTCTTTTTCTCCGCCAACCCGGTAAAATCTTTTTTCCTGTAAGACTCTTAAAAGCTTAACCTGCAAATCCGTTGATAGTTCAGCAATTTCATCGAGTAAAATTGTACCTCCTTCTGCTAACTCAAATTTTCCTAACTTTGTTTTTTGAGCTGCTCCGGTGAATGCTCCTTTTTCATGTCCAAACAATTCACTTTCAGCCAGTTCTTTTGGAATTGCGGCACAATTAATTTCTATAAAAGGAGAATTTTTCCGGGTACTATTTTGATGAATATATTTTGCAAGCCCTTCTTTTCCAGTTCCGCTTTCCCCTTCAATTAAAATAGTGGTATCCGAACTCAAAGCCAGCTTTTCTACTGAGTTAAGGATTCTTTGAATTTTTTTACTTTTCCCGAAAAACTCTCTAGTCAGTTCGGTACCCTGCATTAAAATATGGAGTTTATCTACTTCGGAACTTAAGGCGATTTTATCACTGGCTTTAGTGAGAACTAACTGAAGTTGATCAAGATCTATTGGTTTCAGAAGAAAATCAAAAGCTCCGGATTTGATTGCGGTGACAGCCATTTTTACGTCCGAATAACCGGTTATCATAATTACGGGAATATGGGGATAAGCTTTAGAAAAAGTCTTTAAAAGATCCAGGCCATTGTGTGTAGTTAAATAAATATCCAGAAGAATGATATCCGGGTCATGTTCTTTAATCTTATCAAAGACTTCATCCCCGTTCATGCATATTTCGACATCGTATCCGAATTTCACCAAAATTTTTTTAAGTGAAAGGCAAACCAGGTTATCATCATCAATAAGCAGAATTTTGAAGTTCATATTTCTCCGAATGCTGGCTGAATTTTATAAAAAATTTAGTTCCCTTTCCCAATTCGGTTTCAAAATCAACGCATGCATTAATTTCAGATAAAATTTCTTTACAAATACTTAACCCTAAACCCGTACCATCTTTTTTTTGTGTAAAAAAATCGCTGAAAATCTTATCTTTATCTTCATCTCTGATTCCGGGCCCATAATCTTCTACTTCCCAGATAATATTGCTGTTTCTTTCAAAAGTCCTAATTACAACCGGCTGTTTTTCAGGACTAGCCTCGATTGCATTGATTATTAGATTTAGAAAGACCTGCAAAAGCTTGTTTTTATTGAAATATATTTGCTTAATATTATCATCCATTTCCTTTATTACATCACATTTAATTTTACCGGCATAACCGTTTACCAGTTCAATTGCTTCATTCGTGATATCATTTAAAGAACAATAATGAAATTGTTCTTTGGGTTTTCGGGAAAAATTAAGGATATTATCGACTAAATACTGAATTCTATCTATGGCTTCAATACATGAATTTACGGAATCTTTCACATCATTTGAAAGATTCTCAGCCATATTTAAATAATCAAGATTTAATTTAAGGGCAAATAGAGGATTGCGTATTTCGTGAACAAAACTGGCATTTAATTTACCTAGCAGCTGCAGTTTATTGCTTTGAGAGTTGTCTTCGTGCATCAACCAAAATCAAATAAGTTCGAATCATCTTTAGAATTAAAGCTGCAAAGTACGAATTTAAAGATAATTAAACAAGCATGATTTTCTTTTTATACCTTAAAAGGAGGTTTTTCCTATTTTTGCCCTTTCAATTCTTTAAATATTTCCTGAGCAACTTTTTTGGTGACTTTATCTGAATTATAAAAATTGTTGTCCAGTCTTTCTTTTATTAGGGCTAATTTTTTTGATTGAAGATTATCCTTACTCATTGCCTTCGCTTCTTCGGAAATTTCCAGCTTATCTTCAACTTTTGACTCTATAGTCGAATCTTTCCCTTTTTTATTATCTACTTCTTTATTGTTATAAGAGTAGTTATTATTTGAGACAGATTTTATGTTCATTTTTCACCTATTATAATTAACAAGTTTTCCCGAATTTTGTAAATTTCTTATATGCAAAGCTACTTCTGCTAATTCATTTCTTTTTAGCTCAATTATATAATCGAATTTTTCCCGGATTTGTTTAGTAAATTCATTTAATTCCGGTTCAATTTTTTTCAATTCTTCTGTGTTTTCGGTCATCAAATCATCTTTTAAAGCCAGTACTTCGGCAATTTCTGATTTAACGCTAATTATTTTCTCAAAAAAATGATTTTCCTCATGTAATTTATCTATTTTTGAGATTAATTCCACTAACAGAAATTTTATTCTATAATATTTTCTTTTGAAATCTTCCATAATTGCTGTGTATTAATTATAATAAATTTATCATATTTTGCATCGAAATCATATCGGCAAGCTGTGCCTGGAGCTGTTCGTACTGTGTTCTTAAACTATTTGCGCTTTTATTTATTCTATCCTGAGCTGAGGTTATTTTATCATTCAAAGTCCTAACATTACTATTATAAGTATTTTGCTTTAAGGATAAATAACCGGATACACCTAAAAAAGGATTTATTTTATCATACAGAGTATTTGCTACTCCATTAGTCGAATTAAATAAAGCTGATACCTGATCGGCTTTTTCACCAACCTGCTGTTCAAATTTAGCTGTATCTGAAATCGATAAACCATTGGCTGCATCGAATGATATACCTATTTGAGATAAACTATTTAAACTTCCTGAAGGAAGCCCGGAAATATTCGTATATGCAACACTTCTCAAAATACCCAAGAGTGAAGATGCGTTTGAATCATATGCTAATGCACCGCCTGCAGATGAAGAAGATCCGCCTGATGAATTTGCTTTTAAATATTGATATATATCATTAAACTTGGTGATGAAATTCTGCACATTCGATTCAATTTTTTTGACATCATTAGATACCGTAACACTTACATCTGCATCAGAAGATTCCATGGCAGATTTTAGATTAAATGTTACTCCAGTGACAAGATCATTTATTACATTAGAATTTCTGGAAATAGTCAGACCATTAAAATTAATTTGTGAGTTTAATTGAGAATTGCTTGATGTTTCTGCATATAAATAACCAGCAGTATCCGGATCCTGTGTTTGATCAAATGAAGGTCTGTTTGAACCTAAATTTAATCCAATTGCAGATAAAGCGGTTGAACCTACACTATCACTTAATGACTTAATTCGGTAATCCACTCCGGTTTGTTTGGAAGTTAAAGAAAACTGAGTAGTTCCGCTAGCCGGACTAAAAGCAGAAGCACTCACCACCCCCGAAGCGCCTTTTTCTTTTGCAGCACCTATATTTAAATCACTTACAACATCGAAACTGCCTGTATTTGTTATCGAAATATAGTTTTTCGAATCTGTGACCGATAATTTTAAAGATACATCTCCGGGGTTTGGTGAATCAGATACCTTTTCAGCCGAGACACCTGTTACAGTTGAATTTACTTTAGATACAATCTCATCAATTAGATCGCCATATGTTCCACCTCCGTCTACTGAGATGGTGGTTTCAGAACCATTAAGATCAATAGTAAATGTAGTTGGTTCGCCAGTATACATATCAGAAGCATTTTTGGTATTTGATTGTACAACTGCTTTATCAGAGTTTATGGCATCCCTTATCTTTTCCATTAGACTCTGATTAGTCTCGGTACCGGAAAATGTAACATCTACATTACTTTTAAAGTCGGAATTACTTCCGTCCCCAGTATTTATCGTAAATGTATGTGTTCCGGTTATGCTGTTAGCAGTTGAAGAAGCAAGATCCTGTGAAAGCAACACATCATTCTTAGCCAACTGGCTCACTCTCATACTGTATGAACCAATAGAAGATGAATTATCGACAGTTGTTGCCAAAAAGGTACTATTGGAAGAGACTGCAGTTTTATTATTAAATAATGAACTGCTGTCGGTAGTTTTAAAATTTGAAAGTAGAGTCTGCAGTGAATTAAGTTTTGAGTTAAAAGTAGAGTAAGCTGACGACAAGCCTTGATATTTACTTTTTCTAGTGCTAATAGGTGTTACCATTCTATAAGTCTGGTCATTGATAAAAGAATTAACCAGTGAATTTATATTTGAAGTAGTTAGAACGGTATCGATGCTGCTTGTTGACATTTTAAGCCTCTATTTATTAAAAGCTATAAGCCACGATTCTTTTAGTTCATTAAGTATTTTATAAACAATCGTGTAATTTTTATTTCTCATTTCATTTTGACAATACTGATACAGCTTTAATAACCCTGTAGAAATTTCGCTTACTTCTTTTCCATCAAAACTTAAAGCATTAATAAGAACCTGCAGTGCTTCATTTGTCTTTGCCAGGTTTTCTTTTTTACAATTAACTAAGGCAAAATCATATATCTTTATTAAGAGCTGTTGAGGGGTTGCTTGTGTTATTTCGTTTACCAAATATTGATTCAACCTATTCCGGTTTTTGTTAGCTGTAATTGTTGAATTGTACATTTAATAAAATCTTCCTAATAGTTTAATCGTTATCAAAAAATATCCCGGGGATTTATTCCCCGGGATTGTGAACATTATCTATATTATCTGAAAAGAGATAAAAGATTTTGAGGAGCAGAATTCAATTGTGACAACATTGAAGTTGCAACTTGCTGCTGAATCTGACCTCTTGTCGAATTCAATTGTTCTTGAGCTACGTTTGCATCAAATAATCTTCCTACAGAAGCTTGCGAGTTTGCAATAGCTGCGGTTAAGAAGTCACTTTTTATGCTTAATCTTTGTTCATAGTTACCAACTTTTGATATTGCAGAATCAATTGCTGATTCGAAACTGTTTAATACTGTTGACAAATTTGCGATTGAATTGGAAAAGGTAGAACCAACAGTACCAGATACGATAGCCATAGATTCTAAAACCTGATATACAACGTCGCCAACATTCGATACAGTATAAAGAGTATTTGTGACAGTTTTAGCATTTGTACCAGTCATAGCTAAAGTACCGTTAGCAGTATTAGCATAATCAATCTTTAATTTATCAGAAGCGTCTGCACCGGTTTGGAATGAGAAAGCCTCAGTTGAAATAGATGATAACAATTGAGTATCATTAAACTTTGTCGTAGAGAAAATATTAGCAATTTCAGTTGCAAGAGCTTTAATATCATCTGCTACTTTTTTGTTATCACTAGCCGGATTTGTTGAATCTGATAGCTTAGTCTTGATAGATGTAATCAAATCTTTAACACTACTTAACTGAGATTCTGCTGTTGAAAGCATATCCTGAGCAGAACCGACATTTTTCTGAGCTGACTGCATCAATTGAGATTTTTGATCAAGTGATTTTCCAACTGCATAACCGGATGTATCATCTGCTACAGAATTTATTCTTTTGCCGGTAGCTAATCTTAACTGAGCTTTTGATGTCTGAGCATTAACTGTTGCTAATGCGTTATATGCACGAAGTGCATCGATATTTGAATTGATTGAGAAACCCATAATAAACCTCCATGTTTATTTTTTTGTTTGTGTTTACCGGACTTCCTTGTCCGGCTTCTGTTATTTTATCAAGAACTTTTAATTCTTAAGACTATTATCGGAAACACTTTTTATTTGTTTAGCCCTAATGTTAAATTATTATAGACTTCAGGTTCTACTGTTGGAAATTCATAGATTTGCAGCTGATATGAAGAATGGAGCAGAAATAGGACACTTTAATTATTTTGCCAATAAGTATAATTAGAAGTATTTTTTACAAATGAGTAAAAAATTAGAAGGAATTTATTGAATATTCATAGAATTAAAATAAAAAGTAGAATTAGTTAGTAAGCCCCAACCAAATCTGCGTTCTTACTTTGATTTACCGGATTTACAATTAAAATCAATTTTAATATTAAAAATTTTATAATTCATTCAAAGACCTTTTATTTTAATTCGACTGTATCTTTAAAATGGTGAAATCTTAATTCATATCACTGCTTTAACGATGTACTGAAAATGCTTTGATTCCCCTTCGAGTGTATCGATATTTATATTTGATTCTTTCATAACAGATAATAATTTTGGTGAAAGCTTTTCCATTTCTGCTACGACATACATTATACTTAATATTTTATACCCGGCTTTCTCAAACATTTTAAACAGAGATTTACGTGTAAAGAACCTTAGATGTGTACTGTCCATTATACCGAATTCCCGGTATTCCCATTCACCTTCCAATAAATTTTTAACCACAGACCAATGCCTAACATTAGGTATGCTGGCAACTATTTCACCGTTAGCTGATAACTTCGATTTTATTTTTGATAATACAGTATAAGGATCAACTAAGTGCTCTAAAACGTCTGCGAAAATAATTGTATCAAAATATTTATCGGGTAATTGTACAATTGCATCTTCGATTGGACCGCTGATAACATTATCCAATTGTTCAGCAGCTAAGGATGCAATATCGCCTACATATTCTACGCCCCAAACTTCCGCATTTAATTTACTCTTTAACACTGCTCCAAGTCTTCCTTTTCCACAGCCCACATCCAATATCCTTTTCGAATTAGGATTAATCATTTGCTGAACATCTTCCCTCACATTTTCGTAATATGTTATATCCTGCTTGGGAGCTATTTTATTCTTTCCATTACCGTTCCCATTATTATTTTTTAATATTTTTCCTGTTTCATTTATTATAGCGGAATTATTTTGAACCGGTAATTCAAAATCAGAGTTAATTCTTAATAATTTATTAAAAATATTTAATGATTCTTCCGGTTTGTTTTCTTTAGACAAAAACATTCCATATTTGGAAAGGGCTTCTTCATATTCCGGGAATTCTTCCAAAACCAAGTTATAAATCTGAAATGATTTTTCTTTTTCATTTTGATGTGTATAGATATCCGCCTGATTCAGCAATAAATTTGCCCAATTGCTAATTAAAATATTTTTCCCAGCAGGGAGGTTTTTTACGGTTTCATTCCATTTATTTAAGAACAGTACTCTGTTTCTATTTAATATTTCCCCTGATGTTTCTTCCTTATTCAGATATTTTATTGTTTTTAATGCACGGATAGATCCGCTCCATTCATGATTATAACCTGATGCGGGAACAATATATGATTTTAATCCTGCCAGTTTAATTTGCAATCCCATATCCCATTCTTCGAAATAACAGGGAGTATACTGATTTTCGAATTTTAATTTGCCTTTATTAAATAATTCGGTCTTCAAAGCAAACAAAAATCCTGATACAGCATCGACTTCAACGGGACTATTGAAAGAATTTTTGTCAAAATAAGCTATATCCTTAGTTTTATAAAAGTTAAAGAAAGAACCTTGAGGACCGACTATGGCTGCATCAGGAAGTTTCAATAAATTTTCCTCAAGTATTTCTATTGTTTCTTTATTTATATTGATATCGGAATTTAAGATAAATGTGACGGGGGTTTGAGAAATATTTAAACCGATATTCCAAGCAATAGAAACCCCGACATTCTTTTTCATTGCAGCATAATAATCAATTCTGGGATGATTTTTTAATTTATCAGCCATCTCAACCGAATTAAAAATAACAATCACATCACCTGATATATCATTAAAATCATCCAATAGTTTTGTTATATTATAAGGGCTTGCAGGAGACATATCCAGAACAGGGATTACAAAACTTCTTTTGATGCTGTTATTTTGTTTAATATTTAAATCTTTCATAACATTTATCTGAGTTTTCCCAAGAGACATATCCCTCCATTCTTCTGCTGCCGGTGTATTGTTTTTTTCTTTGAGGCTCACTTTAATCAATTCATCCACCCGATGCTCATAGGTATGTGCATTAAGAATAATCTGCTGTCCATGATTCGCAATTTTTTCTCTTTCATTTTCATGGGTTAAAAAATATTTTACCCTATCAGCAATATTATCATCAGAATAAATACCTAAATCTTCATTATCTTTGAACATCTCCCCCTGCCCGCTGTTTTTTGCTATATCGGTTAGCAGAAAAGAACCGGTTGACATTGCTTCAAAAAGCCGCATGTTGAGATCATTGCTAATAGCGTTATTAAATACAATTTTTGAAGCGGAGAAGAACACAGCCATTTCATCCCACCAGCATCTGCTATAACTTACTTTTGCAGCAGAATTTATTTTGTTTAATAAATTAACTCTTCTTTGATGTGGGCCAGCATTAACCGAACCTACAAATCCTACATCGTAGATTTTATTCACATTCTTTTTTGAATGTATCTCAGGGTCAGCTCCTAAGGGAAGCCAAAAGACATTCTCAATACCGGCTTTTTTAAATTCAGGAATGTATTCTCTTTGTGCAATGAAAGTATAATCAAAATTTTTCGCCCATTCCAGATGACTATTTAGGTTCAAATGTGAATCAATCAAATAACAGCATGCAGGGAAACCATTACCCTTAATGTTTACGGGAAGAAATCCTGAAACGGATTCAATCCATAAAAATAGATCCGGTAGAGAATTAGAGGGAGCATCCCTTAGCAACTGTTGAAAATCTAAGGTTCCGAAATCGGTATTTATATTATGTTCTCTAATAGGCAGTTTCATGTTCTCCAGCTGCCATTGTTTTATTAAATATTCAGGAAGTTTTGGACCAATAGTCAATACATTATATTTTTTCTTAAGGGCTCTTTCAAAATAAACTGCGGTTGTTATTGGATATGATACATACGATAACCAAATCATAGGATCTTTATCTTTTCTCATTGCTTTACAATTTCCTTTTAAAAATTGGAGCGTGGTTAAATTTTTTTATAATTTCTAATAATGAATCCGCGGATTTTTCCCATGTAAAATTCTTCATGTCTTTGCCGGCTTTTTTTCCTACTCGTTTAATTTCATCTCTATTGTAGTATGCAAATTCAAGTTTAGCTACCATTTCATCTAAATCAGGTTCTTGCCAATCTGCAATTAACTGTTTACCATCATGCAATTTAAATTCATGCAGATGTTTTAATGGAAAAGAATTATTTTCGGTAATTACATCTTTATGACCACTGGTATAAGATGCGATTACGGGTTTACCACAAGCCATATATTCCATGAGGACGAGGTTCGTTCCACCTTCGCACCTATTTGGAAATAATCCGATATCGGAACTTAAATATAGATTTCGAAGCTTATTATTTGGGGTAATCGGCATTGTAAACACTTTATTGCCGTCAATATTATTTATCCGACATAAATTTACCATGAAATTTTTCCAGGTGTCGGGTTTATATTCATATTTTATATGTTTTGATGCGTACATTGAATGCATAGAATCGGGCCACATATTATACCATGCATTTATGAGAATTGTATCAGGAAATTTCTGCTGCATTATTTGAACAGCTTTTAATACAAGGTCCTGACCTTTACGTAATTCAAATTTTCCTCCTGAGAAAATAATAAACAGATCATTATTTTTTTCTTTTTCTTCTGGATAAAAGAGTTCGGAATCAATACCCTGGATCAAAACTCCTGAATTTTCAATTCCTCTTTCATTTAATTTCTTTTCATTCCAGGAAGAACCACCTAAAATTATTTCATAGTTAGCGGAGTTCTTTACAGCTTCATCATTCAATTCAAATTCAAAAAAAGTATACCCAACGTTTATTGCTCCCCTCACCGGCTGCAAACTGCTAAAATCATTGTTATTCAGTGTGTGAAATACAGTCCCGTTTACTTTTCCTGCTATAACTAATTCCGGATTTTCATCAACGTTTATTATGTTAATTTTACGGGATAGTTCCTTCTTCAAATATTTACTGCATACTCCCCAGCCAAAGTTTTCTCCGGAAGTTAAACCCAGATAAATAGTGTTTGTTTTTAGATCCGGATAACCAGATTCGTTCTTTATTATCTCCTTTTTTTTCTTAGCAACAAAATCAGTTAAATCGTTTTTTAATGTTGTGAATACAGATTTCCAGTCTTGAAAAGCAGGCTGCCGATATAATTTTATAGTTGGATACCATAAAGAATCGCTTCTATCAAGTAACCATCTCCAATCCGGTAAAAACGGAAGAAGCAGCCATGTCTCTTTACCTAATGCACCTGCAAGATGTGCTACAGAAGTATCTACTGCAATAACAAGATCCAGATTTTCAATTATTGCTGCTGTGTCCGAAAAAGTATTTATATGGCTGTCTAAATCGGTTAATAAAAGCTGATAGTCCTTTGCCTGAATTACAGGGATGCCTTTTTGCAAACTATAAAAATGTGTCTTTTCAATAGATAATAACGACATAAATTGATTAAGGCTCACTGAACGATTCCTATCATTAGTGTGAGCAGGGCTTCCCGCCCAAACCAATCCTATCTTTATTTTGTCTTTATCATTAATAATTTCCGACCATTTATCTTTCAAGTTTTTATTAGCTTTCAGATAAGGAACTTGCGCCGGTATATTATTGATATTAGTTTTGAAATATAAAGGAAGACTAAGAAGAGGTAGTTCATAATCATAATCAATATCGGGTGCTTTCACGATATTTCTTTCAATAATCTCATCAATACCATCAAATCCTTGAAGCAATTCATGCATTTCTTTTCCGCATTCAAAAATTACATAACATCCTCTCTCTTTAAGGATCGGGAGATATCTTGAAAATTGAATAGCATCTCCTAGACCTTGTTCTGCATACACGAGCACTCTTTTTCCTTTTAAATCATATTCGGGTTTAAAAAGTTTACTGAATTTTCTTTGTCCGAAATCTTTTCTGTCAATTCTCCATTCATATTCTTTCCAGCCCTCATCAAATTCACCCGAAATTAAAAGAAGCTCTGCTTTGTTGTAGTGTGCAATTAAACTTTGAGGATATAGTTCTATGGCTTTATTAAAAAATTTTAAAGCCTCATCTAAATTTTTTCTCCTATAATGTACCACACCTATATTTGTATAAGCTTTAGAAATATTTTCGTTATCGGTATTATCTTTTAATAATATTGTTAGAGCCCTGTCAAAACATTGTAATGCTTCTTCAAATCTGTCTATCCCTAATCTTATTCCACCTAAATTGAGTAATGTACAAAAGTATTCCGGATTTACTTTTAGAGCATTATTAAAATGTTTTTCCGCTTCTTCATAATTTTTTAAGGCAGAATACAATAAACCGAGATTATTTAATGCTCCTATATTATCAGGATTAAATTCAACAGCCTTTTTATAATATTCTAATGCAAGCTCATTTTTTTCCATATATTGATAACATACACCAAGACTATAATATGCTTCACTATTATTCCCATCGATTAACAGAATCTTTTTGTAGTAATCAATTGTTTTCTCATATTCTTTCAGATTGAAGTTTACTATTCCAAGAGAATTAAGAAGATGAATGTTTTCCGGATTTTTGTTAAGGAGATTAAGAAGAATATCTCTTGCCCCGGCATTTTCATTTTTCTTAACCAGTTCGAAAGCTTTCTGATATTCTACTGAACTATTCATATCGAGAGCAAGACCGGAAAGGTTGCTCATTGCACTCATATTGCCGGGTTTCGATTTTAATGCTTTTTTGAATGAAGCTTCTGCTTCTTCATATTTTCCCAAGCCCTTATATATTATCGCAATATTATTATATGCTTCCGACAGGAAAGGATTCAATTCTACGGCTTTTTGGTAATAGGTTAAAGCTTCCTCATCCTTATTTTGATTATGTAAACACAACCCAAGGTTATAATATGCTTCGGTATGAGAGGGTTTAAATTCGATAACTTCCTTAAATAAGGATTCAGCTCCGTTATAATCTCCCATTATTGATTTTACCACGGCCAGGAAATAAGTAACCTCTGTATTGTTTTTGTCTCTCTCTTTTAAGTTTATTAAAATATTCTTAGTTGATATGTAATCCTTCTTTTCAAAATATTCAATCGCTTCTTGATAATTAACTGCCATAGTTCTTCCGTTTAACTTGATGATTATTAATTACTGAAAATTACACTTAGTTTATGTTTTAATATTTCAAACCTTGAATTAAATTCGGGTATACTTCCAAATTCATTTTCTGCAAATAAAAGCAGATCCGGAATTTTGCCGTATTGATTATTCTGTATATATAGAGATATTAAATAAAATACCGATGCAGGTTCTTTTTCTTCCAATGTCAAAGATTTTTCAAGCGTTCTTACAGCTTCATCCGTCATTATATTTTCAGAATATAGTAAGCCTAATGTTTTAAGAAATTTGGCGTTATTTTGAAATTTTTCTTTAATTAAAAGCATTAATTCTAATGCATCATGCTTATTCCCATAGTTTTCAATCATCGCTAAAAAAGATTCAATACTATCGGCTGTGATCAAATTGTTTAAGCTATAAGCCTCATCTCTTGATAATGTTTTATTCTCAATTAATATTTTAAATACACCAGATAATTTTTTATTTACTTTCTCTAACTTGAACAAGAAATAATCTAATTTGTTCTCATCTTCCGATAATAAAGAATAATAAATCCCTTTTGATAAGATTATTTCTTTTTTTAATCCTACTGCCAATCCTGATTTATTCAGACCCAATAAAAATTTATTATTTTCCTCAAAAGCAATCTGACAATATTTAAGTGCCGTTTCTTTTTTATTTAATCTAAAAAAGATATCTGCGGCGAGTAGGTTCAATAAAGGATTTGACGGATCACTTTGTAAACCTTTGTTTAGATATTCCAGAGCACGGGTTAAATTATGCTTTTTTAATTCATAACCGGCAAGGTTCATATATCCATGAGCTTTATATTCCCTATTCAAATTTGTCTCTTCAACTGCAATTAAATAATAACTTTCAGCAGCAGAATAATCTTTTAAAACAGTATAGGTATTTGCAAGCTGGAAGGCATTATAAGAAGATCTATCGTTCTCATATTCCTTATTCAGGAGAGTTAAGTTTCTTTGAACTTTCTTTTTTATTTCTTCATAAGGAATATTATATCCAACATGAATAAGTTCTATACTGGTATCTATAATTTTATAATTGTTTGCTAAAAGAGATTTATCTATCTGCTCATGAATTGAGCCGGTAAATTTAATGCCCGGACTGTTTTTAAATAATCTAGTATACCTCATATAATTAGGTTTGCCGTTAAAATCATCTAAACTTGTAACGCGGCACCTGCAGCCAATTAAATTGTTTTGTGCGGTAATATTCTTTATTTCGTCTACCGAGTCTTTTGATAATCTTTCATCCGCATCAAGATATAAAATCCAATCACCGGTTGATTTGCTCAAAGCATAATTTCTCGCACTGGAAAAATTGTTTTGCCATTCAAAATTGAATACACTACTGCCGAATTCTTCCGCAATACTAACTGTTTTATCAGTTGAACCGGTATCCACAATAACTATCCGGTCAACAACGTCCTTTACGGATTCAAGACATTCCCGTAAATATCTTTCTTCATTCCTAACAATCATGCTAAGAGTTATTTTGGGTGATTGGATCATTGTGCCGTTACTGTAATACTGTATTGTGCATGTCAGGCAGATTCAATATTTTATTCACTTTTGCGAGTCCACTTAAAGCATATTGATTATCCGGATTATTTTTTACGGCAAATTCGTACATTGTTTTTGCTTCTTTATCCTTACCATCAAGATAGAACAATTCGCCAAGACCGGCACATGCTTGAGATGATTCAGCATTTAAATTCAGAGCAGTTTCGAAGCATTCCCTTGCCATAACCTTATCATTAATGCCCAAATAATTAAAACCTTTCATATTCTCGAAAGCCGATATTAGCTCTTTATTGTCCTGGGAATAGAAAATATCTTCGGATTTCTTCAGTATATCAATGGCTTCATCAAAATGCTTCAAACTAAACAATTCAAAGGCAGACTCGAGGATCTCATTCAGAACCATTTGCAATTTTTGAAGGTCTGATTTAATTTGTCCATCATTATTATCATTATTTTTTAAACCGGTTTCCGGAAGATTAGAGCCAGGTTTAATAAAATACCAGCTTCTTACTGTATTTTCTTCGGTTGTATAAAGATTAACCTCCTTATCACTGATAAAGCTATCCACGGCACTTTTAACTCCAAAGACTCCGCCGGGAAAACTTCCATCGAAGTAATCGTGTCCGGCAAAAATTCCTCCTTTTTTTAACTTAGGATACCAGGCTTTAAGATCATTTAAACAGCCTTCATAAGAATGATCCGCATCTAAATAAATCCAATCAAAATACTCATCTGAGAATTGTTTCGAAGCTTTTATTGAGTCTTTTCTTATCACCTGAACACTATGATCATTTATAAATTTTTTAACAACCGATAAATAAAGTTCTTTTTGTTTTTCATCCGGTACATTCGCTATATCTTTATAACTAGGACTATATCTCCACCAATCTATTAAATATAATTCTTCACCTTCCCATGTACTGCGTATGGTTCTTGAATATTCACCAGCCTGGACACCAACTTCAGCACCTTTTCCGAATAGTTCTAATTTGTTACATAATATACCAATATCGTCACGGTGATAAATTTTCAATTTATCTTCTGAATTTAATCTTTGAGCAAGTGATGAATGATCTTCATCGAGATTAAGGAGTTTGTTTACTTTTTTTAATCCGCCTACAGCAAATAGATTATTGGAATTTTTATATACAGCCTTTTCAAACATAAGTTTTGCTTCTTCATCAAATTTGCTTAGGAATAAAACTTCACCTAAACCTGCGATGGCTTGAGATGAATCTGGGTTTAATTCTAATGCTTTTTGAAAACAATTTTTTGCATTAACGATATCATTTAATCCTAAGTAATTAAAACCTTTGAAATTATAGAATGATGCTGCAAATTCGGGATCTTTCGGTCTTGTTAATTGCCCGTTAAACAGGCTTTCGGCTTTTTTTAATTTATTTAATGATTCTTCAAACCTTTTTTCGTTAAACATTTCATAGGCTTCGTTTATCAATCTATTCTCTTCCGGTTCTTTATTTTCATAAACGGATTCAGGAATGTTTATTTCCTTATTTAAATTAACGGGAATATTGATTTCTTCGTTTGGTCTAAACAATGAGTTATCATTTACCTGAAGATTAAGAATTTTATTGACCTTTGTTAACCCATCTTTAGCAGCTTTATTTTCGGAATTATTCTTTACACCCCACTCGTACATTGTTTTCGCACCTTCATAATTTTTACCGGCGAAAAGTACGTCACCTAATCCAGTGCATGCATGAGAAGAGCTGCCATCTTCAGTCAGTGCATTTTCAAAATATTTTTGAGCCGCTTCCAGGCTGTCATTTAATAAAGATATATTACCTGCGAGGTTTAATAGATTAGCCAAATCCGGATCTTGTTCATCATGATCAAAATTATTATATATTTCTACCGAATTATTTAGATACTCAAGGGCAATATTATATTCCTTTTCCTCGATTAAAGAAATTGCTCTTTGTAAATTCTCTTTGAACTCATTTTTGTTTAGTGTAAACATGATTTTTCTTCCTTTTATTTGTTTTCCTTTTAACCAAATTTCTTCAGGGGTTCCGCCCCATTTATTTATAAATATTTTTTGATTTATCTCTAACCTTGTCTTATATTTTTCCATACCTTCGGCGGTAAAACTTTTTGAGCCATAATGATGAATAAAAACATCCTTTGCTATTACGGTTTTGAATCCCGCAAGCTGAGCTCTCAAACAAAAATCATCATCTTCAAAGTTGCCCGGAGAAAAGCGTTCGTCCAATCC
>CAVUOL010000074.1:0-149000 GCA_963742995.1 uncultured Ignavibacteriales bacterium
CCAGTTTGGGTAATGAGGGCAGTATTACTATTATGATTTTGAACAATAGACGCAAAATTTGGATTTGTTCCTGCACCAAAATTTTGAGAAATATTAGCTGAATTGGAATTCCCAACTTGTTCAATATTTGCCTGATTTGTTATTATTGAAAACAGTGCTTTTTGACCAACGTTATTTGCAATTTGTTGAAGAGTGAAAGGAATTAAATTCTTATATGAACCATTTAGGTTATTATTACTTTCATTTTGTGCTTGAATAATTCCAGATATACATAAAATCAAATAGATCATTTTAAAATAAGAAACTTTCATATTATGCTCTTTTATCTGTTATTGTTGTTATTTTTCTGATTTTAATTGTAGATATATAAGATAACAGCAGTAACTAAATTTATACACATTTATTTGTTTTGAATTAAATCATTAATTAATTTCCTACAGGAATGAAATTATTCCTGTAGGATTAAAGCATCTATAATGAACTAATCAATGTTGGTCAACTGTTCCTGTATTATTATTACCTATTTGACTAACCTGACTGTGATTGAAACCCGTACCCGCTTGCATTACAGTTGCAGAATTATTATCTCCAATTTGGTAAACACCAAAAGAACCTACAACATTGCTTGTACCAGATTCATTAAAATCTCCGGTTTGAGAAGTAGTTATACTATTATCATTCCCTTCAATCCAATTATACGATTTATTATTATTTCCACTTTGAGTAATATCAATAGTATTATTATCGCTGGCAGCTGTTCCCGTGCCTCTAATTCTACTATTATTATAATTATTATCTCCACCAGACTGATAATTTGTCATCACATTTCCATGTGTATTAAATGATGCTGCAAAATATGAGAAGTCATTGTTACCTTTTTGATCTTGCAACGTTGTATTGTTGTTACCAGCGATAACAACTTGACTATTGTTAGATGACCCAGCTTGATTTTGTGTTGAATTATTTTGATTTCCATCTTGTTGAATTGTGGCATGATTATTTTGTAAACCACTTTGATTCTGGGAAGCCCAGTTTCCATAACCTTTCTGATTAATACTTGCAGTGTGTCCGCTTAAATATGTAGGTGGAGAGTTGTAAGTCCCACCAGATTGAGTTTGCTGAGCATAATTATAGTCACCAACTGACATAACAGTAGCATTATGGTTTATACCACTCTGTGTTTGACGACTAGTATTTACTGCACCATTTTGTGTTGCTGTTGCAACTTCATGGTTTCCAGCTTGATATTGTTCGGCATAATTTGTGTTTCCACCTTCTTGTAGAATATCTGAAGTCAAATTATATCCATCTTGCCTTTGATATCCAGTATTTGAACTACTTAACTGTTCAATTGTAGCATCGTTATATCCTGTATAACCAAACCCTTGTTCTTGAGTAGCTGTATTATCATCACCCACTTGATTTATAGTTACATTTTGGGGAGCGGTAATAGCTGGTTGTTGATATTGTGTTTGTTCTGCTGCATTTCCTATACCATTTTGAGTTACAAATGCATGATTATTTGCTGCTCCTGTTGCTGCAGTTTGATTTATAGTTGATGTATTGGAACCGGTTTGATCTACCATATGAGTATTAAAATTCCCACTTTCATTTACTGTCGATGTATTTTGAGCCAATAAAAAACCAGCAAAAAATACAACTATTAAAAAAGCAAATAACTTTTTCATTTTTAATTCCCTTATAAATATTAAAAAATAGTTTTAACAAAGCGTTCCAGAATAAATGAAAGAATAATCTTTTCAAGCATCTGCCGGCAATTTCTTTCCCTGTTTATAATTAAATAATTATTATTTAATTTAACACCAGGAATTAAGCTTATGGCGGCGTTGGAGTTCTGCGCAATCTTTACTATACTTTGTATAGTTTAGATGAGCTCTTTCGCTGCCTTTTTTATGCATTACATTCTGCCGGAACTGTACTGCATAAAAAAATTATTTATTGTCTATCACACCTCCTTTCTTGAAGATTACAAGATTACAAGACTACAAGATTATTATAATCTTTTAACCTTTTTCAGATTTTACATAAGAACTGGAGTTCTGAACTACGAAATGTCCAGCAGAGATTCTGATGTAAAATGAGACTTATTTATACTGCCTCCTTCCCTCCTTTCATCCCCTGATACTTAATTAAAGAATATTATCTTTATTTATTTTTTTCAGAAATAGAAGTTCAATCCTAGATTGCCGTTCCAGAAATAGTCATAGTATTTACCGTTTATTACATTATCCAGCTTATCATTTAATATATAATGATTATTGAGTTCAAAGCTTATCCCTATGAGTTGACTTACCTTATATTCAATTCCTCCGCCCCATACAAGAGATCCGTAATTAGCATAACTTAATGTAACCGGATAAGGAACGGTAGAGGTATTAATTCTTTCTCTGGATAATATTCCACCTCCGAATAGAACATACGGTGAAACATTGAAGCCTGATAGAAAATAATAGACACCTCTGATATCCGCATAATCAAATTCAGTCTTAAAAGTATTCTGAGCAGATAATGTTCCTCTTCCCAAACTAAGTTCAAGGAAGAAATTCGGAGAGGCTGCATATCTGAATTTCAATCCGGCGGCGGCATTTATTTCGGAATTCGGATAGTCTCCTGAATAGAGCATTCCGCCTGCATTTATATTTACCGAATATTTCCGGTTAGTTTCGGATAAAGGACGTCCCATATAATCTTTGTTTTTATTATCGTTTGATTCTTTTATATAATTTATAAATGCGGCACTTGATGTATCTGCCGGGTTCTTCAACTGCCATAAGTGGTCTTTCACACCTTCAATAACCATACTTTCAACCGCTTTTTGTACTGCTTCGGTAACGGCAATATCGACCGGTTCATTATATGTAAACCCCATCTCTGCTTCGAGCAATTGATTAAGGGAAACAAACCGGTATATACCGGCATCTATTTCCTGTGATAAAACAGTTTTAGAAGAATAAACCGTTTTTAGTATCCTTCCGTTTTGAGTAGAGGTTGCTCTAAGGTAAACAGTTACTCTATCCTGGTGGTATTGACCGGACGTACTAATGCCGAAATATTTTACGCCTTCACCGCCTGTTAAGATGTTTGTATCATAAGAAATAATACCACCCTCAAGTATTATTCCTGCATATAACAGCGGTGGTAAATCGGGCAGCTTTTTGCCGTCATCGCCAAGATAGTTTTCCCTGCTGGAACGGATTATTTTCCTTTCATTTAAGAGATCGGACAAGCCTTCTCTCTCAATCGGTATAAACCATTTTGAATCTTCAAGAGCTTTAATTAAGATAGAAGTCGCTCCCTGTGTTACTGCAGTTGAAAAGCTGGAGCCGGTATTGGAAATTTTATACTGACCGGTCTGATCTCTAAAAGTGTATACTGCAGCAACAACCGGCTCGGCAGGGAGAGGTAAATTATCCAGAGTCTGATCCATTGATGTCCTTGGCCCTGCGGTAGCATTGGAAGTACGGAAAGGTTCAAGTGCTGCGCATCCGTTAAAGATCTGTTGTAAAATTATAATTAAAAATGAAATTGCAAAAAACTGGAATTTGTGCATATATAATCTCTTGTAATTTATAGTCATTAAATAGTCATTCAATAGTCATTCAGTAGTCATTCAGTTGTCATTCAATTGTCATTCGATAGTCATTTAATTGTCATTCAATAGTCATTTAATTGTCATTTTATAGAATATGGTGGAATGACAATTCAGTTTAATAAAATGGAACGATGACACTTGTTTGACCTCCGTTTGAATTATCCTGTATATTTATATGGATACCGTCATTTTGCGGATTTATATCCACATTATAATTCCCAAACTCATAGTGCCCTTTATTTAATGTATTTTCACCGAATACCTGCGAAATAATTTTCTGTGAAAGCTGGCTTAAGATTGCATTATTAAGGGTTGACTGGAAATTATCCAGCGGATTATTACTATATGGATTATATGCAGACGAAGAGCTGGCAGTGAATTTTTTTTCAGCCTGAGCTTCTGCTAATAACTGGGTTCCGTTATAATAATACCCGCCAAAGTTTGGATTTACCGGTGTATAAACAAGCTGCTGCCCAAATATATTCTCACTACATATAAATAATAGGAACAGTGAAAATAAAAAATAGAAAATAGAATGTTTCATTAGTCCCTCGACTTTACGAATTACAAAAAAATAATTTCAAATAACTAAATGCCCTCTAACACATCAATCATTATCCAATCGGAATCATCTTCCCATTCCATCATCCAGCTCTAATAAATCCCCGTCCCTTTCAAATCTTCACCCTGCAGATCTTTCTGTATCTGTTCGTAATTTACAAGATATGAAAAGGCATACTGTGTGCCCTGTTCAGCGTTCATCTTAATGGTTTCATACCTTGGCTGAATAAATTTTTGAAAGATGTAATTGCCGTTAACCTTTATCAAAATTACTGTTCCGAATCTTGGGAGCGGTTTTTCTTCAATTATAATAGTGTAATCACCGATATTTTCCGGAGGATTCCAGTTTTTATTGAAAAGGTCTACAAAGTCTTTTCCCCATTTACTTTGAGTATGATCGATAATTAAATCACCTATGCCTAGACTTTCTGATTCGGAAGGTTTACTTACAGAAGCAGAATCATCTTTTGAATTTGGGCTATATTGCCGAGCAGCTTGAGAATAAATTTTTACAGGGTCTAAAGCAATCATCATTATAAAAATTAAATTAACGTAAATTATTTTTTTAATTAAGAATTTCCCCGTTTTCATTTCTTCAGGATATTCTATATATTTTTAATTTCCAAAATTAAAGTTCAACCGTTTTTATATGATAGTTAAACTTTTTAAGAGCTTTCAATTCACAGCTTAATGTTTCCAGATCCAGGAGAAAAACATTTCTTTTTTGAAGAGATAATTCTCCGCTGATAAATTTCTCATTAATTGCCGGTATCAGCTTAAGGTACTTTTTCCGGAATATTGAATCGGTCGTAACAATTTCAATTATTTTATCGACTATAAACCCGAACATTTTACCTAAAGTTTCAAAAAGAATTATTCTCGAATTGTTAGTAAATCCGGTCATCGGGATTTTTAATGTTTCATTTATATCTATAATTCTGAATGACTGTCCCTCATAGTATACTTCATCTTTGAATTTATTTTTATAATTAAATTTTGCATCATTTATTTTAATAATAGCATCAAGATTTGTTGTATCGGCGCAAAATACTTTGCTGCCTATATCAAATATTAGTAGACCTTCGATTGCATCCAGAGTATCTTGATTCATGCTTTTAATATTGTGCAAAAGATAGTTCCCTTATAATAAATTAAAAGATCCCTCTTCGTTGAGTTCAATAAAAGCCAACTATCATGCCGGATAAGGAAGCTTTGGTTATGCGGTATAAATTGAGATTATGGGATTAAAAATTAAAAAGAGTCCAAAATTTGGACAGGGGAGATTATAAAAATTGGACACGGGGATAAGATTACAATCCCGCAAGCGGGACAGGAATTACAAGATTGTCTATTGCACTCCTCCGGAGTGCGGATATCTTTGGTTTATTCAGGTTCTATAAATATATCGCTCCTCCGGAGCGAAGATAAAATTAAGATTACCAATTTCAATTAGAACATCCATTGCAGTTCACTTTAGTGAACTGATTTAGAATAGATAAGCTGCAATCCGGGGCTTTAGCCCCATGAAATTCTAAACAGATTTATCTAAGGAATAGGCTTTTATTTTATTGTAGAGAGTTTGTCGTGAGATTTGTAATAATGCTGCGGCTTCTTTTTTATCCCAATTAACTTTATCGAGCACGTGCCTGATATGGACTTTTTCAACTTCTTCCAGGCTTAGATTCTGCGGGTTATATTTACCATTACCATTACCATTACCGTTGCTTTTATGTCTTAATAATAAATTATCTTTTTCCAGTACTTCACCTTTTGCCAGAACCACTGCCTGCATTAAAGTATTTTCCAGTTCTCTAACGTTACCGATCCATTCATAATTCTGAATCATTTCCATTACTTCTGTCGGTATTTTACGCACTTCTTTATGAAGCTCTTTATTTATCTTCTTTAGAAGATGAATAACCAGAACAGGGATATCGTTTTTTCTTTCTCTAAGCGGGGGGATATCTATGGTAAAGACCTTCAGTCTGTAATACAGATCCTCCCGGAATTTTCCCTGTTCTACAAGTTCTTCTAAGTTTTTATTTGTTGCGGTAACGATTCTTGCAGTCATCGGTATACTGGCTTCACCACCGACTCTTTCAAATTCTTTTTCCTGCAAAACTCTTAGAAGCTTTACCTGAAGGTTTGGTGAGATTTCAGAAATTTCATCTAAAAATATCGTTCCTTCGCCGGCTAATTCAAATTTACCTTTCTTATCCTTTACGGCTCCTGTAAATGCACCTCTCACATGGCCGAATAGTTCACTCTCTAGTAGTGTTTCACTTAGTGCAGTGCAGTTAACGGCTATAAAAGGGTGATTTTTAGTTATCCCTGAGTAATGAATTATTTTAGTAATTAATTCTTTTCCCGTACCGCTTTCGCCGGTTACTAATACACTAACCCTGTTTGATGAAACCTTTCCTATCTTCTTCAATACTTCTTTCATTACAGGGGTTTTCCCAATCAGGCTGTTTTCAATCTGGTAAGCTTCACTCCCCTTAGAAATAGTCACTTCCAGATGTTCGCTTATCTTTTTATCTTCCAGTGCCCTGTTTATTATAACAATTAGCCGGTCTACATCCAGCGGCTTTTCAATATAATCGTAAGCACCTAACTGAATTGCTTTGATTGTTGATTTACCGTCTCCATAAGCTGTCATTATTATTACCGGTACACTGGAATCAGAGGAATTAACTTTTTCAAGAACCTCGAGGCCGTTTAATTTGGGGAGCATGATATCGCATAAAATTAAAACAGGGTGTTCCTTTTCAAATATTTCCAGACCTTCTTCACCATTTTCCGCAAATAATAATTTGAAATTGATTTCAGAAAGATAGATGCTTAATGTATCCCTTATCGATTTATCATCATCAATAATTAAGTATCTTATTCAATTCATGTTCTCCGTTTTTATCGCATATAAAATGTTTGCAAATCTATAGCTGACTTTGAAAATCAAAAACCGTGCAGATTTGTATAAACAGAATAATTTTGTATGGTAATTCTCACTCTAACTTAGCCGGATTGCTTAAAAAATGATGTTTTTGAATGAATAAAGATAAGAATAAGATAAAATTATTTTGGATTCTTTATTCTTGATTTAGTACTTAATTAAAACAGAGGGGAGTAAAGTGTTTTATATTAATACATCAGGGAGGAATGAAGGTTATTTGTCATTAGTCATTGAGTCATTGTCATTGAATCATTAGTCATTGTGTCATTTGACGGGATGGAGGAGTGGATTATGAGTAGGAGTTCGATTACGAGTACGATTACGAATTATGAAGGGAAATGTCACCTCTTCGAGGTTTCGGTGATCTGGTGTTTATAATTTGGCTATAATAATGCCAGCCCTTCGGGCTTGAAATCCATTTTTCTCTACATGTAACGCGAAACTCCGTTTCGCAAACATGTGTGTGTATTATTAGCTAAAAAGTGAGGCTCACCTCTGAAGTGAACCTCACGTTTGAGTTAATTAAAAATAATTCCGGGTAATTTGTATGAATGACATTTTTAAATCTGTAGTTGAACAAAATCCTTTATCTATTTTAGTTACCGATATTGAAGGGAGAATTAGTTATGTAAATCCGAAGTTTACCGAATACAAATGACGGTTTACATTTGCTCGGAGAAGGGTATTTAGTTTGGAAAGAGCTTGTTGAACCGTATGTTATCAATTAATAAGTTTTGGTCATTAGTCATATCAGGGCAGTCGTCTTTGCATTCGGTGGTCAGGGAATAATTACGATAAAATGATAAAAATTAAAAATCTATTTTAAGTTGTCAACATTTGAGAAGAATAGAAGATTGCGGGATTGGATTGTTTATTTGAGTAAGGTTTATAGTGGGGGTGGGTTGGATTTACCGGCTGTCAGACGGCTGTTAGATTGATATTGGGTAAGTATTTTTTATTTTTGTCCGTGTAATTTTTTCATGTCGATAATACTGCTTAGGGTTTAGTGTAAAGACTTTCATTAGGTTAAGAGCATATCTAAAGCTTCCAGAAAATAAAGATGATATTTTAATGTAAACTGTATTCATCAGGCAATTGAAAAAATATTCAAATTTTTGTTATTTAAAAATAAAATAAAGGGATAAAATGGCAAAGGTTAAAAAAAGAGGCTGTGTTGAAAATTCAAATTGTAGAGCGATTCTCCGAATCGCTAATGCGAATTTTGATTGAATTTATAATAAGTTAAACGAAACGGAATTTTGTTCTACACTTTTCATACAACCTCTAAAGTGAACTGCTATGGATCTTTCTTTAACAGGGGAACTGGCAACAAAGGGAGCGTTACTAACGCTGCGTTTTTTTATGTAACCTCTTCGAGGTTTCGGTTCACTGGTGTTTATAATTTGGCTATAAGAATGCCAGCCCTTCCGGCTTTAAAATTACAAAATTACAAAATTGCAAGATTACAAGATTTTGAGTAAAGACAGTTGTAAAGTTAGAAATTATTTCAAAATTTTATTCCGGTTTTAAAGTAAAAATTCCTTCCTTCAGATGGTTCAAAAAATCTATCACCTGCTGCATTAGGAACAATAGAGGCATTATATCTTTTATTGAAAATGTTATAAATGCCGATATGAAAATTCAGTTCCGAAGAATCAAAAATTAAATTGTAGCCTAATATCAAATCTATCCTTAAATAATCATTATTTATGTAATTTTCTACCGGTATGGTTGTTCCGGGCTGAGGACCATTTAAATCATTTGTAAAATATTTATCATACCATTCTGCTTTAAGGTTGAATTTCAAATCAAATGGTGTTGTATACAGAATGCCGGATGAAAAATAATTTTGGGGAATACCGGGAATATAATTCCCATTTAATTGTCTGTATTCATAGAGCCCTGAGTTATTGAAGCCAATTAGATAATTCTTAAAGATAAAATGCATTTTAGTATAGGAAGCAGTAAATGATACAGCATTTAACGGACTCCATGTAAGTTGGATTTCTCCGCCGATATTCTCAGCTTTCCCTGCATTTTTATAAAATATCTCTTCATTTCCGGATTCTTGAGACTGATAAGATATCAGCATGTTATTAAATTTCATTATAAAAAAAGCAGCTTCAAAATTAAGGCTGCTTTGTGGGAGAATTCCCCATGAGCCGAGTTCGTAGCTGGTAATTTTTTCAGGCTCAAGAGCAGGATTAAATCCTCCGCCTCCTTCCGGAGAGTTACTTAATTCATTTGTAGTCGGTGTTTGAAATGAAGTGACATAGTTTACATAAATTTTTATATAAGGAATAGGAAGAAAAATTAAACCAATCATAGGGCTGAAATTATTCATTTTTCTTTTGCCGGAATTATTTCCGTCCGATAATAAATAATCATCTACTTTGAAAAGATAATTATCAGAGCGTAGTCCTCCTTGAAGCTCTATTCTTTTATTAAATATTAAATTTGTAAAAATGAATGGGGCTGCACCTGTAACAAATTCTTTCTGGTTTAAAAGAGAATTTCCATATTGAAGATTATTAAAAATATCTTCCGTATTGACATTAACATCAAGTAATCCATTATTTACAAATTCTTTTCTAAGGTCATTCTGGAATTCGAAATCGAATCCTCCGGTGAAATTCAAATCTACATTAGAGAATATACCGGGAAATTTTTTTTCAAAGGAGGATCTAATCCCTCCCGCATTTCTATTTAACTTGATTATTGTCCCAGGTATTGGATTTAGAAGAGAACGGCTGATAAAATAAATAGTTGTGGTATTTGTGAAATTATCGTCAAATTTAAGGTCTAAGGACAGCCCGTAATTACCTTCAGATGTTTTTTCTCCGGCACCTTGACTTATAATATAAGGCCTAACATATCCGGGTGAATTCTCAGCATCATCTTTATTTATTGAACTCGGGCTGAGCAAATAAGGTGAATCGAAATAATTTACTAAGGCTTTAACTTTTATTTTCTCTGAAATTTCATAAGATAAAATTGAATTTAATGAAACCGAACTAGCCGAAGAATGTTCTCTGAAACCGCTTGAATTCATTTTATTCAAGCTGAGAAGGTATGAAAACCTATTCAGTGTTCCTGAGGTTTTTATGTTATAATTCATGAATCCATAAGAACCTGCAGTAAAGGTTGGATTGAAACTAAAAATTTTTTTTGAAGGGTTTTGAGAACTTATATTTATAACCCCGCCTGCTGCATTTCCATAAAGAGAAGATGCAGGCCCATGTAAGACTTCAATATTCCCGATAGAAGAAAAATCCAGGTTATTTAATTCCGATTGACCATCGGCAAAAGTTAAGGGAATTCCATCGTATAAAATCTTTATTCCTCTCACTCCAAAAGATGCTCTGCTGCCTATTCCTCTCATGGTTATTTTGTCTCCCATGGAAGGATTATTTCGGTTACTAACGATTAAACCAGGTATCTGGCTAAGGATTTCATCCAGTGAAAGCCCTCTAATTTCATTAGCTATTTTAGCGCTGTCGACTAAATCAATAGTATAAGGAATATTCATAATTGAATTTTCGGAACGTGCGGAAACAACAACTGGTTCAAGGGTATAAAGAGAATCGTTCTCTGCAGGCTGGTTATTCTGTGAGTGGATTATAGAATAAAAAAGAAGCAATAAAAGGGAAAATTTTTTGAAAAACATTTATTGAAGATACTATTATAAAAATTGAATATAAAAAGTACTAAAAGAGATATAAATCCCAAATGATATTGCATATTTCCTATATTTAGCTGCGAAGACGGAAGTCAGAAATCAGAAGTCAGAAGACAGAAGTCAGAAGACGGAAGTCGGAAATCAGAAATCGGAAATCGGAAGTCGGAAGTCAGAAAACAGAAGTCGGAAGTAGAGCGATTCTCCGAATCGCTAATGCGAATTTTGATTGGATTTATAATAAGTTAAACGAAACAGAGTTTCGTTCTACACTTTTTACACAGGCTCTAAATCAAACCCGTTGGATAAAGAGGTTGTGTGAAAACCCTCTACCGTATATAAGAGAAACACCGGGCTAAAGCCACAGTGTTAACCTTTGGATAAAATCCAACGGCAAGTGAAATAACAGTTGTAACTGTGACTCTAAATCCAATGGCAAGTAATATTGCAAATTAAGGTGTTGTTAATTATCTTAATTAACAAAATAAAATCTTTTATTCAATGGGGACCATATGAAAAAAGACAGGGATTCCAATTCAACTACTACAAATGAGAATTCATTTACCAGGAGAAAGTTTTTAAAGGGAATGGGTTCAACTGTTGCTGGCGCATATTTGATTTCACCGCAGGTTGAAAGCATTACAAAAAAAATATCGAAAAAAGCAAAGGATATTAAAGAGGGGAAGTATGAACTATCCTTTATATTAAATGGGAAAAAAGTTAATACTTCGGTTAAACCATCGACCACACTTGCGAAATTATTAAGGGAAGATTTCCAGTTGACAGGAACTAAAATTGTATGCAACCAGGGAGAGTGCGGCGGTTGTACCGTTGTTCTTGATGATAAAGCAGTATATTCCTGCCAGATGCTTGCTTTAGATGTTGAAGGAAAAGAAGTTACTACAATAGAAGGACTCCTTACAGACGGTGAATTAAACCATGTTCAGAAAGCCTTTATTGAAAAAGACGGGCTGCAATGCGGTTTTTGTACTCCGGGACAAATAATGGCCGCATATGCATTGTTAAAGAAAAACCCTAATCCTTCAAGGGAAGAAGCGGTTAGAGGAATGTACGGGAATATCTGCAGGTGTTCTGCTTATCCCAATATAATTGATTCAGTTCTGGCGGCAGCCAAATCAAAATAATTTATGAAACAGTGAGGGAATTATGCCCCGTAAAATAGTCAAATCAAAAATCCATTTTGAAAATAATGTAATTGAAACAATAGCGGAAGTTCCTGTTGAAAAATATGAATCTCTGCCGCCGAATGATAAACTTAAATATATAGGTAAAGAGATTCCCAGAATTGACGGATACGATAAGGTCAGCGGAGCAGATGGTTATACTTTTGATATAGATTTATCCCGAATGGTGCATGCAAAGATTCTACGGTCACCATATGCAAATGCAAAAATAAAAAATATAGATACGAAAAAAGCAGAAGAGCTTGATGGAGTGTATTATATTTTAACAAACAAGAATGCACCTAAAATAGATTGGTTTCATGGGACAACATCTTTATTTGATACTCACCTTCGTTATGAAGGAGATGAAGTAGCATGTGCGGCTGCGGATAGTGAAGATACTGCATTAAAAGCGCTTAAATTAATAAAAATTGATTATGAAGAGCTTCCTTTTGTAGTAGAACCGGGTGAGGCAATGAAAGCCGATGCACCAAAAGTATACGATTCAGGAAATATACAAGGTGAACCGGCAAAATATGAAAGAGGAAATATCGAAAAAGGTTTTCAGGAAGCGGAAGCAATTGTTGAAGATACTTTTACTACTCAAGTAGTGGTACATAATCCAACCGAAGTGCATTGCAGTGTGGCAGATTGGTCCAATGGCAAATTAACTGTTTATGATTCTACACAAGGTATATTTGAAGTTAGAGATACTGTTGCGAAAAGTTTAAATATGGAAGAGAATGATGTTCGCGTAATAAAAAAATATATGGGAGGGGGCTTCGGAAGTAAATTAGAAGCGGGTAAATATACTGTAATAGCTGCATTACTTTCAAAGAAGCTTGCCAGACCTGTTAAAATCACTCTTGATAGAAAAGAAATGAATTTGGCAGCAGGCAACAGACCCGATTCGTTTCAAAAGTTAAAAGGTGGAGTTAAAAAAGATGGGACATTAACTGCTTTAAGTACTTATTCATATGGTTCTGTTGGAGCATATCCGGATGGCGCCGGTACTAGCTGGCCTTTAAGAACAATGTATAAATGCCCAAATGTTAAATCAGAAGAGTATAATGTTTTTATAAATGCAGGAAGGGCAAGGCCTTTTCGAGCACCAGGTCATGTGCAGGGAATTTTTGCCCTGGATTCATTAATTGATGAACTGGCAGAAAAGATTGGGATGGATCCTCTTGATCTCAGATTAAAAAATATAGCCGAAAATGACCAGGTTTTTAATGTACCTTATACTTCAAAGCTTTTAAAAGAAGCTTATTTAAAGGGTGCTGAAGCAATTGATTGGTATAAAAAGAGGAAAGCGGCAGGTTCTGATAAAGGAGCTATAAAAAGAGGAATAGGTATGGCTTCACAGATCTGGTGGGGTGGCGGCGGACCGCCGGCAGGAGCAATTCTAAAATTAAACAGAGACGGTTCTGCAAGAGTAATTGCCGGGACTCAGGACCTCGGAACTGGAACATATACTTTTATTGCTATGGTCACTGCTGAAATTTTAGAAATCCCCATTGAGAAAATAACTGTCACTCTCGGTGATACCGGTATAGCTCCATTCTGTGGAAGCAGCGGCGGAAGTACTACATCGCCATCAGTATCTCCTGCAGTAAGAGATGCTGCCGAAAAAATGAAAGAAAAGTTATTATCGGCGGCGGCAGCGATCTGGGAAATACCTCAGGAACAGCTTAGTTATTCAGAGGGAAAAGTTTTAAACGGTAATGATAAAAATAAGCAAATTACTATTCCTGAAATTATTAATAAATTACATCAGAGGACTTTAATAACTGAAGGAGCGAGGGAGGAAAATCCCAAGGGATATACAACTAACTCGTTTGGAGCTCAATTTGCTGAAGTTGAAGTTGATTCGGATACCGGAAAAGTGAAAGTCTTAAAGGTTGTGGCGGCTCATGATATCGGTAGAGTTTTAAATAAAAAAACTCTTGAAAACCAATTTCATGGGGGTATTATACAGGGCATTGGTTATGCGTTAATGGAAAACAGGATCATTGATAGAAATACGGGAAAGGTATTAACTACAGATTTACATAACTATAAAATGCCTACAATTGCGGACGCTCCCAAAATTGAAATCTACATTGTGAGTGAAGGTGATAAATTATTAAGTAATACCGGAGTTAAGGGTATAGGAGAACCGGCAATTATTCCAACAGCCGGAGCTATTGCAAATGCAGTTTATAATGCACTCGGTGTTCGTATTAAATCTTTACCTATTACTCCGGATAAAATTTTAAAGGCTCTTTATTTAAAAAGCTAAGACGTATAAAGAATAACATATCCCAAAAATATTAAATAAGGGAATTATTATGATTGATTTTGATTATCTGCAGCCGAAAACTTTAGAAGAAGCAAGCAGTCTGCTGCGGAAAGCAGAAGGTAAAGCAATTCCATATAGCGGCGGTACTGATGCTTTAAGCCTGCTGAAAGAAGATATAATTTCACCCAAACAGGTAATAAATCTAAAAAATATTCCTAATTTAACCGGGATAAGTTATGAAGAAGGCAAAGGGTTAAAAATTGGAGGATTGGTTACAATTACAGATATTGCTGAGAACCCGTTAATTAAAGAAAAATATACAGTTCTTTCCGAAGCTGCAGATAAAATAGCCTCACCGCAATTAAGGAATGTCGGTACGATAGGTGGTAATTTAAATCAAAGACCGCGCTGCTGGTATTTTAGAAAAGATTTTGACTGTATCAGAAAAGGGGGAAGTATTTGTTATGCAGTTGATGGTGAAAATAAATATCATTGTGTAACCGGAGGAGGACCCTGCTATATTGTCCATCCATCCGATATGGCTGTTGCATTATTATCCCTTGACGTTTCGGTAAATATATTTTCCGGAAAAAAGACAAGTACTATACCTATCAGCGAATTTTTTATTTTACCTGAAGTCAATCACCTAAAGGAAAATATTCTTGAACCGGGAGAGATACTTACCGAAATTATTGTTCCTGAACTACCAAATAATACAAAAAGCAGCTACTATAAATTTATGGAAAGGGAAGTATGGGATTTTGCGGTAGTAAGTGTTGCAGCAGTTTTAACCAAAAACGGTAATTCATTAAGTAAAGGAAGAATTGCTTTCGGAGGTATAGCCCCGATTCCCTGGTTAGATAAAAATATAAATAATATGCTTAAAGATTTACCTTTGACTAATGATTCAATAGATAAAGCTGTTTCTCAAATATTAGCCGGAGCAGAACCACTGGAGCAGAATGAATATAAAATACCACTGGTGAGAAATATCACCAGGAATATGATACAGAAACTTACTCAGGGGTGAGTTGTTGGCGGTTGGTTGGTGTTGGTGGTGGGTGGTAGGGAGATTAAGTTTATGATTTTGAATTCGATTCTTATAGCTGCAGGGTTTTCCTCTAGAATGGGGGATTTTAAGCCTTTATTATTGTATAGAAATGAAGCGATTATAGTATCAATTATAAAAAAAATTAATATAATAAGTGATAAGATCATTATTGTAACCGGGTTTAAGGAAAATGAGTTAGTCAATGCAATTCAGGAAAGTTTTCTAGAAACGGAAATAAATAAGAAGATTGAATTTGTTTCCAATCCTAATTTTAAGGAAGGGATGTTTACTTCACTTCAAAAAGGACTGGAAAAAGGAAAGGAATGCGACTGGATTCTATATCATTTTGTGGATCAACCTCAGCTTCCTCAAAAATTTTATAGAGAATTTTATTCACGGATTGATGATAAATTTGATTGGATTCAGCCTGCATTTAGTGAAAAGAAGGGGCATCCTATATTATTAAACAAGTCTTTATTTGAGAAGATCATTTATGCGGATGAAAATTCTACATTGAAAGATTTGAAGGATAAGTTAACAATTAATAAAGAGATATGGAACTGTGATTATAAGGAAGTCCTGGATGATATTGATACCGCTGAAGATTATTATAACTTAATCACTGGAGTTACGCAGATCTAAAGATGACATCTTTAATATGAAAAATCAGGTTCAATTATTTATATAAATGTAAGTTCGATAAAGCCTAATTAATAAAAATTAAAGATGTCATCTTTCAAAGCTGGATATTGTGTAACTTGAGTTAATCAATGAATAGCATATGAATATTTACGAAGAAATACTTGGATTAGAAAAGAACAATCAGCCTTTTGTTTTGGCAACGGTGGTTAGTGTCAGCGGCTCTGTACCAGGTAAAATAGGATTTAAGATGCTGATAAAAAAAGATGCCTCAACAATAGGAACGGTTGGAGGAGGGGCGATTGAAGCTGAAGTAATAAAAGAAGGGATTAAAAGATTATCCTCGGGAGAAAGCGGAACTAAAGAATATTTATTGTCGGATAATGAATCATTAGAAAATAATGACATAACAACTATTCCTATGAAATGCAGCGGGCAGGTCGCTATTTATTACGAAGTAAATAACTCTCTGGCAACAATATATATATTCGGAGGAGGTCATGTCGGACATGCCTTACTTTATTATTTAATGCCGTTAGGCTACCATACAATCTTAGTAGACAACAGAATAGAATTTGCATCAAAAGAAAAGAACCCGGCTGCGGTAGAATGTATGAATAAAGAATATGAGGATTTTGTAAATGAATTTAACCCGCCTGAAAATTCATTTGCAGTAATAGTTACGCACGGTCATAAATATGATTATGAAATTCTTAAAAAAATTTATGAAAGAAAATTAAACTTCAGATATATCGGGGTCATCGCTTCAAAATCAAAAGCCTCATCAATGATTCATAAATTAAAAGAAGATCTAAATAATAACATAAACCTTTCAAACCTTCACACACCTATAGGATTAAAGATTGGGGGAACAACGGCTGAAGAGATTGCCTTATCAATTGCCGCCGAGATACAATCAATAAAATATTCTTAACTAAGAAAATTTTTCATATCTTTAATATTTAAATATTTTTTGCTTAATGCAGAAGCTAAGCTTATTCAAAAATTTATGAGATTTTAATAAATATAGAGCATGATAGATTTTCAACAACTCAAAGAAATCATTATAAATAATAATTCATTTCTAATCACTACACATGTAAATCCTGACGCTGATGCTATAGGTTCAGAAATTGCACTTTATAATATCCTAAAAGAATTAGGGAAAGAAACATATATAATAAATTACAGTTCAATGCCTTATAATCTGAAGTTTTTAGATGTTGATAATAGAATTCAAAAGTATGATGAAATTCAACATCAAGAATTATTTGATTTAGCAGATGTGCTGGTTGCAATTGATTATAACAGGGCAGATAGAATAGTAAAGATGCAGAATAAATTTATTAATTCGAAAAAACTAAAGATATGCATTGATCATCACCAGGAACCTGAAGACTTTGTTGATCATTATTTTATCGATATGTCTTATACTGCAACGGGACAGATTTTATATGACTTAATAAAAAAGACACAGATCGTTAACTTAAGCCATGTGACTGCACTTCCTATTTATGCAGCAATAATGACCGATACTGGTTCTTTCCGTTTTGAACGAACAACTCCTCAAATTCATAATATTGCTGCCGAACTTTTAGGATATGATGTTGACCCGGGTGATGTTTTCGATAAAATTTATGATCAAAGTAAATTCGGAAAAATAAAACTACTGGGGAAAGCTTTAGATTCACTGAAACTTTACGGAATAGATAAAGAAATAGGATATATGATTTTAACGAGGGATATGTTTGTTTCAACCGGTGCCGAAGAACATGATACAGACGGCTTTGTTAATTTTTCATTATCGGTGGAGAAGGTAAAAATCGGTTTGCTGTTTATTGAATTAAATGAAGGGTTCAAGGCAAGTTTCCGTTCCAAAGGTAATATCCCTGTTAATAAATTAGCACAAGAATTCGGAGGCGGCGGACATATAAATGCTGCCGGATTGAGAATATTTGACAGAAACCTATCAGAATTTTTACCTTTAATCCTTGAAAGAGCTGAAAATTATCTAAATAAAAATGAAGGAATATAATGTTTAATTTGAATCTGAAATCAGGAAATAAAAAAATTTCATATAAAAATTTATCTATTTGTCTGAGATATTTAATCGATGAAAAAAAGCTGGATGAAAGCCTTGAGAATATTGAAAGAGTATTTAATTTCCATTTGTCTGAGCTTCAGAAGAAAACATTCTTAAGCAAAAACGGGACAGAAATAAGGGTTCCAAAACGGGACGGGAAACCGGATGAAGTTTATATCATTAAAATAAAAGTTGATGATAATTTCTCCGTTGATTATTTCAGGAATCATCTCGCCGGATTTTTACCCCGGTTGGAAAAAGAAGAAGTTAAGAACGTTCATATTTTTATACCAAAATATCCGGCATTTCAAAAATTTTTTGAAAGAGAAGAATATTTTTATCAGACCTTTATAGAAGGTATTATATTAGGCAATTATTCTTTTGATAAATATAAAACCGGAGATAAAATAAATAAGGATCTGTCTGTATTTTTTTATTCGGATAATGAAAAGAAGTTAAAATTGGCAATGAATGAAGCTTTGAATATAATGGAAGGGGTTAACTTTGCCAAAGACCTTCAAAATGAACCGGCGATTACAATCACACCCGATGAACTGGCACAACGTATTTCATCAACTCTAACAAATGAAGGAGTAAAAGTTACTGTTTTCAATGAAAAAGAAATAAAAAAGAGAAAAATGGGTGGATTATCTGCTATAGGGATGGGAAGTGAAAATCCTCCGCGGTTTATTGTTTTAGATTATAGTCATCAGGATAAAAATAAAAATAAAAAGAAAAAAAGAAAGATTGCTTTAGTTGGAAAGGGGGTAACTTTTGATTCCGGAGGCATATCAATAAAACCGGCAAATAATATGGGTGAAATGAAAGCCGATATGTCAGGTGCAGCAGTAGTTGCCGGAACAATTTTGGCTGCGGCAAAAGCAAATTTAAATATTGATATAATAGGCATAATTCCTTCCGCAGAAAATATGGTTTCAGGGAAATCAATAAGACCGGGTGACATTATCATGACTGCTTCGGGTAAAAGTATAGAGATAGTTGATACGGATGCCGAAGGGAGGGTAATCCTATCCGATGCTCTTGATTATGCTTCAAAAGAAAAACCTGATGTGATAATAGATCTGGCAACTTTGACAGGTTCCTGTGTAATTGCGCTTGGAGAATTTGCAGCCGGTTTATTTACTAAAGATGAAAAGCTATCAAAACAACTTTTTGATTGCGGCTTGATGACTCATGATCTTATATGGCCTCTCCCCATGTGGGATGATTATAACGAGCTGAATAAAAGCGATGTAGCCGATGTAAAAAATCTGGGAGGAAGATGGGGAGGAGCAATAAGTGCAGCAAAATTCCTCGAAAACTTTGTTGATAAAAAAATTCCATGGGCTCATCTTGATATTGCCGGCCCATCGATGGCACATAATTATAATAATTATACAAAAAAATACATGACAGGTTTTGGAGTAAGGTTGCTATTTGAATATTTAAGAAAAAACTAAGGACAATATCCTTTGGATAAAGAGGCTGTGTGAAAATCGTCGGACTACAGTATATGATAGAAACACCGGGCTAAAGCCACGGTGTTAACCTTTGGATAAACTAAACTTTGGATAAATCCAATGGCAAGTGAAATAACAGTTGTAACTTTGGGATAATATTTATGGATTCTAAAAAATATAACAATATAAAATTAGGTTTTAGTATCGGAGAGGGAATATTAAGCTTTATTCTCATTCTTCTTTTCGTAGTGACAGGATTAAGTCTGGGTTTACAAAATTATATAAATAGTTTTACCTCCAATTCATATTTACTTTTCCTTTTATTTACAATCATAACCGGCGTTGCAGGTGCAATAATTTTTTCTCCCTTAAATTTTTATACAGGCTTTTACCTCGAACATAAGTTTAATTTGTCGAATCAAACATTTATAAAATGGATATGGGAAGGTGCGAAGGGTGTAGCAGTATCTTCTGTAATAGGAGTTCCTATACTATTAATTTTTTATTATACCTTAAATAAGTTCGGAAACCTATGGTGGCTTCCCTTCGCTATAGTTCTTTTTCTTGTATCGGTAATTTTAGCAAGAGTAGTTCCAATAATAATATTGCCATTATTTTATAAAGTAACTCCGATTGATGATGAAGATTTGAAGGGCAGAATTAACAGTTTAGCAAAAGATGCAGGAATTAAAGTAGAAAATGTTTATAAATTTAATATGAGTAAAAATACTAAAAAAGCAAACGCAGCTTTTACGGGAATTGGAAAATCAAAAAGAATATTACTCGGCGATACACTCCTTGAGAATTATACGAAAGATGAAATTGAAACCGTTATTGCTCATGAACTGGGGCATTATAAGAAGAAGCATATAATTAAAAACATAATTATAGGAACAGCAGCAAGTTTTCTTACATTGTTTCTTATATCCTTCTTTTACAAAATTTCAATTCATTGGTTCGGCTTTGATAAAATAACAATAGTCGCAGCACTTCCTATCCTTTCGCTCTGGATAATGTTAATTGGTCTGGTTCAAACTCCGTTAACTAATATTTTATCGAGGAAATATGAATATGAGGCAGATGAATATGCTGCATCATCAACTAGAAAACCTACTGCTTTCAAATCAACTTTAGAAAAATTGACCGAACAGAATTTAGGTGATAAAGACCCCCATCCTTTTGTAGAATGGTTTTTTTATAGTCACCCGTCAATAAAAAACAGAATTTCTGCTTTAGAAGGATTTGTGAAAAAAAATAATATAGTTGAAGAAGCTGTAGGGTCAAAGTAATTTTCTAATCATAATAGATTAGTCAGGACTTAACTTGTTATCATATATAAAAATTTTTTTTATTATTATACACGCAACTATTTGTTCAATATTTGCCCTTCTATTTTCATTGGACAGAAGCTTTTTTCTCTACTATAAATTATCCAAAGTTTTTTCAAAAGGAATCTTTTTAATATCCGGTATTAAGCTATCAATAAGCGGGTTGGAAAACTTTGATCATAAGAAGATATATGTTTTTGTTTCAAATCATAGCAGCCAATACGATATACCGTCACTTCAATATTCGATACCTATTCCGATAAGCATTGTCTTTAAAAAAGAATTAAGTAAAATCCCTTTCTTCGGATGGCAGTTGAGAACCGGCCCTTATGTGATGATTGATAGAACAAATACCGAAAGTGCATTAAAAAGTATTGAGAAGGCAAAAAAAAGAATGATTGAGAAGGGACTTTCACCGCTGGTTTTTGCAGAAGGCACAAGAAGTAAGACCGGAGAAGTTCAAACTTTCAAGAGAGGGGCATTCTACCTAGCCTCAAAAGTCGGCTTTCCCATAGTTCCTGTTTCAGTCAGCGGTGCATCTAAGATTCTCCCAAAAGGGAAATTTAAAATAAAAAGCGGTACTATTTATGTACATTTTGATAAACCTATTACTACAGAAAATGTGGTAAACAGGCGGGATGAACTTGAACTTATGGGAAAAGTAAGGGATATTGTAATTAGCAATTTAAAATAGGTTAGTAAATGGGTGTAACAATAAAAGATGTAGAACATATCGCTGAATTAGCGAGATTAAAATTTAATGAAAAAGAACTTGAAAATTTTACTCACCAGCTGAATGAAATTTTATCATATGTTGAAAAATTGAATGAACTGGATACGGAAAATGTTGAACCATTATCCCATCCTGTCGAAAGCAGCAATATTTTTAGAGAAGATGTAGTCAAACCTTCTGTAAACAGGGAAGATGCATTAAGGAATGCACCTGATAAAAACGAAGCATTTTTCAAAGTGCCAAAAGTAATTGAGCAATAAAGTTAATGGATGAATGTTTGAATGGATGATTGGATGAAAAAGGGGCATTTTTTCCGTTTAGACTAACTACAAATTACAAATAGTATGATAGTTGGAATTATTCCCGCACGATTTGCTTCTTCAAGATTAATGGGAAAACCTCTTGCTGATATAGGGGGAAAACCGATGATTCAGCATACATACGAGAATTGTTTAAAGTCTAAACTTTTAAATGAAGTAGTTGTTGCTGTTGATGATCAAAAAATTGCTCAGGTTATAAATGGTTTCGGCGGTAAAGCAATTATGACCCCGAAAGATATACAAACAGGATCTGACCGGATAGCTTTTGCTGCAAAGAGTTTACCTGATGCAAAGATAATAGTAAACATTCAGGGAGATGAACCTTTTATAAAAGGAGGAATGATTGATCAGGCTATCGAACCCCTTTTATTTGACCTTTCTGTGAATGTATCTACACTGGCAAAGAAAATTGAAACTGTACAAGAACTAAAATCCCCCTCTGTTGTGAAAGTAGTATTCGATTATAAGAATTTTGCACTTTACTTCTCTCGATCACCGATTCCTTTTGTAAGAGATGCAAAAACCAATCTTGAAAGGATAATAAATGCCGACATTTATAAACATGTAGGTTTATACGTATTTAGACGTGAAGCATTATTCCGGTTTACAGAACTTGAACAAACCGACCTGGAGAAGATTGAAAAACTTGAACAGCTGAGGATGCTTGAACATGGTTTTAAGATCAAAATAGTCGTGACGGAATACGAAAATCTTGCAGTTGATACACCTGAAGATCTGGATCGGGCAAGGTTCTATTATGTTAATTATGTAAACAGATAAATACAATATTTTAGTATTGCAGCTTTTGCCTATGTAAATATTAAAGGTTATTTTTTGTAATATGAATTGCATTTTTTGTGATATAGTTGGTAAAAAGATAGAAGCCGAAATACTTTTTGAGAATGATAACATTGTTTCATTTTTGGATATAAGGCCTGTAAATTTCGGTCATGCCCTTGTTATCCCTAAAAATCATTATAAGAATTTTCTTTCCGTTCCAGTAAATGAACTTTATGAATTGATTGAGGTTACACAGCACCTATCAAAGTATATAAAAGATGTTTTAAACGCTGATGGGTTTAATATTATTGTCAATAATGGGGCTGCTGCCGGGCAAACGGTTTATCATTTCCATTTCCATATTATTCCTCGATTTGAAAAAGACTTCAATTTTAAACCAAATTTTAAACTTTATTCTTTCGGGAAAATGAAAGAATATGCAGATATTATTCGTGATGCAATAAAAACAGAAGGATAAATTTAATGGATCATAAAATCAGAGTATTAATTGCTAAAGCAGGACTGGACGGTCATGACAGGGGAGCAAAAGTAATAGCTGCAGCCTTAAGGGATGCCGGGATGGAAGTTATTTATACCGGCTTGCGTCAAACTCCGGAAATGATAGTTGAAGCTGCCTTGCAGGAAGATGTGGATGTTATCGGAATCAGTATTTTATCCGGTGCACATATGACTATATTCCCCAAAATACTTAATTTAATGAAAGAAAAAGGCTTAAATGATATTCTTTTAACCGGAGGAGGAATAATTCCCGCAGAAGATATTAAAGCACTTAAAGCTCAAGGTGCAGGTGAATTGTTTACTCCCGGAGCACCTACAACTGCAATAGCTGATTATATTAAATTATGGATTCAATCTCATCCAAGGAGCTAGACTCAAAAAACGTTAATGAAGAAATTCCTAAATAATTTTGAAATCAATGAATTTAATTCAAGCTTTGTGATTATAATTATTATCCTTTCTTTTTTATTTTTTCCAGCCTGCCAAAATAAAAAAGCATCCGGCAAAAATAATTTAATAGAAAAAAGGAACGGATTAATCTATAAACAAAAGAGTGATACCGCATTTACCGGAATAATTAAAGATACGATTAAAAACAAAATATTTGAATATCATGTTAAGCAAGGATTAAACGATGGTGAGTTCAAAATATCAGAACTAAATGGACAAACAATAATGATCGGAAATATGGTAAAAGATAAGAATGAAGGTGAATGGAAGTATTTTTATCCAAACGGTCAAATTGAATCTATAGGAAACTTCACCCATGACCAGCCTAACGGGAAATGGATATTCTATTTTGAAACCGGTATGAAAAAAGAAGAGGGAATATTTGTTAACGGAGTAAGAACGGGCAAGTGGATTGAATATGACTCAGCCGGAGCTATTAAGGATTATAAAAATTTCACCAAAGAAAAGGAAATAAAGTAATATCTTTCCATTACAAATTGAAACATATTATTCTTTCTAATAAGGAAATTCGTAAAATAGAAATTTAATAGAATTGAAATTATATCGTTTGTTAATTAGTTTAGTAAGTCTAATTAAAAATATTTTCTAAAAGGAGAGCGAAAAATGGCAATTAAAGTTGGTATAAATGGATTCGGAAGAATTGGAAGATTGGTATTTCGCAGAAGCCTGCAGCTTGGCGGTATTGATTTTGTTGGAATAAATGATTTAACTGATGCTAAAACTTTAGGACATCTATTAAAATATGATTCGGTTCATGGACAATTTAAAGGTGAAGTTAAAGTTGACGGAAATGATTTAATAGTTAACGGTGATAGGATCAAAATTACGGCTGAAAAAGATCCTTCAAATTTAAAGTGGAAAGATCTGGGAGCTGATGTTGTTATTGAATCAACAGGTATTTTTAGAAGCAAAGAAGCCTGTATGAAGCACATTGATGCAGGTGCAAAAAAAGTTGTACTAACGGTTCCTTCAAAAGGTGATGTAGATGCAACGGTTGTTTTAGGAGTAAACGATGAAGTATTAACAGGAAATGAAAAAGTTCTTTCTAATGCATCATGTACTACAAATTGTTTGGCTCCAATGGTTAAAGTACTTCATGATAACTTTGGTATTGATAAAGGTTTTATGACTACCGTACACTCATATACAAATGACCAAAGATTACTTGATCTTCCTCATAGTGATTTAAGAAGAGCAAGATCTGCCGCTGTTTCTATAATTCCTACTACAACAGGTGCGGCAAAGACAATCGGAAAAATAATCAGCGAATTAAAAGGGAAACTTGATGGATTCTCATTAAGAGTTCCGACACCTGACGGTTCGATAACTGATTTTGTCGCAATCCTTAAAAAAGATGCATCTGTTGAAGAGGTTAATGCTGCTATGAAGAGTGCTGCCGAAAGCAGCATGAAAGGAATTATGGAATATACAGAAGATCCTATAGTTTCTGCTGATATTGTAGGAAATTCTCATTCCTGTATTTTTGATGCTCTGTCAACAATGTCCAATGGAAATCTCGTTAAAGTTGTCGGATGGTATGATAATGAATGGGGATATTCTTGCAGGGTAGTTGATTTAGTATTAAAAATTGCATAATAAATTTTCCGTGAGTTATGAGGGTGACCAAAAAGAATTTTTCTGTCATTCTGAAGAATCTCAATAATTATTCAAGAATGAGATTCTTCGCTGACGCTCAGAATGACAACATTATTTATTGGTCACCCTCATAATCTCCATCCCTTCCAGATAAATTTTATTATTATTTCAACTTTAAACTTAATATTTAAGAATCCGGTTTTTAATCAATGAAAGGCTGCTGCAATGAAAAAACTTTCTATAGATAATGTAGAGCTAAAAGATAAAAGAGTATTGGTGAGAGTTGATTTTAATGTTCCTTTGGATGAAAATAAAACGATAACCGATGACCGTAGGATTACATCCTCTTTGCCTACTATAAAAAAGATTATATCCGAAGGAGGCAAAGCGATTTTGATGAGTCACCTTGGAAGACCAAAAGGAGGTCCTGATCCAAAATATAGTTTAGCTCCGGTTGCAAAACGATTATCAGAACTATTAGGTAAAGAAGTGAAGCTTGCACCGGATTGTGTGGGTGAAGAAGTAAAAAAAATGGTTGGTGAAATGAAACCCGGTGATGTCCTGCTGCTTGAAAATGTACGGTTTCATCCGGAAGAAACAAAAAATGTTGAGTCTTTTTCAAAACAATTAGCTGAACTTGGAGATGTTTATATTAATGATGCATTTGGAAGTGCACACCGTGCCCATTCCTCTACTGAAGGAGTCACAAAATTTATCAAAACCTCTGCTTCAGGATATTTAATGCAGAAAGAGCTGGACTATCTTGGAGAAGCTATTTCCAATCCTAAAAGACCATACTGTGCTATTTTAGGAGGAGCTAAGATTTCCGGTAAAATTGATGTTATTAATAATTTACTCGATAAGGTAGATATTTTATTAATCGGCGGCGGAATGGCTTTTACATTTTTCAAAGCTGAAGGAAAAGAGATCGGAAAATCTTTACTTGAAGAAGAAAAGCTTGAAATTGCGAAAGAATTATTGGAAAAAATAAAGGGATCTAAAGTAAAGTTCTATTTGCCGATTGATATTGCTGCAGCCGACGAATTTAGAAACGATTCACACTGTGAAATTGTGGATGCAGATAAAATCCCGGCTGATAAAATGGGAATGGATATTGGTCCTAAAACAATCAAAGCATTTAGGGATGAAATTTTGTTATCAAAAACAATCGTATGGAACGGCCCTATGGGAGTTTTTGAAATGGAGAATTTTTCAATGGGAACAATGGAAATAGCTGAAGCCCTTGCAAAGGCAACAAAAGAAGGAGCCATTACAATTGTCGGAGGAGGAGATTCTGCCGCAGCAATAAGCAAAGCAGGGCTGGAAAATAATGTTTCTCATGTTTCTACAGGGGGTGGAGCGTCACTGGAATTTCTAGAAGGCAAAGAATTACCTGGTGTCGTCGCTCTCAACGATAGTGATCATTGATATTTAGATTTACATTGATTAAAATAGTGTAATTCTATAAAGTTAGATATTAGGAAAAGAGTACAATTTATAAAAAAGGTCTATTTTGAGTAATTATTACAGGCCGAGCGGATTCGGCGGCTTCAGTTATTTCCCTCCGATTATTAAAAATTTAATAATAATCAATTCTGCAGTTTTTATTTTGCAGCTTTTAATGCAAAATCTAAATATAGGAGGTATCCCTGCAGACGGTATAATAGACCGCTGGTTTGCATTGTGGCCTCTCGGAAGCGGTTATTTTGAAGTATGGCAGCTCATAACATACCAGTTTATGCACGGCGGATTCTTTCATATTTTGATGAATATGTTTATACTCTGGATGTTTGGCATAGAAATAGAAAATCTATGGGGTTCACAGAAATTCTTAATATTTTACCTTATAGCTGGTGTTATAGGAGGTCTCTTCCAGATTCTATTAAGTCCGGTTCTTGTTGGAGGACTTTCCGGTCCAACAATAGGAGCCTCCGGAGCTATAATGGGAGTTATGGTAGTGTTCGGTGTAATGTTCCCCAATAGACTTATTTTTCTTTATTTTTTAATTCCCATTAAAGTTAAATATTTTATTATAGTTCTGGTACTGATTGAGATATTTGCAGTAAACAGCGGCGGAAATGTAGCTCATCTTGCACATGTAGGAGGTGCGTTAACAGGTTTAATATATATGCTATGGGATAAAAGTGCTTCCTTTAAAAATATATTTCATTCAAGCTCACAATATAGTTCCGGTGTAAATATTTCCAATCCTTTTAAGAATGTAAAAAATCCCTTCAAAAGAAAAGAAAAGAATGTCGAAGAAGCGCAGTACTATGAAATAAAAGATAAAGATAAAGATGAAGATTATATAAGTCAGGAGGAAATTGATAAAATCCTTGATAAAATAAGCCAATCAGGGTACCAAAATCTTACTGAAAAGGAAAAGAAAATACTTTTTGAAGCCAGTAAGAAAATGAAATAAAAGGTCAAAATTCAAAATTCAAAAGTCAAAATGTTTTTTGAATTTTGACTTTTTACTTTTGACTTTTAATTATGAAACTGCACTTTTATATATTTCTATCCGTTTTTACTTTTCTATTTGTATTTTTAGGCTGCTCTAATGATAAAGTAATTGATGAAGATAAATTTGTTAAAGTTTATACTGATCTTGTAATGGCACAGGACACCTTGCAAATAAGCGAAGCGAATTTTGATTCTGTTAAGCAGTCCGTTTTTAATAGACATAGAATTACTTCCGGCCAATATGAATACACAGTAAATTATTACAATGAAGATGTAAAACGATGGGAGAGATTCTTTAATAAGGCTACCGCCTATATTGATACTCTGAGGAGTAGCTCAAATTCTGCCCGAAGGAAGTAAACTTATGTTTTGCAACAGCAATTCTAATTAAAGGATAGGATATTTCCTGCGGGAGCCGTTGTTTTAAGTCTTTCAGATCTGAAAATCCTTTTTCAATTTCAGCATTTATCTTAGAAATATTTTCTTCACTGAAAAGGTTATTTATATTAATTTGCGGCTCATATTCAATTATCGTTTCTATCTGCATAGAAATAACTGCTTCGGATAAATTTCTAAGAGAAGCAATGCTGTTGAGCGGGTATCCTTTTTTTAAAAGAAGATATGTCTCTTTTATATTTGTAGGAACTTCCTTGTTTTCCTTTTTAGATTGCAGTTCATTTTTAACTAAAGAATCCTTATTGAAATCCTCTATTACCTCAAGGAATTCTTTACCTATTTTATTGAACATTCTTTGGTTAAATCCCTTAATGGCTAAAAGTTCATATTCATCAGCAGGCTTTTTATTTATTATTTCTCTTAGAACTTCGTCAGGACAAATTAAATAGCCGGTCTGCATAAATTTTTTGGAGGCACTCTTTCTAATTTCTTTTAGAGAGTTGAAAAGTTCAATATCATTTTCATAATCCGCAATAGTAGTTTCATTTATCTCTATTATTTTTATTTTCTTTAAGTAATCCAATCCGGCTTCATCAAGTTCAAACTTCTTACTATCAGAAAATTTCCTTTTAATGAAATTTTGGGAAAGGATTACATGCAGAACAGTTTTCAAATCATTCTTTTGAAAATTAGAACATATTCCATAAGTATCCAGGTTATTATATTTATCCGGGGTGGCTGATCCTTTCAAAATGCCAATCAAAATTGTCTCGGAAACAGGGCCCGCTTTATGGACTGTTCTGAGTATTATCTCCTTTATATATTCTATAGATTCCGAAGAATAATTTTCCTCACTTAAACAATTATCGCATTTACCGCATGAATAATTATCAACATCTTCACCAAAATATTTGAGTATATATTTAAACCTGCAATCCCTTGTAAAAACATAATCAATCATAGAATCTATTTTTTTTTGCTGGTTTAAATAGCTTTCATTTATTTTTTTGTAATCAATATTTAATCTATCCACATTAGTACGGGGTGAAGTTAGAAAGACACTATTTTTTGAAACCGGCTTTGAATATTTTCCAAATCCCAAATTATCAAGTATTGTTAACGCTTCGTCAATATCAAATTCCTGCATTCCGGCTTGTGAAGCTATTCCGGATAAATACAGCTGGATTTCATCTGTAAAAATGCTGCTGCCATAAATTCTGAGAAGCAGGAGAATAACTTCTTTAAGGTTTTTATTTGAACTATTTTTAACAAATTCCTTAAGTTTATTTTTGTCAACTATAAACTGAAAAGTGCTTTTAATATCAAATTCAGAAGCCATTCTTAAATAAGCGCTGTTTTCCAGTATCTTCAATGTAGAATGGAGAAGACCTTTATTTATATTTTTTTTCGAGTACGCCGATATATACTCAGGATTTAAAATTATTTCAGAGCTAGGCTGAATTCCCTCAGCGATTTTATTATAATCACAGATCGCATTATATACAGAATGTATAATTCTTTTATCGGGATGAGAATTAGATAAAAAGTAATTATGGATATTTATATCGGAGTCATCATAAAGGAGATAAATAAACGAATCTTTTCCGTCTCTTCCTGCTCTTCCGATTTCCTGGTAATAGTTTTCAATAGAACCGGGAATATTATAATGAATAACCAGACGGATATCTTTTTTATCAATACCCATTCCGAAAGCATTTGTTGCTGCTATAATCGGAATATTATTATTTAAGAAGTCTTCCTGTATTTTCTTTCTTTCCGCGTGAGCTAATCCTGCGTGATAATAACTGCAGCTGATTCTCTTAAAAGTCAAAAATTCAGAGACTTCCTCAGCATTTTTTCTGGATGAAGTATAAATAATTGCCGGAGTTTTAAATCTTGAAATCAGTTCAATGCATTTATCATTTTTCTTTCTGGTAATAATAAGGTTTAAGTGCAGATTATTGCGTTCAAAACCTTTAATAAAGATCTTTGGTGAAGATAAACTTAGCTGGATAGTAATATCTTTTATTACTTCGGGAGTAGCTGTTGCGGTAAAAGCTGCAATATTTTTAATCCCGATGAACTTAATAAAATCTAAAATCTTCCTATAGCTTGGTCTGAAATTATGCCCCCATTCACTGATGCAGTGAGCTTCATCCACAAATAGGAAAGATGGATTTAATTTTTTTATCCTTTCAGCAAAAGTAATATTTTCAAGTCTTTCAGGGGCAACATAAAGCAGCTTAATTTTGCCATATGAAATATTTTGAAGTACATCTTCGGTTTCATAAAAATTCATGGTGCTGTTTATAAAAGCAGCTAAGGTTTCTCCATTTCCGGCAGAAGAGTTTAAGGAATCAACCTGATCTTTCATTAAGGCAATTAAAGGAGAAATTACAATTGAAAAGTGTTCCGATATAAGAGAGGGAATTTGATAACATATGGATTTTCCTGCACCTGTAGGCAGAACAGCTAAAACATTATCTCCCTGTAGAATTGCGTCTATTATTTCTTTTTGTCCAATACGAAAATTCTTATGCCCGAAATATTTTTCAAGCGCTTGAATAGGAAGCATAAATAAGTCAAAAGTTAAAAGTTAAAAAGTCAAAAACTTTATAATACTGCAATATAAAAAAACCATAAACTATAATCCTTTAATGTGGCATATTTATTACGGCCTGCTAGAAATATGTAAAGATGACATTTTTTAAAAGAAAAATTATCTTCAATTTTTTATTAAAATACAAGTTCAGGTTAATCTTTAATTTTAAAAAGTAAAGATGTCATCTTTCAAATACCTATTCTTTAAATATGGCTAAAATATTTCTCTTTATTTAGGATCGGGGAGAACTGTTGGCTTTTAAATAAATTTAATCTTACCTCTATTTTAGTTAAATTTACAGATTAAATATTTTGTATAATATGAATTCAATTGAAACAAATAACTTAACAAAAGTATATACTTCCTCATTTGGTAAAAAAAATGTACAGGCACTTACAGAATTGAGTTTATCTGTTGAAAGAGGAAGTATTTTTGGACTTTTAGGACCAAACGGTGCAGGTAAAACAACCCTCATCAAAATTCTATTGGGAATTACATTTCCTACTTCCGGGAATGCTAATATATTGAATGAAGATATTTCAAACTATAAAATAAAAAGCCGGGTGGGTTACCTTCCTGAAAATCATAAATATCCTTCTTATTTAACTGGCGGGAATGTCCTTAAATTTTTCGGGAAACTTAATGGACTAGATGGAGATATCTTTGAAAAGAAAATTGATGAATTACTTGAATTGGTCAAATTATCCAAATGGAAAAACACAAAAGTAAGAGCTTATTCAAAAGGAATGATGCAGAGATTAGGGTTAGCACAGGCCCTGATAAATGATCCTGATCTGATCTTCCTGGATGAGCCAACCGATGGTGTTGATCCCATCGGAAGAAAAGAGATAAGAGATATTCTTATAAATTTGAAATCACAATCAAAAACAATTTTTTTAAATAGTCATTTACTCTCGGAGGTGGAATTAATAACCGATAGAGTCGGTATCCTAAACAAAGGAAAACTGCTTCGTGAAGGTACAGTGAAGGAATTTACAGAAAAAAAAGAGGAGTTTACAATAAATATTGAAAATGATCTTTCCCCTGAAGCTTTATCCGAATTGCAAAAGGAGGTCATTTTTTCAAATGTGAAAAAGAATTCTTATTCAGTTAAAGTAGCGGATATCAAAGAACTCAACCGGTTTATCGATCTAATGCGGAATAAGGGAATCTTAATTAAAGAGATTGTACCTCTTAAAAGCACATTAGAAGAAATGTTTATTTCACTTATTGAAAAATCGGAGAAAGAGGGGAATAGTTGAAAAATATTATAGTTATAACCATATCTACTTTAAGAGAAGCTTTGGCTAGAAAAGTGTTCCTGTTTTTCTTAGGTATATCTGCAGTAGTAATTATAGCATTAGCGCTTATTTCAGCATTTGCAAATATACCATTATCGAGTATGCATGTCTCCGGAAACCGGATGATTGCAAGTGATATGGTCACAACATTTGAAATGATAATAATAAATCCGTTGGCAAATCTTTGCCTATTGCTTTCCATATTTTCCAGCGCCAGTTTTGTACCGGTGATGCTGGAGAAAGGGAATATAGATTTACTTTTATCTAAACCAATTTCACGTACACAACTTCTCTGGGGGAAATATTTTGGCGGAATTTTAGTTGTTTTATTAAATATAGCATTTTTAATTATTGGTGTCTGGATTATTGTTTCTATAAAATTTGCTTATTGGAACTTTGCCGTATTATGGTCAATCCTGCTAATTACATTTGCTTATGCGGCACTAAATTCTGTAATTGTTTTATTGGGAGTTATAACAAAGGGCTCAATGTTTGGAATGATGACAGCCTATTTCATTTATTTAATATTAAGCCCCCTTTTGTTGGCTTCTAAAGATAGAATGATTCCATTTTTGGAAAATAAAATATTGAATACTGTTTTAGACGGATTTTATTATATTTTGCCAAAGATTTCTGAACTTCTGGGGAAGGATATTTATAATTTAGCTTCCGGCACTAATATTGAAGTACAACCGATAATTACTACATTTTTATTCTTGATCTTTATTATGATACTGAGCGTTGAAATTTTTAAGAGGAAAGATTTTTAATTTGAAGAGGATATTATTTACAAGTGCTGTTTCGATTCTGATTTTAATTTCAGGATGTAAAAAGAATGAGACTATATCGCAGTTAACAAAAGCTCAGAAGGAAGCTCTTAATTACCTTCCCGAAGAATCCCGGTTTCTAATGTATCTAAATTTGAATGAACTCCGCAGAACAGATTTCTGGGACACCTACTTTAAGTCTTCAATTTTAGGAAGCAGTCTAAATGACAGGTGGTTCAGTAAATTTGAAAATGTAACGGGTGCAGGAATAAACAAAGGCATTTCTCAAGTTTTTTTAGCCTCAAATGGAAAAGAATACAATACAGCTGTTATTATACTGGATAAAAGTCAGAATAATGTAAAAGTACATATTGAACAATCCGGAAGTTTTGAAAAAGAATTTATTGCAGACAGGCCTGTATATAAATTAAAGGGAAAACCATCCCTTGAATTCTATTTTGTAAATGATTCCACAATACTTTCAGCAAACAGTTTTAATTATATTAAGACTGTTCTTCAGAAGGAACAGAATACGTTAATTAATAATAAATCGTTTATTAATATTATTAAGAACATTAAAAGTAAGAATCAATACTGGATAGCTATAAATGACGGCCCTTTTGCAGTAAATTATATCAGGAAGCTACTTGGAGTTAATGAAAAATTTCCAATTGCCAGTATTTTAAGGTCAATAAAAGGTGTAACATTAGCAGTTCAATTTAATGATGGTGTAGATATTGAATCAAATTGGAATTGTAAAGATTCAAAGAATGCCTATCTATTATCAACTGCAATAAAAGGTGCTTTAGCTATGGATCTTTTAGCAGGCGGAGATTATTCACTTGGAAAAATATTGCAGAAAACCGAAGTAGAAAGACTGAACACTCAAGTTAATCTGCAATTAGAACTAAAGGGGGATGATATTAACAAATTAAAAGATTTAGCTAAGCAAATAAATACGGAAAGAAAATTATAAGGAATAAAATGATTGAAGAAAATTTAAAGCTTGAAGATCTTCTTGGAAAAAATAGTTTCAATGATGAAGGTATTAATTCAGTAGCGATAATTGGTGCAGGAGTAATGGGGCAGGGGATAGCACAAACGATTTCATCTGCGGGTATAGAAGTTACTATAATTGAAAAGAACAAATCAAATCTGAACAATGCCAAAGAATCTCTATCCGATTCCATTGATAATGAAATAAAAAGATGGGCAATAACGCAATCTGAAAAGAGAGCAATTTTCGGTAGAATTAGCTGGGAATTGTCTATGGAAAAAGTTAAAGAATGTGATTTAATTATTGAAGCTGTGGATGAGGATTTCGAATTAAAAAAAGAAATCTTTAAGACTATCGATAAGCTTGCACGAAAAGAGACTATTTTGGTATCTAATACGTCAACATTAAGTTTGACAAAAATAGCTGAATGCACACAAAGGAGTGATAAAATAATCGGTATGCATTTTCTGAATCCCGTGCCGAAAGTTCCTCTTGTAGAATTAGTTAAATGTTTATATACATCAAATGAAACTGTTGAAAAGATTAAGCTTTTTGCCGCAAGAATAGGTAAAACTGCTGTAGAGGTATATGAGTATCCGGGATTTGTTACAACACGGGCTATAGTTCCATTGCTCAATGAAGCTATGTATATACTCCTTGAAGGAGTAGCCACAGCTAAAGATATAGATACGGCCATGAAACTGGGTTATAATTTCCAGAATGGCCCTTTAGAAATGGCAGATATGATGGGGCTTGATGAAGTTCTTGCATGGATGGAAACTCTCTGGAAAACTTTAGGGGAGCCGCGTTACCGTGCATGTCCTATTTTACGTAAACTAGTCAGAGAGAAAAAACTTGGTAAAAAGACTCATGAGGGTTTTTATAAATATGATGAATCAGGGAAAATAATATCACAGGGGGAAAAGTTATGAAAGTTCTGGTTTTAAATTCCGGGAGTTCTTCAATTAAGTATCAATTTATAGATACGGAAACCAAAACCGCTCTTGCAAAAGGTGTTGTCGATAGAATCGGGATGAGCGGAGCAGTATTAACCCATTCAAGATATGATGGTGATAAAATCAGGATTGCCGGTGAAATTCTTGACCATACAAGTGCCATTCAATATGTTATTGGTGTGATGCTTAGTAAAAATCACGGCGTAATTGACGATAAGGATGATATCGATGCGGTTGGTCATAGAGTTGTACACGGAGGAGAAACGTTTTCCGAGTCTGTATTAATTACTCAGGAAGTAATTCGAGTACTACAGGAAAATATAGAACTGGCTCCATTGCATAATCCTTCAAACATAAAAGGAATTCAGGCTGTAGAGAATATTATGCCCGGTAAGCCGCAGTGTGCTGTTTTTGACACGGCTTTCCATGTTAAAATGCCTCCGAAAGCTTACTTATACGGAATACCCTATGAACTTTATAAAAAATATAAAATACGAAGATATGGCTTTCACGGAACTTCACATTTATATGTTTCCAATAAGGCTGCAGAAATTTTAAATAAAAATATAAATGAACTTAAAGTAATCACCGCTCATCTTGGCAACGGCTGCAGTATGGCTGCTGTAAACAAAGGAAGGTCTGTTGATACATCAATGGGTTTTACACCGTTAGAAGGCTTACTTATGGGAACTAGAAGCGGAGATATTGATCCTTCACTGATTTTATATATTATGGGAAAAGAAGGATTGGCTTTAAATGAAGCATCGACCTTGCTGAATAAACATGGAGGATTAGTTGGTATAAGCGGTGAAAGTAGTGATATGAGAGAGATCATTACAGCAATTAAGGATAATAATAAGAGAGCAAAGTATGCTTTTGAGGTTTTCTGCTATAGGATAAAGAAATATTTAGGAGCATATACCGCAGCAATGGGAGGGTTAGATGTATTTGTTTTTACAGGCGGAATCGGTGAAAATTCTCCGGATGTAAGAAAAGAAGTATTAAACGGAATGGAATTTTTTGGCATCGAACTGGATGATGAACGGAATAAAAATAATGATATTAAGATTTCAACCGATTCATCAAAAACAACAGTTCTACGAATTCCAACAAATGAAGAGCTTGTTATTGCAATGGATACCGGTGAGATAGTAAAACATATTGTTGAAAAAAATATTGCTTAAACAAATCTACTTTCATAAAATTATTATTTTGAATAGATAGAATATTTAAAACTGTAGCCGAAACGGTTTTATTATATTGAGATATTTAGTATAATATTTTTACTAATTTTTTATTTTATAAATGCCTTCAATTCATCATACTTCAGTTGTTGACCCGAGAGCAGAAATTTCGGAGGACGTAGAGATCGGGCCCTTTTGTTTTGTAGAGGGAGATGTTAAGGTTGGAAAAGGGACTAGACTTCTTAATCATGTTACAATATATAATGGTGCCAGAATAGGTGAAGATAATGTAATATTTCCCGGTGCAGTAATCTCGGGTATTCCTCAGGATTTAAAATTCGGAGGACAATATTCAGAAGTTGTTATTGGAAATAAAAATACAATCAGAGAGTGTGTAACAATAAGCCGGGCAACTGTGGAACCCTTTAAAACGGGTATAGGCAATAATTGTTTACTTATGGCTTATTCTCATGTTGCCCATGATTGTTTTTTAGGTGATTATTGCATCTTAGCAAACTCGGTAGCGTTAGGCGGCCATGTAATAGTTGACGATTATGCAATCTGCGGCGGTTTAGTTGGTATTCATCAATTTGTAAAGATCGGGAAACACTCTATGATCGGAGCTCATTCCATGGTTGTAAAAGATGTGATTCCCTTTTCTTTGTTTTCCGGAGACCCTTTGAAATACTCCGGCTTAAATACTACCGGATTAAAAAGGCGCAATTTCTCTCCTGACTCTATTGAATTTCTAAAGAAAGCTTTTAATATACTTTTTAAGTGCAAGTTAAATGTCTCACAAGCAGTAGAAAAAATCAGAAATGAACTTCCGCAAACTGAAGAATTAAAAAATTTAGTAAATTTCATTAAGAACAGTAAGCGTGGTATTTCAAAATAATAGTTATATTTTAATAATGAATATATAATTAATTCACGCCATGCAAATTATTTTTTTGTCATATTGAGCAGAGCGAAATATCTCAAAGTTGTGCAAATTATAAACCTTGAGATTCTTCACTTCGTTCAGAATGACAGCTGTGCGTAACATAAGTTAATTGATTAAGCCTTTTTATAATTTAAACCAAGAATTAATATGGATTTAGGATTAAAAGGAAAAGTTGCCCTGGTAACTGCTGCCAGCAAAGGTATAGGGAAAGCAATAGCTATATCTCTCGCCGCTGAAGGATGTGAAATTTCAATTTGTTCCAGAACAAAAGACGATCTTTTAGGTTGTGTCTCGGATATTAAAAGATTATATGGAATTGAAGCCTGCTGGAGTGTTTGCGATTTAAATAAACTGCAGGACATAGAAAATACAGTTGCTTCAACAAATAAGCAATTAGGCAAGATAGATATACTTATCAACAACTGCGGCGGACCTTCTGCAGGCAGCTTAAAAGATCTAAATGAAGAAAATTGGCAGTCCGCTTATGAGCAGATTTTATTGAGTGTGGTCAGATTTTGTAATCTTGTAACTCCTAATATGATAGAGAAAGAATGGGGAAGAATTATTAATATCACTTCTGTTGCTGCAATACAACCTATTGAAAATTTAATGCTTTCAAATACTATACGAAATGCTATAATTGGCTTCGCAAAGACTCTAAGCAATGATATTGCAAAGTTCAGCGTGACTGTAAACAATATTGCACCCGGATATACACTAACCAACCGTCTGTATGAACTAGCCGTTAATGAAGCAAAAAAGAAGGGGATTTCACATGAAGAGATTTTAGTTAATATGTCAAAAGATATCCCGATGAACAGGCTCGCCCGACCGGAAGAGATAGCATCGGTTACAACATTTCTGGCTTCTACACAGGCAAGCTATATTACAGGCAATACAATCCAGGTAGATGGAGGATGGATTAGAGGGATTTGAACAAAAGCATATTCCGTAGCGCGAAACTCCGTTTCGCGAATCTGCGAAAATCTACGTCTTATTTTAACAAAACCATCTTAATAGTCTTACTGTATTCTTTACCGGAATTAGAATTCACATAAAATTTTGCATAATAAACACCGGAACTATTATTCTCAGCATTCCACTCCACTTCATATGCACCTTTGGGCTTGATTTCATTTTCTAAGACCTTAATTATATTTCCGAGAACATCGATAATTTCTATTTTAATTTTGCTTTTTTCAGTAAGGATAAATTTAATTTTTGTGAAAGGGTTAAAAGGATTTGGGTAATTTTGAAATAATTCGAAATTATCAGGACCGCTGTCTAAATCTTTTATTCCGGTTGAGGTTGAGTTAAATTTATAGATGTTTCCGTCAAAGTCGCAAAAATAGAGTTCATTATTCTGATCAACTCCAAACGCTGTTATTTGTCCGGGAGCTTTCAATAAAAATTCATTTTTGGGAGAGCTTCCGGCAGCATCCAGAGCCCAGATATTAGAAGTACAATAATCCGCATAGATATATTTTCCTGTCAGCTGCGGAACGGAATTTCCGCGATATACATATCCGCCGGTTATGGAACAATTACCGGAGCTATGATCGTATTCCCATATAGGCAATGTTAATCCTGCAGTATCACAATTAGAGGAATTGTAGCAATGTTTGCCTTCCATAATGTTCCAGCCGTAATTTTTCCCGTTTTGAATTGTATCTATTTCTTCCCAAATGTTCTGTCCTACGTCAGCACACCATAATTTTCCGGTTATGTTATCAAAGCTAAAACGCCAGGGATTTCGTAATCCATATGCGTAAATTTCTTCTTTATAACCTGATGAATTTCCTGCAAATGGATTTGAAGGGGGAACGGAATAATTCGAATTATTGTTTTCTGCATTAACATCTATTCTAAGAATTTTTCCTAAAAAAGTAGTGAGGTTTTGCCCGTTATTAAATGGATCCCCGCCAGAGCCTCCGTCTCCAAATGAAATATATAAATACCCATCAGGGCCAAAGACTACTTTTCCTCCATTGTGATTTGCGAAAGGCTGATCCTGAGTAAGTAAAATTAATTCACTATTTATATCGGCCGAATCCGGATTGGAATTAGAAACTTGATACCTTGCAACTACTGTGTGCCTATTAGGATTTGTAGAGGTATAGTCAATATAAAAGAAACCATTTTGGGAATAATCAGGATTAAAAGCTAATCCAAGCAATCCCATTTCACCACCGCTGGCAACTTTATTACTTATATCCAGGAATACTTTTACAGAAGAGACGTTAGAATCATTTTGAAAAACTTTAATAATGCCTGACTGTTCAACAATAAATATTCTGTTTGTCCCGTCCCCGGGTATTTGAAAGTCTACAGCATTTGAAAAAGACAAACTCGGGAAAGCATTTGCTATTTCATATTGTGCAAAAGTTTTATTTCCATAGTAAAGAAAGATTAAAAGTAAAAAAAATATTTTAACGTTTTTTATGGTCACTTGTTTTACTCTTAACAGTTTGCCGGCTGCCGGATTTTACAGCTTTATTTTTTTTAACTGGAATTTGTTTTCTTTGATTCTCGATTATTTTAATAAATTCATCAACTTTGTATGCTGATTTTTCGGAAGCTTTTCTTAGTTTTTCAAAAAATTCATAAGATTTCTTAAATTCTTTCTTGAAGTCAGTTATTATGGCTGATGTATTTTTATTATTTAATTCAGTTTCATTAGATTTTCTTTTCTTCTTAAGACTATTCTTCAAATAATTCATATTGTTAAATGTGAATATCCAGTTTAATAATTGCTCCATTTTTTCTTTGCTAAAGTACCTTACACCTTCAAATTCATTTACATTTAAGTAACCGGCAGCTTCTTTGTGAAAAAGATCTGCAATTAACTGCTCTTCAGCGGAAACTGTTTCCCCTGTTTTTTTATTATTCCCTGAATTGTTATTATATATAATAAAATTATTTCCCTCTGAAGAAAAGAATCTAACTAAAGCTGACTGCTCATATATCCTTTCATGACTATGATGCAGTGCAAGTAAAACTTCATCGATAGGTTTATTTAATCGTAATTCATTAAATGTGACGATTCCTTTTTTTACATCAGCAATAGTATTATTTAAAACTGTTATCAGAAAAAATATTTCCCTGTTTTCTTTTCTATTATTTCCATTAAATATTGTTGTCCTTGATACGGCATCTTTGAACCACTGGTTACTATTCTCTTTCTTTAATTCATTTTCAATAACAAAAGAAATATTTTGACAGACAACCATATCTTCTTTGATATTTTTTAGTATATGCTCTTTATCAAATGGCTGGTGTTTAAAGTTTTCAACATGCCTCAAAAAGTTATTCAATTCATTATTGATTTTTTCGGGTATACCATTTGTACCGGTATTATATTGAGAAGGAGGAGAGAAGCAGAATTTATTAAATTCTTCGATAACTGACGGTTCATTTAATCCCTTAAAAGAATTATGAACCGGGGATAGGTTTAGTTCAATAAATGATTGTTCTATTGAATAAACCCCGCTATTTCCAATCAGTCTTTTTAATCGTTCATAATCTCCATTTGAGTCATAAAACTCTTTAAAATCCAGTAAAACCCTATACTCGTAACCTTGAAGTGAAAAATAAGTACCAAAATCATTAATATCTTTTCCGCTGAAAAGATATTCAAGGTTGGTTTTATGGTCTCTGAATGAATAAAAGAACTTATGATCATCCTTAAGTTCCAAAGCATCTGCCAGCTTTTTATTATTTAGATTACCGTTATTCATCTTGTTTACAGAATGATTTATAGTTCCGCTGCCTTCGTGATAAGAATTATTATATACAACCAGAGCTCTTTCTCCATTTGATTTATTTGAAAAAGCAAAAACATTTTCATTTATATTCCCCAAATTGTCAATGAAATCATACAATTCGAAATTTATAACCTGGCTGAATAAATATCTCTTCTTCATCAGAGGGAAAATCTCATATTCATGCCTGCTAACTAGATTATCATCAATGAACTCATCATAATAAGCCCGTTTATATTCCATGCCGTACTTCTCAGAAAATCCTTCAATTTGTCCATGTGCAAACATTGGTAAACCCGGCAATGTAACCATCAGCATTACAATACCAAAATACTTGTCTCCTTTGCCGAACTGGTTAACAGCAGTTTCTTCATCCGGATTGCTCATAAAGTTTACATAGCGTTTTAATATTTCCGGGTTAAATTCAATAGTATTCCTAATTAATTCTCTATACTTATTATTTTCTTCTTTCATGAGCATATGCATAAAAGCACTATTATAAACGCGGTGCATACCTAAAGTTCTTACAAAATAGCCTTCCATAAGCCAGAATGCTTCGGCAAGAAGCAAAGTATTCGGCAGTTCATTATTGATTCTATCAACAACTTCCCTCCAGAATTCAACGGGCATTGCATCATCAAAAGCAGAGCGGGTCATTGAATAATCAGAACGGGATGGAATTGCTCCACCGGTTCCGGGCTGCGGAAACCACAAGCGCTGGTAATGCTTTTTTGCCAGCGTCATTGCTGCATCAAATCGAATGATAGGAGTTTTCCTTGCAACATGAATTATTGTTTGGATAAGAGATTCTCTGACTTCCGGATCCAGGAGGTTAAGCTGAGCTGTATCATTCCATGGCATGTGTGTCCCGTCATTTCCATGATAAATATATCTGGTATCTCCCGTAAATGAATCTCTTCTTTGAAAAACAACAGCTGCATCTTCTCTTGAATAATATTTGTCTTCTATTCGGACTTCCACCCTTTGGTCATCAGATAAATTAGGCCCGTAAAATGTATACCCGGGATATGGAGGATAACTAGTTTGTATAAAATAATTTGGCTTCTCAGTCACCCATTTAGAGTATATTCCAGTATGGTTGGGAACCATATCGCTAGCCATTCTAATACCTCTTTGCCAGGCTCTGTCTTTCAAATTTTGAAACGCTTCCTCTCCACCAAGATCATGTGCGATTACATAATCATATAATGAATAAGCTGAAGCGACTGCGTCAGGATTCCCGGTATAATGTTTTATTTTTTTTGAGGCGCTGCTTCTTTCCCAGAGCCCTATAAGCCATAATGCAGTAAAATTCCATTTAGCCAAATTATCAAGTTCTTCATCAGGTACCTGATCTAATCTTGTTATGGCTCTCTGATATTTTTTTGAAAGTTGATCAAGCCAGACAAATGAATTCTTGGCAATCATAACAACACTCGGCATCCAGTCGGTATCTGCAGTAAACTTTTCAGTTTCAGTATAATAAAACCTTTTTTCATTTTCGCTGAGCTCCTCACCCATTAACAATTTATTTCTTATCATTTGCAGATATTCTGCATCATATTTATAAACCGGAACAGGCGGTGTACCTTTTCCTCCTCCAAACTGCAGAAATAATTTAAGATCTTCATTTATCAAATCTTTACTTTTTAAGATTCTATCTTTGAACTTATCATAAATGTAAATGCCCCATTTTTCTATAATATAATCTAATTGTCCTTCAATATTATACGGACTTGCAACTATTGGTTTTCGTAAGAATTGAAATAGGGGAAGATTCTCAGGCCCGAACGGTTTTTCAGTTATAAAAAATTGTTCTGTTATTCCAAGAGTTTCAATATACTTCGATTTTTTGGAAAGTGTTTTATCCGAGTATAGCTCTTCTAGACTTGTTGTTGCAGGATTACTATTTTCAAGCTGAAGAATAATTAATTCTTCGAGAATAATTTCTTTGTTAGGTTTCCCTTCGGTATTAGTTGTTAAGTATTCTTCCGGAGTTATTTTTCCCTTAAAGACTTCGAGCGGAGGGAATTCATTAAGATACTCAAGCAAAACCTTATTAATCTCCTTTTCCTCCAGATGTAAAAGGAGATATTTTATAGTTCTATCCAGGACACCAGGATTTTCACTTTCTTCGTAAATTCTAATCAGGTAATGAAAAATTTCATGAAGAAGACCTAATGCATTTAAATTACCGGGTACAACTAAATTATTTAAGTTTCCTTCGGATTTTCTTTTAGTATTTATCTTCTCAGATAATAACCTAGCCTGGCGAAAATCGGCAATAATTAAGTCGCCATTAAGTGAGAAGAGTGATTTATCGAAATTATACTTATTTCGTGCAGCCTTAGAAACATGAAAATGATATTTAATATTTTGATATTTAGAAATCATTATTTAACCCTCTATATATACAATTCTAGTTTACAATAGATAATATAACAAATCCTGGAAGAAAATTTGGTGGGAAAGTTAACAGATTGGAGAAAAGTTCAAGAGCAAGAGCAAGTTCAAGTATTTATAACTTTATTAACATATTTAGCGAAAGATTCACGCCACCATTCCCAATCACTGCCGGTACTTCTTTTAATATCGAGCAGATGAGGGATATATTGCTGGTATAATATGGCTGACAATCTTTTATTCTCATCGAGACTCGGATCCCATTCACCGGTTCCGAGAATAATTTTCATTGTCCTAATTTTATCAAGATACCATGGATCTTTAAGATTCGGCATATAATCGATCGGATTATTAAAATAGCAGTTATCATCATAGTAACCCCAGATAAATTGTTTAATATCAAAAAATCCTCCTAAACTAATTATTGCATCAACTTTTTCGGGATGTTTAAATGCAAGATTAACAGCATGATAGCCTCCAAAACCGCAGCCCCCAAGAATTACTTTTTCTTTATCTGTTTCATACATTGCATATTCTATTACATCATGTAATATTACATTTTCATAACCTATATATGTTTTTACACGGTCGGCGGGATGAATTGAATAATTATACCAGCTATCATTATCCATCCCATCCGGGCAATAAACTTTAATTCTGCCTTCTTCGATTAAATTAGAAACAGAATTAATTAGTCCGTTATCTTTGTATATATAGAATTTATCTTGAGCGGTGGGGAATAAAACAACGGGCAGCCCGCTATGTCCGTATACCAGCATATTAAATTCTCTACTCAAATACAGAGTGTGCCATTTATGATATTCTTCTTTCAAAAAATCACTGCAATTAAGTGTTATAACGAATTAATTTGGGGATGTAATATATTGAAAATGTTAATTTATTGTAAGCGAAGAAAACTAATTAACTCATGTTACGCAAATTATTTTTTTGTCATATTGAGGAAGGCGAAATATCTCAAAAATTGTGCAAATTATAACCTTGAGATTCTTCACTTCGTTCAGAATGACAGCTATGCGTAATATGAGTAATTAAATAATAATCCCCTCATTCAAGAGGGGATTGAGAGGAGTAATTTTGGGAAAAGTCAATTTCATCAAAAATTTCAATTGAAATGACTTTCCCCTTCGGGAAATGAAACTATATTTTCATAAAATTTTGAGTTAATTTACATTTTAATAAATTCAACTCTTCTATTATTTGCTTTACCTTGAGGTGTATTATTATCGGATACCGGTTCTATTTCTCCTTTTCCATCTGTTTCCATCCTTGCTTCTTCAATTCCAAATTCGGCTGACAGCGAATTTTTAACAGAAGCAGCCCTTCTTTTTGATAAATCAAGGTTGCTGTTATCATCGCCATCACTATCGGTGTGTCCTATAATTTTAACTTTTACATCCGCATTATCCTTTAAGACTTTAGCTATATCTTTTAATGTACCGTAAGATTCGGGTTTTATTTTATCAGAACTGACGTCAAAAAGGATTCCGTGTGTAACAAGTTTTCCTTCAGTCATCAGCTTGCTGCGTGTATCCGGAGCTCCAGCCGCAATCCTTATATTTGAAATGAGAGCAGCACCCTCTTCAAATCTGATCCGGTCCATTTTTACATCTTTAACCGGAAAAGCTTTGGGCAAATCAAACAATTTGTTTTCATTTTGATAAAGACGAATCCGTGATTTCTGAACCCAGATAGAAATATGATATTTTTGATTCTCCTTTTGATATAAGGCATTATTCTCTTTTGTTCCATCTAATCCAAGTCCTTCTCCTTCATCTCCATTAATATATGTGCGATAACCCGGTCTACCGTAATATTCAACATAAAACATGAAGCCTGCTTTTCCAGGAACGGAACCATAATCAAAAGATTTCTCATTTATGCTCTGTATTAACCTAAAACTATATCCTGCCATATTGCCTTCTTCACCTTTAACAGGTATTACATCAAATTCAATAGTATAATTTTCCGGGAGTGTTAAAAGTTCATCAGTCCACATTGCATCACGCATGGAAAACTGAACCCAATTGCCCGGAAATAGATTAGTAGTCACTACCTCTGCTGAACCGTTTGTATTCCATAAAGCTGGAAAATCACCTGTATTATCCTGAGAAAAATCTTCAAAATACAGAATTTGTTCACCCGGAATAAAATCATATTTGGAATATGATTTTAATTCATCGGACTTTGCGGTACCGGAACTATTTTCATTGTTTGCTTCAACATTACTATCATCATTCTGATCGGTTTCTTTTTCTTCATTATTCGTATCAGTTGCATTATCGATTGCCTCTTTTGTTTTCTCCTCAACTTTGTCCTTTGCCTTTTTTAAAATGTCGAATTGAGCATGTGCCGGAAATAAAATTGCAGCTAAAAAAAAGATTGTAATAAGAATTCTTGGGAACATATTCCCCCCTTTGTTATTTGGTTTTTAAGTATGAAGAATTTATTTACTTATTCACTTAAATCTAATAGAAAAAGTTATAAAAGAAAAGTAAAATAATAACATTCAGTAGAAAATAAATTTATGGTTTTCCTGCTATTCATTAAAGCATCAAATACTACTCAGATACGCTCCACATACGCTTCACATACGCTCCACATACGCTCCACATACGCTCTATATCCAGTGAGAATGATTATTTCCAAAATTTCCTATTCTTAAAGATCATAAATAATTGCTATTATTTTATCATTGAGGTATTTTTAAGTTTATCTTAATTTACAGTTATGAATCAAACTCCCTTAATGCTTCAATATAATAAGATTAAAGAAGCTCATCCCGATACTATCCTTTTATTCAGAATGGGTGACTTCTTTGAAACATTTGAAGAAGATGCAAAAATCGCCGCAAAAGTATTAGGGATTACTTTAACAAAAAGAGCAAATGGTGCCGCCGGTGAAGTTCCGTTAGCCGGGTTTCCACACCATGCAATTGATACCTATCTTCCTAAATTAGTCCGTGCAGGATATAGAGTTGCAGTCTGTGAACAGATTGAAAATCCAAAGTTTGCTAAAGGAATAGTAAAAAGAGATGTTATTGAAGTTGTAACTCCTGGAGTTGCCTTTTCCGATAAGCTGCTGGACCATAAAAAAAATAACTATTTAATGGCTATTTGCGTCAAACCTTCTTCTGCAGATACAGAAAATATTGCCGGTATCGCGTTTTCAGATATTTCCACAGGCGAATTTTATACTTATGAAATCTTAGCTTCACTAATCCAGCAGCAAATTGAGCTCATTTCTCCTTCGGAAGTTCTTGTGCAGAAGAAAGATAGGGAATACCTCGAGAAAATAATTCACAAAATTAATCCTTCTATCCGGGTAACCAAAGTTGATGATTGGATATTTAATTTTGAATATGCAAAAGAACTGCTGATAATGCAGTTTAAAACAGTCACTTTAAAAGGATTTGGTATTGAAAATTTTATTCCCGGAATAATAGCTTCCGGAGTAATACTAAATTATTTACAGGAAACACAAAAGGCCAACTTATCTCATTTAAATAAAGTCTCTGCTTATAATCCCTCAGAGTATATGGCCCTGGATTATTCAACAAAAAGAAATCTTGAAATAACATCTTCAATGCATGACGGGGGAAGAGAAGGTTCCTTAATTTCTATTCTGGATAAAACAGAAACAGCAATGGGGGGAAGATTATTAAAAAAATGGATCTCTTCTCCGTTAAAGAAGCTCGACCTTATATTAAAAAGACAGGAAAGTGTCGAAGAGCTGTTAAAGAACAAAAGCTTAAGAAAAAGTTTATTATCGGAATTAAAGGAAGTTGGAGATCTTGAAAGGCTTATTTCAAAGGTATGTACAGGGAGAGCTAATCCTCGAGAAATTATAAGTATAAAAACATCATTAAAGAAAATTCCTTTTATTAAAAATCTCTTAAATTCTGTCTCGGTAAAAACATTAGTCCAGCTAAAAGATAATTTAAACCCACTTGATAAATTGGTTGATAAAATCCAAACAGCGATAGTAGATTCCCCTTCATTAAGTATTGTTGATGGAGGCATAATCAAAAATGGATTCAGCCCTGAACTGGATGAATTAAGAGATATTTCCCTGCACGGTAAAGACTGGATAGCAAATTTACAGAAAACAGAGAGGGATATTACAAAAATATCTTCTCTAAAAGTGAATTTTAATAAGGTTTTTGGTTATTATATTGAAATAAGCAACGCTCATAAAGATAAAGTTCCGGATACTTATATCCGAAAGCAGACATTAGTCAATTCGGAAAGATATATCACTCCTGAATTAAAAACTTATGAAGATAAAATCTTAAATGCTGAAGAAAAAATCTATGATCTGGAATCTCAATTATTTAATGAGATCAGGTTAATAGTGGCAGCGGAAGCAGAAGGCATTCAGCAGAATGCAAGATTAATTGCAATGCTTGATTGTTTTATTTCTTTTGCTGCATGTGCTGATGAATATAATTACATTAAACCTGAACTGAACGAAGAACTGGAAATTGAAATTATAGATGGAAGGCATCCGGTAGTTGAAAGAATTCTTCCTCCGGGAGAAAAATATACTCCTAATTCTTGCAGATTGGATAATGAAAAAGATCAAATAATAATATTAACTGGTCCGAATATGGCTGGAAAATCTGTCTATCTGCGCCAAATGGGTTTAATTGTTCTGCTGGCCCAGATTGGTTCCTTTGTCCCGGCCAAATCGGCTAAAATAGGTCTAGTGGATAGAATCTTTACACGTGTAGGAGCAAGCGATAATATTTCTGCCGGAGAGAGTACATTTTTAGTCGAAATGCAGGAAGCAGCCAATATTTTAAATAATGCAACAAAAAACAGTTTGATTCTGCTCGATGAAATTGGAAGAGGAACCAGCACTTTTGATGGAATTTCTATTGCATGGGCTATTACGGAATTTCTTCATGAAAATTCGGAAGTTTCTGCAAAAACTTTATTTGCAACTCATTATCATGAATTAAATGAAATGGCTGAAATTTTTCCAAGAATAAAAAATTATAAAGTTGAAGTAAGGGAATATGATGATAAAGTGATATTTTTGCACAAAGTAAATTTAGGAAGAGCAGATCATAGTTATGGTATTCAGGTTGCCCAAATGGCCGGCCTGCCAAGATTTGTTACGAATAGGGCTAAAGAAATCCTTCAGAATCTCGAAAGCAAGGAATTAACTCCATATGAGGAAAAGAAAGAGAAACTTAAAAGATTAAAGAAAGAAGAAGATAATCAGATAAGTATGTTTGAGTTTCAAGATGATAAATTACGGGGTGAAATAGACGAGATTGAAATCAATAATCTGACACCTATAGAGGCTTTAAATAAGCTTCATGAATTGAAAAAGAAAGTGAAAGGTGAAACGTCAAACGAGAAATGTTAATAGTTAATATGTTAATTGTTAATCGTTAAAACAGTATGAAGAAAATAAGATTTTTATTATTATTTACATTTTCTCTCCTGATTCTCTCTTGCGGTAGAACTTATACTCCGGAACAGAAGAAATATATTTCTGAAATTGAAAAGCAGAGAAAAGAAAAAGATGATTATATGAAAAACGATCCCGATTCTCCATTTAATCATGATCCTAATGCTCATTATGGAAAATTAAAATATTATCCCGTAAATCCTGATTATGTTTTTAAAAGCAAGCTTTATGAATATAAAAATAAGGATACTGTTAAAGTTTTTGGAACAAAAGGAGAGGAAAGGAAGGCAGTAAAGATTGGCTATGTTAAAATTAACTTTTGGAAAGCCATTCCTTCGGAAAATGAAGGTGAGAAAAAAGTAAATGTTTATAAAGGTATAAGTAAAAATGGAGAGGTATATTACAGTATATGGTTTACAGATTTAACTACCGGAGATGAAACATATGGTGTTGGAAGATATCTTGACTTTGAATATAATCCCGATACAAATTTCGTTTATACTATAGATTTTAATCTTGCGTATAGCCCTTATTGTTCTTATAGTTCTAAGTATTCATGCGCTATTCCAACTAAAGAAGATCATATTGATGTGGCGGTAAAGGCTGGAGAAAAAAGATTTCATTAATTAATTCATATTTACATTAATCAATGAGTTACCAAAACGTACTTTGTGTAACTTGTGCTAGAATTATGCAATTATACAATTAATTCGGAGAAAATGTGGTTATAGTTCTTGATAAAAATGTAACCGATAAACAATATGAGAATGTTGTTAAGCACCTGGAAGATTTCGGTTTTGCTGTACATAAATCAACCGGCGTTCAGCAGATAGTATTGGGTGCAATTGGTGTTAAACCCGATTTTGATATTAGGAAAGTCAAAATATTAGAGGGAGTGGCTGAAGTTTACAGAATTACAGAACCTTTTAAATTGGCGAGCAGAACATTTAAAAAAGAAGATACAATAATTACCATAGGGGATGTTACAATAGGCGGGAATGAAGTAGTTATGATGGCTGGCCCATGTTCAGTTGAAAGCGAGGAACAAATATTTAAACTAGCTGAAATTGTTTCTAAAGCCGGAGCTAAAATTTTAAGAGGGGGAGCTTTCAAACCCAGAACCTCTCCATACTCTTTCCAGGGCATGGGTGAAGAAGGATTAAAATTATTGAGAAAAGCAGCCGATAAATATAATTTGCTGGTAATTACCGAAGTGATGGAAAATGCTCAAATTCCTCTTATTTCTGAATATACCGATATTTTCCAGATTGGAGCAAGAAATATGCAGAATTTTCCTCTTCTGAATGAAATAGGAAAAACAGCTAAACCGGCAATGTTAAAAAGAGGACTTGCAGCTACCGTTGAGGATTGGTTAATGTCGGCTGAATATATCTTATCAAACGGGAATAGAGATTTGATGCTGTGTGAAAGAGGAATCAGAACATTTGAGACTTATACCAGAAACACTTTTGATCTCTCAGCCATTCCGGTTGTACACAAGAAAAGCCATCTGCCTGTAATTGCCGATCCGTCTCATGCAACAGGATTAAGGGATAAGGTTCTTCCAATGGCAAGGGCTGCAGTAGCTGCCGGTGCTGATGGTTTAATGGTTGAAGTGCATCATGACCCTGAAAATGCTCTGTCCGATGGTCCGCAAGCTCTGCTGCCTGAACAATTTGAGGAGTTAATGACACAAGTGAAGTTAATTGCACAGGTTATCGGAAGAACGATGTAGGGTAAAGTTCAAAGGTCAAAAGTCAAAAGTCAAAAAATATAATAATTCAAATACAAGAAGAATGGGGGGGATAGTAAATATGAGTAAAGCTATTATTCAATCATTCTCTTAATTAAAATAATTATAATAAATTTTTATAAATGAAAAATATTTCCATCATTGGTCTGGGTCTTATCGGGGGATCAATTGCAAAAGCTCTTAAAAATTCAGGAAAAGATTTTATAATCAGTGCTTATGACAAACCTCCAGTTCTTGATCTTGCCATAGAACAAAAAGTAATTGATAAAAGGTTAAATAACATTGAAGAGGCGGGAAATTCAGATGTAATTTTTCTTTGCCTTCCCACAGACCTTTCTCTGCAAACATTAAAGCAGTTGGCTCCGGTCATTAAGGAGAATACGGTCATTACAGATGTATGCGGGGTTAAAGGAATTTTTGAAAAAGAGTGGACTTCATTAAAGAGCAAAGGTACATATATTGGTGGGCATCCAATGACAGGGAAAGAATCGGGTGGCTTTGAGAATTCCGATCAGCTTCTTTTTGAAAATTCCGTTTATATCATTTCCGAAAGCGGAAAGAATAATGATAAAATAAATTATCTCACAGATTTAATAAAGCTGCTGGGAGCCAGAATCAGGTTTCTGGATCCATTTCTTCACGATAAAATAATAGCACATGTAAGTCACTTGCCACAGCTGATTGCCGTAAACCTTGTAAATATAATTCCGAAAAATGGTAATGGAGTAAATTATCTTGATTTTGCCGCAGGTGGTTTTAGAGATATGACCCGCATTGCTTCAGGAAGCTTTGATATCTGGGAATCAATATTAAAAATGAACAAGGATGAAATAATTTCAGCCCTGGAATTAATGAAGAATGATTTAAATATTCTGGAAGATTTACTAAAGAATGAAGAAATAAATTCATTGAAAGTTTTATTCGATAAAGCAAGGGTAAAGAGGGATGAAATACCCAAAAATACTAAAGGATTTATGAACCCGTTATATGATCTCTTTGTTTATGTTAAAGATGAACCTGGAGTATTAAGCAGACTAACAACGGCTCTTTACCAAAATGCCTTAAATATAAAAGATATGGAATTGCTTAAAATAAGGGAAGGAACAGGGGGGACATTCAGAATATCTTTTCAATCACAAAAAGATGCCGATAAAGCCGAAAAAATAATTAAAAGAATTGGATTTAGAACAAGATTTTAACCTGCCATTATTCATTTTTTCATTTCTCTTATGTTAAAATAATAATAAATTGCATCGTTTTTTTAAAAAGTTTATGAGTGTATAGTATTAAAATATTTGATAGATTGATTTTCAATATGCTGAAATTTAATAGAAACAGTTTCTTATTTTTATTATTTATTCCTTATCTGATAGTTTTTGGGCAGGATTCAGGAGCACAAATAAAAAAAACATACTATCCCGACGGTACATTAAAGACACAAGGCGATTATATAAACGGCAAACTCGATGGAACTTATCTTGAATATTATCAGGATGGTCATCTCTGGAAGGAATGGAAATATAAAGAGGGTAAAGAAGAAGGTATTTCTACCTGGTATTTTGATGATGGTATTCTAAGTATTGAATGGAATTATCATAACGGTGAAAAGGAAGGTATCTCTAAATGGTATTATGAAACCGGGGAATTGTGGGCAGAACAGAACTATAGCAATGGAAAACTTGAAGGAATTACAAAAACGTATTATAAAAGCGGTGAGCTGCAGGGGGAGTGGAATTATAGTAACGGGATACTCCAAGGGCTCTCAAAAACTTATTTTAAATCCGGAAAGATTGAAGTAGAAAAGAACTTTTCGAACGGCTTACTTAATGGAATTACTAAAGTTTATAATCCAAATGGTATCGTAGCACTTAATGCTTATTTTGTAAATGATAAGATTCAAGGCGAGGTTACAATATATGACGAAGCTGGAAATTTAAGAGTAAAAGATGATTATGTTAATAATGAATTAACAAACCGGGTAAAATTTGATTATACGGGTAAACAGGAGTCCCTGGAAAGAACTGTTCGAAATTATTATGACAATGGTTCAATGAAAGAAGAAATCTTTTATAAAAATAATAAAAAAGATGGAGCCTATCGAATTTATTATGAAAGCGGATATTTAAAGGAAGAATGGAACTATAGTAATGATACTCTTAATGGTAAATCTTATTCCTATTATGAAGGTGGAATTCAAAAATCACAGACGCCTTATTTAAACGGATTGAAAAAAGGCGTGAATAGAAATTATTATGATACGGGAGAGCTGGAGTCGGAAATATATTATGAAGATAATTTGATGAATGGTATTTATCTAAAATATTTTAAGAACAGTAATTTGGAATCTGCTTATAATTATAAAAATAATATAAAAAACGGTGAATCAACTACTTACTATGAAAACGGTCTGGTTAAAACAAATGGAAATTATGTTGATGGTGCTTTGTTGGGAAAGGTAACTACCTATTTTAATAATGGCGCGGTTGAACAGGTGGCGGATTATAACAATGATGTACTTGATGGTTGGTTAAGGGTATATTATGTAAACAAAGAACTGAAGAAAGAAGAATACTATAAGAATGGAGTGCTTCAAACTCGAAAAGAATATAGTTCCAATGGTGTTTTAGTTTCAACGTACGGGTACAATAAATAAAAAGTCAAAAGTCAAAAATCAGAGGTCAGAAGTCAAGAAACAGGATAAAAGTACTCCTTACTTTTTTCTTTTTACTTGTTTCTTTTATCTTTGGAGTAGTAATTAAGTCTTTATATGAAAAATAAAAACCCACAAAAGTTTACAGTTGGATTAATTCAAATTGCTTTAACTAAGAATCCTGATGACAATTTGAGAAAAGCAATTGATTGGATTAACAAAGCTGCAAAACAAGGTGCTCAGGTAATCTGTTTACCGGAACTCTTCCGGTCTCAGTATTTTTGTCAGAAAGAGGATATAAAAAATTTTGAATTGGCTGAAACTATTCCGGGTCCTTCAACTGAAGAAATTAGTAAAATAGCTAAGAAAAATAAAGTAGTAGTAGTTGCGTCTATTTTTGAAAAAAGAGCTCCCGGAATTTACCATAATACTGCTGCATTAATAAATACAGATGGTAAGATAAGCGGAATTTATAGAAAGATGCATATTCCCGACGACCCGGCATATTATGAAAAATTTTATTTTACACCCGGAGACCTTGGTTATAAATCTTTCAGTACTCAATATGGGAATATCGGAACTCTTATATGCTGGGATCAATGGTACCCTGAAAGCGCAAGATTGACCGCTTTACAGGGGGCAAGTATTTTATTTTATCCAACAGCCATTGGATGGCATCCGCACGAAAAGAAAAAAGAAGGGAAAGCACAATTCGAATCATGGCAGACAATTCAAAGGGGACATGCAATTGCTAATGGAGTTTATGTTGCTGCCTGCAATAGGATTGGATTGGAAAAAATAAATGATGATTCAGCCGGTATCGAATTCTGGGGCTCATCATTTATTTCTGATCCTCAAGGGATTATTATTACTCAAGCCTCGCATAATAAAGAAGAAATCTTAATTGCTGAAGTCGACCTTGAAAGAATTGAATATATTCGCCATAACTGGCCATTTCTAAGAGACCGTAGGATTGATTCTTATATCGGAATCGATAAGAGATTTTTAGTATGAGATTTCCAGCCGAGTGGGAACCACACGAAGCCACATGGATTGGATGGCCGCATAACAAAAAGGACTGGCCTGGGAAATTTTCTCCGATTCAATGGGTTTATGCTGAAATGGTAAAATATATTTCCCGTGGTGAAAGGGTTCGAATTATTGTAGAATCCGTTAAGCATAAATTAAAAGCCAAAAAAGTATTAAGCTCTGTAAATATAGATTTAAATAATATTGAATATTTTATCTTAGAAACAAATCGGGGCTGGACAAGAGATTCAGGTCCCATTTTTATAAAGAATAATGAAAATGAAATAGCAGAAGTAAACTTTAAATTCAACGGATGGGCAAAATATTCCAATTATAAAAAGGATGAAAAGCTTCCAAAATTTATTTCTCAAAAGTTTAAGCTGAAAAATATTATACCGGATTATAATAATAGTCATGTTGTGCTGGAAGGTGGTTCAATAGATACGAACGGCAAAGGAACTTTAATTACTACCGAAGAATGTCTGCTTGATACTAAAGTTCAGGTAAGAAATCCAGGCTTTAAAAAAGAAGATTATGAAGAGGTTTTTGAAAAGTATTTGGGAATTTCCAGGGTTATCTGGCTGGGAAATGGAATATCGGGAGATGATACTCATGGTCATGTGGATGATTTATGCAGATTTGTAAATCATAACACTGTTGTACTGGCTCAGGAAGAAAATCCCCATGATGAAAATTATACAAAATTAAAAGAAAATAAAGAGCGTATAACAGATATTAAAATTGAATATGGCTATAAATTGGAAATTGTTGACCTTCCTATGCCTTCACCCGTTATTTTTAAAGACCAGCGCTTACCTGCAAGCTATGCAAATTTTTATTTTTCAAATTATGCAGTATTGGTTCCAACTTTTAATGACCCAAATGACAGAATCGCCTTAGGAATTTTATCTGAATTAATTACCGATCGTCCTATAATAGGTATTAATGCAGTTGATTTAATTTGGGGTCTGGGAGCTATTCACTGTTTAACACATGAACAACCGGCTATATAAATCTTCTGGATCTTTTTATAGATAATAAAGATTTTCCTTTTCTTTTAATTAAAATATAAAGAAATGTCATGAGTTCTGTAAAATTAATTTTCTATTTATAATTTGTAGTTGTAATTTAACCTGTAGAGTTTTATTATAGAAACTTCAAGTCACAGCACTTTTAATAATGGCAAAAACAACTAAAAACGGAAATAATACAAACAATATAATTCCTGCGGATATAAAACCTCCATCAGCTCCTGAAATCGAAGCTTCGGTTCTCGGAGCTATGATGATAGAAAAAGAAGCGGTACCTAAAGCAATTGAACTATTGTCTTCTGAAAGCTTTTATTTAAAAGCGCATAAAAAGATTTTTGAAGCAATGGTCTCTCTTTTTGAGGCAGGTGAACCAATCGACACTGTTACTTTATATGAAGAGTTAAAGAAAAGAGAGGAACTGGAAGAAGTTGGAGGAGCTGTATATCTAAGCAAACTCTCTCAAAATATTTCTTCTGCTGCAAATATTGAATATCATGCAAAAATAATCTTAGAGAAAGAAATTTTAAGGGGATTAATTACAAGCTCTCATGAAATTGCAAAAGCCGCTTATGAAGGGAATGAAGATGCTTTCGATATTTTAGATGAGGCTGAGAGGAAAATATTTGAGATAACAGAATCTCATCTTAAAAAATCTTTTCTTGGTATGGATAGAGCTGTGCGAGATGCATTGGAATATATCGAGGCTATTCATTCAAAATCTAATCTGAAATTTTCTGTCCCTACAGGATTTTATGAACTGGATGAAATGCTCGGCGGTTTTCAAAAATCCGATCTGGTAATTATTGCTGCCAGGCCATCCATGGGCAAATGTTTCGGCAAAAGCACACCTATAATGATGTACGATGGTTCAATAAAACCAGTTGAGGAGGTTAAAGTTGGAGATTTACTGATGGGCAATGATTCTACACCTCGAAAGGTTTTATCATTAGCTCATGGAAAAGAAATGATGTATTGGATTCGCCAGCTTCATGGAATGGATTATAGAGTAAATGAAAGCCATATTCTATCTTTAAAAGAGAAGTCGAAACGAAGGTCCTCATATAAAAGGGGATGTAATTAATATTGAAGTTAAAGAATATTTGAAGAAAAGTACAAAATGGAAATCGAATTATAAAGGTTACAAAAAATCCGTTGATTTTAATTATCAAGATGTACCGTTAGATCCTTATCTACTTGGTCTCTGGTTAGGTGATGGAAAATCTGATGGCTCACGAATTTATACTCAAGATAATGAAATTATTGAATATCTTAGTGAATATGCAGAAAGGAACGGACAATTTGTTACTGTTTCTCAAGAAAAAGATAAATGTCCGGCTTATACCATTACGGGAGGTCGTTCTCAAAAAGCACGTAATGGATCAATGCAAGCTAAATTGCGAAAACTTGGGATTTTAAACAATAAGCATATCCCTAAAATCTATTTACTGAATAACAGAAATATTCGATTGCAGTTGTTAGCCGGATTGATTGATAGTGATGGTTTTATTAATGCTGATTATGGTGGAACTGTTGAAATAACCAGTAAAAGCAGAAAGTTTGCAAAGCAGATTAAATTTCTTTGTGATACGTTAGGTTACCGTACATCTTTTAAGAGTAAAAAAGCGACCATATCTTCAATAGGATATGAAGCAACTGTTTGGCGCGTTCGTTTTAATGGTAATATTGATGAAATACCTACTCAAATAAAACGAAAACAGTGTAAAAAATGGACAGATTATAAAGACTGGCAAGTAACCGGTACTTCTGTTGAGCCGGACAAAGTTGATGATTATTATGGTTTTGAAATAGATGGTAATCATTTATTCTTACTTGAAGATTGTACAGTTGTACATAATACTGCTTTTGCATTAACACTTGCACGGAATGCGGCTATTGAACATAAAATTCCCGTTGGTATTTTTAGCCTTGAAATGTCTACAATGCAGCTAGTTATCAGAATGCTTTGTGCAGAAGGCAGGCTAAATGCTCACCTGGTGAGAACCGGAAAACTTCCTTCTTCCGAAGGTGTTAAATTAAGCAAAAATGCCCATAAGCTTATTGAATCTCCTATTTTTGTTGACGATACTCCTGCACAGACAATTCTGGAAATTAGAGCTAAAGCCAGGAGACTTAAAGTCGAAAAAAATATTGGAATGGTAATAATTGATTACCTGCAGTTAATGCAGGGACCTGCAAAAGTTGAAAGCCGGGAAAGAGAAATTTCCCACATATCACGGTCTTTAAAATCTTTGGCTAAAGAGTTGAATATACCTGTTTTAGCGCTGGCTCAGCTAAATCGCGCGGTTGAAACCAGAACGGATAAAAGACCCCAGCTTTCGGATTTAAGAGAATCTGGTTCTATTGAACAGGATGCAGATGTTGTCATTTTCTTAAATAGACCCGAATATTATGGAATGATGAAAGATGAAAACGGGAATTCTCTCGAAGGTGTAGCTGAAATTATTGTGGGAAAGCAAAGAAACGGACCCATCGGTGAAATAAAATTAGCGTTTATTAAAGAATACGCCCGGTTCGAAAACCTTGCTCATGCAAGACAGGTTGAGGAATATACTTCTGAGATGGCTTCTAATGAGGATATTATTTGAAAGTCAAAATTCAAAGATCAAAAGTCAAAAAATTCAAAGGAATATAATATTAAATGCATAAGATTATTTTATTTCTGTTAATAACCCCATATTTATTACATGCTCAGATTTATTCTGATAAGGATGTTGAGGTTTGTAATTCAAAATTCAAATTAGCTGTTGAAAAAGATCTGGCAGATAAACCTATTGGAGATGTTATAGCTGCAATCGGCAAAAGTTTTATCGGAATTGATTATGCGGCACACACTCTGGAAAAAGGCGATAAAGAGACTCTGGTTATTGATTTAACCGGACTCGATTGTACTACTTTCCTTGAGAATTCTCTGATATTTGCACGCTGTATTAAAGAAAATAAAACCACATTTAAAGATTATGAAAATGAATTGACTAAAATCAGATACAGAGATGGAGAAATCAATCAGTATCCTTCCCGGCTTCACTATTTTGCTGATTGGGTCTATAATAATGAAAAAAAGGGTATTGTTAAAAATATGTCTAAAGATATTGGTGGTGATTCTTTAACTTTTAATATTAACTGGATGACCACCCATTCGGAATTATATGTCCAGCTAAAAGATAATCCTGCTTTTATTCCTTTGATCAGAACACAGGAGGAAGCAATAAACAAAAGAGTATATTATTATATTCCTAAGGAAAAAGTCTCGCTTGTAGAAGAAAAAATTAGTAACGGTGACTTAATAGCTATTACTTCTAATATAAAGGGATTAGATATAAATCATGTTGGAATTGCCGTAAGATCCGATGACGGAAGAATTCATTTTATGCATGCACCTAATGTAGGTTATAAAGTTCAAATTACCGAAGTTCCCCTTGCCGATTATTTGATGAAGTTTAACAAAGATACCGGGATAATGGTTATAAGAGCACTGGAACCCGAATAATTAACTGAAGTTATCCGTTATTGTAATTTTATAAACTTTTCTTAATAAAATATAACATTTAGTACATATTTAGATTTAATTTAGAATCCATAATTCAAAACTTTAATCAAGTTTGTTAAACTATAGTTAAATATGAAAGCTATCATTATCATTTTTAAGAAAATATTATCCATTTATTTAACTATTGCATCTTTTCGGATTGGCATTTATATTGTTATCCTTTAATAAGAATGAAAAAGAAATTTTCTATTATATTAGTTTTCTTATTTATAGTTTCTACTATTGGCCTGCCTCTATCTATTAATTTTTGCAGTATGATGGATACTCCTCAAGCCGGTGTGTGTGAAATGCATTCAAACGATAGAGCATGTGAAACCGAAAACCATCATATACTATTAAAAACTGAATTAACCAGGCAGGACTGCTGTAAAACGGAAATAATTGATAAAGCTATTTCTGATAACTATTTGCAGACTGATATCCAAATACACAATTTAAATCAAAATATTATTGCTGTTATAAATCCTAATTTGGCAGAAAATAATAATTCATTTGTCAATTTAACTTATTATTTTAGTGATATTTCTCCGCCGTCATTATCAAATAACCATATCTATCTCAGCATCTCAATTCTCCTGATCTAGACCTAAGTCTGCCCTTCGGTTTATAAGGTTTTTCTATATATGAAAAAATCTTATCTGTTCGTTCATTATTCTTGAAAAGAAAATATATCTTTTAAGGAAAATATCCATGATTAAAATTAAAAAAATATATATATTTATTTTATTGAGCTTTATTTCTCTTAACATTTTTGCTCAGCAAAATACGCTTGATTCATTAGTAAATCAGGCATTAAATGTAAGTCCAAAACTTAAAATGCTGATGTCAAAATACTCGGCGGCGGAGAGCAGTATAAATGTCAATTCAAATCTGCCTGATCCCACTTTGACTTTAGGTTTAGCCAATTTACCAACCAATTCGTTTTCATTTACACAGGAACCAATGACCGGGAAAATTGTTGGTTTAAGCCAGGCGATTCCTTTCCCTGGAAAACTAAGCTCGATTGCCGATGTTTCTGAAAAGGATGCACAAATTGTAACACAGGAAATAAATGATGCCAAAAATGAAATAATAAAAAATGTCTCTCAAAATTATTATGAATTGATTTATGTACGGAAAGCCATTGATGTCGCAAATGAAAATTTGAAATTGCTCAACGAAATAGCAAAAGTTGTCAGGATAAATTATTCAGTGGCAAAAGCAAGCCAGCAGAATTTGTTCAAAGTTGAATTAGAGATAACAAATTTACTAGATAAAATAGTTGAATTAAAAAATAAAGAGAACTCAATTACCGCTATGCTAAATGCTCAATTACTTAGGTCTCAGGATATTCCTATTTATACAAATAACCTCCCTGCATTAAAATATTATAAGTTTTCACAGAAACAGCTTGATTCTTTAGCAGTTCAGAACAGACCTTTTCTGGCAGGAATCGAATTAGCTAAGAAAAAAGCAGAACTGCAGGAAAAGCTTGCAAAATATGACTACATGCCGAACTTTAATGTTTCTGTTCAATATTCTCAAAGAGATAGAATAGCAATGACAAATACTCCTCTCCCTGATTTTGCTTCCTTTATGGTTGGAATATCTCTTCCGCTTAATTACGGAGGAAAAGTTTCATCAAAAGTTGAAGAAACCGAAGCAATGAAGGATATGTATGATGAACAGTATAACCTTTCACTGCAGATGCTGAATAGTAATTTTGGAACATCAATCTCAAAACTGAATTCCTTACAGGAAAGGATTAAGCTAATTGAAGATGCACAGCTTCCACAAGCTCAACATGCATATACATCAAGCTTGTCAAGTTATCAAGTTGGAGAAGTAGATTTTATAAATGTAATTGATGCCCAAAGTAAGCTCTATCAGGTCGAAACAAATTTTTATAGGTTAAAATCAGATTATCTAAAAGAAGTTGAAGAATTAAAGTTTTTAACAGGAACAAGTTTAAGTAAATAATATAGGCTAATGCCTATTAAATTGGAGAATAATAAAGTGAAAATACAGAACATAATTATCGGAATACTTGTAATTATAATAGCAGTAATTTTATATCTGTGGCTTGGTAGTTCGAGTAAGAATAAGGTTAATAATAATAGTTCTAATCAGACTACACAAAAAGAAAGAAAGGTCCTCTACTGGCGTGCACCTATGAATCCTAATGAAGTTTATGATCATCCTGGCAAATCAAAAATGGGAATGGATTTAGTCCCTGTATATGAAGACGGGGCTTCTGACAATGGAATAGTTAAAATAAGCGGTGCTGTTCAGCAAAACATGAATGTGAAAACAGCTGTTGTTGAGAATAAAGACTTAAGCTCTCAGATAGTCACAAATGGTATTCTTACTATAGATGAACAGAATGAATATATAGTTACTACAAGAGTAAACGGCTGGGTACAGAAGCTTTACGTTAATTATACAGGGCAGGTGGTTAATAAAGGTGAAAAACTTATGGATATTTATTCCCCTGAACTGGTTGCTGCTGAACAAGAACTACTTACAGCTATTTCTTATCAATCCACTGTAAAAAACTCTACTATAAATGATGCTAGAGCAAGTGGTGATGAATTATTAAAAAATGCCGTCAGTAAATTGGAATTACTCGAAATACCCGGAAGCGAAATTGAAAGAATAAAAGAAACAAAAGTTGTAAAAACATATATGACACTCTATGCTCAAAATAGTGGAACTGTCATATCAAAGAATGTTGTCGAAGGTCAGAAAATTATGGCTGGTGTGCCTTTGCTTCATATTGCAAACCTTTCGGATCTATGGTTAACCGCAGATATATATGAATATGAACTCTCTAAAGTGAAGTTAGGTTCGCCTGCTGATATTACTTTTAATTTCTTCCCTGGTAAGACTTTTAAGAGTAAGGTCTCTTTTATCTATCCCACTCTTGATGATAAAACAAGAACTATAAAAGTCAGGTTTGATATGCCAAATTATAATAATGAACTGAAACCCTCAATGTTTGCTAATATCGTTATAAAAGGGAAAAATCTTGGTAATTATCCTGTGGTACCCGAACAGGCTGTATTAAGAAGCGGACAGAAAAATATTATTATACTTGATTTAGGCGACGGTAAATTTAAACCCATAGAAGTTACACTTGGCGATTATTCCGATGGGTATTACCAGGTTTTTAAAGGAATATCTCCAGGAGATACAATTGTAACATCTGCACAATTCCTAATTGATTCTGAAAGCAACCTTAGAGCTGCATTATCTCAATTCAGCAGGTCATCTCCCATGGGGATAGGAAAAAAAGATACAATGAATATGGGAACAAATAAGGAAGATAAAACAGGTTCCATGAAAAATATGGATATGAAAAAGGGACCCGATATATCCGCATCTTCTGAATCAACATCTTCTGAAAAAGATTCCCGTATAAGAAAGGGAGTAATAGACCTTTCTGCAATTGATAAAAATAAAGATGGAAAGCTTTATGAAGATATTATGGATTGGAACGTTATTTCGGATAAACCGGGAACATGTCCGTTATGCGGGATGACTCTCAGAGAATTCACTATTAAAGAAGTAAAAGAGAATTTAGCCAAACATGGATTTGAGTACAAAGACAAATAAAAAACTAAGAACTTAGTATTAAGTCAAAAGTAAAAAGTCAAAATTCAAAAATGGACATAGAAAGTTAAGAAAATGATAGGTACTGAAAAATATATCTTAAAGCTCAAATAAATTTTGGAGAAATTAAATGACAACAGGTAATCCAGCTAAAGATGGAATAATATCAAAAATAATTGAGTGGTCGATAAATAACAAAATTCTGGTAATAATTCTTACGGCAGCGTTAGTTTTTGGAGGCATCTGGGCTATCGAAAACACACCGATAGACGCTATCCCGGATTTAAGTGATGTACAGGTAATAATATTTACTAAATACGAGGGGCAGGGACCCAGATAGTTGAAGATCAGGTGACATATCCGCTGACTACAAAAATGTTATCCGTTCCGTATGCTAAAGATGTAAGGGGATATTCATTTTTTGGTTTCTCAATAGTATATATAATCTTTGAAGATGGTACTGATCTTTATTGGGCAAGAAGCAGAGTACTCGAATACCTAAGTTCGATGCGGAGTTCTTTGCCTGAAGGGGTTTCACCGGAGTTAGGACCGGATGCTACCGGTTTGGGCTGGGTATATCAATATGCATTAAAATCAGATAAAAGAAGTTTACAGGAATTACGAACTATTCAGGATTGGTTTCTCCGGTATGAACTAACCGCAATCCCGGGTGTTTCAGAAGTTGCGAGTATAGGAGGTTTCGTTAAGCAATACCAGGTTAATGTTGACCCCACAAAATTAGCTTCTTACGATATTCCATTAAGTAAAGTAAAGATGGCAATAAAAGAGAGTAACAATGACGTAGGTGGAAGGTTGATGGAAATGGGTGAAACCGAGTTTATGGTTAGAGGATTAGGATATATCAAAAGTGTTGAGGATTTAAAAAGTATTGCTATCGGAAAAGACAAAAACAGCGGTACCCCTGTTTATTTAAAAGATGTAGCCAATATAGACATTGGCCCTGAACTAAGGAGAGGTTTAGCTGACTTAAACGGCGAAGGAGAAGTTGTAGGCGGAATAATAATTCAAAGGTTTGGAGAAAATGGTTTAGCTGTAATTAATAAAGTAAAACAAAGGCTCAAAGAATTACAGGCGTCGCTTCCCCCGGATGTACAAATAATACCGGTTTATGATAGGTCAACTCTTATACACAAAGCAGTTAACAATCTTGGCGATAAACTTATGGAAGAGGGTTTAATTGTGGCTTTAGTTATTATTCTTTTCCTTCTGCATTTCCGCAGCTCGCTTGTTGCAATTTTTACTTTGCCAACCGCAGTACTCGCAGCACTGCTTGTGATGAAACTTCAGGGACTAAATGCAAATATTATGTCACTTGGTGGAATTGCAATAGCTATCGGAGCTATGGTTGATGCAGCTATAATAATGGTGGAGAACTCGCATTCCCATATTTTGCATAACCAGCTTTTACCAGTAGAAAAGCAGAGACCTCACTGGGCTGTTATCCTTGAATCATCAAAAGAAGTAGGTCCATCTATATTTTATTCACTTTTGGTAATTACAGTTTCATTCCTTCCGGTATTTACTTTAGAAGCGCAGGAAGGAAGGCTATTCAAACCATTAGCTTTTACTAAAACTTATTCAATGGCGGCAGGTGCAATTCTTGCTATTACAATTGTTCCCGTATTGATGGGTTACTTCATACGCGGTAAAATGAAAAAAGAAGACGATAACCCTATTACAAGATTCTTAATGAATATATATCACCCAGTTGTAGATTTTGTAATGAAAACACGCTGGTGGGTTATCGGGATTTCAATAATCATTGTCGCTATTACATATATACCCTTCACAAAGCTAGGCTCAGAGTTTATGCCTCCTTTATATGAGGGGGATCTTTTATATATGCCAACAACCCTACCTGGAATATCAATTACAAAAGCCAGGGAGTTACTTCAACAGACTGACAGGATTATAAAAACATTCCCTGAAGTTAAAACAGTATTCGGTAAAATCGGCAGAGCGGATACCCCTACAGACCCGGCACCATTATCAATGATTGAAACAACGATACAACTAAAGCCTGAGGATGAATGGCCTTCCGGCATGACACGCGAAAAACTTGTGGATGATTTAAATGCGGCAGTAAATATTCCCGGCGTTACTAATGCCTGGACGATGCCGATCAAAACAAGAATAGATATGCTTTCAACAGGAATAAAAACACCGGTAGGAATAAAAATAGCCGGCCCTGATTTAAATGTATTACAGAATATAGGAAAACAGATTGAAGGGATAGCAAGAACAATCCCCGGTACTCGATCAGCATATGCAGAACGTTCGGTTGGCGGCAACTATGTAGATTATAATATAAATAGAGACGCTATTGCCAGGTACGGATTAACAATTAAAGATGTTCAGGATGTCTTTATGTCCGCTGTTGGTGGAATGAATATTACGAAAACCGTAGAAGGATTGGAACGTTACCCGGTTAATTTAAGATACCAAAGAGATTATAGAGAAAATATAGAATCATTAAAAAGAGTCCTGGTTCCACTACAGGGCGGCGGTAATATCCCGCTTGATGAGTTAGGTGATATAGTAATTAAAAAAGGACCACCGGTAATTAAATCTGAAAATGCAAGACTTAATGCATGGGTATACATTGATATTGAAAATATAGATGTAGGCACCTATGTAAGTAATGCACAGAAAATTATCAATGAAAAGTTAAAGCTGCCTCAAGGATATTCAATAATATGGAGCGGACAATTTGAATATATGGAAAGTGCCGCTAAGAAATTAGCATTAGTATTACCCATTACATTATTAATAGTAATTCTACTTCTTTACTTCAATACTAAATCTTTTGTTAAAACAGGAATCATTCTTCTTGCGCTTCCATTTTCAATGGTCGGTGCCGTATGGTACCTTTACTTTGCAGGATTCAATTTAAGTGTAGCTGTTTGGGTTGGTATTATTGCGCTCCTTGGTATTAGCGCAGAAACAGGTGTAGTGATGTTACTCTACCTTGATATAGCATATGAAAACTGGAAAAAAAGAGGGGATTTAAAATCATTTGCCGATTTAAGATCATCCATATTCGAAGGTGCCGTAAAAAGAATACGACCTAAAATGATGACTGTGCTTGTATTATTCTTTGGCTTACTCCCTATACTAATCGGGCATGGGTCCGGTGGCGATGTAATGAAAAGAATCGCTGCTCCAATGGCTGGTGGTATTTTCACAAGTCTTATTATGGAACTAACTATCTTCCCTGCAATCTTTTATATTCTTAAAAGAAGAGAAATGAAAAAAAATAATATGTTAATAGAAATAAACCCGGAATAGTTAATGATATCGAAAATCGTTAAAACATGTAACAAAATAACAAATAAAAAGGAGAAAGAAATGAATAAGAAACTTGTGAAATCTTTTATGACAATTCTTTTTGTCATAGCTCTTTCAGCTTCATTTTCAGTTGCCCAAAATATGGATTCTATGAAAATGGATCACGAAAACATGCAAAATATGCATATGGAAAGCGATTCGACAGGAATTATGAAAATGGATCATGAGCATATGAAAAATATGAATATGGAAAGTGATTCAGGTAGTACTATGAAAATGGATTCTGCAGCAAGTGTAAAAAATTCAATTGTTAGAGAAGGTATCATTGATTTAAAAGCAATTGATGAAAATAAGGACGGAAAAGTTTATCAGGACATGATGGATTATAATGTAATCTCAGATAAACCCGGAACTTGCCCCCTTTGCGGAATGACTTTAAAAGAAGTCACTCTAAAAAAAGCAAAAGAATTACTTCTTAAAAGCGGCTATAAAGTAATTGAGTGATTCCTTATCAATCGGAAAGTATGCAATTATAATTGCCCCGACCTTTAGGTTCTGAATTGCTCCGACCTTCATGTTTTGTATTGCCCCGACCTTCAGGTCGGGGCTTATTAAAGCACCCAAAGCTAAAAGGGGCTTTAGCCCCATTGATTATAAATTGAAGTTATAATAACAATAACAGTGTAATAAATGGAAATATTTATTGGATTAGCTTTTATTGGATTACTATTCCTAATAGGTTTCATAAAATTCAAAAAAGCAAGTAAAGGAAAAGATTGTTGTAAATAATTTATATTGTAAAAGTTTTAAAAAACGGAGAAAGAAATGAAATCAACTATTTATTCTATGGTATTGGTACTGCTGGCAATGATATCAACCTCATCAGCACAGGGACACTATCCAGGCGGCCGTTACAACCCGGACTCCCTTGAAACAATAACAGTATCCGGTATTGTTATGATTAATTCATCACAACCGGAGCATCCAATTTATTTCCTTGATATAAATAACGATAAACAACCTGACTACATGTTGAACTTTGGTCCATATTGGTATGAACCGGATAGCAGCACAGCACTCCGTCCTAAAAATGGGGATTCAATAAATGTATACGGCGGAACATTTAGCAATTCGATAATGCAATACGATATGTTGATTGTTTATGAAATAAATGGAGAGTTTTGGCGGGAACCCTATGACCCTGTTTGGAATGATCTGGATGGATTTATGAATATGGGAGGTCACCATGATGGCGAATGTAATAGTTTTGGCTTCAACTGGAATCACGATTCATTAAAAACTATTGCAATTACTGGAAATGTATTTGTTGATTCAACTTTTATCTATGCACATTATTATCTTGATAGTAACAACGATAGCATTCCTGATTATATTCTGAATTTTGGACCTCCCTGGTATGAACCTGCATCCGGGGCAGTACGTCCGGATAATGGTGAGCAAATATCAATAGTTGGTGGCGAAATTGAAATGCCTCATTTTAATATTATTATTATATATCAAATAAATGGAATGGCATGGAGGGATTCATCCCGTTTTGGTTTAAATTTTGGCGGTGGATGGATGAATAGTAGCTCAGTACAATCTCAAACTTTTCATTCACCTTTCGATGATAATGATTTTATGACTGTACATCCGGGTTGGCATTTCGGCGGTATGCATGGAGGAATGATGATGCCGGATTCTATTTTTACTCAAATATTCGAATTATTTCCGAATAATCTTCCCTCTATCGATAATCAAAATGCGTTTGCCGGCTATCAATTTGATATGCTTTACCCGGATGGTAAGAGGGGAATGGGACCTATGGGGAATTGCGGTGGTATGATGCAGTTTAATAATAATATTGATTTTCAGCTGCATTATAATGATGTTCAATTGAATGAAAAAAATATAGATGAGAATTCAATAAAAGTAAAATACTTTGATAATACTACTAACTCATGGCTTGAAATGCCCGGAACCAATCTTAATACCTCTTCAAATACAATTACTTTCTCAAATAATTCTGTAAATAATTTATTGATTCTTACAGGCGAAAAAGTAGCAACTGGTATCCTGGATAATCAATCAGCTGCAGTAAAAGACTTTAAATTATTTCAGAATTACCCGAACCCGTTTAACCCCTCTACCATTATAAAATTTGAATTAAAAGAAGATTCACATGTATCACTTTCGATATATAATATTATTGGACAAAAAGTTTCTGAACTTATTAACTCACAATTGTCCGCAGGTGTTTATAATATTCTATTTAATGCAGATAACTTATCAAGTGGGATATATTTTTATGAATTAAAAGCAGGTTCGTATTCTTCCATAAAGAAAATGGAATTGCTAAAATAAATTCCACACCGATACTATCCCTACAAGGGATAGTATCGGTATTTAGAACATTAATTAAAGAAAAATTCATTTCCTTTTTTCTCTCTTTATTTTTATCTTTATCCAAGTTTCAATTAAGAAATAAAAAATGAATAATGATCAGATAAAAGAGTTATCACTTTTAAGGAAATATCAAGCTTTACTTGTTGAAAATGACAAATTAAAAGCCGAAAACAAAAAGTTAAAAGATCAGCTTGATATTACAAATTATTCAACAAATAATTTAGAAGAGATTAAATTAGTACCTTTTGTTATTAATGAAAAAACACCTCCGGAGTTTTCAGCCGTACCCCAATCAAATTATCTTGAAACTTCAATAAATAAATACAGTGAACCTCAAGAAAAAATAAAACTTTTTATGTCACTCTTTAAGGGAAGGGAGGATGTATATGCTAAAAGATGGCAAAATAAGAATGGAAAGTCAGGATATTCCCCTGTCTGTTCTAATGAATGGAAAATGGGTATATGTAATAAACCAAAGATAAAATGTTTCGAGTGCTCTAATAAAGCCTTTGAATCCTTAAATGAAAAAGTAGTTGAAGCACATCTTAAAGGAAATATTGTTGCAGGAATTTATCCCATGTTAATCGATGATAATTGCTTCTTTTTAGCAATTGATTTTGATGAAGAAGGATGGAAAAAAGATATATCTGTACTTAGAGACGTCTGTAAGGATTTTAATATATCTCTTACTGTTGAACGTTCCCGCTCAGGTAACGGTGCTCATGCCTGGTTTTTCTTTGACAAAATGATACCGTCTGCATTAGCCCGCAAGTTTGGTTCATCATTACTAACTTATTCAATGAATAGAAGACATGAGATCAAATTCAAATCTTATGATAGATTTTTCCCAAATCAAGATACGATGCCAAGAGGCGGTTTTGGGAATTTAATTGCTCTTCCATTACAGAAACAAGCCAGAGAAAAAGGTAATACTCTCTTTGTTGATGGCTCCTTTGAACCTTTCCCGGATCAATGGGAGCATCTATATTCAATCATTAAATTAGCTGAGGACAAAATTGAATTATTAATCTCAAAATTTTCTACCGGATTAAATGGAAATGAATTGGGAATATTAAGAAAAGATGATGAAGAAAAACTGAAGCCTTGGGAAAGATCCACTTCTCCTGGATTAACTGCAGATGACTTCCCTGGAAAAATAAATCTAATCAAAGCCAATCTTATATTTATTCCAAAAGAAGGTGTTTCTCATAAAGCATTAAATGTTTTAAAACGGTTAGCAGCATTTAAGAATCCGGAGTTTTATAAAGCTCAGGCAATGCGCATGCCTACCTATAATAAACCAAGGATTATATCTTGCTCTGATGAAACAGTTGAATATCTTTGTTTGCCGAGAGGATGTGAAGAAGATATCAAAATTTTATTAAATAGGTTTAATGTCGATATAGAACTAGTAGATAAAACAAATAATGGTAGGAATATTAATGTCGAATTTAGTGGGGAATTAAGAGAAGAGCAGCAATCTGCTGTAAATGAAATATTAAAATTTGATAATGGAGTACTTGCTGCTGCTACTGCTTTCGGTAAAACTGTTATTGCATCTAAAATAATAGCAGAAAAGAAAATAAATACTCTTATAATTGTCCACAGAAAGCAGTTGCTTTCACAGTGGATAACGAAGTTATCTGAGTTTTTAATTATTAAAGAGGAATTGCCTGAGTTTAAGGAAAAAAGAAATAAACAAAAGAAACAAGCATTAATAGGGTACATCGGAGGAGGTAAAGAAAATTTAACCGGTATTATTGATATAGCCATAGTCCAATCTTTAAATAAAAATAATGAAATATTGGAATGCACCAGGAACTATGGGATGGTTATTGTTGACGAATGTCATCATATCCCTGCTTTTAGTTTTGAACAGGTTATGAAGAACATTAATGCAAAATACATTTATGGATTAACTGCAACTCCTGCAAGGTTGGATGGGCATCATCCTATTATTTTTATGCAATGTGGTCCTGTAAGGTTTAAAGTTGATGCAAAAGCACAAGCAGATAAAAGACCTTTTGAACATTTCGTTATCCCGAGATTTACCGGTTTTAAAGTTTTTATTGATAAAGCCGACCCTTCTTCTAGTACTAAGAAATTTCCTATTCAAGAAATTTTTTCGGAATTAATAGTTAGCGAAAAGAGGAATCAGCTTATTATTAGTGATATTATAAAAAATTATGAAAAGGGTAGAAATTCTCTCATATTAACAGAAAGAACAGTTCATGTTGAATTACTCGTAAAAAAGTTAGGTGATAAAATCCCGGAGGTAATAGCTTTAACAGGTAAAATCAGTTCAAAAAAAATTAGAGAAACATTAAACAAAATATCATGTACACCTTTAGATAAGCCTTTAGTGTTAGTTGCTACCGGTAAATATATTGGAGAAGGTTTTGATGAACCCCGCCTCGATACCTTATTCTTAGCGATGCCTATCTCATGGAAAGGTACTTTACAGCAATATGTCGGAAGGCTCCATAGATTGTATAGCAGTAAAAAAGAGGTTCAAGTATATGATTATGTTGATATCCATGTGAGAATGCTGGAGAAAATGTATAATAAGCGTCTTAATGGTTACGCTTCGTTTGGATATAAAACAAAAAGTGATGGAATCCCATATGAATCTTCTAATTTTATTTATAATAAGGATAGTTTTTTACCGGTTTATAACAATGACATTTTAAATGCTGAAGAAGAAATTTTTATTGTCAGCCCCTTTGTATCAAGAAGACGGGTTGAACAAATGCACGAATATTTTTATGAAACTATAAATAAGAATATTAAGATAATTGTGATTACAAGGCCTTACGAAGATTATAAAGAAGATAATAGAATAAAGGCATTGCGAACCATAAAGATCTTAAAAGATGAAGGCGTCAAATTATTATTCAAATCGAATATACACCAAAAATTTGCAATAATAGATGAAAGAACAGTTTGGTATGGAAGCATAAACCTTTTAAGCTTCGGCAATGCGGAAGAAAGCATAATGAGGCTTGAAAGTTCCAATATCGCCAACGAACTTATGAATAGTATAGGTAATCTCTATTCTATGGATTCTCCTACCGTCTAATAAAACCAAATGGCCAATGATTTGAGTGTTTGAAATTTTGAATTTCGAAATTGAAATTTATTTGTAATTTGTTCTTTATCATTTGGAATTTTATAATATGTCCTATTTTGAGAAAAACGCCTCTCAACCCCCCATTTTTAAAGAGAAAATTTTTTAGCCATATATAAGTATGCCTCACCTTGAGTTTGTTTTAAAAAACCGGTAGTTGAGAGGCTAGTTTTAAACAAAAATCGAAGAATAAACAACCCTAACAACTCCCTTATGATTATCAATGCAATTTTGGCTTACGATTCTAATTCATATTTTTGAATAATTTTCCCGGATTTTTCTAAGATTAGATAAACTTATTTCCAATACAACCCACTCTATTTTTACTGTTTTTGTAGATAAACAACCTTAACATTTTCTTTTAACATTTTAATAAATTTATCTGATTTCTTATTTGTCAATGATATTACAAGTTCATTTGCATCTTTTTCGAACGAACCCCATGTTCCAAAAACTTTATATAAATACCTATTTTCAGATTGAAGATGGGCTTCAAATTTATATTTTAATATTAATTCATAATTTGGTAATTGTTGTACATTAATATTTCTTTTACTTTTATTTTTATATTTTTCTATAAAGTCATTGTATCTTTCATTGATTGCTTTATTATTTCTTAATTCAAATGATACTAAATTCTTGTTCTCATACAGCTCATATATTTGTTCTGAACTTGGTTCCTTATCAAGAAGTAATGTAATTTTACCGAAATTAAAATTGTATTTTTCGATTTTCAAATCATAAACATTTGTCTCCAGCTATAATTGAATATGTATTATATAATACATCGATTGCATCAGGCATACTACATTCACTCGAAAAAAGAATTTTATAATTTTGATTTATATTTTGACTAAAAGAAATAGAAGATAGAAAAAGCAAGAGAAACAATTGTATATTAAATTTATACACTTCAACCTCCTATTATTTCTTAAACATATAACTTCTGTATTTTTTTCTAGTTATAATTTATGGGTTGTATTCATCTAATCAAAATTGTACTATTTTTCCCAGCCCCAGCCCTTAAAATTAATACGAAATAGCGTAGGTTTTCGGCTATTTTTTCGTTTCTAAGCCATCGAAGATAGACAAGGCCACCCTTTACCCCTCCTATTAAAAAAAAGCCTCTTAAATTCAATTTCTCCATTTCCTAATACCACTACTAATCCAATGACTAATGACGGTATGACCAATGACTTTTTAATCTAATGAATATTATTAATTTGTTAATCCAAAACATTTAGATATTAATGTTACATATACACATTTTTTTCGTACTATTTCTTTTATAATTATTCAAATTATCTTAACTGATTTTAATACTTCCTCAGCATCCAATACTTCTTGACAGGGTACCATAACTTTTATCTCATTAACTATATTTCCCATGTAATCACCCTTAGCTGAAAAAAGACTATTAACAAATCTTGGACCTCCTTTAGCCTGATCACGGCAAAATATGATCGGATGAAATCCATCTTTTTCAAGACAGCTTTTTGCATATTGTGCTGTTACATCATCAAGAGTACCATATATTCTTGCCATTCCTTCATATATTTCATATGAACTATGAAGATTACATAGAAAATGATTATTTGTCATTGCTCCGCATTTTTTACAATATGGAATCGAACATATTATACAAACACCTCTTGCTAAAATATTATTATGATTTTCACAATATACTTCATCAATAAGCAGTGTACCGCATTCAGGACAAAAATCATTATCCTCTTTTACAGTATTATTACAGTATGAACAGAATAGAGAATTGCTATCCGTTATTTCCATATGCATTTCCTTAAATTGATGGCGATTTTATTATTTCTATCATTGTTCAAAGACGCATTGTAATAAAATAAACTTTGCTTATAACATTAACGACCCAAAATTAAACCGCTGCTTTAGCGCAGGCAGGTTTAGCCCAATAAAGGATTATGTTTACCAACCTGAACAATTAATTGTGAAGGTCGACCTCGGCAAGTTTACCAACCGTAATTTTTAGTGTAGATTGGTTTCGGCATGAATCCCTTATAACGTTAGACATTGGGTATGATTATAAATATTTGCTTATTTCTTTTTTGAAATTTGAATATACTTCTTGGGAATTTTCTACTAAAGGTTCCATTTTATCTGCATATAAATCAAATGCATATGCATGGCTGAAGAAATGTCTAAACGCTAAATATTGTCCTAATGAAATTTTTGTTCTCTTCCGATATTATTTTATTTCTAACAGAAATTTCCAAAAGTTCTTTGTGCCATGATTTCCCGTCAGGAATTATAATGTCTTTTGATAATAAAATCTGCTTCAATATATTTTCAATTCCATTATAAAAATTATGAAGTAATGCTGCTACACCAGCAAGTTCTAACGTCGATAAATAGGGTAGCTTTGTATGTGGAGGAATTTCGTTAAATACTTCATCAATATTTTCTAATTCCGCATTTATCTTTTGAGATAACTTATCCATAAAGAAGAATACCTTCTGATCTTACCATCTCATTTAATAAAGACTTCTTCTTTAAATCGATTAGGTCTACGGGCTTTGATAAAGAAAATATTAATTCGCTATAAAACTTAAAAAATACTGAATCAGCTATTCCTTCTACTGCCAGGTCAATATCATTAGGATTTTTATTATCGTTAATATTGGAACCAAACAGATATAACTTTGAAATATTATACTTTTTGGCAATTTCAATCAATTTATGTTTATCTTCAATAGAAATCATATTCAAAATTAGCTTTAATTACACTTTTTTACAAACGTACTGTTTAATGCCCAACGGACATGCAATTAAGCCGTAGCCCATAACAAGAAACTTATTTTTATTACTAATACCAAAGATTTAGCATACTGTGCTTAAATTGTTTTCATAAGTACAGTTTGCAAAACTATTAATTAAAAGGACAGAGTTATACCTGTTGAAGCTTTAGCGTAGGCAGGCTTAGTCCAACAAAGGATTATGTTTACCAAACGGAATAATTTATTGTGAGGGTCGGCTTAGACATGAAGCCATGATAACGTTATATGCACTTTTTTATTTTGATACTTCCCAATTTACTTTGAATATTATTATAAACTATTACTTATTTCTTATGTAAATTTTTAGAATCCATTCTATAGATTAAAACCAACCAAGAAGATTAGACCTAAATTCCTCCAATCGCCTACTGACCAACTATCAAAGTCATGAGGATGAATATTTGTTAAACTTAACTGTGCCCGTAACTCCAAATTTAGAGATGTATTATACAGTTTTATTTCTTCACCAAAGCCCGCCTCAACTGCTGCATTAAATCGAGGGACTTCATTTGTAACATTTCTAGTTTCGCCAAATTGAATTTTATTATAGTATTCAGCATCAAGTAAAAAAGCTAAGCTTGGGCCTAAATAAAAATATGTATCACTTAACCATTTTGTCTGATACTTTAATAAAATTGGAAAGTTAAGATATCGAGTAGTAAGTTTCTGTAGTAAAGCATCACTCAATGCTGGGTTTTTTATAAGACTTGTTATACTATTTTGAAAATATAATTCATTAACCAAAAATAAGTTATTTGAAATTTTATTTTCAAAAAAAATCCCTACAGTGAAACCAAGTGGGTATGAATAATAATATCCTTTTTCAAATGAGGCTTTCCAGAGACCCACACCACCTTTTATTCCATAGGTAAACTTTTCTAAACCAAAACTTTCAGTTGACGTAATTACAAGAATTAATATAATACTAAAAAAGGTTTTATACTTCAATTCTATTCTCCCTTTATTTTTTGCACGTAACGGCGTTGTTGCTAAGGCGCAGCCCGGAACAACAAAGCCGAATTTATTAAAAATTTTTATAATTAAAAAAATCTTTCATAGCGCAACCAGTTAAAAAATAAACTATACACGGAACGACCCTAAAAATCTTACAATTGCCAAGAACGAAATAGCTGTTGCCTTGAGCCACGTTATATTGCCCTTATATTTATTTTAAAATTAACATTTTTTTTGTTGAGGTATATATTCCATTTATTATTCTATAAAAATAAATTCCACCTGTAACCATACTTCCATCTTCCTTCAGTCCTTTCCACTTTACATTATGTTCTCCACTGTTAAATTGTTTATTATCTATTAACTTTATTATTTCTCTACCCAAAAGATCATAAATTATCAAAGAGATATCTGATGGTTCATGAATTTCAAAGCTGATAGTTGTAGAGGGATTAAAAGGATTAGGATAGTTTTGGTTTAGTTTCATGCTCAGAGGAAGAAAGTTTGCTTTATCATTAACAGAAACTACTGTTGTATCCCCGTAAAGTGTATTATTTATTACTGCTCCAATGAGATGAATTTCACCGGTATATTCTGCACCTACTCTAAATATTAATCCAATGCCGTCTGCTATTTCATCAGTATACCTCCCAAGCCCAGTGGTATCACTGCTGTCCACAGCCCCGTAATATCTAATGCGCATAAAAAAAGTTTCCTTTCCAAAAATAGTACCTTCTCCTTTAGCCACCACTTTTGCTATTTCATAACCAACACTACCTTCCCCCATTACCCATTGCTCTCCTTCTTCTGCATCCAATTTGTACACTAAAAGACTATCAAAACCAATTTCACTACCTCTGCCATAAACGAAATTATTTACGGTATCAATCCAATATTTTACACTATCCCAAAGGATCAATGGTCGCCCAGTAGGATTAATACGTCTTGCCTTTTGAGTTAGATGTATAAAACCCCGGGAATCTGTGGAATCGGATACTATAAAATTTTGTACTGTATCAATATCATTAGTACCGAATTCAAAATAAACGTATTCCCACATATCACCAGTTTTATGAGGGAAATAAAATGGTTTTGTAGTATCTTGTGCAAATACTGAGATTACAGAAAGGAATAATAAAAACGTTAAGTTTACTTTTTTCAATCTATATCTTCTTTGATTTGTTTACGGATAAAATAAAGTGAATCATTTTTATTTTCTAAAATTAAAGCATAGGAGATTTCCGCTGGGCGGATAAAAATATCCATTTTTAACTAATGAGGATGGAACACCTTTTATTAATTTTGTTGACATGAAATCATTTACATTAGATTGTTGTTCTAAGTTTTCTTGAGAAAAAATTATTAAAGGGAAAAGAATAATAAGTAAAAAAGATTTTAGCATTTGATGCCCCTATTTTTTAAAAAGAATTTTAATTTAAATTCAAAAGAATTAAATATTATTTAACAATTTATGTATAACTTTAATGCCTAACATATTGATTAGACTCTGAACTTGCTTGTTTTTTGACAATATAGAGGTTGGCGGCTTTATCCTCGGCTTTAGTCCAACAAAGCATTATGTTTACCAAATGGAACAATTTAATTGTGAGGGTTGGCCTCGGCAAGTTACCAACCGTAACTTTTAGTGTAGGTTGGCTTCGGCATGACCCTTATAACGTTAGTTGGCTTCTTTCAATAGTTCTATAATCCAGTTATTTATACTCTTCCCCTTCCTTCTTGCATTAAGGTATATTTTGTGATGTAAATCAGATGGTATTCTTAATACGAATTTACCTGAGAATGGTTTGTCCGGTTCCTCTCCTCTTTCTTTGCAAAACTCAAGATAATCATCTATTGATTCTCTGAATGATTTTTCAATTTCAGTAACACTCTTACCTTGAAATGTTATTACATCTTTTGTATCTAATACTTCACCATGAAATATCTTTGCCTCATCATCATATTCAACATCTCCACTATAACCTTTATATTTTAACACTTTTCACTCCTGCTTCTATTAAAAATCTTCTCATTGATTTTAGAGCACATTTATCTGTTTCTTTTCTTGGATGTGGTCTGTGAAATACTGCTCTTACTCCATTCAAATATATTCTAATTCTTGAACCATTTCCTTGGCTAATCTCTGCACCTAATCTTTTTCCGAAACAAAGTGTTAAAGCTGGACGTTTCTCTTTCCACAAGTCTCGAAGCATATTAAATCTATGTTCTCTAACAGCATTGATATATTTCTTTTTATCAGATGACGAGAAACCAAAATGTTCACCATATTTATCAGACCAATGCTTATAATTTTTTTTAGGCAATGGAAATAGTTCAGTTAAAAGAAATTGAGAATTATTTTTACTAAACATTATTTCTCTATATGAAGATAAAAATCTCTAAAAAAGTAAAAATTTTAGAAGTGCTCTTATGTTTGAATTGTTATAAAATTATCACTAACATATATCGACCTGCCCGATGAAACATTTAATTGCTTTGTTATGTCTCTCTTTTTTAATTTCTTATTTATGGTTTGAAAACTTCGAGTTCGATATTATTTATTATCTTATAGTGTTTAATATTTGATGTTAATATTTTCAATCCGTTTGATATTGCTGTTGCCCCTATCAATGCATCTGCGAGAACTATTGAATGACTTAAAAAATGTTGTTCTACAAAGAACATTGCTTTTGTTGAAATATCTTCATTTATATATAATATTTTTGCATTCCAATTTCTCATGGTTTTTCTCAATAAAGTAAGTTCTCTTTTATTTTGCATGCCTTGGACTAATTCCATGTAACTCACTACTGAAATAAAAAATCCATTTTGTTTTTCTATCACGTTAAAAGCTTTTTGATTTCCTCTCATATACCATATTAATACATCAGAATCAATCATTAACATGAAGTCTTCCTTTTCTTAAGTTACGAACATATTCGTTCACATTTTCCATGTCTTTGCGATTTTTCCAGATGCCAAATAATTCATTTTTTGAATCTTTATCCTTTTTAGATTCTTTTAGAGGAACTATTTTAGCATAAGGTTTACCTCTGAATGTAATAACTACTTCCTCCCCTCTATGCACTGAGTCAAGTATCTCTTTTGTGTGGAATCTTAATTCTTTTGCAGATGATTGCATTTCTTAGCCTTTCATAGTTTATACTTCTAAATATAAACTATAAAATTACTAAAATCAATTATTCTTTTAGCACATAATACCGAAGTATCCTTTTAAGGAGGATGATTTCTGCGCCGTTATTGGTGGAATCAACAATAATAAAATAACGAATGTATTAAATAAATATTTATTCATAATTTCTCCTGATTAAAAGCTAATCATGCATTTAAGCTGCACCCCGGTGACATCCTGAATAAAGTTAATAATAAATATAATTGCTTTCTTTCTTTTGCTATTTGGAAATTTTAACCTCCGACCTCTGACATCCGATCTCTGAATTTATTTGGTACCTTTCTTCTCTCAATACTCTAATCTCACTACTCACTACTAGCCCTGACACAGCTTCGCCGCATAACTCACACCTGTTTGAAGATAAAGAATATTTTAGGTGATTGTTTTTAGAAAAGATCCAATAATTCGCCCACTTTTTTTTAGGAACAGTTCAACTTATATCAAAAAAATTAAAGTTTCAATAAAAGTCTTAAAAAAGATAGAAGGTAAATGAACAATAAAACACAAAACAATAAAGCAATTGAACAATTAAGCAATTAAGCAATAAAACAATTCAACTCTCCTTACCCCGGATACCTAATCATCCAGGGTCTTCTCCATCACCTCTATATTTAAAATTTTTATTATTATTTTTATCTAAACTCACAATATTTATCACTTAATGAGGAGGATCATGAAACAGCGCAAGTTTTTATTCACATTAGCCGCTTTATTTTCTGTTTTCTTTCTATCCTTTACTGTAACCACTTCTGCCCAGCAGCAGCAGAATAAACCCCGCGCAAGCCTTAAAGCCGGTGTTTTCCAGCGTATCGGAGTAGATACGGATATAAATATATCTTACAGCAGACCCGGAGTAAAAGGAAGAAAGATCTGGGGTGACCTCGTCCCTTACGGATTAGCTCCTGGAGATAGTGAATCTCACAACAAACCTTTCCCATGGCGGGGAGGTGCTAACGAATCTACTACTATTGAAGTTAGTAAAGACGTTATGATCGACGGCAATAAATTACCCGCCGGTAAATACAGCATCCACTTTATTCCTTCTGAAACTGATTGGGTGGTTATTTTCAATAAAAATTCCAAGCTGTGGGGTAGTTATGAATATGATAAAAATAATGATGCTCTGAGAATAAATGTTACCCCTGTTGAAGCTCCTTTTCAAGAATGGCTCTCTTATGGGTTCGATAACCTGGCGAGCACTTCCTGTACCGCATATCTGAGATGGGAAAAATTGAAAGTCCCCTTTAACATCTCAACCGTTGATTAATCAATTATCAAAAAAACCGATATTATCCCTTTGAGGGATAGTATCGGTAGCTCTTTAGTTCGTACTTTCATCAGTTAACGGTTCTCCTGTCCATCGATCAACTGTCATCCAATAAGGACATTTGGGACAATATGAATCTTCAGGATAATCTACACCTTCTTCATGAGGGCATCCTAGTATCCTCCCTGAAGTAACTGACCGCTGCGCTTTATGCTTCTTTATATATTCAACTACCTCCTTATTAATGACCATATCTACCCGGACATCAATATCTTTTATAAACCATCTTTTTAAATCAATAACCTCTTCATTTTCATCTACAATACCAACTGCAACCTTTGTTGCTGTCGTATCATCCGGTCCATAATAAGCAATTGTAGCTATTGGAAAACCACTTTTATTCCCCCTCAAATTTTTCTTATAGAACCTTTCAACATACTTTTCAGGTTTCATTTTTAATCTCCATTTTTTCTAATGAAAGTAAATTAAATAAATTTTTACCATTATGTAAAGTAAAAAATATTCGAAACTCCCCTCCTTCTTCTTACTAAATAAATACAAGTTTTCATTAATTATAATGATGTAGGGGAGGGTTATTTCCATCCCCAATTTGATATTCTCACTTAAGGGCTAAACCTTTAGAAAATCAACGTTAATACTATTCTGAAACCGTTTTGAAACCGATTTAAAACCGTATTGAAACCGTTTTAAAATCGTATTACTTCCTATAATCCTTTTAAGCAGACATTTATATAGCTTTTTTTCTTTGGAATTTCTTCCCATAAAGGTTAACACCGCAATTCATTGCGGTGATTCAAAGGTTAACACCGGACTTCCAGTCCGGTGCCGAACATCACCCTCAACCAAACCTCAACCACCCGCTAATCTCTATACCCCTGCCCTGTCTAACATCCGCCTTTCTTACCTCTGAATTCCTATCTTCCAATTTTCCCATCTTAAAAAGAAAATACTCCGAACTAAATCACGTATCCTAATTTCAAATTCCCAATCTCTATTATCCTTTTATAACTTTTATTATCTTTAACCTATCCAATACAATATTTCTTGCTATTTATTATTATCTGAAGTTATATAATTGTAAAGATGACATCTTTAGAAAGAAAATCATTGTCAATTCATTTATTAAAATGTAATTTCAGATAAATCCTATTTTGAAGAAGTAAAGATGTTATCTTTTAATAGTGGATCTTACATAATTTTTTTTTAATTACTATTACATAGAATTGTTATTCATTAAAAAACATCGTGAATCAAAATGAAAATCTTTTTAACAATAATTTTTACAATAATAATATTATCTGTTTTAGGGATAATCTTTATTTATTCAGGCTTATATAATGTTAGTGCTGCAAAACCTGAAAATGGAATATCAAAGTGGATATTAAATACCACAATGGATAATTCTGTTGAACATTATTCAAAAGGCATAAAAGTCCCTGATCTTAATAGCCCTGCGAAAATTCAAGAAGGTTTTGAACATTATAAAGAAATGTGTGAAAGCTGCCACGGCGCTCCCGGAAAAAAGGAAACCGAACTGGCTAAAGGATTAAATCCGCCTGCCCCTGATTTAAGTGAATCCGGCCAGGAAATGAGTCCCGAAGAATTATTTTGGATAACTAAAAATGGAATTAAAATGACCGGAATGCCTGCATGGGGTAAAACTCATTCCGATGATAAAATCTGGGCTATGGTTGCTGCAGTTAAAAAGCTCCATGAAACTTCCTCTGAGAAATATAATTCGTATCCGGAAGAACAGGAAGAAAGTAGTGAAGCTCAGCATTCTAAACCGGATAAACTCAGATATCATTGAACAACCGGTTTCGGTTTTAAGGATTAACAAAAATAAAGCTGCCAATGAAAAAGAGAGCAAATTTTATATTCGTTAATTTAGTCATAGTTGTAATTACACTTTCCTGTGTTCTATTTTCTCATACAGCTAAGAGTTATAGTTTCGGAAAACATAATTTAAAATTGAGTGATACATCAACAGTCTGGCTAGCCCCTAAATCTACAAATAAAATGAAAAATCCGTTAAAAGGAAAAAGTGAAGCTGCGCATAAAGGAGAAAGTTTATACATACAAAATTGTTCTGAATGCCATGGCACTTCGGGTAAAGGTGATGGCCCTACTGCAGATATGCTCGATACTAAACCTGCCAACTTAACTTCAAAAAAAGTACAGAAACAAAGCGATGGTGCTATATTCTGGAAAATTACTAATGGTAAAGGCGTTATGGCAGCCTATAAGGATGCTCTTACTGAAGAACAGAGATGGCAGCTTGTTAATTATATCCGCAAGCTGAAGGCATCAAAATAGACCGATATTAATTTTATTAAGCAAGACGTTTAATCCTAGCGAAGGAAAAATTCCAAATAAAATACTTCCGGCAAAACAAATAATTACTGCCAGGAGATAAAAGAGATTCCCTTTTGGTTTTATGGTCAACAAGGGAGATTTCAAATACATTTCGGAAATAATAGAGACATAATAATATAGCCCTATCACCATATTTACTATTCCTATAATCAAAAGCCAGGTATATCCTCTATCAAGAACTGATTTAAAAATAAATACCTTCCCCGCAAAACCCGCAAGCGGGGGTATCCCTGCCAGTGAAAGCAGTGAAATCGCCATAGTTATCGCTGCAAAAGGAGCCAGCTTATTTAATCCTCTGAAAATAATTATATCATCCGTTCCAAAATTTCTCTCAATTAATGCCGCTGCACTAAATACACCCATATTCATAAATATATAAGCAGTCAAATAAAAACCAATTGAAGGCAAAGCACTCTCTATACTGTCTGCCGCACCCGCTGCCATTAAAATATAACCTGATTGCGCAATGCTTGAGTATGCAAGAAGCCGCTTTAATTTAGTTTGTCTTAATGCTGCAAGGTTTCCAAATGTCATTGTAATTGCCGACAATATTGATATGATTAAACTCCAATCATTTAGATTATTTTGATATGAGCTTATAAGTATTCTAAGCAGTCCTGCAAATCCGGCAACTTTAGGTACAGTTGATATAAACCCCGCTATTGGTGCGGTGGAACCTTCATAAACATCAGGAGCCCAGAAATGGAATGGAACCATGGTTATTTCAAAACCATATCCCAAAATAATTAAGCATAAAGCAATTATTATCCATGCACTGTTATCTCCCTTTAAAGCTCCTCCTATTACTCTTAGATCAAGGCTTCCCGTTAAACCATATAAATAAGTCAGCCCGAATGCCATAATTGCCAGTGCCGTTGCGGCAAATATGAAATATTTTAATGCAGCTTCATTACCCCTTTTATCTTTTCTTATAATACCCGTAAGTATGTAAAGCCCCAGACTCATTATTTGCAGAAATAAAATAATTAAACCTAAATCAAGGCTTGAACTAACGCCGATTGCTCCAAGTGTAGTGAAAAGAAGGGCTATAGGTGCATGAGGCGCCTGTGAATTTTTCCCGAAATAAAAAATGATAAGCAGTAAAGATATAATAGAACTTAAAATGATTAATATTTTGAATATTGTTCCGAAATTATCAACAGCATATGTTCCCTTGAATATATCAAACGGCTGCCAGAATAACATGCGGTAACAAAACCACAATGAAATAACTAGAGAAAATAAGGTAAGGTATGATGGTATCTTTCGGTTCTTCTCCTTTATCCATCCTGAAATAGGGATAAAAAAAAGAGCCGAGCCTGCAATTATTAATTCCGGTATGATAGCCCACAGTTTCATCCGATTAAGAAATTATTAGAAGAAATTTTGTACCGCTTTCAATTAATCCGGTAAGAAATCCGGGAAATATCCCCAGCAAAAGAGATAAGCCAATTAATAAGCTTATTATAAAAAGATTTTTTCCCTTTAAATCAGAGAATCCAGGCATTGAATCGGGCGGCTTGCCAAGTATCATGCTAACTACTATTTTCAGATATAGGGCTGTCATTAAAATTAAGCCCGCAATTATCCCGATAGCTGTCCAGAAACTTAAATCAACTGCCGAACCAATGACCTGGAATTCGGCAATGAATCCTGAAAATCCCGGCAGTCCGAATGAAGCAAATGAAAGAAGACCAAGAAATGTGCTGAAGATAGGTACACTTCCCAGCAGCCCTCCGAATTTATTCATATCTCTTGTCCCCGTTTTATGCTGCAGTATTCCTGCCATGAAAAACATTCCCCCGGTAAGTAAACCATGGCTTATTATCTGGTAAACAGCTCCATTAATCGCAAGCTGCTTTATTCCCGCACTATTTGTGAATCCCCATATCCCTGCAGCTGTCATTACATATCCCATATGATTAATCGAAGTATATGCAATTAATCTTTTCAAATCGTTTTGAGCAAGTGCAGCCAGTGCTGAATATATCATTGAAATAATACCTAAAAGGATTAGGTATATATAATAATCGGAAACTGCTCCGGGTACGGTTGGAATTAAAACTCTTATTATTCCGTATGCACCCATCTTTAATTGAATGCCTGCAAGAATTACACTCCCTTCGGTAGGAGCTTCAACATGTGCATCAGGCAGCCAGTTATGAATTGGGAATGTCGGTAGTTTTACCCCAAATCCTATTAACATTCCTGCCATTACTAATCCTCCTGTTTGAACAGAACCTGCAAAAGGATTTGCTTTGATTATTTCCTGCAGTGAAAATGTATGCGGCTCGACAGAAAGGTAAAGCGCCAAAAAAGATAATAACATTGCTAAACTGCCGGCTCTCGTATATAGGAAAAATTTCATGGCTGCATATATTCTTCTCTCACTTCCCCATATACCAATTATAAAATACATTGGCACTAAGCCCACTTCAAAGAATAAATAAAACAACAGTAAATCTTGAGAAGAAAATAATCCCAGCAGACCTGTTTGCATCAAAAGAAAAAGAAATGCATGCTCTTTTGTCCTTTCTTCTTCTTTCAGAACATACAGCATTACACAAACCATTAAAATATCTGTCAACAAAATTATTGGAAGTGATAAACCGTCTACCCCTATATTGTAGCTTGCATTTATTGAAGGTATCCATGCTGCACTGGTTTCCCATTGCAAACCCCCTGTGAAAATATTATATCCTCCCAATAATAAAAGAGAAATAAATAAAGTTATGATACTCCCTATTAACGCTGAAAAACGTATTGCCGAGCTTTTTTTATTAGGGATAAAAAGAATAATTATCCCTGTTAATAATGGAAGGAAAATATTTAAAGTTAACATTTGTTTTAATTCGAATTATTTAATTAACTTAAATTGAAACATTAACCCCGGGATTAATCCCGGGGTTAATAAATTCTTGGAACTGTTTCATACCTAAAACATAAACAAAATCCCCACTGCCAATGCAGTGACTATTATCCATGAAAACAAAAATATTGTATATAAAAATATTTTACCGGTCTCCAATTTCCTTAATTGACTTCCTGCTATGCCGAATGAATAAGCAAATTGATTGAGCTTTTGTGAGAAGCCTTTTAATTCAAAATAATCCGTTTCATAAGCAGATTTAACTATAACTGATTTAATATTTTGTGCTCCTTTATCGAAAATTACTTCAGATTTATTTCCTATTGAAGCTGCAGATAAGATAAATAAACTTATATCCTTTGCACCTTCATCAAAAAGATTTTCAATTTTATTAACTAAAAAAGATAAATTCCGGATCAATTTTACCGGAACTATAACAAACACATCGGCTATCTTATCAAAATAGGAAAAGATATTTCCTAATGCCGGAACCGGTCCATAATTTTTAGTTCTCCACATTCCAAATATTAAACCTCCGCCGCTTGCTGCAATTGCTGCAGCCCTCCATCCCCAGTTGGTTTCTCCTAAAGAGCTAAAATGAAGAATATCTTCAATATTTAGTTTTAATATTACTCCAATGACTAATGCAAGAATGGCAAGAAGACCTGTAGAATAAATGAGGACTTTTCCCCCTTCTTTTACTTTAGGATTTTTATTCCCTTTCCAGTCTCCAAAGATGGCAAATCCGGCACGCGATATGTAAATCCCCGCAAGAAATATTAGCAATATCATAAATGCGCTATAGAGACTATTATACTTTAAAGTTGCACCAAGAATTTCATCTTCACTCCAGAATCCTGCAAAGGGGGGAAATCCTGATAAAGCTAGTCCGCATAACACAAATATTATTAAAGTATATGGCTGATGTTTCTTCAGGTTCCCCATATTCCGTATATCCTTTGTACTAGACGAATGACTGATAATTCCTGCTGCTAAAAATAATCCAGCCTTAAATACTGCATGTGCTGCAAGATGAAAGGAAGCTGCCATTGCCCTACCTAATCCAAGTATAAAATACATCTCACCAAGCTGGGAAATAGTCGACCATGCAAGTATCCTTTTTATATTATATTTTGCTGTCGCCACTAATGCTGCTGTTAATGCGGTGATCATTCCAATGCATAAAATAATATTTAATGTTAATATCGATGCTTCAAATAGAGGGAATAATTTTAGTATTAGGAATACACCCGCTGCTACCATTGTAGCTGAATGGATCAATGCCGATACCGGTGACGGTCCTGCCATTGCATCGGGAAGCCAGCTGCTGAATGGAAGCTGTGCACTCTTTCCTATAGCCGCTGCTAAAAACAATATCGAAAGTAGATTGAAATCAATATAAGTATTATTAGAGGGATTTTTAATTATGCCTAAAAAAGATGAGATATCAGTTGTTCTATAATTTATAAGTATCAACAGCAAAGCTAATAAAAACCCGAAGTCCCCGATCCTTGTCATTAAAAATGCTTTTCGTGAAGCTTCCTTAGCATCAGTCTCTTGATAATGAAACCCGATTAATAAAAAAGAGGATAAGCCGACAAATTCCCATGATATAAATGTTAAAATAAATGAGTCTGAAAGAACCAATAGAAACATGCTGCCAACAAAAAAAGATATTACCCTGAAATAATATTCTTTTCTAGTCTCAATAGATTTTATTGAATATATGATTACTACAAGTCCTATGACTGCAGTTATTAATGAAACATACCATTCCAGACCGTCTATTAATAATGAAAGACTCAAACTATAACTTGAGGTTGTAAACCAGGTTAATTCGATTTTATCTTTCGTATTTATTAAAATGAGTATAAGAATCAAAGAGCTAAAAACAGAAACAGCCGAAAATAATCCCGCCTTCTCCTTTATAAAACTAAATGGAAGGCATAAAATAAATGCTGCTGCTAATGGTAAAAGTGGTATCAGTAAAAGCATAGTCATCCTTTTAATTCTTCATATTTATCTACCTGTACCGATTTTCTATTTCGGTATAGAAGCATCATAATACCCAGTCCTATTGCCATTTCAACCGCACCGATTGTAATAATAATGATTGTAAATATTTGTGCGGAATAATCTAAAGGCTGCACATATCGCCAGAAAGCAACAATGTTTAATCCTATAGCGTTTAATATTAGTTCAATCCCCATTAACACCATAACTGCCGTTCTCTGTGCAAGTATCGCATATACCCCAATAGAAAAAAGGGCTGCTGATATTATTAAATATGCATTCAGCGGGAGTATCATTTCTCCTCTTCGGCTTTTTTATATAGTTCCTCTAAATTAATTTTATAGAACGGCTCAAATATCTCTTCAGCAGCAGGAGGCGGTTCTTCATTTACTGCCGAAGCCATTCCGCGTTCTTTTGAATCAGGATGCTTACCGGGACGCGCTAAATATATAGCTCCGAAAATTCCAAGCAATATCATTAATCCCGCTCCCTCAAATGCCATCATATATTTGCCCATTAACAATTCTCCGATTCTCCTTGAAGAATCCTGGTCCGGTATACTGTTCTGAATCTTCCAATCCGGGAATAAGATCAATAAAGCAGTGAGTATTACAAATATAGCAATGCCCCCCCAGGCCGCATATTTTTTAATTGGCGTAAACATTGACATATCCATTTCCATTCCTCCTCCACCATGATTCCCGTGGCTCATATCATTATCTTTATTTCTTTTTCGTCGCTCTTACCTTTCCCATGGTGGTCATTATGTTCCATTTCTTTAGACGGCATATCACTCTCCTTAGGCAGCAGACCAAGTGAAAAGAATTTTTCTATGAACGGCATTTTCATTTTAGCCATCATGTTTCCTCCCGGATCATGAGAAAATAAAACCATGAAGAGTATCATGACAAGCATCCCCCCGATATACATCATTATTTGTAGCATACCTAATAAATCTGCCATAAGAAGTATAAACAATCCTGCTACCCCGATGAAAGAAGCCATTAAGAAAATACCGCTCCTGAACATACTCATTGTTGTTGTCATCCCTAAAGCACCTGTTACCGCTATAAAAGCAAATACACAGAAAGTAAATATTTCTACTGCAGGTGTTAAGCTCATTTTCCCTTTACTCCTAATAAAATTAATCCTCCCACTATTAATACATTTAGTAATCCTACCGGTATTAAAATTTTCCAGGAAAGTTCAAGCATTTTTGCCGTACTTAATAATTTTATTTTCTGCCCTGCCCATTTCATTAAAATCAATATTCCCGAAGTCTTAATGATCATCCATAAAAAACCGGGTAATACCGGTCCGTTCCATCCCCCCAGAAATAGAATGGCTCCCATAGCCGCTACAACAAAAAATATTCCCGATAGAGTAATTTTCCAGATGATCCCCTGCCATCCGGTATATATAGAAAGAACCCCGCCATCAATATCAGCAGCAAATGGTTCTAAAAAAGGCGCCCTGTAAACCTGCATTAAACCTGTTATTATATATAATATGAAACCTAACGGCTGCGATACTATAAACCATAGATTCTCCTGTGATGCAATTATTTTTTGAGTGGACATCGATTTAGCCATCATAATAGGTCCTATAATTGCAAGCCCCAGCGGTACAACATACGAAACCAGTTGCGCTATTATTCTATAACACGTTTCAATGCTTTGCGGAATGTTTCCGCTCCAGCCCCCTAATGCTATTGCCAGTACAACATAATCTACAACAACAATAAAATAAAAAATTCCGATTCCCAGATCTGCTCCTACCAGATCTTTATTAATTGGTATAATTACTGCCGAAAGAAATAGTCCGGCTAATCCTGTTATAGGTGCGGAATTATAAAGCCAGCTGTCCCTGTGATTAGGGATAGATAAACCATCCTGAAATTTTGCTGAAGGTCCCGGTTCACTTTTAATGAAATTTAATCGCGGCTCTATTAATATCGTTATTAAAGTGCCCGAAAAGAAAGTTAATAATGTGACAATTGCTCCTTCAATTATTCCCAATCCAGACCTCCCATTCCCCATGAATATAAAATTCCGGAAGAAAGGATCCCTATAAAAACAAACATATCCAGAAAAGCCTTCATTCCTATATCTGCAAATACAACCGCCCATGGATACATAAAAATCATTTCCATATCGAATGAAAGGAATATCAAGGCAAAGGTTATATAGCCGAATCTGAAATTATTCCATTTAGGACTATTATATATCACCGGCTTCTTTTTATTCGAAAAAGCATAAATTATCAATGAAATCCCAAAAGCAGCCAATACAACTAACCCCGCTACCGAACATAAACTTAAAATCATAATCCCTATTTTTTTTATTAAAGATAATATTTAATGCCTACTTAGAATATGTTTTACCTCAAATTTAGTAAAACCCTGTTTGGTATAATTTTGAATTATGAGAAAGGAATATATTTGTTCCCACCACCAACAACCAACAACCCACCTCCAACTTTTCCCACCACCAACTACAAACAACATACAACAAACTATTTACCACCTACTCTCATTGTCATAAGTTCAACCTTTTCCATTTTCCCTTTCAATTGAATCTCTCCTAAGGGAATTTTAACGTATTCCCCATTTAGCGGCATTCTTTGAAGTAAGGCAGAGGAAAGAATAATATTTACATTATGATTATTGCATTCTCCCTGTATTCTGGATGTTGTATTTAATACATCTCCTGAATATACTATATCTTTTTTAATTACCCCTATTTCCCCGACTGTAGCTTCACCAATATGCATTCCGGCCTTAAATGATGGGAGTATACCATACTTTTCTAAATAATATTTCTTTTTCTTTACAAAAATTTTTTGTATCTCGAAGAAACATAACAAGCAATTATTATTTACAAGTCCTTTTTCTACAAGCCAGGTAACTACCACTTCATCACCTACATACTGATAGATTTCCCCCTGGCTGTTTATTATGGGCTCAGTGATATCATTAAAAATTTCTCTCAAAAACTCGAAAAATCTTTGGTGCCCTATTTTTTCAGCTATTGTTGTTGAAGATTTAAGATCCAGGAACATAAAGATTCTCTCTTCTTCTTTTGGGTGGTAATATTTTCCCGTAATGAATTTCCATAATATACCTGGACCAAATTTATCACTTACCTGAAGCATAAATTGTGTACCGGAAACCAATAAAGCCCAAAAACATAATGTGACAAAAAATGAAGGGGTTGTAAGGTTGAAAAGCACATTTCCTCCCGACCTTAACAAAGCCGAATGAAAATCCATCTGAAAAATAAAATAAATGAAATCCATTGTAAAAAGTCCTACTACTGCAAGACTCAAATAAGCAGCAATAAAAAGTAAGCCTGAATTGATAATTCCGAAAGCGAAGGATCTAGTTCGATACTTTGAACCCATTCTAAACACCAAAAGATATCCTCCGGCTAAACCGCCAAATAAACCTAAAATTACTGTGCCTATAAAATCAAGCCAAAATTCATAAGTGCCCGATAACTTTTTCAATGCAATCAGATCATATACAAAAAAATATTCACCAATAAATGAAAAAGACGAAAACAATGTCCAGCATAAGGTAATAATCACTACCTTCTGAATTCTATTCCGGAATCTTGTTTTGATTTCCATATAAACAAACCCTGAAATTTAATTGCGAAAAACTAATCGAAAGGAAGTAAAGGATAATTAACTATTGAAAATATATGAAGCCGATTTTGAAATTATGCAATCCCATAATAAAATTCAATCTTCTCACCACCAACAAACCAACCACCAACCACCTACCACCCACATCCTATCACCATTCATCCATTCATATTACAAGTCATCGAAAGATTTTATAATTAATAAAAAATAACTTGACTTGAGTTGTCTTTTACCTTAAGTTTGGAAACCAGAAAAACAAATAGAGTTTCCTAAGTAGAAAGGAAATAGAAAAGCTGTGAAATCAGCTTATTTTTTAGGAAGAAAGGAAACTCTATAAACTAAATAAGTTTTTACAGGAGTAATATTAAATGACAGATGATATTGAAATTAAAGACCGGATTTTAAACAGAGCAGAAGAAATGTTCCTTAAATTCGGATATTCAAAAGTAACTATGGACGAAATTGCAGCAAATTTAGGAATGAGTAAAAAGACTTTATATAAATTTTTTCCTAGTAAGGAGGAATTAGTTAGAGAGATTATTTACAAAATGCGCTGCGGGGTAAAAGATTATGTAGATGCCCTGCTGGCTGATGATAAAATGGATTTTGTCGAAAAACTGAAAAGGATGATGAATTTAATAGGGAATCAATCTTCGAAACTTCAAGGACCTCTTTTAGAGGACCTTCATAGGAATATTCCTGAAGTTTGGCAGCAGATAAATGAATTTCGTAAAGAGAACGTGAGACAAAAATTTACCCAATTAATAAATATGGGGGTGGAGAAAGGGATATTTAGAAAAGATATAGATCAGAGGCTAATAGTTTTAATTTATTCAAGCGCAATACAAGGATTGATCAATCCCGAGATTTTATCTCAAATGCCGTTTTCAGTTGAGCAGGTTTTTGAATCAGTTATAAAAGTAATTTTCAGCGGTATTTTTTCAGAAGAGGGAAGGATTAAATACAATTCTTATCAAATTGAAGATCAAGCAAAGGAGAAAGATATTAGATGGATGTCAGAAAATATATAAATAAAACAGTCATGCTGTTGATTTTCTTATCGGCAGGAATTTTCGCTCAGGAACAAAGTACACTCACTCTTGATGAAAGTGTAAAAATCGGTCTGGAAAATAGTCATATGCTTCATTCCTCAAAAATGCAGGTTAATTATGCTAATGCACGGTTAAGTGAAATAAATACAAATAGACTCCCTTCACTTAAATTTTCTGCTGCTTATACAAGATTAAGTGCAATTACACCGTTTATCCTAAATACCCCATTTGGTGATTTTAATATTTCACCTTCAATTCTAGATAACTATAACATGAAAGTTACTCTGCAGCAGCCGATTTTTACAGGATTTAAATTATCAAGCAGTTCAAATATTGCGGAATATAATTATAAAGCAACACAGGAACAGTATAATAAAGATGAACAGGAACTGATATACAATATTAAAAATGCGTACTGGAATTTGTTTAAGGCAAAGAAGGTAAAGGAAGTGACCGATCAAAATGTTGAACAGATTAAAGCTCATTTAATGAATGTACAGAATTTTTACGAGCAGGGATTAAGTACAAGAAATGACCTGCTAAAGGTTCAAGTCCAGCTGTCGGAATCGGAGCTTAGGCAGATAGACGCAAAAAATGCCGTTAAGCTGGCAAAGATAAATTTGTACAATATTATAGGTATACCGCTAAATGCAAATTCCCAAATTCCGGATTCTATTGATATCAAAACTAAGGATGTAAACGATCTCGATGATTATATAGAAAAAGCAATGAACTAACAGACCGGAATTGAAGGCTATGCAGTATAATATCAAAGCAGGTGAAGCAGGTGTAACTCTTGCCGAATCAAACTGGTACCCTCAAATATATCTTGGAGGCAATTACTATTATTCAAAGCCTAACCAGAGAATTTTTCCTGCAGAGAATAAATTTAAGGATACATGGGATGTAGGTGTTTCCGTATCAGTAGATTTATGGAACTGGGGTGCAACAGTTGACAAAACTGATCAGGCGGAAGCCCAATTGGAACAAGCTAAAGATTCTTATAAAATAATTAAGGACAATGTTGTTTTGGAAGTGAATTCAAACTACCTCAACCTTGTTCAAAGCAAAGATAAAATTGCGGTAGCCGATGAAAGTGTAAGACAAGCTCAAGAAAATTACCGGGTTACCGACGAAACATTTAAGAAGGGTTTGGCTTTAAACTCTGATCTTTTAGATTCGGAAGTGGCTTTACTTCAGTCAAACACAAATTATATACAGGCTTTGGTCGATTATGAATTGGCAAAAGCCAAATTAGAAAAATCAATTGGCGAAAAATTAAAATAATAAAAGGATAAATTATATGAAAAGATTAAAATATTTCATAATAGCTTTTATAGTTGTCGGAGCAATTATGGCTTTGCTGCTCAACAACAAAGCAAAGATGGAAGCGAAATCTGAGAATGCAAAAATTGAAGCTTATCCGGTTACAGTTGCAGAAGTTGCAAAATCAAAGGCAGAGAGAAACCTTGAATTGGTAGGGACTATATCAGGTAATAATGATGTTGCAATTGTTTCCGAAGCACAGGGAAGGGTAACAAAGGTATATGCGGAAGTAGGAGATTACAAATCTGCCGGTTCCCCTATATTACAGCTTGACGATGAATTAAAACTTGCTGCTTTTAAAACAGCGGAAGTTAATTATCAAAAAACAAAGAAGGATTTTGACAGATACCAGGCTTTGCTTGCTACAAAAGCTGTGACAGATGCTCAGCTTGAAAATGCAAAGTTAGCATATCAGAGTGCGGAAGCCCAGTATATTACAGCAAAAAAAGAATATGAAGATACAAAAATTACAACTCCAATCTCAGGAGTAATCACTTCAAGGACTGTTGATATTGGAAATTATGTAAACAAAACTATGGTAATAGCCGAAGTAGTTGATATATTGAAATTGAAAGTAAAGCTTAATGTAGCCGAATCTGATGTATTTAAATTAAAAGTAGGGGATAAGGTGAAGATTTCAACTGATGTTTATCCGGGAGTTTCATTTGCCGGGAAAATTGAAACGATAAGTGATAAAGGAGATGAAGCTCATACATACCCGGTTGAAGTTACTTTTATGAACAGTAAAGAACATCCTTTAAAGGCAGGAATGTTTGGAAAAGTATCATTTAATTCGGTTTCCAAAGGTGACAAGCTGTTGGTACCGAGGGATGCATTACTAGGCAGTATAAAAAATCCACAAGTATATGTAGTTGAAAAAGGTACAGCTAAAATCAGAGATATAGTTGTTGGTTCAACCTATAATAATAGTCTTGAAGTGCTGAGCGGATTAAAAGAAGGCGAAAAGGTTGTTGTAAACGGACAAAATAATCTGGCTGATGATTATAAGGTAATGGTTGTGCAATGATGCGAGGATGAGTACGAGTACGAGTACGAGCAAGAGTACAGAGCTACGAGAGAGATAAAACATGAACTCAAATATAAATTAAAAAGGATTTAGTTATGACTATAACAGAGCTATCGATAAAAAGGCCCACACTAATTGTGGTAATATTCGCAGCTTTGGGTGTTTTGGGATTATACAGTTTCAGTCAATTAAATTATGAACTTTTACCGAAGATTACTCCTCCGGTAATTACAATTGCAACTGTGTATCCCGGAGCTTCTCCATATGAAGTTGAAACATCAGTATCAAAGCCGATTGAAGATGCGATATCTACATTAGATGAAATTGATAATGTGAACACAACATCATCGGAAGGGATCTCTTTTGTAATGATCCAATTCCAGCAATCAGCCGATGTTGATGTTGCTTTGCAAAATGCACAGCGGAAAGTCAATGAGATATTATCGACTTTACCAGCGGATGTAAAAACTCCTACGCTTTCTAAATTTGCATTGGATGAAATTCCCGTAATCAGGATGGGAGCAACGAGTAATATGCCCTCTACCCAATTCTATCAATTTATAAAAGATAGAATACAGCCTAGGCTGGCAAAAATACAGGGAGTAGGGCAAATTACTTTAGTCGGAGGTGAAGAAAGAGAGATCCGTGTAAATCTTAATGCGGATAAGATTAAATCATATGGTTTATCGATTTTACAGGTAACTCAGGCGATTAAATCTTCAAATATGGATTACCCGACTGGAAAAATTGAGGACAGCAAAGAACAGTTTGTAGTAAGAATTGCAGGAAAATTCAGTTCGGTAAATGCTCTCAGAGATTTAGTGATAGCTAAATCGAAGGTAGGCGGGGATATAAAACTATCGGATGTTGCTGAAATTGTTGATGGTCAAAAAGATGTAACTACTATAAACAGAATTAATGGTATGCCGTCGGTGGGTATACTTGTACAGAAGCAGACCGATGCTAATGCCGTAGATGTTTCCAGGTTAGTAAGAAAAGAACTTAAGAACATGGAAGCTGATTTTTCACAGAACAATGTAAAATTCAACATTGCTCAGGATGGTTCCGAGTTTACAATTGATGCGGCGAACGGAGTTAAAATTGATCTGGCTCTTGCAGTTGTACTTGTAGCATTTGTAATGCTTCTTTTCCTCCACAGCTATAGGAATTCATTTATAGTATTGCTTGCTATTCCGGCATCTTTAATATCTACTTTCGTTGTGATATATGCTTTTGGCTATACATTAAATTTGATGACTTTACTCGGATTGTCCCTTGTAGTTGGAATTCTTGTTGATGACTCAATCGTTGTACTTGAAAATATTCATCATCATCTTGAAAAGGGTGAGACTAAAGTAAATGCAGCATTAAAAGGAAGGAATGAAATAGGGTTTGCAGCACTTGCAATAACAATGGTTGATGTTGTGGTTTTCGTACCACTTGCATTAACAGGCGGTCTTGTAGGAAATATAATAAGAGAATTTGCAGTTGTTGTTGTAATCTCAACATTATTAAGCTTGTTTGTTTCATTTACCGTAACCCCGCTTCTGGCATCCAGGATAAGTAAGCTTGAGAGCTTAAGTAAAGGGACGCTAATCGGACGTTTCGGAGAATGGTTTGAAAGAACTTTTAAGAAAATAGCCGATAATTATATCTCTGTACTTAAATGGGGATTAAATAAACGGTGGGCAGTGATAACAATTTCAGTTGTTTTATTTTTTGCAGCCTTATTCTTAGTTCCAGGCGGTTTTATTGGAAGTGAATTTATTACCCAATCGGACAGAGGTGAATTTGCTGTAATTCTGGAATTATCTCCCGGTTCTTCAGTTGAGAATACTAACTTTGTAACGCAGAAAGTTGAGAAATATATTGAGAGTCTGCCGGAAACCAAAAAGGTATTTACAACTGTTGGTGCATCAAACGAAGGATTAGTTGGACAGTCTTCAAATTATGCTTCTGAACTCGATGTTGCCTTAGTACCTAAAGATGAAAGAAGCAAATCAACAGATGAAATAGGTGAACAGATTAAGAAATTTGCATGGAAGATACCCGGAGTTGAGGTAAGAGTTAATCCGATAGGTATTTTTGGTACTGCAAACCAAACACCAATACAAATAATCGTTAATGGCGCCGATAGGAATGATGTAAAAAAAGGAGCTGATATAGTAGCGGCGGCGTTGAAGAAAATTCCGGGTACCGCTGATGTCAGATTATCCTCTGAAGAAGGAAAGCCTGAAACCAGGATAGAAATAAATAGAGAAAAGCTTGCAAATTTCGGATTATCAATCGCAGATGTGGGCGCTTCATTGAGAGTTGCCTTAACAGGTGATGATGATTCCAAATTCAGAGATGGAAATGATGATTATGATATAAGAATTTCATTGGACCAATTTGATAGGTCAAAAATGTCCGATATAGGAACTTTAACATTCCTAAATAAAAGAGGCGAACCGGTAGAATTAAATCAATTTGCCGATGTCTACCAGACAACAGGTCCCACCAAGCTTCAGAGGAGGAACAGAATAAATGCTGTTACTGTTTACTCGCAGGCAATCGGCAGACCAAGCGGAAGTATCGGGCAGGACTTAAAGAATCAGATTGCTAAAGGAATTCTGCCTAAAGGTGTTGATGTAGCTTATGAAGGCGACTTAAAAAATCAAGCTGATTCATTCGGAAGTTTAGGCTTAGCGATGCTGGCTGCAATTATATTTGTCTATATGGTCATGGTTGCACTGTATGATTCATACTTAGATCCATTCATAGTGCTCTTTTCAATTCCGGTAGCTATGGTTGGAGCCTTGCTCTCACTGGCATTAACTATGAAAACATTAAATATCTTTTCAATTCTGGGAATAATTATGCTGATAGGATTAGTTGGAAAAAATGCAATCCTGTTGGTAGACAGAGCAAACCAGGTGAGGAAAGAGGATGGGCTTTCACCTTTTGAAGCTATTCTTGATGCGGGTCAAAACAGGTTAAGACCTATATTAATGACTACAACCGCAATGGTTATAGGGATGCTCCCTCTAGCATTAGCAACGGACTCAGGTTCCGAATGGAAATCCGGTTTAGCATGGGCAATTATCGGAGGACTGATTAGCTCTATGTTCTTAACATTAGTTTTAGTTCCGGTTGTATATTTGAAAGCAGAAACCTGGAAAGAAACAGTACCTGCATTCTTCAGACGGCATTTTGGTAAAAAGGAAAAGAAGGTTAAAACCAAAGAAGAAGTCCATGAGTATACTCTGCAGGAAGATTAAGCTCAAAACCCCCCTTAATCCCCCCTTTAATAAAGGGGGGAAATTGCCGTCAATAATGCTACCCGAGGTTTTCCAGAGTATCATTAAATTCTTATTTTTTTTAGATATTTATTGACAGTTAATTTTTTTCGATATAAGTTGAATTACTTTTAGAAATCCTATTAAACTTGGAAAAGAGAAAATGGGAAAATTAGATCTATATAAATCCCTCGATGAAAAGAAAACTCATTTTAATAATGATGACAATAAAAATGATGTATCTTACTACAAGATTAATCATAGATGATAGTTCCTCTTTTATCTTAAAATAATTTTAAACCATGAATATTGCTATTATAGCAGGAATTATATTTATCACAGTTATTAATAATTTTGCTTTAATAGGCGGAACGCTGCCTGATTCAACTGCAAAAAGCTTTATTTTTGCATTGCTGAATAACCGCAGCAACCTACAAAAGTTTGTTTTACCTGAGGAACTCGCTCTTTCAAATCGATTGGACATAAACTATACTGAAATTGATGATAAATTTCTTATTTCCAATGATGTTGATTCATCTCTCAGAGCAGATATTTCTAATAATAATTTGAATTTTACATATAACGTTGAAAGTTTAGACGGAAGTTATTCAAAACTAATTCTTTTAATTCCATCAAAAAATTTTTCAAGGGAATATCTTTTCAAAGATTCATTTTTAATTTCAAGGCCATACTATTATGCAAGAAACTGGAAGAAAATAGAATCAAAATATTTTATTTTTTATATAAGCGATCCTCTGTTGTTTAACGATTATTCAATAAAAAGGTTAGATAATTTTGTTGAAAGAATTTCAGGAATTCTGAAATACAATGATAAAGATCTGGCTAAGCTTAGAAAAAATAAGATTAACTACTATTTATGCAAAGACGATAAGGAAATTAAATTGCTTACGGGGTACGATGCCCGTGGTTTATATCTAATACCGTATGATTATATAATTACTACCTATAGCTGCCACTATCATGAAATTCTTCATTTACTTATAAATTATAAATTCAAAAAAATTCCGCTTTATACAACTCCGTTTTTACAAGAAGGATTTGCCGTTGCATTCGGAGGAAGGGGAGGGAAGGAACCCGGTGTTATTCTAGATATGGGAGCGTTTTTAGAAGAAAGCGTTTTTCTTAATTTCAATGCTTTATTAAGTAGACAGGATTTTTACAAGATTGATGCAACAATGAGCTATCCGGTCGCCGGACTTTATAATAAATTCCTAATAAATGAATTGGGCATTGAAAAATATCTTTCTCTTTATAAGATGTATTCTAGTAATGAGAAAAGGGTTAATAATATTGAAATAAATATTAATAACCTGCCGTCTGAAAATAAATGGATGAATTATTTTAACCATTATTCAGACAGTAATAAAATAAAAATAGCGGAGGGCAATTTTAATAGTTTTAAAGAATTCGCCAGGCGAGAAAACTCTTTTATAATATCCGAAGATTCATCCTATTATATGTTCCGTGTTTATGATACAGTGTTAATATCTCCCCCTACGAAAGCGCGAAATTATAAAAGTAAAATATTCACTGAGTTATTACCAGGTAGAAAATACAAGGGTGAGAAGTATGGGGTTTTTGCCGATTCAAATGAGATTTCCATTTATAATTTCTATTCAAACAACCTTATTGCCAAATATGTCAGAAGTTTTACCGTCACACAGAAAAGAGTATCACGTCATGATAATCTTTATCAATTTTTTGTAAAAAAAGAGGTATTTGATGAAGCGTTAAGGGAAGTAGATGAATATTAATTATAATATGGTTAATAAAGGTATTGAACCCCACCCCAGCCCTCCCCTTTGGTAAAGGGGAGGGAAATTCTTAACGTCTCATATATTCAGGTCCTCTTTACTAAAAAAGGCTGCTTAAAAAGAGTTGACTACTTTGTAGAAAAAAGAATAAATTTTATTATTTCAGATTCTAAACAAGAATCATTATTTTTGTATCGCCGCAAGATAAAAGTTTCAAAACTCTTTAATCATCTATTAAATCTTAAAAAGGGAACCAGAATGAAATACGGTTTTTTTGATGATAGCCAAAAAGAATATGTCATTACTGAAGTACAAACGCCTTACCCATGGATAAATTATCTGGGGAGTGATGAATTCTTTTCCATAATCTCAAACACTGCAGGCGGTTTTAGCTTTTACAAAGATGCTCTTTTAAGAAGGATAACGCGTTACAGGTATAACAATGTTCCCATTGATGATGGAGGTAAATATTTCTATATAAATGATAACGGAGATATCTGGTCACCAGGATGGAAACCTGTGAAAGCCGGATTAGAAGATTATTCATGCAGGCATGGTTTAGGTTATTCTATAATAAAAGGGAAAAGAAATTCTATTGATGCTGAAATACTTTTCTTTGTACCGGTTAAGACCAATTGTGAGATTCAAAAATTAAAACTTATAAACAAAGGTGATAAGGAAAAATCACTTAGGCTTTTTTCATTTGTCGAATTTTGCTTATGGAATGCTCTGGATGATCAAACAAACTTTCAGAGGAATTTCTCCACAGGTGAAGTTGAAGTTAAAGATTCGGTAATCTATCATAAAACCGAATATAAGGAAAGAAGGAACCATTATTCATTTTATTCGGTTAATTCAATGATAGATGGTTTTGACACGGATAGAGACTCCTTTATAGGTTTATATAACGGGTTTGATAAACCGGATGTAGTGTTTGAAGGAAAACCAAAAAATTCTATTGCACACGGGTGGTCTCCTATAGCATCTCATTATATTGAAATAAATTTGAAGCCGGGAGAATCGAAAGAACTTGTTTTTATTCTCGGTTATGTAGAAAATGAAGCGGACAAGAAATGGGAATCGAAAGGAATTATAAATAAGGAAAAAGCTGAAGATTTAATTGAAAGATACTCCACTTCCGAAAAAGTAAACGAAGCATTTGACGAATTGAAAAGATATTGGAATAATCTTCTTTCTGTTTATAATATAGAAAGTCAGGATAATAAATTAGACAGAATGGTGAATATATGGAATCAATATCAGTGCATGGTCACATTTAATATGTCAAGGAGCGCTTCGTACTTTGAATCCGGTATCGGGCGTGGAATGGGTTTTCGAGATTCGAACCAGGATTTAATTGGATTCGTTCATCAAATACCGGAAAAAGCGAGAGAAAGGATTCTGGATATAGCAGCAACGCAATTTGAGGACGGAGGAGCTTATCATCAATATCAGCCTTTGACCAAAAAAGGGAATTATGCGATAGGGGGGAATTTTAACGATGACCCGATGTGGCTCATTCTCTCCACTTCAGCTTATATAAAAGAAACCGGAGATTGGTCAATTCTTGAAGAACAGGTCCCATTTGATAATGATGAATCAAAAGCAGCTTCATTATTTGAACATTTAAAGCGTTCATTTTACCATGTGGTAAATAATTTAGGCCCTCATAAACTTCCTCTTATTGGCAGAGCTGACTGGAATGATTGTCTAAATTTAAATTGTTTCTCAACTAATCCGGATGAGTCTTTCCAAACAACCGAAAACAAGCGAGGGGGAGCTGCGGAATCATTAATGATTGCGGGATTGTTTGCCGCATATGGAAAAGAATTTGCGGAACTTTGCAGAGAATTGGATAAACAGGCAGATGCCGAAAAAGCAGATAAATATGTAAATGAAATGATAGCCGCTATTAAAACGTATGGATGGGATGGAGAATGGTTTCTTCGTGCTTATGATTATTATGGTGAGAAGATTGGGAGTAAAGAGAATGAAGAAGGAAAAATATTTATAGAATCTCAAGGATTCTGTATAATGGCTGGTGTAGGATTAGATGATGGGAAAGCTCAAACAGCATTGGATTCAGTTAAAAAATACCTTGACTGCGAGTATGGAATTGTATTAAATAATCCTGCTTTCACAAAATACTATATAAATATGGGAGAGATTTCAACATATCCGGCAGGTTATAAGGAAAACGCAGGCATTTTCTGTCACAACAATCCATGGATTATAATAGGCGAAACGATGGCAGGAAACGGCAGCAGGGCATTTGAATATTACAGTAAAATTGCTCCTTCATACCTTGAGGACTTAAGTGATTTACATAAAACCGAACCCTATGTTTATTCCCAAATGATTGCAGGGAAGGATGCATTTAAGCCGGGTGAGGCTAAAAATTCATGGCTGACAGGAACTGCAGCGTGGAATTATTATGCAGTAACGCAATATATATTAGGAATTCAGCCCGGATATTACGGATTAAAAATAGATCCATGTATTCCAAATGAATGGGACGGATTTATAATAAATCGAAAATTCAGAGGAGCTGATTATAAAATTAAGGTCTCAAATCCGCAGCATGTTTCAAAAGGAATTAAAAGTATAATCTTGAACGGAAAAGAAATTCCGGGAAATATTATTACTCTCCAGAGTGCCGGAAGTAAGAACATAGCTGAAGTCTTAATGGGATAAAAACCTATGGATAAGATACTATTTTCAATTTATTGAGAATTACCGGTAATCATGGATTTAATCCACGAATAATATTTTTGAAGTCTCAGAGCCGATAATTATTTAAGATTGTTTTCCATTTATCATTTAATCAGGGAAACTAATGAAGCCCAACAATTCAATAAATAAATTAACCTCAACCAATGCAATTCTGATTTATTTATCCCTTTTTAAATTATTCCTATTATTGATTTTCGCAGGAAATTATGGACTTTTCAGGGATGAATATTACTATATTGAAACATCCAAACACCTTGCGTGGGGTTATGTTGATCTGCAGCCTTTATCCGCAGTGATTTTAGCAATCTCCAGAACATTGTTCGGTAATTCAATTCTGGGGATAAGAATATTTTCGTATTTAGCGGGTTCGCTTATAGTTTTTATGTCGGGATTAATTGCAAGAGAACTGCATGGAAGTAAATTCGCTCAAATATTTACTGCATTCCTGGTGATTTTTTCGGGTGTAATTTTAGGAACCAGCGGTTATTTCTCAATGAATTCATTTGACATTCTTCTTTCTACAATAATGTTTTATTTCCTTATCCGGATGATTAATACAAACAACCTTAAGCTTTGGATTGTGATTGGATTTATAATCGGAATAGGGCTTCAAAATAAGTTAACATTCCTGTTTTTAGGATTTGGTTTAGTGATAGGTTTAGTTCTAACTAAATATAGAAGCTATCTAAAAACGAAAGAGATCTGGATTGCTGCCGGAATAGCGATTATTATCTTCCTTCCAAATATTATCTGGCAAATAGCAAATAATTTTCCAACTCTGGAATTTATGCATAATGCATCTGCATACAAAAATAAATCCATGGGCATCATGGAATTTGCATTGAATGCTCTAATGGAACTAAATCCCGGTTATTTTTTGTTCTTTTTTACCGGACTATATTTTTTCTTTGTTAACAAAGAAGGAAAAGTTTATAATATAATAGGATGGATTTTCATTTCGGTATTTTTAGTTTTTGTGTTTAATAATGGTAAGCCTTACTACATGGGAGTATTATATCCTATCCTATTAGCTGCTGGAGTTGTCGGAGCGGATTATTTAATTGAGAAATATCTGCGGAACTTTGTCAGATGGATATTAGTCATCCTTGTCATTCCTCCCGCGTTTATAGCAGCACCTTTTTCAATTCCAATATTAAATGTTCAATCTTTCATAAAATATTCCGAAAGATTGGGAATTAAACCGGAGAGTGGAGAAAGATCGGAATTAGGACTCCTTCCTCAATTTTATGCAGACAGATTCGGCTGGGATGATATGGTAAAAAAAGTTGCTAAAGTATATAATACTTTATCACCTGAGGAGAAAAAAGAAGCCTTAATTTTCGGGCAAAATTATGGTGAGGCAGGGGCAGTAAACTTTTACAGGAAGAAATATAATTTACCTGAGGCTATTTCGTCACACAATAATTACTGGATCTGGGGTTATCCTAAAAACTTTAAGGGGAAAGTGTTAATTGTTATAGGATCAAACTATAAAGATAATAGTGAATTTTTTGAAGAAGTAAATCTTGCTGCCAAACATACGAGTAAATACGGAATGCCTTTCGAGAATGTTGATATTTTTATTTGCAAAAAGCCTAAGATGCCGATGAGTGAAATCTGGGGGAAGATTAAATTTTTTATTTAAAAATATAACTTGTTCTCCGTAAGTAAAGCGTATGTGAAGCGTATGTGGAGCGGAGGTGAAAAGGAAGTAAGAAGGGTGCAGATGCCAGATATAAAACAACTGGCATCCTTTTGTCTTCTCTTTACTTGTATCTTTTTACTTGTATCTTCTTTCTTGTGTCATGTTTCTTGTAAAATCCGGTATGCCGTATCTTGAAATCTCCAGTACAAACCTTGATAGTAATAAATTATTGGCTTTGATGACTTTTTGAATTTAATTATAATTGTATTCTGATTAAACAAATTATATCCGGATTTATGAAGAAAATATTATTTCTTATTATTGTTTCTATTTATTTTTTCGGCTGCTCATCTTCCGTTAATACTGTTAACATGACACCCGATGAACGCATTAATTATGCTAAAAGTTTATACAATGATGAAGATTATCTTGATGCACTAAATGAATTTCAGTCTTTAATACTGCAGTATCCGGGTAATTCGATTATTGATGATGCTCAATATTACCTTGCTATGACCAGGTTTAAAGAGGGGAATATATCATGGCGGCATACGAGTTTAGTAAATTGGTAAAGAATATGCCGGCAAGTACATATCTGGCAGATGCTCAATTCATGCTGGCTGAATGTTATTATGAACTATCACCTAATTACACACTTGACCAAAAGTATACAAAAAAGGCAATAGAGGAATTCCAGGCATTTATAGACTTTTTCCCCACTAATCCAAAAGTTACCGAAGCTGAGAAAAAAATATCCGAAATGAATGATAAATTAGCGAGGAAAGAATACAACAGTGCCGGGATTTATGAGAAAATGGATGATTACAGTGCATCACTAATTTATTATACGGATGTAATCGACACTTACCATGATACAAAATATGCACCAATGGCAATGTATGATAAAATCAAAATTCTTTTAGACAGGAAAAGAAATGATGAAGCTTTAAGCGAGATGTCTAAATTTTTAGATAAATACCCGAATGATTCAAATGCAGATGAAATCAGGAAATTAAAAACTTCTCTTGAGAATAAACTCTCTGCTTCAAACCAATGACCTCAGGAAAAAAAATAAGTGAATCGATAATAATAATGACCGAGTTAGTTTTGCCGAACCATACTAATCAGCTTGGCAAGTTATTAGGGGGTCAACTTATGCATTGGATAGATATATGCGCTGCGTTGTGCGCATCAAAGCATAACCATAGGATTTGTGTAACCGCATCAGTTGACAAAATAGATTTTCATCATCCTGTAAGCTTAGGTGATGCAGTAACATTAAGTGCATCCATAAACCGTGTATTTAATACCTCAATGGAGGTTGGAGTAAAAGTATATGCGGAATCATTTAAAAAGGGTACAAAGGTTCATACCAATACTGCTTATTTAACATTCGTAAGTGTTGATGAAGATGGTAAACCTACAAAAGGAATTGAAGCAATCCCTGAAACAGAGGACGAAAAAAGGAGATATGAAGAAGCACTTCAAAGGAGGGAAAATAGACTTCGGAATAGGATTGCTATTAAAAGTTAGTTCAACGACTGTTGGAAAAGTATCTTCTATTTTTTTACTCACAGCATTATTATTCAGCTCATATATTGTTTTTCCACAGAATCAGTCGGGTAGTATACAGATTCCAATAAATGGATTTTGCAAGTACAGAGATTTCAAGACAAATTCAAATTATACTACTATCTTTTCCTTTAATTATAATAATGATTCCTATTCCGATATTCTGTTATACTCACCGCTAAGAAAGAAAATAAATATATTAACCGGAGATGAAAATGGAGATTTTTCGAGGCAGGACAGCATAAAAGTTCCTTATCAGTTTTCCAGTATTCAAAAAATTTTTAATAGAGAAAAAGAGACCGAAAGTTATGCTTTTGCATCAAGAAGAGACAGGACCGCCGGTATTTTCCAAATTTCGAATTATAGAAAATTTTCTATGCTTTCCACCATTCAATTTACTTCATATCCGGAAAATATATCCGCAGCCGATATTAACGGCGACGGCAGAAAGGAAATATTAATATCAGGGAGTGCTTTCGACGGCCTCTCAGTATTATATCAATCGGATAGAAAATTAATAGAAAAGAAAGTTGAAGAGAAAACTACCTATACTGCAGCTATTTTTGTCGATTTAAATAATGACGACATACCTGATATTGCCGGGTTTAATCTTATTACTAATTCTCTTGATTTTTTTTATAATTATGGAAATGGAACATTTAATAAAATCCGGTCAATCCCGATTGATGGGAAAATTAACGCTATTCATTCCTTCGATATAAACTCCGATGATTATGAAGATTTAATTTTTGTAAAAAATAATTCTATAGTGATCTTCTATGGTGATTTCAGAAGTTCTTTTGAAAATACTATAACTCTAAATCCGCTATATCACCCTGACAAAGTTATAACAGGTGATTTTAATAAAGACGGGAAAATCGATATTGCATATATCAATTATGATAAAAATATTTTATCAATAATATTGGCTAAAGGGGACGAACAATTTTATCCGGAAATTATATATCTAAAAAAGAATGATATAAAAGACATCATACCCTTTTACAGTAAATTTATAAATGGAATTGCGGGAATTACATTTAAGGGGGATCTCTTTACGCTAACACGTGTATCCTCATTTTCAGAAGATGTCCAGATAACCCTTGCTTCCGAACCTTCCGCAATAACTTTTTTTGATAAAGATGACGATGGTATTATAGATTTTTGTTTTTTAGACCAATTTACTAATTCACTTATTGCTGTCATTAGAAACAGCGGAGGAATTCCCAAGGGATATTATTCATTCCCATTATTTCAAGAACATTCACTTGTAACTCCATTTAATATCTCACCGAATGTTAAAGGATTTTATTGTTATTCATACGACAAAAAATTAATTGAAGCACTTGTAGTAGATTTTAATAACGATAAAATTATAAGGAAATCAATCTATTCGCACGGGGGAATAATGGACCTTAAAGCTGTTAAAGATGAACAGGGAAAGGTGAATATCTTTACGGCATATAGAAATAACGATAAACTCGGCATAGATATCTTTAGATATTCAGAGAATAATTATTCAAATGAATATTATGAAACTAAGCTAAAAGATTTGGCTTCAAATATAACTTTAGGTTTGGGAAAAAGGGTTAGCTTCTGGCAAAAAGCCGGTAATGAATTACTCCTTTTTACAAAGGATTTTAGTAGGCCGCAAAGCCCACCGGAACAAAAATTTTCCTTATCTTTGCAGACATATTTTAAAATAGTTGCCTTTACAGGAGATCTGTTGAACAATGATAAAGATATATTAATCAGTTTTCTAACTTCCAGGGATAATAGTTTTGCTGTAATTACAACGGATAAGACCTCTTCAATCATTAGAAAAGATACCTTAACCGGAACGTTAAATGTTACAAACAAGGATCAGTTCTTTTTAGGTGAAATGAGAATTAACGGTTTAAAAAAGTTATTTATTTATTACCCTGACAGCAGTGCTGTCCACCGGCTGGATTTTCTTAAGGAGGGGAAGGAAATAATTTCAACAAAAGCTGCAGCAGCTGATGAATTAAATCATTATTTTATTAAGAATATGAATGTAAAGAACTATCATATTGTGTATACAAGAAAAAACGAAAGCCAGATTTCAATTAATAAAATAAGTCAATGAGATTAATTTATATTTTTATACTATTGAGCTTAGCTGCTGACTCTATTTTACCGCAGGGTTTAAAGGGACAGGAACTTGATTCACTTTATAATGAACTGATTTATCTTAATTCATCAAAATTTAATGAGAACTCTGTTCAATCAGTTCAGGGAGAAACTAATTACGAAAAGTGCGGATTCGGATTAATCAGTACAATAGCAATTAATTTTAATCAGTTTACAGTGCAGCAGCAGTCGGATATAAAAAAAATTCTACAAAGACCGGTGCTGCAGGATAGTATAATAACACAGGACGGACATTTCAAAATACATTATGATCCGGCAGGGATAAACAAGCCTTCCTATAGCGGATTATCATTAAATGACTGCCTGAATCAAATATCGGAGACACTAGACTCGGTTTATAATTTTGAAATAAAATATTTAGGATATCTTTTCCCGAATGCTAATAATTCACCTTATGATATATATATATCCAATTCGACATCAGGAAGTTATGGATATACTCAGCCGGAAAATTCAACCGGAAACGGGACATATTCTTCTTTTATTGTCATACATAACAATTACCAGAATTTTGCTACAAAAGGAATTGACGGAGCACGGGTTACTTTAGCTCATGAATTTTTTCACGCTGTACAAATTGGGAGATATTTTTACAGATACGATAGCGACGGATTTTTTTATGAGTTGTCTTCCACCGCAATGGAGGATTTTGTTTACAACAGCATTAATGATTACTACAATTACTTACCGGCTTATTTTAATAATACCCAGAATTCTTTTGCATGTTCGAGCTGCGGGGGAGGGGAACAGGAATATGCACTTGCAATCTGGAATATTTTTTTACGGAACAGGTTCGGCTATAATATACTAAAAAAGCAATGGGAGCTCATGCCCCAAATGAGAGCTCTGGATGCTATTAATAACAGCATACTTCAATATAGTTCAACCTACAGAAAGGAATTTAATGTTTTCGGAACATGGCTCTATTTCACCGGTTACAGAGCAGTTAACGGCAAATATTTTACCGAAGCTGCAAATTATCCCGCATTAAATTTATTTAATAAATTTGAAAGCATACCTGAAAATACATTGAACGGCTCGGCTGCTCCTCTTTCCGAAAATTATATGAGGTTTATTAATAAAATAAATAATGATGATTACGACACGCTTGATGTAATTATTTCTAATTCGGATTATCGAAGCGGTGTAGATAGTATGAACGGGCATTTCACATTTCAGTTATCCATAGGTTACAGCCCCACTTCTGCAGATAATAATTATTTTGTCGATTTTAATTCGAAAAACACTTCCCTATGGTCGGAAACGGTTATTTTGAATGATGAAATTATTAGTCAGGATACTACTAATCCGGTACCATCATCATTCGCAATCAATTATGCTTATCCAAATCCATTCTTTTACAGCCGGAACAATCATATAGAAATTCCAACAACCGCCAGCAGTAGTCAAAAGGCGGATCTTAATATCTACTCAACATCAATGCGGCTTGTTTATTCCAGGGAGGATTATGTATATCTCGGGAAAAGAGGGACTTATATATTCAGTTGGAACGGATTAGATTCAAACGGAGAAAAACTTCCTTCGGGAGTTTATATTTATTTTACAAAAACCGGCAGCAGTACAGCCTCAGGCAAAATAGTTATATTTAATTAATGATAACTAATAAACTTATGCAGATATAAAGATATCATCTTTCAAATAATTAAGAGATTTTTACTTCCTAAAGATTTATGAGTGATTTTTCAATTCAGGTTAAAGAGTTAAAGAAGACTTTCGGCAGAAGATTTAATTTTTGATAATATAAATTTTTCTTTAACGGCAAATACCATTTTCGGAATAACCGGAGCAAACGGTTCCGGCAAGTCAACATTAATAAAAATAATTGCAGGAATAAATTCTCCAACGTCCGGAGAAATAATTTATAAAAACGATGATAAAGAAATAATATCCGAAGAGCTGCATAATTACATCGGTTTTGTTTCTCCTTACCTTGTGCTTTACGACGAATTTTCTGCATGGGAAAACCTTAATTATTTCGCAAATATTAGGGATGTTCCATTTAATAAGGAAAAAATTGAACATCTTCTCAATCAATTCCTTTTATTTAACCGGAAGGACGATTTGTTAAAAACATATTCCTCAGGGATGAAGCAGAGGATGAAATTTATTTTTGCTTTAATGCATTCACCAAAAATTATTCTGCTTGATGAACCGACTTCAAACCTTGATGATGAAGGGAAAGAGTCGGTATACCGGATAATTGAAAAGGAGGGAGAACAGAATATTATTATTGTAGCTTCAAATGAAAAATCAGATTTACAGTTTTGTAAGGAAAAATTAAGACTCGAGGATTTTAAGGATTGATATTTTACCACAGAGTTAACAGAGAAGACACAGAGAGCACGGAGAAGACTAGGAATTATAGATGAAATTTAAATCATACTCACTTTTTCAAAAAGATTTTCATTCGGAGATTCGAACACGTTATGCTGTGAATTCTCTTGCAATGTTCATTTTAGTTGCATTAAGCGTTATTCTATTTTCAATAGGTAATGAAAGAATAACTGCGCCGTTGACTGCAGGTCTATTCTGGGTCGTAATATTTTTTACTGCTATGTCGGGACTGGCTAGAGCATTTGTATCCGAAGAAGAGAGGGGGACATCTTTAACTCTTCAGCTTATAGCAGCTCCTTCAACAATCTTTACCGGGAAACTACTTTTCAATTTGATTTTAGTATTTATAATGAATATAACAATTACATTATTATATTCTGCACTTTTCGAAGAATTTGTTATCAGGAACCTGGTCCTTTTTATACTTACTTTTTTCCTTGGAAATATTGGAATTGCAGTCTCCTCAACGATTATTGCTGCTATTATTGCTAAAGCAGGTTCCAAAGGGACGTTGTATCCTGTCCTTTCATTCCCTATCTTACTCCCTTTAATAATAACTTCTGTCAGATTAACTTTATTTTCCATAGAAGGAACCACTTTCGATTCCGCTAAAGTTGAACTTTTAATAATTGCCTGTTATGATGTTATAATGGTTTCTGCATCTTATATGTTATTCGATTTCATCTGGAAAGATTAAGATTTATTCCTTTAATTTAATTGTTTTAAAAAGTAGATTAAAAAGTATTCTTTAGAAGAGTTTGTGATTCAAGTTAGATGGCATAACATTTGAATCATGTATAATAAATCAACAAAATATTTATACAGCGATAACACATTTATCATGATCCGCATTATTTAATTAAAAATAAAAGAAATAACATGGCCTGGAAAATATTTTTGTTCATATTAATTGCATTTGTTTCAGTGGCTGGAATAACTTTTCCCATTGTTGAGAATCCTCATACATGGTATCAGTTTCCCCTAATTCCGGGATTGGAGCAGAATGCAAAAATAATATTCTTTCATGTACCAACGGCATGGATTACAGTAATAGCATTCTTAATGTCAACAATCTTCAGTATAAAATACTTAAGAAAGAAAAACCTGGATGATGATGCGAAATCATATGCAGCGGCTCAGTTAGGAATAATATTTTGTGTATTGGCAACCATAACAGGAGCAATCTGGGCTAAATTTGCATGGGGCTCTTTCTGGAGTTGGGATCCGAGACAGACAAGTATTTTTGCTCTTCTGTTGATCTATGGTGCATGGTTTGCTCTACGCTCATCGATTGAATCGGAAGAAAAAAGAGCTTCACTTTCAGCAGTCTACAATATTATCGCTTTTATAACTGTACCGTTTTTTATTTTTATCATGCCGAGAATAATGAGCGGTCTGCATCCGGGTTCAGCCAATGATACAAATTCAGGTCCCATAGTTGATTTCAAAATGAACGGAAACATGTTATTTATCTTTTTTCTTTCGTTGATTGGATTCACAATTTTGTTCTTCTGGATGTGGAATATTGGATATAAATCTTTAATTTATAAAGATAAACTTAATAGAAAATTAACCAGAGGGTAATTTGGCGGAACTTTATAGCTTTTTACAGAAAAATGCCATCTACATTGTAATGATTATTGTACTTATAGTATGGGCAGGGGTTTTTTTGTATCTCTTCAATTTGGACAAAAGACTTAAACATATGGAAAAAGAAATAGAGGAAAATAAACATGAAAAATAAGTATCTATTCGGCGGTGTAATTATAGTAGTGTTTCTAGGATTGATGGGGTATTTATTAACTCAGAGCAATATAAAATATGAAGATAATTTTCAAAATGTAATGAGTATTGATAAAACCGTAAAAGCAACCGGAAGCTGGGATAAAGCAAAGAATTATGATATTGATAAACAGAAAAGAACGTTCAGCTTTTTTCTTGTAGATCAGCATGGAAATGAGATGAAGGTTGTATATGACGGTACAATTCCAAACAATTTTGAGTCCGCTCAAAGTGTAGTAGTAACCGGTCGTTATGAAGACGGTTATTTTCATGCAAAAGAGATATTAACAAAATGTCCAAGTAAATATCAGAATTCTCAGATCAAATCTTCTTCTCTGTAATTAATTTCTTATTTGTAATCTTTAGCAAGGCATTATAAGTAAAGGTTATGGTAAGAGCGAATTTATGTATTAAATAATATAGGATAGATCATGGTTGGAAGTATAGTTCTAACGATCGCACTTGCATGCAGTGCAATAGCAATGGTCATGTATTTTCTTAGCTACAGGGGATATGAGAACACAATAAACTACGGAAGAATAGCCTATCATGCAATGGCAATGATGGTTATTGTAGCATCAGCATTGTTGTGGTACGCCATTATTAATCATGATTACAGTTTCAAATATGTATATGAATACAGTGCGAACAACTTACCTTTTGGGTTTTTAATAGCCTCTTTTTGGGGAGGTCAGGAAGGAAGCTTTATGCTATGGCTTCTTTTAAGTTCAATCGTGGGAATTGTACTGCAGTCGTATACTTCTAAAAGAGGAGACCTGGAAAAAAGGGTAATGCCTATTTTTACCCTCCACACAACATTTCTTTTAATAATGGTATCCCCATTATTTAAAAATCCATTTGCTTATATCTGGTCAGAACCTTTTTTTATAGCCACCAAACATATAAATGCAGCATTTTTGAATCAGCCATGGCTCCAGAGTTTTATATTTAGTGACGGTTCATCCGGGCAGAATTTTGTAAAAATAGGCCAGGCTCTCTATACAACTCTTGCTTCAGGGGGGATTCATATGAGTCAATTTATCATTGACGGTAAAGGTTTGAACCCGCAGCTATTGAATTTCTGGATGCAGATCCATCCGCCTATTTTATTTTCAGGTTTTTCTATGGCTACAGTACCCTTTACATTTGCAATGGCGGCAATGTTAAAAAATGATTACAGGGATTGGGTTAAACAATCCTTCCCATGGGTTCTAGCCGGAGCCGGGATTTTAGGATTAGGTATAATGCTTGGCGGTTATTGGGCATATGAAATGCTCGGATGGGGCGGTTATTGGGCATGGGATCCTGTAGAAAATTCTAGTTTAATTCCATGGCTTGTCGGTGTTGCAGCAATTCATACACTTCTCGTTCAAAGAAAAACTCAATCAAGAGGGGGGGTAGGGAAGTATGCGAAAACGAATTTAATCCTGTGTATAATGGTTTATATACTCGTATTGTATTCAACATTTCTTACAAGAAGCGGAGTGTTAGGAGATGCATCAGTACATTCCTTCGTTGATCCGGGAATGCTTGTATACCTCTTTCTGCTTATTTTTATCGGTACTTTCTTATTACTTGGATTTGGAACATTACTTTACAGATGGAAATCTTTAAATATAGAAATTTCAAGGGATGAAGGGATGCTTTCAAGAGACCTGGCTTTATTTACTGCTGCGATAGTTCTATGTTCATCAGCTCTTGTTGTTTTAGTAGGAACATCTTCGCCGATTTTTGGAAGCTCGGTTGATAAATTCTTTTATAATCAGATGCATGTTCCGATTGCAATAATTATTGGTTTGCTGAATGGTTTAAGTCTTCTCCTAAAATGGAATCATACAAAGGGAGAAGATATTGTAAAGAAATCATTATTTTCAGTCTCAGCCGCCATTGTAGTAACTGCCTTAATAGTTTTATTCGGCGGTATAAGCGAGATTATGATGATTATCCTTTCATTTTCTGCTGCTTTCGCTCTCTTTGTTAATGTTGAAATTGCTTTTCAAATAATAAAGGGGAATATGAAAATGATCGGAGCTTATATAGCTCATATCGGGATTGCTGTATTCCTATTAGGAGTAATTGGTTCTGCCGCATACAGCAAAGAAATTAATATCGATCTGATTAAAAATGTTCCTCAGGAAGCTTTCGGATATCAATTGACTTTCACAGGATATCATCCTATTGAGAATAATCAGAAATATGCCTTCAGTATTGATATGAAGAAGGGGAATAAAAGTTATGAAATTTCCCCTGTGATGTACATTAGCGATTACAGCAACGGTTTAATGAGAGAGCCGGCAATTCTAACCTTATGGCAGCCGACTATTCTATCTCCTTTTACAAAAGACATATATATATCACCGCTCGGGTATGAAGATCAAAACAGTGAAGATGCCGGACAAACTGCTTCTTTAAAAATTGGGGATAAAATTAACTTTAACGGGTCTGAAATTGTATATAAAGATTTTGTGAAACCGGATATGAGCGTTATGATGAGCGGCGGGAATTTTCAGATGGGTACTGATTTGACCATTACAAAAAATGGTAAAACCTTCAGTGCAGAGCCCACTATTAAGCGGGATGAAAACGGATTTTCATATATACCGGTTACTCTTGAAGAGGCGGATATAAAAATCGAATTAAAGAAAATAGATCCTTCTACTCAAAAAGCAGATTTTGTATTAACTAAATTGGATACAAAGAAAACCTCAGCGTCTCCAAAAGAAGTTTTAACGATAGAGGCAAGTGTTAAGCCATTTATCAATTTCGTTTGGGGAGGAGTTCTGATAATGGTATTCGGATTTTTCATTTCAGTGGCGAGAAGGTTGAAAGAATCCTTAATCAAGTAAATTTTTCAACCTCCGGGGTTTCTAAAACCCCGGAGGTTTTTGCGAATTCCATAATATCAATGCAAGCAGAAAATCTTACTTGATGCATATTAAAAGCGGCCATGGAACATTAGAAGACCAGGATAATTCAGGGTGATTTCTAATATATATTCTTGTAGATGGGCCGCCGTCAAAATCTATAACATCTAATTCCTTTTTGAAAATCCCTGTTGAAATCAGCATCTTACCTAATTCTGCCAGAGTGACAATATCTAAAGTTATAATAATATAAAATTCATTGCCGTTAACAGTTGCAAAGGTTGTACGCCTGGCCTTGCGGTTACCATTAATTGATAAATTAATACTGGATGTATCAACCAGATTATCTTTTATTATCTGTGGTCCTGTTTGAATAACAAGATCATAATCCCTGGTTTTATCAAGTTCATTCAGACTAAAAAAATGGACAATATTTTTCTTAGAGTTATATGCAAATAAACGGGAAAGCTGTCTATCATCTTTTTTTATATCTTCATAAATCTTATTATTAATTTTAAGATATCCTGCATGTTTATAGTGTATTCCAGTATTTGCGGTGGAATCATCATATAATATGTCAAAAAAAGATCCATTGGCAATTAAAGAATAGTCACTGTCATTAGCAATCTGTTCAAGTGATTTTACAGGCCGCTGAGTATACAGGTATGATGAGATGTTCGGAATTTTTATAATTGTTGTAGAATACTTGTCGACCTTAAATATACTTAAATTCCCATCCTGAATAACTTTGATATTTAAGGTTGTGTCAATTTCAGCTTTTGAAAACAAGTTGTTTTCCGAACCTGCTCCATCTTTACAGCTAAAAATAATTGAAATCGAAATTACTATAATTAATAAGCCTGATGTTTTTTTCATATCTAAATGTAAGGAAAAATCTCTTAATAATAATGAAGAGCCCGTGTGAATACTATTAACTCTTCTAAGGAGCTAGTAGGTCATAAATGCCTTTTTGCTGATTATGATTTACATAACAGATTTATGAAAAAATTATTATCTTTAATCAATTAAAGATAATTATGATAATTTATCCTTCTTTTATAGTTATATGGTTAATGAATTATTAAATAAAGGACGTAAAGCTTTATCAACCGGTGAATGGGATAAAGCAAAGGATTTTTTAGACAAAGCTCTTAAAGAAGGAGAATCCGCTGAAGTATATGAAGAGCTTGGATGGGTAAACTGGTGGCAGAATGATGCTCCCGGTATTTTTGAAAATCGCTTAAAATCTTATAATCTTTTTTTGAAAGCTAATAATAAGCTTGGTGCATCACGTAATGCAAGCTGGATAGGTGTGGATTATATCGAGTTTAGAGGTGAATTCGCTGTTGCAAGCGGCTGGTTTCAAAGAGCTGAAAATCTTCTTGAGGGATTACCTGATTCATGGGAGCTTGGTTTTATTAAGATTCTAAAAGCTAGGTGGGCTTTCCAGGTTGAAAAAAATAGTGAATTTGCATTGAAGCTTATTGATGAAACTTTGAAGTTAAGTAAACAACTTAAAAACATTGACGGGGAAATGCTTTGCGAAGCTTTAAAAGGATTTATTTTAGTTGTTGAAGGGAAAATATCTGAAGGTATGCCTCTTTTGGATGAAGCTACTCTTCTTGCGCTGACTTCAGAAAAAGGGGATATAAAAATCACTACTATTACATGCTGCTATTTAATTGATGCCTGTGAAAGAATAAGAGACTATGAACGTGCAAGCCAATGGTGCAATAATGTTAAAGAATTATGCAAACGTTGGAGATATAATGCAATGTTTACTAGCTGCCGAATGAAATATGCAGGAGTTTTAATGTGGAAAGGCGATTGGAAAGAAGCGGAAAAAGAACTTTTAGCAGCTAATAAAGAACTTAAAGAATTTCGTCCCTTACAGGTAAATGCAAGCAAAATTAGATTAGCAGATTTGAGAAGGAGACAGGGTAAATGGAAGGAAGCAGAATCTTTATTTAATGAGGTTGAAATTCATCCGCTTAAGCCTTTATATTATGCCCAGTTCTATTTTGATAAGGGCGATTATGAGAATGCTTTGACTATTGCAGAGAAATTTTTACGAAGGATCCCCATTAATGAAAAAGCTGAAAGAACTACCTCAATAGAATTATTAATAAAAATTTATATAAATATTGGAAAACTCGAACAAGCACAATCATTACTTAATGAATTAAAAGATATTGCTGCAGCGATAAATACACTTCCTTTAAAAGCTGCTGTATTAAGCTCTCAAGGTAATTTAAATTTTGCTCTTAATGAATACGAATTAGCAGTACAGAATCTTGAAGATGCTGTGGATATTTACGATAAAATAAAAGCCCCCTTTGAATCATCAAGAAATAGGATAATTCTTTCTGAAGTTTTAATTAAATTCAATCGATTCGCACAGGCAGAGGGGGAACTTAACAACGCTATGGTAAAATTTAAGGAATTAGGTGCTGAAAAAGATTTTGAAAAAGCTAAACTTCTGCTGAAAAACTTATATAAGGACAGAGCAGGCATACATTCCGAAAACAAACATGAATTTACCGGGAGAGAGCTTGAAGTGCTGAGACTAATTACCGAAGGAATTAATAATGAAGAAATAGCTGAAAAACTCTTTCTTAGTGTTCGAACCGTTGAAAAACATATCACTAATATCTACAGCAAAATGGGTATTTCGGGAAAATCTGCCCGTGCTTATGCGGCTTCTTATGCAATAAAACATAAGTTAATGTTGACTTAGTTTCAAATTAAGGCAAAATATATAAGGCAAAGATTAAATATACTAATAATATTATTAAAAGGAATACGTGTAATTTAACAGAAAATACGTAGTACCTCTGATTTTTATTCGCTTCTCAAAACATATTTTAAGACCGAAATTAATTAAAAAAGAGGTAAATTATGAATAACCCGGAACATTCTAAAGTTATAGTTATTGGAGCTGGTCAGGCTGGCTTATCGGTAGGATATTATTTATCAAGAAGTAATATTCCGTTTATAATACTCGATGCCAATAAGAATATAGGAGACTCATGGCGCAGCCGGTGGGATTCTCTTCACCTTTTTACTCCTGCTAAATTTGATGGTCTCCCTGGTATGCCATTTCCAGCTTCCCCTAATTATTTCCCTGCAAAAGATGAAATGGCGGATTATCTTGAAAGTTATGCAGCACATTTTAAGCTGCCGGTTAGAAACGGTGTAAAAATAGATGGGCTTTCCAAAGAAGGTAATTCATATTGCATTTCAGCAGGGGATAAACATTTTCAGGCAGAACATGTTGTGATTGCAATGTCTAATTATCAATCACCAAAGATACCAGCTTTTGCAAGCGAACTTAATTCTGATATCATTCAATTTCATTCTCTCTACTATCGTAATCCTTCTCAATTTCAGGATGGTGCCGTTCTTGTTGTTGGTGCCGGTAATTCAGGTTCGGAAATAGCATTGGAAGCAGCGAGGAATAATCATCCGGTTTGGCTTTCAGGAAGAGATGTCGGGCATATTCCTTTTCATATTGAAAGTTCTATTGCTAAAGTTATCCTTACTAGATTAGTAATACGATTTTTATTTCATAGAATTCTAACTATTAATTCCCCGATTGGAAGGAAAGTTCGTTCTAAAATAATATCGCAAGGCGGACCTTTAATCAGAATAAAGCCGAAAGAAATTAATAAGGCTGGAATTGAACGTGTTCCTAAAATTATTGGTGTTGAGCAGGGTCTCCCTTTAACGGAGAATCAGCAAGCCCTTAAAATTAAAAATATAGTATGGTGTACAGGCTTCCATCCTTCATTTTCGTGGATTGATATCCCTATATTTAAAGATAGAGAGCCAATGCATGAACGTGGGGTAGTAAAAAAAGAACCTGGCTTATACTTTACCGGTTTGCATTTCCTCTTTTCCCTATCATCTGCGATGATTCATGGAACAGCAAGAGATGCGGAATTTATTGTTAAAACCATTGCAGATCGTTTAAATAGTAATTGAAATGAGGTTTAACTCCGGGACTTAATAAAATCTGAACGGATGCAATAAATAAATTAATAAACTACTTTAATTCTGGGTTAGACTTAAAAATATTTTAACTTTTCGAGTCACGTTAATCCATATATAATGTTTTTTAGTAATTTATGAGGACGCCGCCGGGGATTCATTTGCTCCTGTTTTCGCATTCATAAAGGTTTTCTCTTCTTCTCTCAATCTCTCCAGTCTCATTGAGTTAGTTCTGAATTTGGGCATGAAAATAGAAAGAAAGTAACTCTTTATTATATACCACCAAAAGCTCCTTTCAAGAAGGAGGGGATCTATATTATGTTCAATTTCCTTGTGAGCTTCCGGAACTTTACTCCAATGCAGTCCGGCTTTATGATGGTGTATTGTATGATACCCGTTATTAAAAAGAAGAAAATTTAGAAATCCTGTAAAATTTCTAGAATGATTCCACTCTGATTCTTCATTAGCGTGAACATGCTGCACGTAATTGAAAACTAAAACACTGAAGAGAGATACCTGCTGGGGTATAATAACAAAAAGTAATGCTTTATGCCAATCAATTAATAATGCTACAGCCAACCACAAAATTAGTACAGCGTATTGTGAAATACTTACCCAATATTTCTCTCTGTTCTTTGCTTTCATCTCTTTCAAATAGGTGAAGATTGCCTTTTGCTGATAGTATCCGCTTATAGACGGATATGAAATGAGAGTAAGAAAGTTATTCTTTTCACTTATCCTGTATGTTATAGAATCATCGCCTTCGCGATTATTAAAACGGTGGTGATTTTTATTGTGTGTAGGTATCCACGCAAATATTGGAAAACCATAAAACACAGTTAGCCACCAACCGGTAAGTATATTCAGTTTTTTAGATTGCCACATTGGAAGGTGGTTGTGATTATGTGTCATTACTGATACTGCAACCGACATAAATAAATACCATGCGTAGATGAAAGGGTTAACACCAATCCAAACCCATTGTATAATTAACATGATGGTGGTAGTAAATATATAGATAAGACTCTTAACATCTGCCTTGTTTTTTAGCTTCATATTCATTTAGATTATCACTCTGATTTATAAAAAAAAATTAAGTTTAATTATTATATCTTGTATTTAAAATATTACGTCATATATACTTATCATTTATACCAAATGCAATTAAAAAAAAGCCCGCTTTAAAGCGGGCAATCCCCACGCTCATCGTATATCTTTACCTTATCATCATATCTTAAAACAGCAGCCTCTCTAAGCTTTCTACATTAAAAGATTCAAGTCTCTATCTCTTCAAAAAATTTTTCTCTCTGTGTTTACTCTGCCATACCCATATTATTATTATTTTGTAAATAAAACAATACATCAAAAGTATGAAATGTGGATTAATCCATTTGATGTAGTAGATTATCTTTATTATGGTCTTGTTGAGCACCAATTTAAAATATTCTTTTATGAGAAAAAGCCCTCTCAACCCCCTATTTTTAAAGAGAAAATTTTTTAGGCATATATAACTATGCCTCCCGCCGAGTTTTGTTTAAAAACCGGTAGTTGAGAGGCCGTTTTTAACGAAAAATTGAAAAATAAAAGACACTCCGGGTGAGTTATTCAGGTAATAATTTAAAAAAGTATGCGGTTTTTCTAAACCGCATACTGCTAAGTGCTAGCCGGGTGATTCCGGTTAACTTTATTTTTTCCCGGAATTCTGATTTCTTTTCCCTTTTGGCCCTGTACCATCGCACGTACCCGTACCGAAACCTGACCCATAACCTGTTCCGTCTTTAGGTCCTATTCCACTGTTTCCCGTACCATCACCAGGACCAAATGCCCCCTTTCCAACATTATTTTTACTCATATTACCGTGCATAAATTTTTTCCCGCTTCCATCCATAGGTTTCACATAATCTGGATCCTGTCCATTTGGAATACCATCACCATCATTATCAAAACCGTAGCCGGTTTGAAAGTTATCACATATACCATCACCATTTAAATCTACAAATGCTTTCCCTGATTTTTTCACTTTTGTCTGTGCGGTCGCATCTAATGATGTAAAATAAAAAGACAGGGCTAAAACCAGTGAAAATATTAAAGTTAATTTTCTTCGTCTCATGTTATTGCTCCTTCTATTTTTTATGTTTGATTGTTTCAATACATGATAGTCAATCAATGTGCCAGATAAATCAATCTAAAATTATTGATTATTATTAGTCGCTCATGATAAACCCGACTATAAAGACGATTTTGTCGACTTCCTTGTCGAAAAAAATTATGGAATCTTAATTGATTAATAAGAATCAAACCAAATGAATTATTAAATTTACTATTAGGGATTTCACAATTTTATAAATGATAAAAAAAATTAAATCTAATCCTGGAATCATAGTTTCGATTTCAATAATCATCGGGATCATTATGATTGCCTCCGCTTATCTGGAATTGAAACAAAGTAAAGATGAAGTATTCCATCTACTTAACGAACATGCATCATCATTAATACAAACAGTTTCACTCAGTACTATAAATGCTCTGAACTCGGGTTATGAAATTGAAGATTTAATTATTGAACGTTTATTTAATAATGCCTGGTTAATTAGAAATTTAGACAGCCTTAATTTATTATCTCAAAAGAAGCTTATTGGAATTGGTGAAACTAATAATCTTTTTAGGATAAATATTTTTGATAAAAAAGGGAATAGAATTTTATCTAACAGGGTTTCAATACAAAATCATTTTCATCCTGAAGGGATTGTAAACAGGTATGAAGAATTAGAGCCAATCCTTACTAATAAAACCAATAGGCTGATAATAGGTTTAAAGGAAGCAGAATATTCTAATGAGCAACGATATGCAGTAGCAATTGCAAGAGCTAACAATAAAGGTGCAATAGTAATTAACCTTGATGCAAATGACTTTTTAGAGTTTAGAAAGAAAATCGGAATTGGAAAAATTATACAAGATATAGCAGATAACCCTGGAATTGACTTTATCGCACTCCAGGATACTATCGGAATTATTGCGGCAAGTAAAAATGTTAAACATTTGTCCCCTATTACCAATGACAGTCTTTTAATTAAAGCTGTGCGAAATAATAAAATATATACCCGGATTGCAAATTTTAATAATCAGGAAACTTATGAAGTAGTTAAAAGATTTATGAAGGATAGTGAAGTTCTAGGAATTTTCCGTGTGGGATTATCTTTAGATGAGGTTCGAAGCGCTGAAAGTAGGATGAACCGTAGAATAATAATAATTTCAATTGTTCTTTCAATGATAGCAATTATAGTTTTGAGTATTTTGTTTATATCACAAAACTTAAAAATGATTTCAAATGACTTTAAAAGCTTCAAAACTTTGACAGGTTCTGTACTTGAAAATATGGGGGAAGCTGTAATAGTCTTAGATAAAGAATGGAAGATTATTTTATTTAATAAACAATCTGAAGAGTTATTTAATACAAAAGTCGGCGAGGTAATTAATAAAGATATTTCTGAAATAGCAGGCAGAAGATTGGATTTTATAAAACCGGAAATAAAAGGATTGAATAAGAATAAATATTTTGAAAAAAATGTTGAATTAAATAATCTAAAAAAATATTTATCCTTCAGCATTTCATCGTATCAGGATGGAAATGGAGCAATAGAAAACAATACCATAGTTATTAAAGATTTAACCGGACAAAAAATCATGGAAGAGCAAGCTGAAAGAAATGAAAAACTCTCCGCAATGGGCAAGCTTGCTTCCGGTGTTGCTCATGAAATTAGGAACCCTATAAATTCAATAGGAATGATTGCACAGAGATTGTATAAAGAATTTGAACCTAAAAAAGATGAAAGTGAATATCAAATTATTACAAAAGTACTGAAAGATGAAGTAGCCCGGATTAATAAAATTATTTCTCAATTCCTTAATTATGCAAAACCTCTTGAACTTCAAAAAAGAAAAATTAATGCAAAAGAATTTTTTGATGGTGTTTATCATTTATTCATTGATCAGGCAAAGGCAAAAGGGATAAAATTTGAATTGTTTAATCATCCCGATAATGAAATTTGTTTAGACCCTGAATTGATAAAACAATCTTTAATGAATATAATACAAAATGCTTTTGATGCTGTTAACGGTAATGGAGTTGTAACTTTAGATTATTATATTGAAAAGGACTCATTCATAATTGACATCAAAGATAACGGAAAAGGGATAAGTGAAGAAAATAAAAAGAAAATATTCGATTTATATTATTCAACAAAAAAAGACGGGAATGGTTTGGGGTTGAGTATTTCACAAAAAATAATATCACAGCATGACGGTACAATCGAGATAGAAAATAATTTGCCTGAAGGCTCCATTTTTAGAATAAAAATTCCACTGCAATGAAAAACACTAGCATACTTTTAATTGACGACGAAAAAAATCAATTGGAACTTTTAACCGGATACCTAAAGAAAAAAGGCGCTAAAATTTTCTCTGCTTCATCCGGTAATGAAGGGATTGAAATAGTTAGAAATAGACTGATTGATATTATCATTTCAGATTTTAAAATGCCGGATAAAACAGGTTTGGAAGTCCTGGAGGAAGTAAAGAAGATAAACCCGGAAATAGATTTTATAATAGTTACAGCTTATGGAACTGTGGAAGATGCTGTAAAAGCTATAAGAAATGGCGCCTTTGATTATATATCTAAACCGGTTGATCTTGATGAACTCGAATTAATAATCGACAGGTTATTGGAACATAAAAACTTGAAATCAGAGAATGAAATACTAAAAGCTCAACTTAAAGAAAAACACAAAATTTCTTCAATCATTTCCAACTCGCTTAAGATGGAAGAAGTTTTAAGTATAGCATCGCGTGCAGCGGAAAGCAGAGCAACCATTTTGATAACAGGAGAAAATGGAACAGGTAAAGAAATTCTTGCAAAAGCAATTCACTATATTAGTCCAAGAAAAGATAAACCATATATAGCTGTAAACATCCATGCTCTATCTGAAAATCTCCTGGAAAGCGAATTGTTTGGACACGAAAAAGGTTCTTTCACAGGTGCCGAAAAATTAAGGAAAGGCAGGTTTGAGTTTGCAGATAAGGGAACAATTTTTCTCGATGAAATCGGTGAAATATCAACTTCAACACAGGTGAAGCTTTTAAGGGTATTGCAGGAACAGCAGATAGAAAGGGTGGGCAGTATGGAAACCATAAATATTGATGTTCGAATTATCGCTGCAACAAATCAAAATTTGGAGAAAAAAATTAAAGAAGGTACTTTCAGGGAAGACTTATTTTACAGACTTAACATTATTTCAATTCATATCCCACCCCTCCGGGAGAGAAAAGAAGATATCCTCCCATTAGCTGAATTTTTTATTGAGAAATATTCAAAGGAAAATGATAAACAGAAATTTGAAATTAGTAAGGAAGCTGCAGATTATTTATTAAAATATAGTTATCCGGGAAATGTAAGAGAACTTGAAAATATTATCGAAAGGGCTGTGGTTCTGGCAAGAGGAGATATATTAACCCTTGGTGATCTACCAATGAATGTTAAAGGTTTTAAAACCGAAGAAAAAATATCTGATTCAATTTCACAATCTTTAATTGAACAGGTTGAAAATCTTGAAAAAAGGTTAATTTACGATGCGTTAATAAACAGCGGAGGGAACCAAACAAAAGCCGGAAACCTTTTGGGAATTTCGGAAAGAAACTTGAGATATAAGATCAATAAATACGGTATTAAGAATAGGGGTTAATTATTTCTAATCTTTCAAATTTGTTTTTACTTTTTTACTTATACCACACAATAAGAAATTATGTCCTCGAAAAATGGAGAACTCGTTCACAATCCCCAATTAAAACCAATCGACAATAAGTTATTATTGTAATTATAAAACATATCATTCGATTTATTATGTATATAATTCCAATTTAATTCCATGGATAATCCGCTAATTAAATTGTTTAGATAAAACTCTATTGCAATAGCTGCCGCAATTTGGTCATCTTTTCTCATAATTTCAGTGTCATATCCTTCTGCATCCGGTACAGGAATATTAGAAAAATTCTTTTTTGAATAAATAAACTCAACTTTTGTTAAAACTTTTGCAGATAAATATTTTGCCAGAGATAATCCAAAATCATATCCGTCGTTTGAATATAAATCATTAAAAATTTCTTCTTCGTAAAAGATAAAATCATTGTAGGTCAAATATCTGGCTGCATCTTTTATATTTTTTTTGAAAGATGCATAACCGCTTATTCCGGTATAATCGTCAATTGACTGGGAAATATTAGCAGAGATACCAAATTGTGAATTTGTATTTGCATCAATAGAACTGACGATATTTTCCCGGTACAATTTAAGATTATATTTTAGACCTAGAGTTAGAGTTGTTTTAGTTTCGAAAGAGACAGTCCCTGTAATAAAGGATTTATGTTCGTAATGTGAAAAGATATTGAAATTTTTATAACTGTTTATGTTAAAAATATATCCTACTAATATATTTTTATTTTCGGATAATGTATGTCTGTAATTTGCATAGGCTGATAGTTGATTGAAATCAAAAAGGACAAAGTCTTCCCTATTGTTTCTCCAGGCATAATTAAATCCAATATTCATAGGGTTATCATCTTCTGAGAATATATAGGTATCCACTACTCCGATTTTATGAGAACTTGAAGACTTGAATATATTTTTTTGGTAATAACTAATATTTCCCGAATAATAGAATTGTAAATTATTAAAATCACTCTCAAAATTATAACCGCTATTTAATGAAAAACTATTTATAAAATCTTCAACTTTATAACTATTGTTATAAATATTATCATCATAATAGTTTTCGGAATATGTTTCCAAAGAGATTTGAGCGAAAGTGTCCTGAGAAGATAAGGATATAAAAAATAAAGATAATAAAAATGATGAGGAGAGTATAATATATTTATTGTTTTCCATTCTGATTCCCATTCCCCTTTTTTCCTCCCTGGTTTCTTTGCATATGCCTTCTTTGTGCCTTTTCAAAGCTCATTCCTTTTACACGTTGATCGCAGATACCGTCACCGTCTTTATCAATGAATGCATCTATCTTCCCTTTTCTTCTTCCATAGTTTTCAGCTTTTTTTTCACTTAATTTTGTTGCTTCTTCTTCTATAGCAGGTTTCTTTTGATTTGCATTTAAAGAATCAGGTGCTGCAGAATATGCTAGAGAGTAATAAAATAACACTATAATAATAATTACTAAAGATTTCATGATTTTCCTCCGCCTTGGTTAACTCAAATCAAGTGCCGTAAAATTGTTTTAGCAACTGAAGCTAGACATGTATAGAGATGATATCTTTTTATAACAAAAAGAATATCAAATTCGAAAGAAATATCTATTTTTAATGAATTTTTAATAAAAAAATAAAGATATCATCTAACAATTCTTTATAATTGAATAACACCGGTTATAAAACCAAATTATCCTTTTAAATTAAATATTAAATCAAACGACAATTATGACGTTTTCTTCGACATATTAGTCGAAACAACGATGAACAAATACTTTAGTTGAGTATAACGTTATCCGTTATCCGTTTATCCGCCGGATTTTATTTGCCTTTTGCCAATTAATCATGTATTTTCAAATTAAATTATAGACTGCCGCAAATTTCCCTGAATACTGACATTAAAGTTTAATTATTATCAATTAAAAATTCTGAGGATTAAATATGCACAGGAGGACTTTTATAAAAAGTGTTACTCTTAGTGCTTTTGCATTAAGCACATACGGATTTGTTAAATTTGACGGTAATAAGTATATAGGGGATTGTGAGACAACAACTGATATATTAGGACCTTTTTATTTGCCTGATAGTCCTGTGCGGAATAATCTGATTATTAAAGGCGAACCAGGTACTCCCGTTGAACTGTCTGGTTATATAAAACACAATGATTGTTTAACTCCGTACAAAAATGCCAAAATCGAACTGTGGCATTGCGATGAAGAAGGGAGCTATGATTTATCAAAAGAATACCGGCACCGCGGCACCGTCTTTTCAGGTGGAGACGGCAGATATTCTTTCAAAACAATTATGCCGGTACCATACGAAGTAGGCGACGGAAGTACAAGGCCTGCACATTTTCATCTGATGATAACTGCTCCGGGATACCAGGCGCTGGTAACGCAATTATATTTTTCAGGCGATAGTTACATCAAAAGTGACCCATACGCTTCCTCGCCGAAAGCAAAAAGAAGGATACTTGACACGGAGAACCTGGATGACGGGACAAAAAGAGTTTTATACAATGTCAGTTTGTCTGAAGTGCTGCCGGTTGAAGGAGCTTCCATTGAAAAGCTCACGGGAATATATTCTGAAGTGGGAAATGAATTTAACGAAATCGAACTTTTCAAAAATGATAATTCCATCTGGATGAAAAACGAGGCATTCGGAAATCGATTTGAATATGCAGGCAACAATACTTTCGAATATCCGGGAATGCCCGATGGTATGTTCTGGGAATTAAGATTTGAAATTCTGGAAAAGGATAATATTAAACTTATATCCAGCTGGACGGATGAAAAATCAGAAGTAAAAACCTCTGTCTTTCTAAAAACAATAAAACCATCGGGTCATAAAGGAAAAATGAAATGGTAAAAGGGATAGAACTTAGCGTATAGCATTGCATTCAATCCAAAGGAAGGTTTTCCCATCCTTCAGCAGCAAAATTAGCTACCGGCTCACCCAAAAGATTTAGTCCCCTTTCCATCCTTTTGACCTATTGTTTGGAGGATCATTCCTTCATAATATATTGCATCAGAACTACATAATTATTTTAGGATTAAAAATATGGCATTTATAAAAAGCACAGCAATTCAGCAATTCGCAACTTCTACCCATTCAATTGCGGAAAATTGGTATATCCAGAAAGCTAAACTCAAGAAGAGATATCCAATTTTATATGATAATGATTTAAGTTATGAAGAAGTGAAAAATGGCACAATATGGGTTAAACTTAAAATTAAGTTTGGCTTTAAAAAGAAGAATTGCAAAAAATAATTTCAGCAATTTGACTTTGTTGATTAGAGGGAGATATTATGTTAAAGAAAGAAAAAATAAAATCGGCTGATAATCCTCCCCCTTTAAAAATCAAATTGAAATCAGTAGATCAAACCAATTAAAGTATTTCGGAAAAACGGAGTAAAACTTAGTGAAAAGTATTTTATCGCTGATTATAAGTTTCTTATTATTTGCCTTGATGCTGGCAGATTGTTCATCTTCTGAAGAAACTGAAGTAAAAGAAATTCCGGAGGTAAAAGCTGTTGAAATTACAAAGCTCGGTGTTTTGAAGCAGAAAGAATTTATTATAAAGATAAAAGAATTTGAAGATAGAAACCTGATCAAATCAGAAAAAATTAAATCGATAGACAAACTAAGTTTCGATTTAAGTCCGAATGGCACGCTGGTCAATGGAAGGAAAACATCTCGGGAGCAATTTGATAGTGATGGGTTTTTAAATGAAATGGTTTTTTTTAACCGTGCCGGGAAAGTTGGTACCGAGTACGAATATCAATATAACGGCGAGGGGTATAGAATCGAAACGTTAAGAATTAATTCCAATGGTGTACCCGATAAGAGATACACTTACGAATACAATAAGAACGTCAATAAGATTAAATCAACACGTTACAGCATAACCGGAAAGATGGAAAAGTTTTATATTTACGAATATGATGAAAAAGGAAATTTGATTAATGATTTGTGGTTTAATGCTGACAGCACTCTAGAGTACGAAATTGTAAATAAATACGATGTTGACGGCAATAAGATAGAATCGGAAGCATATTTACCCGATGGTGAACGGGATAATAAAATAGAATACTTTTATGATAAACAAGGTAACTTAATTGAGGAAGTTCACTACAATTCCGGAGACAGCAAAACCGGAATAACACAGTGTCTTTACAAATACTTTTGACCGTCGCACTCATTGGGTTAATAAATAAGGTAACCGAAGCAGTAACAAAAGCTGAAAGAACAGATCTTCTAAACGAACTTTACTACGTCAATAAACATCTTCTCATCAACTTTATCTCTTACAATGTATTCGTCGTAAAATGCTTATCTTTGTTATAAAGATAACTTAATTTAGCAAAATTGCATGCGTGATTTTTTTGATAAGATTGTTCATTGGGTTCAGGGTTATCCAATTCTTTACAATAACCTGAAGTTTATAGGTGTTTTTGGTTTATCAGTAATTTCTTACTTTATTGTAAAGCGTATCGTTTACAAAATCGTTAAAACGATTACTGCGAAAACAAAAACTAAAATAGACGATCTTGTCTTTAATGCAAAGCTGATAAGACGCATTTCAATTATTGCTCCAGTTTTTGTGCTTAATAGATTTTCTTACCTTCTTCCCCAGTTCAAAGATGAAATAGAAATATTATCAGCAATACTTATAGTATTAATGATAATGCTCACAGTGGGATCCTTTCTAACTTCCTATAATGAAATTTACGAACGTTTAGGTAAAAGTGGTGATCGCCCAATTAAAGGTTACTTGCAGGTTGCAAAAATATTCATCTATTTATTTGGTGCAATTTTTATAATTGGAATTATTACCGGTCAGAATGTTTGGAATTTATTTGCTGGTCTTGCTGCTGCTTCTGCTTTAGTCCTTCTCATTTTTAGGGATACAATACTTTCTTCTGTCGCAAGTGTCCAGATAAGTTCATACGATCTCATACGAAAAGGGGATTGGATTGAGATGAAAAAATACGGAGCCGACGGAGATATTATCGATATTTCTTTGAATGTAATCAAAGTTCAAAACTGGGATAAAACGATTGTTGTCATTCCAACTTACAAGCTGCTTGAGGAGTCATTTATTAATTGGCGTGGAATGCAAATGACGGGAAGCAGAAGAATCAAACGCTCAATATTAATTGATGTAAACAGTGTTAAGTTCTGTGATGAGGAAATTTTGAATAGATTCAAAAAATATCAGTTGATTTCAGAATATCTTGAAACGAAGATTGAGGAAATAAAAAAACATAATGTTGAAAAGGAGGTTGACGAAACGCAATTAATCAATGGGAGAAGATTAACTAATCTTGGCACATTCAGAATCTACCTGGAAAATTATTTGAAGCAAAGACAGGATGTGAATACAGGATTAACTTTTATGGTTCGTCATCTAGATCCTGGTCCTACAGGAATTCCTATTGAGGTTTATGTTTTTGCTGCAACAACAGAATGGGTAAAATATGAAGGAATTCAGGCTGATATCTTTGATCATATCTTTGCTGTCGTTCCATTATTTGATCTAAAAGTATTTCAGACTCCAAGCGGGACTGATTTCAGATCTTTGAAAGAATAGCCCTTACAAATTTATTAGGTACTTTAACCTTACCGTTTATTTGGTTTATTATGCCATTAAAAAAAAGATTTGAACATTTCTTAAAATGAAATTATTACTTATTGCACTTTGAATTTCCTAATCAAAAATATTGTAGTAAAGATGATTAATAAATTAATAATAATTTTTTAACTGGAATACATATGTATAAATACTTTTTATGCAAGTTTCTTTTGTCTGGATATTTATTGCCTATTAATTTTATACTTATTAAAGATGTTAGGCGTTCTCAAAATTCTTATTCTTTATTATAGATTACGGGAGTTTTATACTGCCATTCCTGCCATAACTGATCATTTGTAATTAACTCTGCCATAAATTGGCTGACGTTTATTCTACTAGTTTTGCCCGGATTAAAAATAGGACTGCGTATTTTATATTCATGTATTTCATATCCACTTTCGATTTCCTCATCAAAAAGCGAATCGGGGCGTATAGCTACCCAATTAATATTGGTTTTCGAACCTATGTTGTAAACAAGATGATCAGCAGCAAGCATATTATCTTTGTGGGGAGGTAATAAAACTTTTAATAACGAAAATATTATTTTTTCTCCGAGAGTGTTTTTTTCATTTATCTTTTTATTTGTATATGCGGTAGTACTCATTAAAATAAACTTTTGATTAATGTTTAGAAACTGTAGTGCTTCAATTATTTTCGCTACAGTATTGGAAACCAGTTTACAGGGGGGACCAAAAATACCTTTTAAACTAATATTGTGCCCAAGACAACTGATAACAGAATCACAATCCTTTAAAAGGTTAATGATTTGTGAAACATCTATGTCATTTATATTTCCTTTAATAATCTCAATTGTCTTATCCCCGGATATATTGCTAGGAATAATGGCAGATTCTCTCACAACAATTCGAACTTGAATTTTCCTTTTAACAAGTTGTTGTACTACCAATTTACCCGTTGCTCCGCTTGCACCTAAAATTAGTACTTTCATATTTGTCTCATATCTAATAAAATTTTTATGCCGTCGTGGTAGGAATGCCAGTTACCAGACATACCCCACAGATCACTGTGTGCTTTTTTTGCTGCTTAGTCCAACAAAGGATTATGCCTCGGCAAGCTCGACATGAATCCCTTATAATGTTATGTTGCCTTTAATCATTGTATGGTTTTCCCGGAATTAGTTGAAGTTGTACAGCTCTGCCATTATCCTCAATTTTATCAATGACATATATATACTTTTTGTTAAAAAATATATCCATTTGCTCCCATTCATTTGTTGCTTTGACTATACCCGTATCTTGAGTTATAGATATATCATTTTGAAAATAATTATACCATAATTTAGCTTGGAATACCTCATATACATTAAAATATCCATAATCGGTTCCGCCATCATAAATACTATAAAGTGAGTCCTGAGATAAGAATAAGACATTATAACCTACATTCCTCTTTATTTCTTCAAAATATGAAAGAATCGAATCTGAGTTGTTTATTTCATTGTAATAATAAACCTTTTTCTCCAGATTGACATCAGTGAATTTCCATTTTTTTATTATTTCTTCAATATCCCAAATTGATGTTAAAGTACCATAATCTGGATTTAATTGAACATAGTTATTGATTTCATAAAGTTTCTGGATTATAATTTTTAATTCTTCCGGTATTTCTATTCCGCTTTCAGCAATAATATTTTTGCTATTCCCGGATTGTGACTGATAATTTATCTTATAAATAAAATTGTCCATTATCGGTTGTTCCGGTCTATATTCATCATTCAAATCAAATATTTTCTTTTCATCAAGAATAATATTTAAACTATCAAGTTGCGGTTTTGATAAAATTTTTGTGATTATATATTTATGACTTTTTTGATAATATATAAATACAACTTCTCCATTTTCAGAAATTTTTGTTTGTTGTTGAATACCTGCTTCACCACCAGTTATCTGGAATTCAATTTTATGGGAAAAAGGACTTTCAACAGAATTAATATTTGTTTTTTCACAACTAATAATTAAAAGGAAAAATAGAAGAGCAATGTTTTTATAATAAATATTCATAAATAACCCCTTTTTTTATTTGCAACATAACGACCTGCAATTAAGCCGCAGCCCAAAACAAGAAACTTATTTTATTTACTAATACCAAAATTTAAGCAAACTGTGTTTAAGTTATTTTTTCATATGCACAGTTTACAACAAATTAGTTAAGGCACTTCCCATGAACAAGATACTTTAACCGGAGCCCTTTCAACCGTCGTGGTAGCAATGTCTGTTACTAGGCATCCCACTACAGATCCCGGCACCAGTTTTCAGCTTGCCTCGGCTGCCTTCGGCATGAATCCCTTATAACGTTATACCACTTTTTTATTAATAATACTCATAAAAACTCGTGGTTGTATCTTGGCTCGACGCTCTAAATTCATTTCTATCATAAACTGTAATACATTCAATAGGATGATCATAATTATTATAAGAATAATTACAAGTGGAAATATAAACGTTAGGCGGACTTACCGTATAATAAGTATTTGTCCATTTGATAATATTATTTTTACTTTTTGTAAATGCTGAAATGAATGATAGATCTTTAACTAAAGGGTTTAGTTTATTATCATATTCAAATGTTTCTAAATATTGAAGATTATCACTTTCATCATATTGAGCATCTTCTAATACATTTTCTTCATCATACTTAAGGATATGATAATTTCTTAATTCATTATTCTGATTGTAGAAACTGTATTTTACCAACTTATTGGACTCATATTCATATTGAGTGTATCCTCTAAACTCATAAGTATCACCAATTTTAGGATATGAGTTGGTTTTTATAAGAAGATTTTCTGATGTGTATTCATATGTTAAATAGTAGGATAATGGAATTCCCGCTGCTGTTGAGAATTCATCTTTCCTTATTAATTTTCCATTGTTATCGTATATAAAAGTAATTGAAGTTACTACTTCCCCTCTTGAGGTAATTTCTTTCTTTATTAAAAGATTTCCTTCGTAATAGTACTCAGAAAAATCTTCTTCAGAGGTAAATACTTTTTTAATGGTACTAGAAGTTGCAGATGAATTATCAACTGGATTATCTTTACATCCATTTATTAATAATGTGAGAAATGAGAACAACAAAATATGTTTTAACCATTTCATTTTTCTCCTCCTTAAGTGGTATAACGTTATTGAGGCTAACGCGCAGCCTCGAGCAACAAAAGCCGAATTTATTAATAAAAATTACAATTAAAAAAGTCTTTCATAGCACAATTACTTTGAACAAGAAACTAAACACGGAACGATTACGCTAAAAATTTATGAACTGCCGTGTGCGAAATTGCTATTGCCACTTGTTATATTCTCTGTAATATTAATTAGTTGCAATTTTTATTTCTTCAGTGTGAAATTCTTCCAATGGTTCAGAATCAAGGTGAAGTAATTAGGAGCATTAGGAAAGACTTCTTCCTTTATTTCTATCTCTTTACCAGCTTCAATTTTTCCAATAATATAATTCTTTGCAATAGTTATCAGAAAACTTTTTTTTCTTATATTAGAAAACTTTTTCACAATTATTCCTTCTGCTCAAATTCTCAAAAACTCAATACTCAAATCTCAATACTATCTTGATATAAGCTCCGCCGCATCACTCCCATAAACATAACATATGCTGCAAATCTGAATCTAATTTTGGTTATAAAATCCTCATGAGGATAAATAGAATGGCCTGGATGAAGAGAAAATGCCCCATTTTCCCCATACCTCTAAATATGATCAGGTCTAATTTAAATTGATTAATCTATAAAGGCAATAAAAATCTTTAAAAACCTTCAGGATGGTTCTTTCCCCTAAACATTAGAGAGGAAATCTTTTTCTTCCAATTCTGTAATTGATTCTTTTAATCAGGCTCTTACCTATCTCAACTACAGATCTTTGCTCCTGGGAATTGATTTTATGGTAATTTAGAATAGGGAGGAGAGCCTCCCTATTTTTCCAAATCGAGTTTGGAAAATAATTCTCTATTTTTATTAAAGAATGAATCCGCTGCTGAGACCAGTTTATCAAATATGAGGGGTGTGCTCCAATGACGATTGAGAAGATAATAAAATAAATTCCGAATGATAAATGTTATTACTCCTGATAATGGAACAGCTCTACTATTTATTCATACTACCAAAATGTTCTATTATGAGAAAAACGCCTCTCAACCCCCTGTTTTTAAAGTTAAAATTTTTTAGCCATATATAAGTATGCCTCACCCCGTGTTTGTTTAAAAAACCGGGTGTTGAGAGGCTGTATTTAAGCAAAAATCGAAGAATAAGATGCCTTCCCAAACACTAATAGTTATTTCAAATAGCTATTTGACTATTTTCCTCTTGACAAATGCTTTTTTTAGCAGGAAATTATACAGTCAATCAAAACTTTTTACATCAGGGTGGTTAAAATATCACTCCCCCCTCCATTTTTCTATTCAATCGAATGCCTGACCCCTTGGGAACAGTTGTATGACTATAAATGATTACGAATGACCGTTGAATTAGAATTAAGAAAATTTGTTCTCTTATATTAAATATTTATTAACTCACTTTAACAGACAAGAATGTCGGTTCATAAAGTTCACTTATGGGAGCCAGGCGTAGATGACGTCACATTTGCCTCTGAATTGAACGACTGGCTACCGTTGGCTGCAACGTCAAGTTGAACTTTAAGGCTGGCCACTAGGCCAAGTATGCAGAGCAAATAACCGAAACCTATAATACCTACCCATGCATGTGGAATCAGAGATGTACCGGAACTATGAAGGGGTTCTAAAAGTTTAACAATATTCATATATTCTACGCCGCATGTAAACGCCCATGCTGCCAGGAGGAAACGTGAGCCAAGAACATCATATCTACGGCTCTTCCAAGTCCCATACAGTAAAAGTACACCCATAAGATAATGGTCCATCCCCCAAGTGATGGTTCCTCCGCCCCAAAGCCGCAAAGTTTCATCTATGGTAAGGGCGATCCAGATGGCTATCGCGAGACGTCGACTGAAGATCAGGTTCATAGATCTTAGCCCAAAAGTTTTCAATTTTTATACCTTTTGTTTGTGCTTATCTATCTTTGTAAGCATAGTTTGCAACAATGTTATTTGATATAACTACTCTATATAAATTAGCCGAAATGAAACGAATGACCCTATAATTTCTAAAATGCCAAATGCGAAAACTGCATCCGTTTGATTGAATGGTTATTCTGTTGTTGAAAATCAATAATCACTTTTTAGCAAAATGGCCTTAGTTTTAAATATGGCAAATAGCATCAATAGGGTTCTTATTGTCCCCCAAACTATTCAAAGCCTTGAATTTGTCAAAGTTATTTTAACTTTATTTCATTTAAAGGACGCAAAAAATTTTTAATGAGATTCCTTGCAATTTTTCTTCCTTGAATTTTTCCCTCTTCAGTTGAAAAGCGGAAATGATAGCCGTTCATTATTCTTGAGTCGGCACAGTCATTCGCAGCCGATTCTAAATTATTATATGAGCGAACTTTTGCATTAGGCAGAGCCATTACAGACTCCATTTCAAATGAAATTTCCGATATTCCGTAAATATAAGAAACTATTACTGCCCCCCCTGCACCAACTGAAGCATGAGCGGAGGGATATTCGGGCCAGGGCGGAGTTAACATTTCGGGAACCCATCCGGTATCTTTTTCGGTTAAAGGATTTCCATCCAGGTCTCCATTCCGGATTGCAGTATAAGGGCGCCAGGTATCGTAAAAATATTTGCTGTCGAATGTTGCAAGATAAATATCGTATAAATCCATGTTAATGAGAGCAAACATTCTCGCTGTTTCCAATATGGGAAGTTTTCTTTCTGCAGCTGTAATTCTACCTATCCTGTTCCATCCGTGTTCACCAAACTCAGCCCACCAGTGAGCTAAGTTCGTCTGATCTTTACTCCGAACCTTGCTATTCATAACTCCGTATTCTTTTACTTCATTATATGAATCGGAGTATTCACGGGTTGTTAATTTGGGTGGCGGCGGAGAGCGGAATTGATTTACCGAATCAAGAGAAAAAGGTCTTGCATAGCTGAAGTCCGGTTTCCATACATAATCAAATCCCGGAGTATATTGATAATCTCCCGGCTTAGTCATTGGAGTGTAATCACCTTGTTTTTCATGTCCGTCACCTTCGCGCTTTTTTATTATAGCTCCGGCAGATTTTTTACCAAGTTCAATTCCAAGAGTTTTATATTTTCCTTGAGGAACTCTTGAAAGCCATTTATTCAAAACTATCTTAAGAGTATCTGTTTTTTCAGGATAAGCTTTTATCAAAACTTCGTAAGCTGCCTGTGATAATGCTGCAATTGGGTCTGCTTCGGGTTCATTTGATTTAAACGCATAAGTTTCATATTTAGTATAAATTGAATTTAAAGCATCATGAATTGCAATGTGGACCATTGCAAGAGCTCTCACCCCGATAAAAGAATAAAACCGGTCGTGTTCATTTGCAATTGTGTAAGCAGCCAGGTTCCAATCAATTACGGATCTATTATCAGAAGACACAGCGGCGGTTTCAGTGGAATCTGACATGCTTTCTTTGCACGAAGAATAAATCGATATTGGTATTAGGGTTATTACAACCCAAATAGCAAGACGGATTAAACCTGAGTTTAATATATAGCTGCTTTTAGAATTAGCCATATTATATCTCCTGTGAAATGAAAGATAATTTCCTTTTCTAAGATTATCAGCAGTATTTAATACAAACTTATAAAAATAAAAAGAAGGTTTTGTTGCTTAGAGGGTCAAAAAAGTTTCTATTAAGGTCAGATTAAGATTATGCTGTATTCAAAATTATTTTCTGATTTTTGAATTTAAGAGGCGTTAATCCATACTTATCTTTAAAAACTTTTATGAAGTGGGATCTGTTTTTAAAGCCGCTGTCAAATGCAATATCCTCAATACTTTTATTGGTCGTTTCAATTAAGAATTTACTATACACTAATTTTTTTTCTATAAGCCACCTGCCCGGTGTTGTTCCGAATACATCATAGAAATCACGCTTAAAAGTGGAAAGACTTCTTGCACATAGGCAAGCAAACTCTTCTAATGTTAAGCTGCTTGCAAAATTAGCATCCATAACTTCTTTAATTGAGACCTTACTGCTCAAGCAAATTTCCCTGCAGTAATTTATAACCGGAAAATTATTATTACCGGTTAAAATATTAACCAATAATTCTTCAAATTTTAGTTTTAATAAAGACTCAGGCGGGGAAGCTTCTTTGCGGAAATATGGTAATAGTGACTGCAAGTAAGTAGTAAGAGTTTCATCTAAATCAAGCGGAATAATTGTATCACCCTTTGCTGAATTACTGCGGGGCAACAGTCCTATTTTATATTTTTCAACTACACTTTTTATAAACTCGTCGGGTACAAAAATTACTATATCGCAAAATTGTTCATCATAAAAATGATGGGTAATGTACCCTCCTTTCTTTACGAAAAAGGCATCACCTGCTCTCACATAAAATTCTCCTCGCGGGGTTTTCCATATCATCTTCCCGTCCAAAATAAAATCAAAGTAATTAATTTGAGACCATATATCTATCTCTTCATTACCTTCCGGGCATTTATATTCGGCAAAAAGCAGCTCATCAACTTTAAATTTTTTTATTAATTTATTATTTAATACAGAGTCAAAAAAATTGATCATAAAATATATATTTAGTAATACAAATATGATTATAAAAAACTCTAGAAACAGAATCAATTCTAAAGAGTGGATTTATGAATATAACAAATTCCAATATAATCTCTTGCCCATAATCACCTCAATAAAAATGCCTGAAATTAAGTATGATAAGGAACATCTTTATCAGAATTATAAATCATTTATAGGCTACGATGTAGATACATAGAATAAATGTCCGGTAAAGAAAAATACGTTTACAAAATGGCTCAAAGTGTATGCGGCTTTTAAGGAGTTGAAATATTCTGAAAGGGCTTCAAACAGCGGGCAGTACTTTTCAGTGAGAAAGTGAAACCAGCAGTGAGAAACTTTTAACTGTATAAAAGTTCACCATAAAACGCTGAAAACGACTGGAATAATTATTGGAAGACAATCAATTAACTCTTTTTGGTTAGGGGCTTCATATGTCACTGACGAAATACTGGACAGATTATGTTAAGATCATATCTGAAAGTTTTGCAAATTTAATTTTTCTTTATATATTAAAGTTCACTTAAACTCCTTATTCCCGAATTTCATTTCCAGCTCTTTAATATGTTTTTATGGGTTACGATTATGAAAATAAAGCCATACCTGGTTTTAAATTTTTTAGATAGAGTCCTAATCCGCCTTTTTATTATAAATATTTTAGCGCTGTTAATTCTATCTCAAATGTTATATCCTCAATCAGATAGCATAATTATAGAGCATATTACAAGAGAACAGGGATTGTCTAATTCCACTGTTTGGAGTATAATTCAAGATAAGGAAGGTTATTTATGGTTTGCAACTGATAACGGGATTGAGAGGTATGACGGATACAGTTTTCATTCTTATATTAACATTCCGGGAGATACAACAAGTTTCATAAATGCTACTGCATATTCTATTTATATGGACAAAGGGGGAGTCCTTTGGATTGGCACTTTACATGGACTTGAAAAGTTTAACCATGCGACAAATTCCTTTACAAATTATTTGCCGTATCATTCGGAAAAAGTGGGAATAAATTATGTCTATGGTATGGTTGAAGATAATAAAGGCATTTTTTGGGTAACAACAGGAAACGAAGTATTCATTTTTAATAAAAATTCAGGCAGATTTACTAAAATCAAATATGAAAACAATGAAGGTCAAAGTGTAAGCCTGAATAATTATAAAGTACCTTTTGTAGATAAAGACGGCTCACTCTGGATAGAAGGCTCCAAAGGTCTCGATAAATTTAATTATAAAACCGGAAAACTTATTCATTTCTGGCATGAACCTGTAAAAAATGAAGTTGATACAGCTTCTTCTTCAAAATATACAATTAGCCAAATTTGTGAAGATAAAAATGGAATTTTATGGCTGGGTACTGAAGAGGGTCTGGTTGAATTTAATAAAAGGACCAACACTTTCATAAGTTACCTTCCGGACCCTGATGTATCTAATCCGTATGGTGTTAATAAGGTGCATTCTCTCTGCCTGGATTCTTCCGGTTCTCTTTGGGTAGGAACTGAAAAAGGAATTTTTACTTTTGATACTAAATTAAAAAAATTCGCTCCCCAATTTATAAATAAGTCTATTCATGATTATTATTTGGGAAATAATTTTATTACGTCCCTTTATATTGATCATTCGGGAAGTTTATGGGCAGGTACTTTGATGGATGGTATTTATAAAGTTAAATTAAGAAAGCTGCCGTATAAAAAATATTTTTCCGGGATAGTTAACCAGGTTATTAAAGGGAAAAATGGAATTCTGTGGGTTAGAAAAGGCCCTGAACCCTGGGTAAAATTTAATACAAAAACCGGACAAGTTATTCCTACAAACTTCATTAATTTCATCGTATCCGCAGATCAAATTGGTAATATTTATTTGAAGGGGAATAATTCCAGTCATATTACAAAAATTGAAAACGGAAAATTAACTAGATATAATTTATTAAATGGAGGATCCTCTCTTAATTGTTTTGAAACAACAAAAGGAATGTGGTATGGGTGTTTGAGCGGTGGACTTTACTATATTAATTTTAAAACCGGTAAAGCAAAAAAAATTATAAATACCGAACCATATATTACTCTTATCTATGAAGATTCATCCGGTTTGATTTGGGCGGTTACGATTGCAGGGAAAGTAATTTGTTATAATCAGAACAATAGATCTGTTTCGGAATTTATTTCCGATCCCAAAAATCCTTCAAGTATAAGCGGAAGAGAATTTTTCACTATTTATCAGGATAAAAAAGGAAGATTATGGTTCGCTACAAATACCGGCTTAAATAAATATATTCCTTCAACAAGAACATTTATTAATTTTACTGAAAAAGATGGTTTATCGGGGAATAAGGTTTATAATATTCTTGAAGATGATAATGGAAATCTTTGGATGGGAACGGATAAAGGGATTTCAAAATTCAACCCGGAAACTAACAAATTTAACAATTTCGATGTCTTAAAGGGATTATCATCAAGTCATTGGTGGAATGTATTAGCGGTTAAAATGGACAATGGAGAAATGTTCTTTGGGCGTTCATATGGTCTGATTCGTTTTTATCCTGACAGTATTAAAGAGAATACTTATATACCGCCAATTGCGATAACATCTTTTAGTTTGTTTGATAAACCTGTTCCCATCGGCAAAGAGATAAAATTAACATATGATAAAAACTTTTTATCGTTCGAGTTTGCAGCATTAAGTTATTACAATTCTCAGAGAAATCAATATGCGTATAAAATGGAAGGAGTTGATAGAGATTGGGTTTATTCAGACACAAGGCATTATGCTTCATATCCAAATATGCCTCCTGGCAGATATATATTTAAAGTAAAAGGGTCAAATAATGATGGTATCTGGAATCAAGACGGGACTTCAATTTCAATTACTATAACACCTCCATGGTGGAAGACAAGCTGGGCATATATTTCATATGGATTTATTTTTATTCTCATTTTATATGGATTCCGAAATTATGAGCTGAACAGAGTTAAATTAAAAGATAAAATAAAGCTGGATGAAGCAGTTCTAAAAGAAAGAGAAGAAACAGATGTAATGAAATCGAGGTTCTTCGCCAATATTTCTCATGAATTCAGAACTCCGCTAACTCTAATAAGCGGTCCCATTGAAAAAATAATTTCAAAATCATCCGATGAAAATATTCTAAAGGATGCCGGAATAGTTAAAAGAAATTCAAAGCGTCTTTTGCAGTTAGTAAACCAGTTGCTGGATCTTTCAAGATTGGAAGCAGGGAAACTAAAGCTTGAAGCTTCAAAAGGAAATATAGTATCATTTGTTAAAGGAACAGCATTGTCGTTTGAGTCATTATCTAGTGATAAAGACATTACTTTAAAAATTTTGTCGGAGAAGGATTTAATTGAAGCTTACTTCGATAGGGAAAAGATGATGAAAATATTAACCAATATCTTATCAAATGCTTTTAAATTTACACCGCAGAATGGGAAGATAACGGTATCTATAGATATTAAACCCCCCTGTCATCCCCCCTTTGATAAAGGGGTGACATCTCCACACCTTCCCCCCTTTGATAAAGGGGAGAACGAGGTTGGTTCAGTTGAAATAAAAATAAGAGATACGGGAATAGGAATACCAGGGGAAGAGATACCGAAACTATTCGACAGGTTTTATCAGGTTGATTCTTCTTTTACAAAAGAATATGAAGGTACTGGAATCGGTTTGGCATTAACCAAAGAATTAGTCGAACTGCATCATGGAAATATTAGAGTTGAAAGTGAAATAAGCAATTGGACAGAATTTACAATTAACCTTCCTCTTGGAAAAGATCATTTAAAGGAAGATGAGATTTTAAGGGCAGAAAAAGCAGATAAATTTGAAATTCAAATTGAAGAAGAAAAATATTTTACTCATAATAATTCAAGCGGAGATTCAAGAAACGGATTAGATGTAAATTCTCAAAAGGATGAAAAAACAATTATTCTGGTTGTTGAAGATAACCATGATATGAGAGAATATATCAAAGAATCTATCGGGGAAGATTATTTTGTTGAAGAAGCTATGAATGGTGAGCAAGGTGTTAGAAAAGCTGTAACCATAATTCCTGATCTCATAGTAAGTGATATGATGATGCCGAAAATGGATGGAAATGAGCTGACAAGAATATTAAAAAATGATGAGAAAACCAGTCACATACCAATTATAATTTTAACGGCAAAGACAGGACAGGAAAGTAAACTGGAAGGACTTGAAACCGGAGCAGATGATTATCTGATAAAACCTTTTGATATAAAAGAGCTCCAGGTAAGAATAAAGAACCTGATAAATATTCGGAAAAAGCTGCAGGAGAAATTCCGTAAAACAGAATATGCAGATACAAAAACACAGAAAGGCTCTCAAACAGACCAGCTTAAAAATCTGAGAGTAAAAGCAACAGACCAGCTTAAAAATCTGAAACTAAAAGGCATTGATGAAAAGTTTATTAATAAAGTCCTAAATATCATTGAAAAACACATTTCCGAGGAATCGTTCAGTGTAGAGGAATTAGGTAATGAAGCCGGTATGAGCAAAGCTCAATTTTACAGAAAAATTAAAGCTCTTACAGGGATGCCTGCAAGTATTTACTTAAGAACCATAAGGCTAACAAAAGCCAAGAAAATGTTTGAAGAAAAACAGGGAAATATATCGGAAATAGCTTTTTCTGTTGGATTTTCCAGCCCTTCTTATTTTACAAAATGTTTTAAAGAAGAATTTGGCTTTGCCCCTAGTAATTTAGTCGAATGACTAACTGATTAAATCCCTCTACGTTATCATTCCTTAATAAGAATTCAAAAGCATATCTTTTAAAGAAGCTGGTAGCAATATTATTTAAAATGAAACAAGGCTGCTATCAATGAAACCAGGTTGCTAGAATTTGAAACTTAATTATCTTTAGATGAAATCTGGTTGATAGGCAGTGTGCCTAATTATTTTCTTTATTAGCCTCAGAATTTTTGTAAAAATTTTAGGAGGCTATATGAAGCTTGAATATTCTAAAAAAGTAATTTTTGTTTTAACAATTTATGCTGCTACATTATTTCCTTCAAATCAAAAGAGCAGGTCTTTATTTCAACAGCCAACCGCAGCACCGGTAATAAACTTAGTTTCAAATTCAAATAATGTTTCGTTTTCCGTTCAAATAAATGATCTTTTAATTTCCGAAAAAACCATAGCTAATTGTAAATATAATTGCTTATCAATTCAAGATGGTGAAATTATGATGCAGGAAGGCTTGCCGCAATTACCTATGATTACAAAGTTGATTGCTGTACCTGATTGCGATAATATTTTAATTTCAGTTTCTCCTTCAAATGAGATGTATTTATCCAATTATAATATACTTCCGGCTCCAAGCTTCTGAGAAGCAGAATTTATCCGACGGCAGCGAGGATCTTATTCCTGTTTTTGAGGAAAATAAATCTGTTTATGCCGCAAACACAGATTTTCCAGGAAATTTTGGAGAAATAATTGAAACGGGTTATATACGAGAACAAAAAGTTGTACGTTTTGCCCTATACCCTGTACAATATAATCCGGTCAGTAAAAAAATAAAATTATACAAAAACTTTAATGTCAGTCTTTTATTTATTAATCCCAAATCACCTATAAACAAAGAAGTTGGAATATTCAGAAGTATGATGCATCATACTACCTTAAATTATAGACCTGCAAACATCAGTGCATTAACAAAATTATCCGGTGTAATTACTGGGAACAAGCTGAACAAATTTTCTACTGTTAATTCATCTTTAGGAAGAATAACCCGTGTTACCAATCTTAGTACACTTGTTGGTGCAGATGCTATTCCAATTGACTATTTAATTATCACACACTCCAGTCTTTTTAATTCTGTTTCATTAACAAAATTAGCAAATCACAGGAAAGATTATAACCGTTACGATGTAGCGATTGTCAAAGTTGATGATGATGTTTACAATACTTATCCATCTTTAAAACACTACGAAAGCATTCGCAATTTTATAAAGGATGTTTATTTGCATGGTAGAGCTAACCATACTGGTGACGGTCACTTAGGATATCTTTTATTAGCGGGAGATGCATATTTAGATGATAACTCAACTGAAATGGTGCCGGGTGCCTATCCGCCATTCTACGGTGAATTAGAGCAGGCAGGAGATTATTATTATGCCTGTACCGGAGGTGATTCTGATAACCTGCTTGACCTGATGTATGGAAGACTACCGGTTGGAAACGAAAATGAATTAAGTAATGTAGTAAATAAAATTATTAGTTATGAATATAATACTAATTCATGCTGGCGAAATAACTATACATTTGTAGCCGGTTCTAATGGCTTATTATTCTCATATGCTGATCGGGCAATCAAGAAAATGGCGGATATGATTCCTTCTTCTATTACAAAAAGTTATGGTTATAGAGCACTTGATTCGGATCGGGCTTCACAGGTTACTGCAGTTGATTCTGTATTCGGACAGCGCTTTACTCTGGAAGAATATGAGGATCTTAATAATTTATGCGGCTCCCGGAAACTTAGTGATTGGCTTTATGATGACCCTATAGCTGGAATAAATAATGGGGTTCATACTTTTATTTATGAAGGTCACGGAGGGTGGCAGGGGTTAGGCGGAGAAAGCTGCGGTAGACAGATATTCAAAATAGAAGATTGCCTGTCCCCTTACAATAATACTGTCCAAAATAGACTGCATAACAATTTATATAGTTTTATGATTTTCTGCGCTTGCAACACAGGACACTTTGATAATGGTCCCTCAGATCAGGGTGACTGTATTGCCGAAGCAGTTCTGAATCTTGACAATAGAGGCGCTATAGGAGTTTTAGCCCCTGCAAGAGATAGCAACTGTGATTCTTTTGGTTTAGTGGATGGGAATATTATAAATAAAGAATACGATGATTCATTATTCATTATGGGTGAAGCAGTTATGAAATCAAAGATCAATATTTCCAGAAAATTTAGGCGTCAATATAATCTTTATGGTGATCCGGCATTAAATCTCTGGCCTGCAGATAATAACGTTCCGAGAAACAAAACCTTATCCGGCAATTCAGATGTTAATAATAACCAGACTATTAACAAATATATATTGTTTAATAATTATCCCAATCCGTTTAATCCTACAACTACGATAAGTTATTCTATACCAACATCGGAGTTTATTACGCTCAAAGTTTATGATGTGCTGGGAAAAGAAGTTGCTGCTTTAGTTAATGAAGAAAAGCCTGCAGGAAGTTATAAAGTAGAATTTAATGCGGGTAACCTTTCATCCGGAATATATTTCTACAAACTCCGGGCAAATAATTATACAAAGACCCTGAAATTAGTCCTAATAAAATAAACTCAACTTAATAGTAGAACAAAAGGAGGTTCTATGAAAGCATTTAGATTATTGTTTCCATCGAGAATACCCAAGTAAAGAAAATGTTAATGATCAAATAATTTTTCTTACTCCTCAGGACCTTGCGAACTCTGCGGTTTAAATGACCTGTAATTATTCTTAAATATAATTTTTGTTTATTTAATTCGGAAGAGATTTTATAAGAAGTGGGTATGCTGAAAAAACGAGGGAGAGAAAGAAGATATTTTGTAAATGCAAGTTCAGTTATTTATCATTTTTTCAAAATCATTTTCTTAACTGAATTAAATTTATCTTCAACATTCAATTTATAAAAATATATACCGCTTGCTAAATTATTCGCATTAAATATTATATTATGATAGCCAGCCGGTAATTCTTTGTTAATCAATCCAATTACTTTTTCTCCAAGGATATTGAAAACATCAAGATTTACTTTTCCACTTTCCTTTAGAAAAAAATCAATTTTAGTAGATGGGTTAAACGGATTGGGATAATTTTGTTCCAATTGAAAATCACTGGGAATTTGGGTCTTAGGATCATTTTCATCAGTTAACATCATATCACTTGAAAAATCAGCAGGATTTGTTATATCCTCAAAATGTTTCCCTGTTAGGATAGTTACATTATCTCCTGAAAAATTCCAGTTTATAAAGATACTTTTAATATCGAAATTGTTTTTTTCCCTATGTACTCTGAAAGTACCTGCCCTAAGTGAATTGCTCACAGACATGTCTGTCAATGCTCTCGAGGCAAAAGTCAGCTCAATTTTATTATTCTTCAAGTTAGCTGAAAGGCCAAGGGTAGGCATATTTATTAATTGAGATGATCCGTTGACAAAAGAAAAATTATAATTATCCTTATTTATACTATTGCAATAAAAAGAAAGAACACATTGATAAGAGGTTATTTCAAAATTATTAGGGACACTTAGTACAACATCAAATTGATAAGTCGAGTTATCGATTAATTGTCCATTAGTAATTTGCATTTGATAATTAGATTGGGGAAAAGAGAAATTTACAAAAATAAATTGTAAAAGAAGGCAGAAAAAAAGAGTATATTTAATCATTAGTGTCCATAGCTATTAACAACCTTTCAAAACATTTAATTTCATCAACTCATAGGTTGAATAGAATAAAGCCTGTACTATGAATGGGTATGAAAATTAATTTAATTTATTTTATGAGAGAAAAGTATATCCTAAGACTATATGCGGCCAAATATGGTGCCACAAAACACAACCATTAAAATTGGAGCATATATTAGCTTTTTACTTAAAAAGATGAGTAAAATCTAACTATAAATACGAAAAATATTCATAGACATGTGCTAAACTGCACATTATATACTCATTTCTGTTATAATAAAATTTGAATTGCAAATTTAATAATTTAATTATAGCTTCAATTCATCGTAAAAAAAAATTGGGGAAAGGGGTTCCTTTCTGCTAGAAAATTCTTAATAACCATGGATAATCTATGAAAAAATATACTTTGTTTTTAATTGCTTTATTTTTAGTTAATACTGCAATATTCCCGATTCGAATAAATGATTTATCAAAATTAAAAAGATTTCCGTACCAGGATTCAGCACAAGTAAATTATTGTCAGTCTCAACCTATACTTATAGATAATGAAATAGCAATGTTATATACTGGCAACAGTTCGCCTGAAGACACGATATTTCTAGCCCGCAGCACAGATGAAGGTACTGACTGGAAAGCTCCGGAATATGTTGCATCATTTGAAAGAGATGCGGAAGAAGAAATATTCATTTCCGGGACAGTCTCTAATACAGGTCGAATATTGGTCATATATTCAATTGGAGAGACTATCACAAATAATAAAACAAAACTTACCTATTCCGATGATCAAGGAGCAACCTGGTCCGTTCCTCAAAATATAATTGGTACCGCTTATATTCCATATCCAAAAATAACCCAGACGCAGGACGGAAAACTCTGGGTTGTTGGAAGAAATAATCATATTTTACAGCACAGATAACATTATGACCTGTGTGGCAAATGCTTTAGGGTTTAATGCAGTATCATTTGATATAAGTTTCAATAGATACCGATAATTTTTTAATGGTTTACGATAAATATAATTCGAGCACGGATACATATAAAACTTATTACAGGGAAAGCACGAATTCAGGAGAAAGCTTGTCTGATGAATCAATTATAACGGAAAATGAAAAATCGGAAAAAAGACCCCATTTATTAAAGGAATCAAACGGTACAATTTGGCTACTAACTCAAACAACCGAACCGACAGCATTCAGCGCCGATTATAAAATCTATCAGCAAAATATTACGTACCGAAAGAGTTCTGATAATGGTAATACATGGACAGCTTCAACTAATTTTACGAACTATCCGGGATTTGACGGAGAATTCGGCATATATAACTATGATGATAAACCTTTGATTTCATTTTTATCCGATCGATGGTTCGGATTAAATCAGATCTGGCTTGGGCAAGTAGACGTAAGTCAGGATAATGATAATCCGCCGGTACTTTATAGTTTTGATAATTCCAATGTAAATGTAAATGAGCCTATTTTTGTACGCATATTTACCGGAAGTACAGCCGGGATTCAGAAAGTAGAACTCCTTTATAAGATTAATGATGCATTGCAAAGTCCGTTTTTAATGTATGATGATGGGAACCATAACGACGGAAATGCAGGAGATAATATCTGGTGTATTGATATAGGTCCGTTTAATTATTATGATAAATTAAATTATTCATTTATTCTTACCGATAAAAATTCAACCAGTGTAACATTTCAAGGAAACAGTTTGATTTTTCCTGCTTTGCCTGCAGAAAATAAATGGCTCTCTGCGGGGTCTTTTCAAAACTGGTATTCTTCAGGGGGTTGTGAAATAGAGGAAGGATATGAACCGGAGCAGCAATATGGTTCGAGATGGCCGGGAATCAGTGAAAACCAGGATATGCAGGTGGCAAAAGGTTTCTGGATCGGTGCGAAAGATTTTACGGATGAGAATGGAAAGGTATTTCCTTTAAAGTTGTACATGTAGGACCAAGAGTAAACGGGGACCATGAATTCATTCAAAAAGAATTTAAACTTGTGAGTAAATTTGCACAACCAAACGTATTAGTTAATGGTCAACCTTCATCAATTTATCCAAATCAAATAGACGAAGTCGATCCTAATTTACCCTGCGATAGAATGATTTATAATCTCGTTAATACACAATTAGGAATTTCGGTTGAGAGAAAAATATACCAGTTCTCGCAGGAGTTTCAGGACAATTATATAATTAATGAATATAATTTCACAAATACTGGTAATACCGATTATGATGATGATATTGAACTTCACGACAATACTGTAAGAGGAATTTATTTCTATTATTTATACAGGCCGGGCTATAAATAAGTATACACGTTATGAAATCGGAAACGCAACAGGCTGGGGATTAATACAATGCTCGATACCAGAGGAGATGGATTTTTACCTGCCCGGCCGGAAGAAAATTTCAGAGCTCAGTATGCATGGCATGGATATTATATACCTTTTGCAAAGGATGCATATGATAATATCGGATGACCAATATGGAACAGCGCAATAAATGTTTCACCGGAAGATACAATCGGGAGATTAGGAGCACCTCAATTTATAGGTGTTGTAACCCTGCATGCAGATAAATCTTCATCAGACAAATCGGATGATACATTTCAGCCGGCAACTACTTCATGGGAAAGTTCAGATGATCCTCTGTTCTCAGATAATAATTCTTTCAACGATCAAAAAATGGCTGGTGAATATACATGGATGTCAAAAGGTCATAAATCACCAAGGCATGCTAATGCAGTTGAACCAACCGGAAAATTTTCCGAACCATCTGGTGACCCTTCACTCGGAACCTCAGGAGGCTTTTTCCGTAACGGTTATGGTCCATATACACTTAGTCCTGGAGAAAGTTTAAGAATTGTGTGGGCTGAAGCCGCAAACGGTATTGATAAAGAGACTGCAATTGAGGTTGGGAGGGAATTCAAAAGAAAGCAAATAAGCGCAAAGCAAAAAAACGAAATTGTATTAACCGGAAAGGATTCATTATTCGAAACATTTAAAAGGGCATTGTCGAATTACAACAATGGAAACGGTTTTTTAAGTCCGCAAGCACCATATCCGCCAAATAAATTTGAAGTGCGTTCGGGAGAAGATAAAATTTATTTATCGTGGGAGCGCAATGCAGAATGACCATCGGTTAAACAATTTGAAATTTATAGAACTTCCGGTAAATACGAAACAATTATACTCTAATCCACGTTGCTTCCGCAGCAGATACGAATTTTACAGATGATGACATAGAGCGGGGGAGTGCATATTATTACTATATTCAATCTGTCGGAGATTCAAGGGATAACAATGGAGGTGCAATGACACCTTTAGGTTCGTTAAAAAGTTCAAGGTACTATACTCAAACTTATGATCCTGCTGCATCTACTTTAACGGGGATTATTGATGTAAAAACTTCTATAAATGAATATGTCCTTTCACAAAATTACCCTAATCCTTTTAACCCGGCAACTACTATAAGATATCAGATTCAGGGAAAGTGGTTTTGTAACATTAAGAATATTTGATGTACTCGGAAGGGTTGTAAAGACATTAGTGAATGAAAATAAATCGAAAGGAAGAGACACAACAAATTATAATGCCTCAGATCTTGCCAGTGGAATATATATTTATCAATTAAAGGTAATTGATCTTTCAGGCAATGTTGGTTTTATGGCTACGAAGAAGATGGTTTTGATGAAATAAGACGCAGATTTTGCACAGATAATGATGTTAATTTGGATGAAATGTCAGGTGCGTCAAAATAAACACTATATTAAATGTTTCAATTATAACCCACATTGACAAGAATAGAGTTGGGGGTATATAACGCTAACGCAGTTGCAGTTAAA